>CAYHCF010000008.1:0-102360 GCA_964355075.1 uncultured Chitinophaga sp.
ACCGTTATGCATCATGAAAGGTGACAGAGCTACCACAAACCGACTGTCAGAAATTAATTTTAAGAAACATCGGGAAGTAATAAATTTGAGTAAAAACAATAAAAAAGGAGATAAAATGGAAAATCAAACACCAGCACCAATTCGAGCATTTCAGATTTTAGGAGGAATGATGAATTCATTCGTCCTGTCAGCGCTTATCCGAAATGACGTACTTGAAACAATTGATTCGGGAATCAATTCAGTTGATAACCTTGCAGAAAAATGCAAATTGAACAAAAATGTTTTAGCAAGAACATTACGTTATGCTGAATTTATTGGATTGGTAAACATAGCTGACAAAAAATATTCCCTTACAGAAGTAAGCAAGTGCTTTTTGAAGAGCACTCCGGGCAGTTTATATAGTTCAGCAAATTTTATAAGTTTACCCCCATGGCGGGATAGTTGGTTGAATTTTGAACATTGCTTGAAAACAGGCGATTCTGCTTTCGACAATGTTTTTGGGCAGCCATTTTTTCAATTTCTTGATACCAATCAGGAATATGGACAACCATTCAATAATTACATGACAACGTTGACAACCATGGTTGCTCCGATGGTGGCTGAAGCATACGACTTTAGCGTTTTCGATAAAATATGTGATGTGGGTGGGGGGCAGGGCTTCTTACTAAAATCTATACTTGAGAAATCGCTCCATTCAAAGGGAATACTCTTCGACATAGATAGTGCACTAAAAGAGAATGTTTTAAAAGACCTATCAGATAGAGTTGAAATAGTTAGTGGAAGTTTCTTCGACTCAATACCGACCGCAGACTGCATGGTTCTGAAAACGATTGTTCATGATTGGAATGACGAAAATGCTGTGCGAATACTTGCAGGTTGTCGGAAAAGTCTTAATACTGGCGGTAAGATATTACTTGTTGAGCAAGTTATTGAAGAACCTTACACCTTAATGTCAGTATTTTATGATTTGCACATGCAGGTAATGTTAGGAGGTGCTGAGCGGACTGAACAAGAATTTAAGATATTATTTGAATCGGCCGGACTGAAACTAAATCGTATTATTCCAACTAAGTCACCAATGAAAATAATAGAAGCTTCTTGTTGAACCAATAATCAAATTTTTAGTACGAATGCATAACAGCACCTACAAGAAATTGGCGGTTCAGTTGTCACATGAAGCTTTGTACTTCGTCTCAAGTTCAGTGGTGGCAGATAGTTTAGTGCTTCGAAATCGCCAACTTCTTGTAGCTGCAATCCGTCAGGTTGTGAAAAAACTAATTCATGAGAATAAAATATGCGGATGGGTATCTGTGAAATTTTGTAATATTGAAATATAAAGGCTTTCATTTTGAGTTTTTTCACACTCTGCCGTTAGCGGTCATTGTAAAACGACACCCAAAAAAGTCAAAGAGAATAACATTTAAAAATAAAGAATATGCAAGAAATCAATTCTATCAATATTATGGAGAAGTTTTCACTGTTCGAAAAGCAATGGACTCCTCACATTATTGGAGAACTTAATGGACAATATGTAAAGCTTTGTAAATTTAAAAACGTCTTTGTTTGGCATAGCCACGAGAACGAAGACGAACTTTTTATGGTATTTAAAGGGACACTCTTAATGGACTTTCGAGATGGGAGAACAGTTGAAATTAAGGAAGGAGAAATCCTAATTGTTCCAAAAGGTGTTGAACACAGACCACATACAAACGGAGAAATTGTATTTAACCTTCTCTTTGAACCAAAAGCAACTTTGCATACAGGCGCAATTGAAAGTGAAATGACGGTAAAAGAATTAGGTTGGATATAGACAAAGAAAAACAACGAACCGCTAACATCGGTTTGGCAAAATGGCTGGTTCAGTGCTGAATTGAACATTTGAGCTCCGAAATTCGCCACTTCGCCAAGCCGAAAACCGTTGCCAGCAATGTTAAACGACCTACAGACAATCTCTCAACAAAGCGGACAACTGTTTCGGTTGACAAAAATAAAAGTGGAACAGCAACCACTCTAAAAAACGGGAGACACCGAAAAGCCATAAGAGTAGGAAAACTAAAATTATAATTTATGACAAAAAAATTTCTGTTAACATCGCTTGCGACAGCAGTAGTTGCCTTTATTCTTAACGCAATTGTCTTTGTGGTTTTTTTAAAGGATTTCTTTCAAACACATCCCGCAGTATCGGAAGAATTTATGAAACAACTTTACAGACCAGAAGACCAAATGATTTGGTGGGCTGTTGTCCTTTCAGCATTAGCATTAGGTTTTCTTCTGACCACAGTAATTCAATGGTCGGGTGCAAGGACATTTGCTAAGGGACTTAAATCGGGTTTTGTTTTTGCTTTTCTTTTATTATGCACTGTGGATTTTGGCTTGTTGGCATCAACAAACAATTTTACAACTGCGGGAGCAATTGCCGACTTGGCTTGCAGCACGACAACATTAACTATCTCTGGTGCAGTTGCTGCTTGGATGTTGGGAAGAGGAAACAACACAACAACCTAAAAGTATTTTGTGCGGGTGGACAACTTCTTCACAGCGGACAACATAACGACAGACAAAAGAAACACTGCTGGCAACAGCTAGGGTTCCTGGTGTCCGCAGGACAAGCCATGAACCCTGTGTTGAACAGAACCACGCGCTCGTGTGGGGCTTTTCAGCCGATTTTAAATTCTATGGGGTTTGCGTTGAATTATTGTTAACGCTTAACAAAATTTGTGAGGTCCGGAATTGATTAACTCCATTTGAATCCCTCTTATTTGGATGAATTATTTGCAAAATTCGTTTACATGTAACCATCATTTTTGCGTTTCAGTCAGGCACGGGCAATGCGCAGCTTTGGATTAAAAGAAGGTCTGCCTTCCTCTTTGAGTTCCTTAACCGAAAATTGCAATTGATTCAAATCCAGTTTCTCAACAAATACTTCAATAAATCTAACAGCATTATCCTTTTCTATCAGATCCTCAAGGCAATTAAATTCAAGCTGGGTACGGTTTGCGGTGGATATGTATTCCATCTGTTGTTTTTGTACTACAAAAATACATCAGGATAAATTTGCTTTTACCAATTATTATAGCAAGTTTTACCAACCGGAATGTGGATAGGTTTTTTCACACTCTGCCGTTGGGTGCAATGCTTAATGAAATGACATCACGACTGACAATTTAATAACGGACTGACAAGACAAAAGTGGACAATGGTACAGGTTCCGAAAATAATAGGTGGTGCTACGACTTTGCTCTACACCGTAATTGACGACAGACACGCAAAGACTGGAAAAACTAAACATATTGTTGGAGGACAACTCGTGGAGAAAATTAATGGACTGGCAATTTGTAAGTACAACAATGACCAGGGCTATTACCTCTTTAGTTGTAACGACAATTGGGACTCGATAACGGACACCTACCATGACTCAATAGATGACGCAAAGGAGCAAGCGAAGTTTGAGTATACAAATACACTTGAGACATGGACAGAAATGTTGTCTTAGCCCAAATCCCACCCACCACCCGACAATTAGACCGTTGACAATTAGACTGAAACTTTCGAGACAAAATGGTTTTAAAACTTAACTTTACACCTTAACGAATTGACAAAATAAATGGCTCACAAAGATTTATATAAAGCTAAAAACGGAAAGAATCAACCGTTAAAGGTAAGGCAATATGGAAAATTCGTGACCTTTTAATCTTGACTTTAAATTTTGTATATTTGAATTGTGAAACAGCGTATTTATATCGACACCTCTGTAGTAGGCGGTTACTTTGACGAAGAATTCAAAGAGGCTACAATTCAGTTATTTCAACGACTGGAAAATAATGAAATTATCTTCGTTATTTCGGACCTGCTCGACCTTGAATTAATTGATGCACCAACTCATGTTAAAGAACTTTTGCGTAAATACGGTTCAGACAAATTTGAACGTGTTTCATTATCAGAAGAAGCGATTAAATTAGCGGACATGTATGTTTCCGAAAAAGTTGTAGGCAAGACCAGTTTAGAGGACTGCCGACATATTGCATTGGCGACCATCAATCGAGTAGATGTATTGGCAAGTTGGAACTTTAAACATATAGTTAATCTGGAGAGAATTAAAGGATACAACTCAGTAAACTTGCGACTCGGTTTTGCGATGATAGAAATCAGAAGTCCTAAAGACCTTATAAATTATGGAAACGAATAAAAAAGAAAAAACTTTTGACTCAGTAAAAATGATGCGAGAAATTCGGGACAAAATTAGCTCCGAAACATCCAATATGACTTTTGAAGAATTGAAAAAATATATAGCAACTCGTATTGAAAAAAGCGGTCTTAAACCCATTGGACAGTGAAAATGCTCAACCTTTAACAAAGGCTACCATAAAGTGGCGGGCTTGCATTTCGCTGGACAAATTTGCTTATGTTTGTTATGAGGTTTCCCGAATGGGCATTTGCGAAATCCGCCACCTTCTGGTAGCCTCAACCGATAAAACATAATGGCGACAATATTAATTACTGGTGGCACAGGTCTTGTCGGAAGGTTTCTCTGTAAAAAATTAAAAGACAAAGGATATTCCGTTGCTATACTTGGTAGAGCAAGTCAAAAGGGTTCCGAAATAACCACTTATACTTGGGACATAAGCCAAAATGAAATTGAAAAAGAAGCCATTGAAAAAGCCGGTTATATAATTCATCTGGCAGGGGCTAACATCAGTGAAAGCAAATGGACAGCTGAAAGAAAAAAAATAATCATTGACAGCCGTATTAAATCTGCACAATTGATTTTTGAAAAATTAAAAGAAAATACAAACCAAGTAAAAGCATTTATTTCTGCATCAGCAATTGGATATTACGGAACAATTTCAACAGATAAGATCTTTTCTGAGACAGATGCACCTGCCAATGACTTTCTTGGAGAGACTTGCCAACAATGGGAACAATCTGCAGATAGATTTGAGGAATTGGGAATAAGGGTAGTAAAAATCAGGACGGGTGTTGTTCTGGCTAAACATGGAGGTGCATTGGCAAAAATGATAACACCCATTAATTTAGGAATTGGTTCAGCCATCGGTAATGGCAGGCAATACTTACCCTGGATACATATTGAAGACTTATGCGACATCTACATTAAAGCAATTGAGGACACCCAAATGAAAGGAGCTTATAATGCTGTAGCACCTGACCACAAGACAAACAGAGATTTTACCGAGACATTAGCTCATGTGCTTAGAAAACCTTTTTGGTTTCCTAATATTCCAACGATTATAATGAAAATAATATTTGGGAAAATGTCGGTATTGCTTTTAAAAGGAAGCAGAGTTTCATCAGAAAAAATTACAACCGCCGGTTACAAATTTAAATTTCCTAACTTTAAAGAGGCATTAGTTAATTTATTAGCAGAAAACACCAAATGAGAATCTGGTCATTACATCCAAAATATTTAGACGCTAAGGGCCTGGTTGCATTATGGAGAGAAACCTTATTAGCCAAACACGTTTTAGAAGGCAAGACCAAAGGGTATAAAAACCATCCTCAATTACAGCGTTTCAAGAAAGCAAAATATCCCCTTGAATTAATTAATCAATACTTGAGTGAGGTTTACCATGAAGCCTTAAATAGAAATTACAATTTCGACAAACGAAAAATTAATTGGACATTCAAAAAATGCAAGGTGCCGGTTACGACCGGTCAGGTGAATTATGAAGTAGAACATCTGTTATATAAACTTAAAAAAAGAGATTATCATAAATACAAAGAACTCAAATTAAAATCGACATTTGATATTCATTCAACTTTCAAATTAGTAGATGGTGAAATAGAAGAATGGGAAATATTATCGGATAATGTGAAGAATGCCAGCCGATTTTAATTTCTATGGGTTTTGAATTGTATGCCGAAGCCTGTAATCTGCAATCTGTAATCTGCAAACTTTAATCTGTAATCTGTAATCTGTAATCTGTAATCTGCAATTTATACATGCCCCATAATTTTCAGAACCTTTTCAAGGTCCTCAGGCACATCAATACAATGGCTTTCAAATTCGGTTTGAACCAATTTTATGGTAAACCCATTTTCTAACCACCTTAGTTGTTCCAGACTTTCGGCGTTCTCAAGGCTTGAGGGTTGAAGCCTCGTAATAGCCTCTAAAATATCCTTTCTATAAGCATACAAACCCACATGCCTGAAATAGGAATGATGTTGATGCCATTTATTTTCGGGTACCCCTTTGATGAATGGAATTACCATCCGGCTGAAGTACAATGCCTCCCGCTTTTGGTTCATCACAATTTTAACTTCTCCCGGGTCGAATAATATATCGGCACGGTTCACGGGGATCATCTGCGTGGCGATTTCGGTTTTACCATCGCAGACTTCTGCCAATTGATTGATCTGATCAGGAATGATAAAGGGTTCATCTCCCTGAATATTAATTATATAATCAAAGCTATTCCCTGATTTTTGAAAAGCCTCATAACAACGATCGGTTCCACTTGGGTGGTCCTTTTCGGTCATTACAAATTCAGCACCAAAAGATTGAACATGTTCGGCAATTCTTAGATCATCGGTGGCAATAATCACTTTATCTATTTTCGAGGCCAATATGGTCTGTTCATAAACCCTTTGAATCATGCTTTTTCCTAGAATATTGATCAGCGGTTTTCCCGGAAAACGGGTGCTGGCATATCGTGCTGGGATAATTCCTAAAATTTTCATTCCTTCAAATTAAATTGTTTTTTTATGAAATTTTCATTTTAATATCATTTATGCCTTCCATATTATGCGAATTATTTTTCAATGTTTTTCGTTAATCTTGCCTGATGAAAAAAATCTTAACTGTTTTTCTACTAATTTTTTCAATGACTTCCTTCGCTCAGGCACAGGTTAAGTCAAACGAAAATGCCATTTTCGACCGCAGCGTCAATAGTGTTACCCTGACAAAACTAAATACAGATGACCGGTATCCCATCATTTCATTAAACAGCTCTGAACAGTTAAAACTAAGTTTTGATAAGTTGGGGGTTGGCTCAGAAAACCTGCAATATACCCTAATCCATTGCAATGCCAATTGGGAACCTACCCGTTTGAACCAAAATGAATATATCATTGGTTTGACGTTTGACAATATTACTGATATCAGTTTTTCGACCAATACCTATGTTAAATTCGTGCATTACAACCTCAATTTGCCTAATGATAATATGAAGTTGAAAATAGCAGGTAATTACCTCATAAAAATTTACCGCAACTTTGATGAAGAGGATTTGCTGTTAAGCCGCAGGCTGATTGTTTTAAATAATTCAACGATGATAGAAGGTTTTGCCCGCCCGGCAACTTTAGCCGAAAGCAGATTTTCAAAACAGGAGATTCAATTTACGGTCACCATAAATCCAAGCCAGGTGGTAAACCCCTTGCAGGATGTAAAAATTGTGATTATGCAAAACAGCCGCTGGGATAATGCCATTACAGGTTTAGCTCCGCAATTTGTTACCAATAATAAATTGGATTATAACTACCTGGATAAAACTCTTTTTAACGGGGGAAATGAATTCAGGTATTTTGATATCAGAAATCTGCGCCAGTTCAGTGCCAATGTGAGAAGCAAAATTACCGATACCGTTGTACATGTGATGTTAAACTACGATGAAAGCAGGGGTGCCAACCAGTATTTTCAATATGCTGATTTTAACGGCAAAAGAATATTATTTAATAAAGAAGGCAACAATTCAGACGTTGATGGCGATTATGCCTATGTAAACTTTTATCTCTCGGCAGCAATGGGTGTACCTGAGGATGCCGAAGTTTACGTTTTTGGTGAATTTACGGATTGGAGGCTTCAACCTGAATTCAAAATGTACTATAACAAAAACCGCCTACGTTACGACCTGGAGGTTCCTCTGAAACAGGGGCGATACGAATATTGCTATGCGCAAAAAAATGAGCAGGGATTAGCAGATGAAACGCTATTGGAAGGGAATCACGCTCAAACCGAGAACGAGTATATGATTTTAGTATATTGCCGCAACTTAATGCTTGGTTACGATGAATTAATCGGTTCAAAGAAAATTGTTTCCAACTGACCCTTGAAATGAAAATTATCATTTGATTACATAAATAAACCACAGAAAAAACATAATAATATGAGACGCAATAAAAATTTTTTGACCCTAATGCTCGCGATTGGATTCTTGTTCTTCTTTTCCTGTAATAAAAACCAGGAAGAAAAATCAGGCTTCGTTATTAGTGGGAAATTAGTAAATGCCGGAACGTTGAAACAGGTTAGTTTACAAGAACTTACCAATACAGGATTGATCCTAATGGATACGGCAAATCTAAATCCGGATGGCAGCTTTTCACTTAAAGGCCATTTACAGGAAAGAACTTTTTGCATACTCCGTTTAGAAAAAGGAGATATTGTTCTATTGGTGGACACTAGTTCAAATTTCAATGTAAATATTGATTTGAATAAATTAGATAATTACACCGTAAGCGGACCCAAAGAAAATGAAGAATTAAAACAGCTTTACAACATCAATGCAGGATTTATGAAAGCCATGCAGTCGCTTCAAACCAAATTTGCAGCCTACCAGAACATAGATATTCCTTCCGACACACAAATCCTGATCCGGAACGAATTTGACAGTGTACAACAAGCTCAAAAGAGTGCAATAAAAGATTATGTGAACTCCATAAAAAATTCATTTGTAGCTTATTTTGCGGTTAGTTTTCTTTTACCTGAAATCGATTATGATTTTTTAAACCAGATTGATAAAGAATTATTTGACAAGTATTCTCAATCAAAATATGCCATTCAATTGCACCAAAAAGTGGAGGAGTTGAAAAAAACAGCTATTGGAGAAATCGCTCCGGATATTGTATTAAATGATCCGTTTGGAAAAAACATTTCCCTGTCGTCACTGAAAGGCAAAAATGTGCTGATAGATTTTTGGGCAAGCTGGTGTAAACCTTGTCGGGATGCGAACTCAATTAATGTTACTGCCTATAACAAGTATAAGACAAAGGGATTCGATATTTTTGGAGTAAGTCTCGATGATAACCGTGAGGCCTGGATCAGTGCCATCAACAAAGATAAATTAACGTGGAATCATGGCTCAGACTTAATGAAATGGAATTCCTCCGTTGTTAAACAATATAATATTGAAGCCATTCCTTACACCGTTTTAGTTGATAAGGAAGGAAGGATTATAGCAAAAAATCTGGGAGAAAAAGACCTTAACGCAAAATTGAAAGAACTCTATGGCTATTAGGCAGGTAGGCAATTAAGGTAAATAGACTATAGGGGTTTAGGTGGATAGGCAGATTTGCTAACAACCGAATAACCTACAGCCTAAATACCTATAGCCTAAACACCTACAGCCTAAACCCCTACAACCTAAAGATATAAATGAAAAATCAGATAAAAATATTGGTAATCGACGATGAAGCAGATATTCTTGAATTTATTGAATACAATTTAAAGAAAGAAGGCTATCACGTTTTTTTGGCTCAAAACGGTAAAGACGGAATTTTCAGTGCAAAAAAAAACAAACCTGATTTAATTTTAATGGACGTGATGATGCCGGTGATGGATGGCATTGAAACTTGCAAACAACTCAAGTCAGACCCTGATCTGGCTGATATCTTTGTGGTTTTTTTAACTGCACGTTCGGGAGACTTTTCTGAAATAGAAGGATTCGAGGCAGGTGCAGACGATTATATAACCAAACCCATAAAACCCGCAGTTCTGTTAACCCGTATCCGTGCAATTCTGAGAAGAAGGGATAAAGAAATGATTCCAGACAAATTAATTATTGGAAACATAATAATAGACCGGGAATTCTTTATGGTTTACCGCGACCACCAGAAAGTTCAACTGGCACGTAAGGAATTTGAGTTGCTTTTTTTATTGGCAAGTAAACCGGGTAAAGTTTTTACCCGCGAACAAATTTTAGAAAAAGTTTGGGGCGATGATGTAGTAGTAGTGGATCGTACCATTGATGTTCATATCCGCAAAATAAGGGAAAAATTAGGCGATTCCTGTATTGGTACGATAAAAGGGGTTGGTTATAAATTTGAGTCATGATCAGAAACCCGAAACCTGTATATTTAGCTATTTTAATTTCCTTTATCCTTTCCTTGGTATTGGGTGCGGTTTCCCTTTTATTAAATAACAGAGAACCCGTAAATGCGCTGATCCTTTTTTGGATTTGTTTTGGTTTGTCCTTTTTCGTTTTTTTCTATACACTCGAGTTTTATATATACCGAAAAATAAAGCTCATTTACAAAACCATACACAGTCTGAAAACTAAAAAATATAATGCCATTATAGGCAACTTTGACGGAAGCAAAGATCCCATATTAGAAATGTCAAAGGAGGTGATCCAATGGGCTCATGATTATCGCACTGAAATTGACCAGTTAAAGCGCCTGGATGATTTCAGGAAAGACTTTCTGGGCAATGTCTCTCACGAATTAAAAACGCCGATTTTTAATATTCAGGGATACATTCACACGCTAATTGACGGAGCCATTAATGATCCGGATGTAAATATGAGATTTCTTCAGAAAGCTGCTAAAAGTGCGGATAAATTAAGTGATTTGGTAGCAGATTTGCTGACCATTTCAGAATTAGAAAGTGGAGAACATCTGAAGGAAATGGAAAGTTTCGATATCAATTTACTGGTAAAGGATGTTTATGAACAACTGGAAGCAAAAGCTAAACAGAAAAATATCTCTATGCTGATCAAAGAAGGATGCAATAAGTCCTTTTTTGTTTACGCCGACAAATATCATATCCGGCAGGTATTGGTAAACCTCCTGGCCAATTCCATTAAATACGGAAAGGAAAACGGAACCGTACTGGCCGCCTATTATGATATGGATGAAAATATATTAATAGAAATCGCCGATAATGGGGAAGGGATTGAACAAGAACATCTCCCAAGAGTTTTCGAAAGATTTTACCGGGTTGACAAAAGTCGGGTGCGCGAAGGACTGGAAGGTGGAACCGGGCTGGGTTTAGCCATCGTAAAACACATTATTGAAGCACATAAGCAGGCCGTAAATGTTAGAAGCAGTATTGGTGTTGGAACTACTTTTGGGTTTACACTCAAAAAAAATAATCTTTAATCCCGTCTTAATTAATTTTACCCTTTATTACAGCCTATTACAGGAATAATTTACTTCTAAATCGGGCTTTTTTGCTGAAATCACAAAATCAAAGGATAAATGTTTAAAAAAAAGTTGGCTAAGTGGCTTAAAAAATTATATTTGCCAATGTGGATGAATGATAACATCTGAATAATGATTAAGACTATAAGAAAAAAAATTAGAATGGAATTTGAGATTAAGGCATCTCCAGCCATGCTCTTCAATTACATAAGTTCACCATCCGGCCTTTCACAATGGTTCTGTAATGATGTTGATATTTACAATAATTTATACAAATTTAAATGGGATGGCGATGAAAACATTGCTGAAATGATTAAGAAAACAGTCAATAAAGGAATTAAATTTCGTTGGAAAGATTCTCATCCCGATGAGTATTTTGAATTTGAAATTCAACAGGACGAATTAACAGATGACGTGGCATTGGTAGTAGTTGATTTTGTGGATCCCAGCGAAGAAGTTAATGCAACACTGCTATGGGAAAATCAGGTGCATGAACTGCGTACCTTGCTGGG
Source organism: uncultured Chitinophaga sp. (assembly GCA_964355075.1). GTDB lineage: Bacteria > Bacteroidota > Bacteroidia > UKL13-3 > UKL13-3 > B1. The sequence continues at coordinate 11,664 of CAYHCF010000008.1, forward strand.
GGGCTAGCAATAACTTGCCAGAATAAATTGTTAAAATCCGATAATATTTTCTATGATATTGTCGGATTTTTTTGCTCTGAACCCGAATTGGTTTCAGATAGTAAGCATCAGAAATTAGCTCTTTTCCAATAATTGTCAGATAAATTGCCCATTTTTGTTCCCGGTTCATCATACCGTATCAAGCGTGAAGAAGTTTAATAAACTAATTTTAGGAAGCTACTTATCTACTTTAATCCCAACATTTTTAATAGTGATGTTGATTTTAATGATGCAGGTAATCTGGCTTTATGTGGATGAACTTATAGGCAAAGGATTAGAATGGACGGTAATTGCCGAGCTGATGTTCTATTTTTCTGCAAGCCTCATTCCTCAGGCTTTGCCCCTTTCTGTACTTCTTTCTTCCATCATGACTTTCGGGAACTTGGGCGAAAGTTATGAGTTGGTTGCCGCCAAGGCATCCGGCATTTCAATCTGGAAAATGTTTCAGCCCATCTATTGGGTATTGACCGTTATTGCCCTTTTCGGTTTTTTTGTATCAAATATTTTAATCCCTGAAGCCAATCTCAAGCGAGGATCTTTATTATATGATGTAAGGCAACAAAAGCCTGCCTTAACTATCAAAGAGGGTGTTTTTAGTCAGGACATACCCGGAATTACACTTAGAGTGGGGAAAAAGGACAAAAAAACACAGGAACTTCAGGATATCGTAATCTATGATTTGCGTGAAAGTCAATTGCATCCGGTAATCATTTATGCTAAAAGGGGAAATATGTCGATGAGCGATGATAAACGATACCTGTTTCTGACCCTGCATGAAGGTGCCCGTTACGAAGAAATGGAAAAACAGAAGGGATATTATCAGTCGCAGCAACACACTACAACTGCTTTTCTGGAAGAACGAATAGCTTTTAATTTGAATAGCTTTAAATTTAACAGAACCGATGAGAACCTCTTTAAGCACCATTGGGAAATGCTCAATATTCTGGAACTTCAAAGTGCCGGTGATTCACTCGACAAAGTGGGCCAATATAAATTAAATGAATTATCGGGTTTTATTTACCCATATTATTATTTTACCCGCTTAATAACCGACAGCAGCGGACAGATAAAGAAACTGAAACCTATTTTAGTTAAAACCAGGGAACCCGATATTACCAGTCATTTTGCAAGTTTGGATGCTGCCGGTATCTATAGCCTTGCCCTTAATAATACCCGAAGCGTAAAAAATATTGTCGAATACAGTATCAACGAATACAAAGATTTAACCTTGCTCAGAGCGCGACACAAGATTGAATGGCATCGTAAATTTATATTATCTATTTCTTGTATCGTTTTGTTTTTTATTGGTGCTCCATTAGGTTCGATTATCAGAAAAGGTGGATTTGGCTTACCCATCGTGGTATCAGTTTTAATGTATGTAAGCTATCATATTGTTTCTTTATCGGGAGAAAAAGCTTCAAAAACTTTAGTCTGGAGCCCAATGAGCGGAATGTGGCTGGGCATCTTTATTTTTATTCCACTTGGCATTTTCCTTACCTATCAGGCCGCGAATGATTCAAAAATCTTTGATCAGACTCTCTATTTTAAGCTTGCAAAAAAAATACAACAATTTACCAAAAAGAAGACCTAAAGTTACGTTTTGCATTCATGAAAATAATTGAAAACATAAAGAATACCATTGGCAGATACCTTCTTCACAAAGGCATTAAAAAAACTACTAAAAAAGTGGAAGTGCCTTCATTTAACAATATCCATGAAATTGGCATTGTTTACAACGCAACTGAAAAAAGCAATGAAGACACCATACTTCGGTTCGCAAATTACCTGAGGGAGGAAGGGAAAAAGGTTTTCACGCTGGGTTATTTAGATGCAAGGACATTGCCTTTCAATAAAAAGCTTCACATTCAGTCTGAATATTTCTGGAAAGAGAGACTTACTCCTTTTAATTTACCTGACCCGGTAAAGATCGGTAGGTTTATGGATACGCATTTTGATTTGTTAATGAATATTTCCTTTGAAGACATCCTGTCTATTCAGGCCATTTCGGCTTTAAGCAAAGCCAAATACCGCATGGCCGCTCAAATCCCACATGCACTTTCCTATAACGAAACATTAATTGATACCGGCAGCAACAAAGACCTCAAAAACCTGGCCATGCAAATGGAGCACTATCTAAAGTCGGTGCAAAGAAATTAATTCCGTTTAGACTATATTTAGCTCCTTCCCCATTTTCAATTTTCAATTTTCAATTTTTACAACTACCATTTGAGCAATTTATAAAAACAACTCCGGTTCCTGCATTTCAGACTCAAAAAATGCAATCCTGAAGAGAGAACCGATATATTTATTTTATCCTGAATATTAATTTCCCCTTCAGATTCAATCTCACCTTTTACTGAATAAATAATATACGCCCACTCCTCTTCCAGACCAAATACCGAAACAAAATCTGTTGAAGGATTTGGATAAATAAAAATGGGATTCAAATCATTTTGGGGTTCGGTAACACCCGTAATATAAGGTTGCCCGGTATAGATCATTAAGTAGTTTCCCGAAGCTAATTTTACAACGGAAGGATCACCTCCTTGCACATTGGTATTCACATAATTCTGCCAAACCCCACCATTCGCCGAAGTATTAAACCACACTTGCTGACCACTTCCATAAAACCGCAATTCTCCGGGTGCGTTTACCATAAAATTACCTGTCCAGTTATGCATATTATCCGAAAAATAATTTCCCTGTTGCGTAAAATTAATTCCATTATTACTGGTGCAATGATAAGCCCCATCCTGGGGAGCTCCTGCCGGGGCTGCATAATGCCACATGCCGTTAAAATAAATAGCTGCGGGATCAATAACAGGTTTAGTGGGATGGTCGAACCGTGCGTTGGGTTCAAAAAAATAATGAACGCCATCGGTTGTTATGGCCGAATAGGTATTGATGATCGAATCCAATCCCATAACCGGTATTCCATTACTGGATGAAAAATAAATGCGTAAACTATCTTTATTGAGCACCGCGAGGGTTGGATCAAACGGCCTTTGTGAATTTGGCGGAAGCCCGATAACTATTATGGGAGTCGGTGGGGTCCAGTTAATGCCTCCATTGTACGAAAACTTAACAGCAACTCTATCCCAGCTTGGAGAAGGATTGGGTTGCCTGAACCATTGAAACACACATACGAGGGTATCGCCTTTCCACCGGATGGCTGAAGCAACGCCCGATGAATCCTGAAAAATTGCGTTGTTATTAAAATTTGTACCATCTGCAGACCAGGCCATTTTCAAAGGGCTTTCCCAGGGAGGATGACCCTGACCAAAGGAATTGATAGCAAAAAATAAAAATAGTAGCAGTGTTAAATTTTTCATGGGTCTTTGACTTTACGACTTTGACTAAAATACAAACTGCAATTTAATGATTATTTGTATTCGGTGAGTAGTATTCGGTAAGCGGTTCATTATATTCGCACACGCATCAAAAGTCCTCTAATATATGAATCCTGAACCAAACCCTGAATCTGCTTGTCTTCCGCTCATGGAACACTTTTACACCATACAGGGTGAGGGTTACCACAGTGGAAGGGCCGCGTATTTTTTGAGATTGGGAGGCTGCGATGTAGGATGTGTTTGGTGCGATGTAAAAGATAGCTGGGATGCATCCAAACACCCGCAGGTTTCCATATCAGAAATGAAAAGATGGATAGAGGAAACCAAAGCCGAAATGGTGGTGATAACAGGAGGTGAACCGCTGATGCATAACCTGGATCAACTTACCAAAACAATACAGGAAGTGGGGATCGAAACCAATATCGAAACCTCAGGAGCCTATCCATTAAGTGGCAATTGGAACTGGATTTGTGTTTCGCCAAAAAAATTTAAATATCCTTTGCAGGAAGTCTTGGGTCAGGCCAACGAATTAAAAATTGTGGTGTTCAACAAAAGCGATTTCGACTGGGCCGAAAAACAGGCATCATTGGTAAACCCGACCTGCAAATTATACCTGCAACCCGAATGGGATCAATCTGCAAAAATATTGCCTCAGATAATTGATTACGTTAAACAAAATCCCAGGTGGAAAATAAGTCTGCAAACACATAAGTTTTTGGATATCCCTTAAGCAGAACATAGAAGCGAGAAAAAACATTTCTCATCTCATTTGTCATCCTGAGCTTGTCGAAGGGTCTCATTTCTAGCTTCACCACTAACTTCCAAACCAATCTCATGCCCCATCTTATCCCGTTTGGTATCTAAATATTTCTTGTTATGCGGATTGGGTTTTACAGCTAAGGCCACATTTTCAACGATTTCCAAACCGTAACCGATTAAACCTGCCCGTTTGGTTGGATTATTGGTCATTAAACGCATTTTTTGAACGCCCATCTCCCTCAAAATTTGTGCGCCAACACCATAATCGCGTTCATCCATTTTAAATCCTAACCGGATATTGGCATCAACCGTATCTAATCCTTGTTCCTGCAATTTATAGGCCTTCAGTTTATTAGTTAAACCAATGCCCCTCCCCTCCTGGTTGATATAAAGAATCATTCCTTTGCCTTCCTTCTCTATCATTTCCATTGCCTTATGCAACTGGTCACCACAATCGCAGCGCATGGAGTGAAAAATATCCCCCGTAATGCAAGAGGAATGCACCCGTACCAGAACAGGTTCATCTTCTGTCCAGCTGCCTTTTTGCAAAACTAAGTGCTCTTCTCCGGTATCAATTTGTTTGAAAGCGGTTAATATGAAATCTCCATATTTTGTTGGCATATCAACCGAAATAATTCGCTGAATTAAAGTTTCGTTATTTAAGCGGTAAGCAATCAAATCTTTGATGGTTACCAATTTCATTTCAAACTTTTCAGCGATCTTAATTAAATCAGGAACCCTTGCCATGGTTCCGTCCTCATTCAAAATCTCTACAATACAACCTGCCGGTTCAAAACCTGCTAATCGGGCAAAATCGATGGCTGCTTCGGTATGGCCTGCTCTTCTTAATACGCCTTCCGCACGCGCTTTCAGGGGGAAGATATGGCCGGGTTTTCCTAAATCTTCCGGCTTGGTTTTTGGATCAATCAATGCCTGAACCGTTTTGGCTCTGTCTTGTGCTGAAATACCTGTTGTGCATCCTTTACCTAATAAATCAACGGATACGGTAAAAGGCGTTTCGTGTGAAGTCGTATTATCAACAACCATCATATCGAGCTTTAACTCATGGCATCGTGTATCAATTAAGGGCGCACAGATAAGGCCTCTGCCTTCTTTTGCCATAAAATTAATAACCTTTGGGGTAACACTTCTGGCTGCAATCAGGAAATCCCCTTCATTCTCACGGTCCTCATCATCCACCACAATGATCATTTTCCCATTTCGGATATCTTCTATCGCTTCCTCTATCGTGTTGAACCTAAACATATTTTAACTGAATAATCTGCGAATATCGCGCTCTTTGGCGAATCAGCCAATTTAATTTGAAAACCTTCCAATTGTTTTCTGGTTTGTTTACAGCAAAAGAAAGAGGCCACTAAGGCGGGAAGGCGCAAAGGGTAAGTATATATTTCTTCGCGTCTTGGCGTCTTCGTGGCTATTTTTTTAGGCTACGAAGCAACAAAGAAACTAAGGTTAACAAAATAATGGATACCTGAATTTATCATTTTGTTCCTTTGTTGCTTTGTAGCAAAAAAAACTTTGCGCCTTTGAGCCTTAGTGGCAAAAAAAAGACCACTCATTGGATAGAGATACATTAACAGAATAAACCTAAAATTGCGGAATGAATTATTTGCGCGGCGAAAATTTAGCCAAAAGATTTGGGGAAAGAATACTGTTCCAAGACATCTCCTTTACCCTCGTGAAAGGCGAAAGAGTTGCGCTGATTGCAAAAAACGGAACGGGAAAATCTTCTTTATTAAATATTTTAACACAAAATGACGAGCCGGATGCGGGTTCCGTTACGATCGATAAAAATATTAAATGGGCTTATTTAGAGCAGGAACCCACCTTTGAAGATACAGAAACAATATGGCAAGCAGTATTTAATTCGGATAATGAATTGTTAAATGTTGTTGCGGCCTATGAACTGATTCTTGAAGAAATTGAAGAGGATCCGGATGACCTGAAACTACAGAAACGATTGCAGGAGTATATGGAACAAATGGATTCCCTATCGGCATGGGACATTGAAGTTCGGGTGCATACCATATTAACCCAGTTAAATCTGCATCACCATTTGCATCAAGCCACCCATTCCTTAAGTGGAGGAGAAAAAAAACGACTTGCCTTAGCCCGGGTTTTGATCCAAAGTCCGGATATGCTCATTATGGATGAACCCACCAATCATCTGGATATAAAAATGATTGAATGGCTGGAGGCTTATTTGAAATCACAGGATATTACGCTCTTAGTGGTAACACATGATCGCTATTTTTTGGATAATATTTGTACTGAAATTATTGAACTCGACTTAGGTCAGTTATATGTGTACAGGGGAAATTACGCTTATTTTTTAGAGAAAAAAGAAATGCGTGAAACCTACCAGGCCAAAGAAGCGGATCAGGCCAGAAAGCTTGCCCGTAAAGAGCTTGAATGGATGCGCAGGCAGCCAAAAGCACGCACCACAAAATCAAAAAGCCGGATCGATGCCTATTATGAAATAAAAGAAAAGGCCGCATTTAGAAAAGACGATTCTTTGGTTGAGATAAACATGCAGATGCAACGTATGGGTTCAAAAATTATTGAAGTACATAACCTCTGCAAGCATTTTGGCAACAATAAAATTGTAAATGATTTTACCTATATGTTTAAACGGGGTGAACGTATTGGGGTGGTGGGTAAAAACGGAGTCGGAAAAAGCACTTTTTTAAACCTGCTGCTCGGCATTGAAAAACAGGATTCGGGAAAAATAATTAAAGGAGATACGGTTAAGTTTGGCTATTACGGCCAGCAAGGTTTACACATAAAAGAAGATAAAAGAGTCATTGAGGTCATTACAGATATTGCAGAATATTTTGAAGTGGGGAAAGGCCAGAAGCTTACTGCTGCCGGCATGCTAAAGCTGTTTTTATTTGATCCTAAAAAACAACATAATCAGGTAAGTTCATTAAGCGGTGGCGAAAAAAGAAGGCTTTATCTGCTTACAGTACTGATGAAAAAGCCAAATTTTCTGGTGATGGATGAACCCACAAACGATCTGGATATCGAAACCCTGAATGTTTTGGAAGAGTTCCTTGAAAACTTTGAAGGCTGTTTATTGGTTGTTACCCACGACCGGTATTTTATGGATACACTCGTGGATAAACTATTTGTATTTGAAGGGGAAGGAAAAATTAAAGACTTCAATGGGAATTATCAGGATTATATCAATTATCTGGAAGATACCAGGCAGGAAGCCAATGCCCAAAAACAAGGTATTTCAAGAGCAAAAAAGGAAACTTTTAAACGGGTTGAACCCACCTCTGTAAAAGCCGAGAAAAGAAAATTAAGTTTCAAGGAGCAAAGAGAATTTGAGCAATTAAGTATTGAAATGGATGCGCTTCAAAAAACAAAAACTGAACTTGAACAAAAACTTTCATCCGGAAGTAATAACCACGAGGAGTTGACAGCCTGGAGCAGGGAAATTGAAATCATCAACAAACTTATTGATGAAAAAGAACTGCGTTGGTTTGAATTGAGTGAATTGTAATTAATAATAAAGCCTTCCCAAATTTTAACATTAAGTTTGCAGCTATGGAAAGAGTGAAAGTGGTGCCTTTTAAAAGTATGATAATTGAAGAAGATGATCATTTTATTTTCATCAATAAACCTGCGCATTATTCCTCTTTAGACGACCGGCATAGTGATGTTTACTCCATTATTCGTCAGGCAAAGAAATACAATGAAAACCTGCAACTTTGCCATCGCTTAGACAAAGAAACCAGCGGCATTTTAGTAATAGCAAAAAACGAAGAAGTTTACCGCGAGATGTCAATTTGTTTTGAAAAGCGATTGGTTGAAAAGGTTTATCATGCCATTGTAAGCGGCGTGCTGAATGTTACGGATCAAAAGATAATGCTGCCTTTGGGTCAAACCGCTAAAGGAATTGCCAAAATTGATATGCAGGAGGGTAAGCCTTCAACAACAATCGTTAGTACACTAAAAAACTTCAGGCATTATTCCTTAATGGCCTGTAAGCCCATAACCGGGAGGCTTCATCAGATCAGGATTCACTTAGCTTCACAGAATTTCCCTGTGGTTTCCGATTTAACTTATGGAGGAAAGATGCCCTTTCTATCTCATATCAAACCTAAATTCAAGGAAGGAAAATGGAGCATTGAAGAGCCTATGATGAAACGCGTAGCCTTGCATGCCTATTCCATTCACTTCACTTTATTCGAAAAGCAATATCATGTGGAGGCACCCTATCCGAAAGATTTTGAGGTATTGTTGAAGTTACTGGAAAAGTATGATGCGTAATGATGGTTTAAAGAATCAGTTGTTTTTATTAAATGAGCATCAAATTGAATTCGATGAGAAGTACATATTATAAACATTCAACCCTTTCAGGGTTGATAAGGTTAAATGACATTCATAAACCCCGCCTCGTTTGAGGACGAGACGGGGCTATTATTGTTCAATCCATCCAGGATTGGAAAAAATAATTCTGTATTAATTGTGCACGATTACCAACAAGGTTTAATGGTTTTACAATTTGCAGCGAAGCCCGAAAGGCTTCAACAATAATAACCCCGTATGGAATGCGGGGTTACGGATGCACCACGATACCTTCGCAACCCTGAAGGGGTTGAATAAAATCAATTGGGGTGAATGATTCCAAAAACAGGAGTTCTTTTAATTTGCCTTCACCGGTTCAGGAATGGTCAAATCATACGGATGATCAACTTGTTCCTTTAACAGTGCAATATCCAGCACTTGCATCATTTCTTTTACATAATGAAATGTTAAGTCGTTTATATAATCTCCTTTAATTTCTGCTACGTCTTTTTTGTTGGTATCACATAGAATAATATCCGTAATTCCTGCACGTTTGGCTGCCAGAATTTTTTCTTTAACCCCGCCAATCGGCAATACTTTTCCTCTCAAAGTGATTTCACCTGTCATGGCTAAATTGGGTTTAACTTTTCTTTGTGTAAATACCGAAGCCAGAGAGGTGAGCATAGTGATTCCGGCACTTGGACCGTCTTTTGGAACAGCACCGGCAGGAACATGGATATGCAAATCAAAATTATCAAAAACTTTGGGGTCAATACTTAAAACCGCACAATTGGCTTTTAAATAACTTAATGCGGTTATGGCAGATTCTTTCATCACTTCGCCCAGATGACCTGTTAAAGTAAGCTTGCCTTTACCCTGTGTCAGGATACTTTCTACAAATAAAATTTCACCCCCAACGCTTGTCCAGGCTAAGCCTGTAACCACTCCTGCAACTCCATTACCCTGATAAATCTCTTTTTCGCCACGGTCAACTCCCAAAATCTGAATAATACTTTCCAAATCAATTTTTTTGGTAAACTTATTATTCATCACCTTTTCTTTTGCAACATGCCTGGATACGGATGCAATTTGTTTTTCCAGACCTCTCACCCCACTTTCACGGGTATAGCCATCAATTATTTTTGCGATAATCTCATCGGATAATTCAAAGTCTTTTGGAAGCAAACCATGATTGACTTTTTGTTTCGGAACAAGGTATTTCTTTGCAATTTGAATTTTCTCTTCCAGCGTATAACCATTTATTTCAATGATTTCCATTCTATCAATCAGAGCGGGCTGAATGGTATCCAATGAATTAGCAGTAGCAATAAACATAACATTGGAAAGATCGTATTCAATCTCCACATAATTATCGTAAAAGGTACTGTTTTGTTCGGGATCTAATACTTCCAGCAAGGCACTTGACGGATCTCCTCTGAAACTGTTTCCCAATTTATCCACCTCATCCAATACAAAAACAGGGTTATTGATTTTTATTTTCTTGAGGCTTTGAATGATTCTGCCGGGCATAGCGCCAATATAAGTTCTTCTGTGACCACGTATTTCACTTTCATCGCTCAAACCACCCAAAGAAACACGCGCATATTTTCTACCCAATGCCTTTGCAACCGATTTTCCTAAAGAGGTTTTACCCACACCGGGAGGGCCGTACAGACAGAGAATCGGACTTTTCATATCTTTTTTCAACTTCAGTACGGCCAGGTATTCAAGAATTCTTTGCTTCACTTTTTCCAATCCGAAATGATCTTCATTCAGAACTTTTTCGGCTCTTCTTAAATCAAAATTATCTTTGCTGTTATCGTTCCATGGTAAATCGAGCAATAATTGCAGATAATTGAGTTGAATACCATAATCGGGCGCCATGGGATTGGTTCTGCGTAAACGCTCCAGTTCTTTTTTAAAAGCTTCTTCAACCTTTAAGTTCCATTTCTTCTTTTTAGCAAGTTGCGATAATCCTTCCACATCCCGTTCAGGTGAATCACCACCCAACTCTTCCTGAATTGCTTTGATTTGCTGTTGTAAAAAGAAATCCCGTTGTTGTTTATCCAAATCACCGCGAACCTTACTTTCTATCTGTGCCTTTAGCTCGGTAAACTGGTAATCCTTTTTTAATGCTTCTAATACAATTTGTGCCCTTTGCTTATAATTAACTTCCTCCAAAATGGATTGTTTAACGGATAATTCGGCATTCAAATTTGAAGCAACAAAATTAACCAGAAAGGTAGGGCTTTTAATTTTCCTGATTGCAGAAGCTGCCTCGCTGGGCATATGTGGCGACATGCTGATTATTTTTTGCGCAACATCTTTTATTGATTCTGCCAGTGCTCTTACTTCTTCATCCTCAGCTATTTCGCCATCAGAAACTGACTTAATTGAGCATTTAATATAGGGTTCGGCTTGCTGAACCGCAACCAATTCAAACCTGCGTTTTCCCTGAATTACCGCCATGGTACTACCATCCGGCATTTTTATCATACGCAAAATAACAGCAACTGTTCCTATTTTATACAAATCATCAAAACCGGGTTCTTCCGTTTCTGATGAAAGCTGAGCAACCACACCAACCAATTTTTCGCTCGTTTTATTTGCCTCTTTTAATAATTGAATGGATTTATCTCTTGCAACGGTAATTGGAATTACCACACCTGGAAATAAAACAGTATTGCGAAGCGGCAAAATTGGCAGATATGCAGGCAAATCTTCCTTATTCATTACCTCCTCCTCTTCCTGGCTCAACAAGGAAATAAAGTCAGAACTCTCTCCATCATCACTAATTACATTACTCAATATCAGATTACCACGATCTTTTTTCATATCCATTTAATATAAAATTCTATTTTAGACCCTACAATAAGACAATACCCGTGCCACGGATTAAACAAGAAACGGTATAATTTTATACATTCCGCTTAAGGTATTCAGTATTCGGTAGAAGAAAAGGTATTCGGTATGGTTATTACCAATTACCTATAACCAATTACCGATTACCATACCGACATACCAATTACCAATTACCAATTACCGATTACCAATTACCAATTACCGATAACTGATTACCGATTACCATACCGACATACCAATTACCGATTACTAATTACCAATTACCTTTTCAGGTAAATGGCAGAATTTTTCCCGCTTTCAGTAACCTTTAGGTTACTCATAAACCTGTCCATCAGAATGGAGGCAGCTACAGCTGCATTTAAACTTTCGGCTAAACCCATTTTAGGAATGCCAACCGTTTGGGTAACCATTTTATATAAGTAATCACTGATACCGGAACCTTCATTTCCAATGATCAACAGACAATCTTTTGGAAACGAATATTGATGAACCGACACTCCATCCATACTTGCCGCTAAAACAGGCAGATTAATCTGAGGGATCCATTTTGACAAATCACCATAAAACAGATGAACCCTGCTGATAGAACCCATTGTTGCCTGAATCACTTTTGGATTATAACAATCCGCTGTATCTCCTGAACACAGAATATTTTTCACCCCATACCAATCTGCTACCCGGATGATAGTACCCAGGTTTCCCGGATCCTGAATATTATCCAAAACAAGCGTTAATTGCTTCAATACAGTCAATTTTAGAACCGGTTCAGGTATTTTACAAAGAGCAAAAACCTCACGGGTACTTTGTAAATTACTGATCTGATCTAATTCTTTTTGTGAAACCAGGCTTATTTTGATATTTTTACCCAAAAGTTTACCATTTGTTTTGAACCAATTTTCTGTAGCTAAAACTCTTTCAACTTTTATTTTTGATTGTAGAAGTTCAAAAACCAATTTGTTTCCTTCGGCAACAAATAGCTTATTTGCATATCGTGAACTTTTATCCTTTAATGATTTGAGAAAATAAATGTCGGCTTTGGTTAACATACGGATAATTTTTATAGTTGTTTTATTTACAACTATTTTTCAGTCTTGCAATTTATCAAAAGAAGCCCAAAAAGATGGCATGTTTTTGTATAAAAATAAAATTACGATAAAAGAAACGAATAAGGCGCGTTTTTTCTCAGGTGGTTTAGACGCTTACATCAAACAAAGACCCAATAAACGATTTATCGAAACCTTCAGGTTCGGACTCCTTTTTTATAAGATGAGTTCAAATAAAAACAATAACCGCTACAACCGGTTTTTGCGCTATCGTTTGGGAGAAGCTCCTGTAATCTTAGACAGCGGCTTAATTGAATCCAGTATCAGAGGCATGAAAAGTTACCTGAAAACGAACGGTTATTATTACCCTTCCATTTATTATAAAGTGAGTGGGAAACTGCATAAAGGAACAGTAAACTATATGGTAGAACTCAATAATCCTTACCATATTGGCCGGATTGATTACCACATTGCAGATAAAAAAATTGATTCCTTAATCAGTTCACAAGGTGATGAAAGTTTTTTGCGACTAGGTAATCCAATCCGCCTTGAAAACATTTTGAAAGAACAAATCAGGATCAATAATATCATGCGCGACAATGGTTATTATATGTTTAATAAGGATTATGTAAATTTTGACATGGATACAACTTTGGGGAATTTCTATACCTCAATATCTGTCAATATTAGTAATGATGCCAATTTTGAGACTTTCCACACGTATCAGATAGAGGAAATATCGGTTGAAATTGAGAATAGACCAAGTGACCCAAACTATCATGCAAACGACAGCAGTATATCCTATCTGTTTAAGAGCTTCCGGTATAAACCAAATTCATATCAGCTAAATCCAGAGGTTATTGAAAGATCCTTATTTGTTTATCCAAAATCGATGTTTCATCAAAACAAGTCAAATAATACCTTTGACCGGCTTAATCAATTACAAATATTCAGGCTTGTTAATATTAATGCAATACCTATAAATAATAATACGGATAGTGCCGCGCTGATCTATACCATCAAACTTACTCCGGCAAAGAAATATGATTATACCATCGAACCACAGGCCATCACTACCGATCAGGCAAATATTGTTACCAGTTCACCATTAAGAAATTATGGTCTTGCCACACAAATTACCTTTAGCATTAAAAACCTTTTTCACAAGGCTGAATTATTTCAACTGAGGTATCGGTTTTCTATTGAGGCTCAGCGGGGAGCTTCCATTCCCACCCGACCCTTTTTTAACAGTTTTGAAAACAGTCTGAATGCAAGCCTGAGCCTACCCAAATTGGTCTTTTTTAAGCGCCTCGACCGGAGATTTTCAAATACTAGTAACCAGAGTATTATTTCCGCCTCCTCCATTTATGAAAAAAATGTAGATTGGATCAGAAATGTTTATACCGTTGGTTTCAGTTATCAATTCAACAAAAAAAATATCAGGTACTTTCTTACACCCTCAGAAATTAGTTTTATTAAAACAAGTTTTAACAATAAGACGCTGGAGTTACAAAGCAAGAACGACCAATACCTTCAAAGCGTTTTTAATAATAACCTGATTACCGACTTGAAATTTGGCTTTTTATATTCCAACCAAACAACTGTTAAATCAAAAGATTATTTTTACGTTAAATGGGATGTAATTGAAGTTGCCGGAAATGTATTTGATGGCGCCTACAGACTATTAAATATTCCGAAAAACGATAGCGGATACCGGACTTTTCTGGGCGTTCAGTACTTCCAATATGTTAAAACATATTTTGATATCCGGTTCAACAAATACTTAGATGAGAACGATCGTATTGCAACACGCTTTGCGTTTGGTTGTGCCGTACCTTATGGTAATTCGCCGGATTATATTCCATTCGATAAACGATTTTTTACAGGAGGAGCGAATAGTATTCGTGCCTTCCTACCGCGCTCCATCGGACCGGGTTCTTATAATCAGGCGGGGCAATTAGACCGTAGTGGCGATTTGAAACTGGAGGCGAATGTTGAATTACGGTTTAATATTTTGAATCACTTTATTGAAGGTGCGCTTTTTGTGGATGCCGGAAATGTATGGCGAATTAAGAATGATGGAAGAGCAGAGGCTACTTTTTATTTTAACGAATTTTACAAACAAATTGCAGTTGGAACCGGTTTTGGAATCCGGTTAAATCTAGACTTTTTAATCTTCAGGGTGGATGCCTCCTTCCCGATGGTTGATCCAAGAAAAACTTCTGGCAATCGTTATGTATTGAATACGTACAAAGACATGAGCAAATTATGGGGAAGCACCATTTTTAATTTTGGTGTCGGGTATCCTTTTTAAAATAATAACTAATTAGTGTCTGTCCATTTAGTCAAGAGTCTGAGCTAGAATGTTCACTGGTTAGGCATTCGAAGTCCCTAAAAAGCGCAGTGTGCTGGTGTACATGAGCATTTTTAGGGACGAGAATAACGCAGCCAGAGGACATTATAGACAGACTCTAATTAATCCCTTATCAGTGTAATGGTTCCATGCACCGATTTAATGACATTATTATTTACCATCCGGTATTTGAATACAAAGAAATAGACTCCTTCAGGACATTCCTGACCCTCATTATTATTTTTGCCATTCCAGTTTGTTCCATCGTTTCCAATTCCGTCTTTGTTGCCTTTATATACTACATCTCCCCAACGATTATAGATATCCAATAAATAATAATTGTAACCAATGATATCAATATCATAAGCATCATTTACATTGTCTCCGTTGGGTGTAAACACATTTGGAATAATTAACCTGATATCATCAGGCCTGGTTTTTTTACACATGGAATCATAACAATCCTGTGCATTAAATGACTTTAAACAAACAAGAAAAGTGTCGTTGTCTCCGGCATAACTATGTGTTGGGTTAGTTGCTGTAGAAAAGTTTTTTGAACCCGAACGGGGATGACCAAAATCCCACTCATACCTTACTGCATTTTTAGAAAGATTAATGAATTTTATGAATGGGGTTTCCGAATCATCCATACCAAAATCAGCCATAATATCAGAAACAGTTATATCCTTTATGGCCGTATCAACACATATGGCATTGGTAGTTTGCGGGTATAACTTTGCTCTAAACGTGCCGATAGAATTATAGGTATGTGTGATAATGGTATCCGGCCAGAGTTTCTGTTCCTTTACCGAGGAGTCTCCGAAAATCCAGTTATAACCCGGAATAAGTACCGGACTTCTGGCAATCAATTGAAAAGGCTGGTGAATACAAACGGTATCGGGACCCACCATATAAATCGGCATGGGATCAATAACCCGCACTTGTCTTTTTGGGGCATTCACATTTATTGAATCAGGAAATACTGCCCAACAGCTTTTTATTTGTCCGGTAAGCGGATTAAATAAGGTATCCTCCCCCACCAGGTAAATTTTATAAATGCCCCCTTTGGTATAGGTAAAGCTGACATTGGTATCTAACTGGGTGGATGCAATAGTGTTATTCTGATCTCTGAAAAACCAGACCCAGTTCACTAAAGGATAACCGGTTGTGTTTTTTAATAATACTTTAAACGGAGCACATCCAAAGGTATCACTGATGATGTTAAAAGAGGGTCTTGGCCCATCAATAAAAATAGGAATACTGGCAGAATCTTTGCATCCTTTCGATGTTTGTACAAATAATTTCGCGGAAAAAGACCCGTTAGAAGTATAGTCATGAAAAGGATTTTGTAATAAACTGGGCGTTTTATTATCGCCAAAAGTCCAGTACCACGAAATTAATGTATCGTAAGGAGCCTGTGCATATAGCAGAGAGGAATCAATATAAACTGATTTGTCTTTAAAGTTAAGAATCTGTGGAGCGCACAAATACCGGGGTTGCATAGGCATGATGGCTGCCTTTAAATCTACCACATTTACCGGGCGGGGAAATATCATTGTATCCCGGCAACCTAAGCTGTCAACGGCAACCATCTTTATTTTGTAATTACCGGGTCTTGTATATCTGTATGAAGGTAGGGGTCCCGATTTACTATACCCGTTCCCATCTCCGATATCCCAATATAATTGTTCCTTCCCTGCCTTACTTCTGAGCGTATCACGCCAATACGGAACCAGTGAATTATAATAAAAAACATCATCCACGAGCGTAATGCTATCGCTTAAACACAATACCTCCTTGCTTGGCCAGAAGTTCTTCACGAAACCAAAATACATGGCAGTTTGAAAGGATCGTTTGCAACCCCGGGTATTGGTTAAATCTACCGTAAACCGTTTTATTCCGGGCTTGGTAAAGGTATAATACTGACTGGGAATAATGGAATCTGTTGGTCCGAAATTAATGGTAATAATGGATTGGCTATTGATATTTATGATGGCCTTGGTTAAACTATCCTGAATGGAATCAACCATACTTAATTTTATAGACCAGGGACCACATCCGGCATTGGTTCTAATAGTAGTAAAAATCGGATTAAGCGGAAGCATCTTAAAGTAATGATGATACCAGGCTGTATCATAACAAGGATTTCCATATTTGTCCCGCCCATTTTTTAGGATCAGTCCAACAGTAATATAACCCGATGGATCACAGGTAGCAGAATATGTCCACCAAAAAGTCATAGCCATGGTATCAATCGGTAACCAAGTTGCATTAGTACAGGCTGAATCCGGCATTACCCATGCCATTTCATGTCCGCAAGCCGGCAATGTTTCCCATAAAAAAAAGAGCAGGGGATCAAACAAACAGGGAATACCCGCGTAGTACAAGCCTCTTCTTATCGGAACACTGGAACTATCCCAACCGGCATCTGGTTGCGTTAATTTCAACACAGTTTCGCTGGTATCCGAGCAACCATTTACCGGGTCATACAATATCAGTCTGGGGTAATAACATTGTTCCTTACCCGGTGTATAAGCGTGTTTAACAAAAGTACTATCCTTGCTATAGTTACAATTAAGACCTACATTAATACCCAATTTAGTATCGGTGGTACAACCGGGCGCAAAGGGATCTGCAAAATTCCATAAGCGGTATAACTTTGAATTCTGATAAAAACAAGAACGATCTCCGGGTGGACCTCTGAAAAAAACAGTATCACTTATTTCGCATTGTATGCTGTTAATGATAGGATCATGATTTGTTTCAATCCTTGCTTTGGGTCCTAATATTTTAATGGTTGTATCTGTTCGGGTAAAGCAATTTCCCAGCTTAACGTACATGCGAATCTGGTATTGGCCACAATCATCGAAAATAATGGAATCATAGGTGTAATTTACCAGGGTATCTATTCTGATGGGATTACCTACCTTGTATATTGCCCATGAAACAATTGCAGGTGCACCATTTAATGATCTGATACCAATTCCGTTATGGTATGAACACATGGATGTTCTACTCAAATAGATGGTACTGTCAATTTTTGAATTTGCACCTGCCGATGGTAATACGAAAGTATCACGGCATCCATTCTTATCTTCTACCGTTAATTTTGCATTAAACACCCCGGTTTGTGTATAAATATGCGTGAAAGTGTTCCATGGGCTGGTGGCGGTATTGCCATCTCCAAAGTCCCATTTATAAGAGTTAATAACCGATAAAGGTATTTTTGAAGTATTGGTATATAAAACGGGAGTTTGGTTACACTGAACCGTATAGGTGGTTTTGAAACTAAGCTCCTGCATTTTTGACCAGATGGTAATTGCATTTTGTTTTTCTTTCCTGTCCATGCAATTATTGGTATCCGAAACTTCCAATACCAGTGTAAAAACTCCACCTAAAGGATCAGCATAAGAATAACACATGGAAGGACCACTGGCTGGCGGACTGTTGTTGAAACCTCCATCGCCATATAAGGCCAGACGTGTTAATATAGGCGCATTGTCTAAGCCCGGTGTAGATAGATCGTTTATACATACGCTGTTGCCACGGAAGCACTGAGTAGTTAAGGTAGTAATGTTGAAATTTGCTTTGGGTTTGTCAAATACTTGTATGGGCGGTCCATTTACCGTGCAGGAAGTGGAATTTGTAAAATTGACCGTAACACTGGGTGTAAAAATACCCCGCACAGGATATTGATAAACCGGAGTGGATTGCGTGCTTGTAGCTGCATTTCCAAAATTCCAACTGTAAGAGCTTGCTATAAAACCCGCATCAAATTTAACATTAAACAATAGGGTATTTCCAAGACAAACTTTAGTAGTAGCAACCTGTAGTGAACAATTTTGCCCAAACGAAATAAAATTAATAAGTAGTAATAAAAATAAAAATGATTTTCGCATGAGAACACAGTTTTCAAAGGGGAAGATAACTTTTTAATATTTAAAGTTGCTTAAAAAACTCTTAAAAATTACATTTTACATAAAAAAGATACTCATTTGATCAGGCAATCATTCAAAATACTAATTCCTGAACCTATAAACCCGGCTGATAGAAAACAGTAATTACCTCCTTTCAAAATTTATCAATCACGCAGAATCCTGTATATTTGCGGCCAACATGCAAAAATCAGTAGCATTTTATACCTTAGGCTGTAAACTCAATTTTTCAGAAACCTCCACGATTGGCAGGAGTCTGATAAATAATGGTTACAAGAAAGTTGCCTTTCATGAATCAGCTGATGTGTATGTGATTAATACCTGCTCGGTAACAGACCATGCCGACAAAAAATGTAAAAAAATTGTTAAAGAAGCTTTACGTCTGAACCCAAATGCCTTTGTGGCTGTTTTGGGATGTTATGCCCAA
Source organism: uncultured Chitinophaga sp. (assembly GCA_964355075.1). GTDB lineage: Bacteria > Bacteroidota > Bacteroidia > UKL13-3 > UKL13-3 > B1. Next base: position 30,749 of record CAYHCF010000008.1, read on the forward strand.
TTAAAGCCTCAGAAAATTGCAAGCATTGAAGGAGTAGATCTTGTTTTAGGAACTGCCGAAAAATTTAATATTTCAGACTATATTGGGAATGGACAGAAAAAAGAAAAGGCAGAAATAAAAGAAGGGAAGATTAAAGAGGTTTTGGATTACCATTCCTCCTATTCTATCGGAGATCGGACGCGCACTTTCTTAAAAGTTCAGGATGGTTGTGATTACTTTTGTTCCTTTTGCACCATCCCGCTTGCCCGTGGAAAAAGCCGGTCAGATACCCTTGCAAATGTTGTTAAACAAGCTGAAGAAATTGTTGCACAGGGAATCCGGGAAATCGTTCTTACCGGTGTAAATACCGGCGATTTTGGACAGGGAACGGATGAATCCTTTTATCAATTGTTACAGGAACTCGAAAACGTAAAAGGGCTTGAACGGCTCAGGATTAGTAGCATTGAACCAAACCTGTTAACAGATGAGATCATAGAACGGGTTGCGATATCAAAAGTTATTGTACCTCATTTTCATATTCCATTGCAATCCGGTTCAGACTTACTTTTAAAAAGTATGCGAAGGAAATATGACAAGGAATTATTCACTTCACGCGTTGAAAAAATAAAAAATCTCCTGCCGGATTGCTGTATAGGCGTAGATGTAATTGTTGGTTTTCCGGGAGAAACACAAGAGCTGTTTTTGGAAACCTATCGTTATCTGAACCAGTTACCCGTTTCCTACCTGCATGTTTTTACCTACAGTGAGCGGGAAAATACCACCGCCGTTAAAATGCCGGGAAGAGTGAAGTTAAATACCCGGGCGGAAAGAAGTAAAATGCTTCATATTTTATCCGATAAGAAAAGAAAATTCTTTTATGAATCGCATTTAGGAAAAATCTTTCCTGTGCTTTGGGAGGCCGATAATGAAGAAGATACCCTTTATGGTTTTACCAGCAATTATATTAAAGTAAAAACCTCGTATGATCCTGCCCTGGTAAATGAAATTGTTCAGGTAAAATTAATAGATATAGATAAAGACATGCTGGTAAAAACACAAATCGAATCTCTGGTTTTTTAAACCTAAAATGTCTTCTTTCCAGTATTTACCATATTGGAACTTGCCTTTACCAATAATTTATTTCGTTTGTAAATGGCAGCTTCCACATTCATAATTCCAATACCTTTCCTCACCACTTTTGACTCCACTATTATTTCATCCCCCTTCAATGCGAAGGATAAATAATCTATATTTAAATTTACCGTTGTATAAAAATTTTCGTTGCCTAAACTGTAAACCGTAATCCCAATCACTTCATCGATCAGCAGGGCAGCCATACCTCCATGAAAGGTACCCGAAGGATTTAACCAGGACTCATCCACGATAAAGGAGAATTTTAAATGCCCTTCTTCAACCATTATCAAAGAACCGTTTATCCATTTCCCAACGGGGGATAATGCCTGCTCCTTCCCCATCAGGCCCACACAACTTCTCAAATATTTTAAATGCTTATTTTCCATTATCAGACCGCTATTTTCATCTGGATAAATACCTTATACCCTTTGCTCTTTTCACCGCTTACCACCGATGCCAAAACCGATTCCATCAAACTATTCAATTTTAGCATTTGCGCATGCTCTTTTACCAAATCAAAATCAATCTGCTCCTTGATGGATAGAAAAATATAACCCAGAAAAGAACCCGGTTCGTAAATAATAACACATTGCTCTTTAGAATTTCTGCCTTTCCCAACGATGTAGTAAGCTTTTTTATCGGATACCAGCTGATCGAAAAAAAACTGAGCTCTTTTATTGTAAGCCTCCACATTTTCCTTTACCAGGCAATAGCCATCACAAATATTCGATTCTACCTGAACACAATCGTTGTTGTTGGTTTGCGTATTGCATAATTTAGGACAGAGATTATACGTCTCAACCAGGCTATTTAAATATTGCAAAGCCGACGAATGACTGCTAAAAGTTAATAAGGGTTTTTGGTTTCTTACCTTATCAATTCCAAACCTTATTTTTCCGTTTTGATCCAAATAATCAAATAGGCCAAAAACCTGATGCGCTCTTTTTTGCGAGCGGTTTTCCTCAGGCCATAACCTCCGTATTTCGTGGCTTTCGAGCAAAATTGCCAACAATTCATTTCCGGTTGGGGTATGGCTGAACCCATGTATATTCCGGATGAAATTTTGCTTTTGCTTAGTCAATAAATTTCCGCTGAAATGCGAAGTAACCCGCGACAAAATATTTTTCGCTTTCCCAACATATACCGCAACGCCCTTTTCATTTACAAAATAGTAAACACCCGGAGCTTTTGGTAATTTCAGGTAGTCACTTCTGCTCACATTGGGTGGCAATTGCTGTTCTTTTGAACCCCTCTTTAAGGATTCGGCAATATGATTTTCTCCATCATTTTTAAGCAGGAATTCAAATAATTTTACGGTGGCCAAAGCGTCACCTCCTGCACGGTGTCGGTTTTCAAGGGGAATCTTTAAAGCCGAACAAATATTTCCCAGGCTATACGAACGATGCCCCGGAACGATTTTCCGACTCAATCTTACAGTACATAACTTTTTTACCTGTAAATCCATTCCCAACTCCTGAAACTGATGTTTGATAAAGCTATGATCAAAATTCACACTATGGGCTACAAATATTTGCCCGGATAATAGATTGAATAATTTTTCAGCAATTTCGGCAAAAACAGGAGCATGCTCAACCATTTCATTTGTTATACCCGTATAGGCCTGAATATAGGCCGGAATGGGAATTTCAGGATTTATGAGCGTTTCAAAGTGCTCAATAATACGTTCGCCATCATGCACATAAACTGATATCTCAGTTATGCAGTTCTGGCTGGGTTGTCCGCCGGTAGTTTCTATATCAACGATTGCATACAATCATGCAAACATAAAAACTCAAATGAATTCCATTCATTAAAATTATTAACCATTCGAAAAATTGCCAACAGTATTATACAATTAGCTGATTATAAGAATTTTTTATTTTATTATTGCAATAAATTTTTTAATTATGAGAGGAACCGGAGTTGCCTTGGTTACACCCTTTAAAAAGGATTTAACCATTGATTTCAATGCACTGTCGAACATCATTGAACACTGCATAGGTGGTGGTGTTGAATACTTAGTTGCCCTTGGAACAACAGGTGAAAGCGTCACCCTGGATAAAGATGAAAAAAAACAAGTTTTTCAATTCATCAGTGAACAGGCAAAATGCCGGGTTCCGGTAGTAGCCGGTATTGGAGGAAATGATACGCGTGAGGTTTGCCAAACCATCAAAGGCTTTAATTTCGATCGTTTTGATGCCATTCTTTCGGTAAGTCCTTTTTATAACAAACCCAATCAGGAAGGTATCTTTCAACACTATATGGAAATTGAGAAATTAGCTCCGGTTCCCATCATTTTGTACAACGTTCCGGGTCGCACAGGTAGCAATATGAGCGCAGCTACCACTTTACGTCTTGCCAATGCCAGCAATAAATTTGCCGCCATAAAAGAAGCCAGTGGAAATCCGGAACAATTCATGGACCTGCTCAATGAAAAACCGGCCGATTTTGATATTATTTCGGGTGATGATAATTTAACCCTGCCCTTTCTTGCAATGGGTATGAGTGGGGTAATATCCGTTATTGGTCAGGCCTATCCAAAATTATTTACCAGCATGATCCGTTTGGGTTTAGATGGCAAATTTGAAGAAGCCCGTCAGTTGCATTATAAATTATACAATATCATGAAAGGGATCTTTTTGGATGGAAATCCGGGAGGCGTAAAATTTGTGATGAAGCAATTGGGATTATGCGAAAATATTGTTCGCTTGCCTTTGGCTCCCGTAAATAAAGCCACCGAAGAAAAATTGGTTGAATGCATGAATGCTCTTTAGACGTCCATTAGTTATTTATCAGTTTTTTCATACAAGTATTATTTGTTCCACTTTCTACTATTTTGAGAAGATAAGAACCTGCCATTAGGTAACTCAGGTCAATGGTAAATATTTGAGTTCCACTCAATACAGCTTTTTCCTCATATTTAATCTGACCCAACATATCATATATACTAAAAGTGTTTTCACTCGAATTTGTGCATACAATCCAGATGTTGACGATTTGAGAAAATGGATTCGGATAAACACTAATAATCCGCCAGTTATTATTGGTTTTGACCTGAATGGTTTTTGAATAAGCTGAGTTGCCATCAAAATCAATTTGTTTTAAGCGGTAATAAATTATTTCGGGCAAACCATCTTTCATCAGGTGATGGAATTCATAATAGCTGATACTTGACTTATTTCCACAGGCGCTCACCCTTCCTGCTTCCGTAAATGTTGTTGCGTCAGTGCTGTATTCGATTACAAATTCTTTGCTGTTTATTTCCTGTGCGGTATGCCAATTTAGTTTTACTTCATTCCAGTTCTCGGCAATGCCGGTCAAACATAGCCATTTCACAGGTGTTGCAGCTGAATACAAAGGAGAACCACTGATTAATAACGAAAAAGTTTGAGGAGATGGTGCTAAGGTGCCTTTGTGTTTTATTTTGATCCGATACCTCCCTGTACTTAATGAAGATAAATAAATCTGCTCAACATTATCCCGCTTATTATCCCCGGCGATTGCAGTTGCTGTTGGATTGGCAGGATTCAATACAAAGGGATAACCCAGTACAGTTCCGGATAAATTTAGCAGACGCAGATCCAGGTCGTTAACCAATTTACACGTTGTATCGTTATAAACCGGGGCAGAGGTAATTCCTTTTGGATCCGTCCAGCATAAGGTAATTCTTAAGGTATCACCGCTGGTGACATATACATCGGTTGAAAACGAATCATTATTGATTAATTGCTGTTCGATAAGGGTATTATGAAATGAATCCTGAATACACAGAATGGCTTTGGGCATATTAGGCAATCCCCAGCCACATTCATAATCGGGTCCGGGAACACTTTTACAACGGTTTGCAGTATGTATGGCCAAGCCTTTCAAAGTTGCATTTCTCATGTACCGACCTTTCAACTGAAAGAAATATTGCTGCAACAATAACAGCGAGCCGGTAACATTAGGAGCAGAAATGGAAGTTCCACCCAGACTTGCATAAGCCGAATCATTGGCAATTCCGGTAGAAAGAATGGATCCACTGGCAGCCACCAGATCCGGTTTAATCCTGCCATCATCACTCGGACCCCAGCTACTGTATGATAATAAACTGATGGAGGATGGACCGGTATAGCCATTGGGCATTACCTGAATGGCACCTACCGTAAGGATATTTTTAGCATTTCCAAAGGTTGAAATACAATCATAAGGACCCACCGTATCGCGTGTGGTATTGGTGAGTGCCCATGCAGTTCCATTCCAATAATAATGGGTGCTTCCCGGTGCAACTCCACTCCCTCTGTCATTTCCGGCCGCTTTTACCATCAGGTAATATGGGTTTTGAACCATTACACTGTCCCATATCCGGCTTCGGTTGTCATAATATCCGAACTTCCAGTCTTTAACCATATGAATAGAGGTATCGCCATACCAATATAGACTTGAACCTATGGTTTGCCAGGCGGTTGTTGACGCATAAGAATGGTTAGAAAGAAACAAATTGGGTGCGGCACCGATAATTTCTGCATTGTCGTTTGTGAAATTCCAGTTCCGTAATTGAGTCTGATAACTCATTCCTCTCACATTTGGGTTCAAACCCGTGGCTATAAGATTTCCTGCAACAGCCATGGTATGTCCGCTCATCGCACTGGGTGTATCCATAACCGTAACTCTTCCTGCAAGTTCGAAATGGGTTCCCAATACTGAACCTCCATCCCAAAGCGCTAATTTATTCATACCCGCTCCACTTAAAGTTAAACCCAATGAACCTCCTGACCAAAGCTGCTGTGTTCCTATGGTTTTGGCGGCGTCTAAGTTATTACAGGTACATAAAAATTGGGGCATTCCGTTAAAACCAAATCCATCGAAAGTACATTCTTTGCCATCCTTGGTTTCAAACAAAGCCGGAATTTGAGGATCAGTATTTTGATAATTTACCCATTGCTGTTTAAAAATAGAATCCTGAGTCGGATCCACTCGGTATAAAAAAGAAGCCTTTTGCGCTGAGAGTTTCAGGACACAAAAGGCCGGTAGAATCATTGCCAAACAAATGGCCCGCATTATTTTTTACCTACAAGCGTTTTGATCTTTTCCTCTAAAGCAAATTCATCCCCTTCAACATATCCGCTATGTTGGTACACAACCTGTCCTTTCTGATCCAACAAAAAAGTATGGGGAATCTGAACAATGTTTAAAGCCCTTTGCAGATCCTGGTTCACATCCATAATAATTTCATACTCCCAACCCTGACCATCCACATAAGGCTTTACTTTTTGAACATTACGCGCATTATCGGTGCATACAGCCACCAATTGCAAATCGTATTTATTCTTCCAATCATCATACACATCATTCATATTATTTAGTTCCTTTTTACAGGGAGAACACCAGGTTGCCCAAAAACTCACAATGGTAATCTTACCGCTTTTCGAATAATCATTCATGTTTTTTGCTTTGCCATTCATGTCTTTCAATATCATGGAAGGCATTGTTTGAACTTCCTTCTGTGCATAAGAATTTACACTCAGCATACCAATTATGAATCCTAAAAATAATTTTTTCATTTTGATTCTCCTGTTTATATTTAATGATAGAAAGCCTCCCGTTCAAATCCTGTTATTGAGTTACAGCAGCAATTTTCCATTTCTAAGACGGTGCCAATTTACACATTTTATTCATCAACAAAACTCCTGCCAATTTTTTTTTACTTTTTTGGGTACAGAAGTAATATCTTGTGAAATGAAATAAACTTAGGCTCTATGTGATTTACAGTGGGTAAATAATTTGGTTTCACAATTATAAATAGATATAGCATTATTATTTTTACCCTTTCTCGCAGATTTGAGAGATTAAATGACAGATTTACGCAGATAAAATATTTAAATAATCTGCGAAATCTGCTTAAATCACTGTAATCTGCGAGAACGGGAACATTTTTTAAAACATAACTACTTAGGCAACGTAAGCAGATATTCATCCACTATATTTCAAAAAGAGCCTAAATTTACAACAAAAAGCTTGGATCAAATGAATATGAATACACCTGATAAGGATAATAACAGCAAGAAATTAATAACCGGGCTGATTTTATGTGGCGGTGAAAGCAAAAGAATGGGAGAACCCAAAGCCCTACTCAAATACCATGTGATTGAGCAATATCTTTTTGTCTTTAATTTAATAAAACCATATTGTGAACAGGTTTTCATTTCCTGCAAATCCTTTCAGAGCCATTGGTTCAGTCAATCCATCCCCCAATTACACGATGATCCTGAATATACTGAACTGGGGCCAATAGGCGCCATATTAAAGGCCATTAAATTAAATAAGGAAACAGCATATTTATTGATGGGATGTGATTATCCTTTAATAGAAAAAGAAGATATCCAACTTTTGGTTGACACCTATTATTCTGCCAATAAAAGTTGCTGTTTATACAATCCTGAAACCAATATGGAGGAACCTTTATTAGCCATTTACCACCCCAATGACTTCGATGATTTACTGAAATATTACCAAACGCATCAAAAATCCCTGCGCTTTTTCCTTCAACAAAAATCCGCCATAAAAATTATTCCGGCACAACTATCGAGTATCAGAAGTTTTGATACCCGTGAAGATTTTGAAAACTGGAAGATTACTTAACTCCGGCTTTGCATACGAAAATCAACAATTAAGTACACCCACTATCATTTTATGGTTTGTAATGGTCTGAGCCAACTTGCACATTCTTATGTTAAATGGAGCCGCCAATTTAATGGAAGGAAGCCAGTTGGCGGTTGCTTCGAAACTTATTTTCAGGCAATTAGGCGTTCTCTTTCATCTGTTCTGAAAGCCGGTATTTTTTTCGGATTTGCTCTAGGCGTCTGTGTCTCAATGCAGGGTTTTTCTCATATTCCTTTTGTAACTTTTCCCTAATGGATCGCATTTCTTTTACCGCATCAAATTCTTTTTCCATGGTCAGTCTATTTTAAAATTTCTCTTGGGTTACGAATTTCAAGCACTGGATAACCGTTCATCAGATTTACAGCATTGTATTTTCTGATTCGGTCAAGGTTCACAATGTGTTTAAAGTTCCAACTTACCAAAACATCTACCTTGTTAACAGTTGCAATTGCAATATGTAAAGCATCTTCATGCGATTTTTTAGTAATCGCTTTTTCTTTTATGTATTTGTCAGCAAGCTCTTCCGTTTGATAGTCATTCAAAATGTATTCTTTATAAGAGTTTGGTATTGAGTTAAGATGATTGCGTACAGCTGGTCTGGAAAACGAAAGTTCATCAAGTGTTATGTCCGATATTACTGCAATTTTGTTACCGTTCCTAAATTCGTCAAATAATTTGTCAGACCACTCTTTGAACTCTATGTCAAAGCAACCACCAACTACCGAAGTGTCTATATAAATTCGTTGTTTCATTGTCAATTTATCTGTAAACAAATATATGATTTTTTTAGAAATTTATTTAATTCGTGGTGGCATTTTTTGCCGACAGGAGCCCTTATTAGCCATTTACCACCCCAATGACTTCGATGATTTACTAAAATATTACCAAACGCATCAAAAATCCCTGCGCTTTTTCCTTCAACAAAAATCCGCCATAAAAATTATTCCGGCACAACTATCGAGTATCAGAAGTTTTGATACCAAAGATGATTTTGATAATTGGGAAAATAATACCCTTACTTGATGAATATTTTTCGGACCCAACTTTTTTCTCCGCTTGCCAGTTGAATCGTATAAACCCCCGGTTCAGCAATGAGAAAACCGGTTTGACCAGTTGACGAAACCTTGGTTCGAAAAATAAGCTGACCCAATGAATTATATACAAACAAATCTCCTGCAAAACTGCCATGTAACTGTATCGTTTCATTTGCATTTACAGGGTTCGGGAAAATATTTACTTCCTCATTTATGTTTATTTCATTTACACCGTCTGCTAACTCGTAGGTAATAAAAGTATCAGGGATTCCAAATGAGGAGCATGGATTTGCAGCCGTTATCGTTTTTATGCGCCAGGCATAGGGCCAGTTTCCATATAATTCTACCAGCGCGGTGGTATCAAAAACAAGCTTATCTATATTTAAATAATCCCAGTCACCAAACCTCGCTACCTGCAAATAGTAGCAAAATGCACCCGGTACCGCATTCCATTTAAGCTGCACACTTTTAGCATTTTGATTGCTATCGCTATGAACCGGTGAAATTAATTTTGGTGGCGGCAGCATATTAAGCTCTGCACTCGTTTTGGCATATCCTCTTCCCTGCAAATTGTTTTGCATGGCGGCCATTTGCTCATTGCTGAACCTACTCTGACAACCGTCCATGGCATAATTCATATAAATGGAACTATCCGGTTTAAATGGAGTTCCTAAAGGATCGTACAAAGTCCAGGGTAAAGGACAGGACCACCTCATGGAAACATAATCGGCTTTGGTATCGCAAAAACCATCTCCTGCTGAACGGCAATTATTTCCATTCAACAATTCAATATTTGAGGTGCCCGGTGTTGTATTATTTTCCCAACCACTAAAGGTATGTGGCAAGCTTAAGAAATGCCCAAGTTCATGGGTAAGAGTCGTTGCGTTACTACCCTGGCAGGAATTTTTAATAAACACCACATCCACACCCGGAAAATAAACCCCGCACCATTGCGCTCCTGCCCCGTGAAAAAACACATTCACCGCTCCTGCCATTTTATAATTGGCGGCATAAGTCCAGATGGCATCACTACTTCCCTGATACAAGGCATCATCGTTAATATAATCAATGCTGTCGGCTAAGTAAAAACGAAAACCAGTTGGAAGATAATCCACATTGATATCACAAATTGCCCGTAACAAACTGCCTACCGAATAATAACCAATGCCCTTACTATTTCCAACAATATGTGCTTTTATTGGAATATACTGAATCGGGTTTTTCTTAAAAAGTGAGGGTAAATGATCTAACTTTTGCTGAAATAGGTGAAGTTCTTTCATTTGTTCTTCACTCATAATGGTAGCACAGCCGTTATTCTGACCTCTTGCCAAAACAGTTAACAGACCAAACAAGAAGACAATTGTATGTTTCAGCATTTTGGTATCAAACATAGAATATTATTGTAAATAAATGATATTAATTACCTTTTTTATAAGTTGTTGTTTAATACATTTGCCCAGCAATTTTTAATAAAATGAAGAACATAACCATTATAGGATCAGGTACCATGGGCAACGGAGTAGCTCATGTGTTTGCCCAAAACAATTTCAAAGTAAATTTAATTGATGTAAGTGAAGCGCAATTAAAAAAAGCCCTCGAAACCATCGGGAAAAATTTAGACCGGCAACTTGCAAAAGGCGCTATCAGTGAAGCCGATAAAAGCAATACGCTTGCTAATATTACCACCTTCACCAATTTAAAAGAGGCCTGTGCAAATGCCGATCTGATTGTGGAAGCAGCCAGCGAAAACATCAATATCAAACTTGATATTTTCAAACAGATTGATGAATATGCCCCGGCACAGTGTATTCTGGCATCAAATACATCTTCCATTTCCATTACCAAAATTGCCAGTGTAACCAAGCGTCCCGAGCAGGTTATCGGTATGCATTTTATGAACCCGGTTCCGGTAATGAAATTAGTTGAGGTTATTAATGGTTACAAAACCTCAAAAGAGGTGAGTGAAGCCGTTGTTAATTTAGCAAAGGCAATCGGTAAAATTCCGGCCATTGCCAATGATTACGCAGGTTTTATTGCCAATCGTATATTAATGCCCATGATCAATGAAGCTATTTTGTGCCTGCAACAAGGTGTTGGAACGGTTGAATCTATTGATACGGTAATGAAATTAGGCATGGCCCATCCAATGGGACCGCTGCAATTGGCCGATTTTATTGGTTTAGACGTTTGCCTGGCCATTATGAACGTTTTATATGAGGGTTTGGGTGATCCAAAATATGCGCCAAGTCCGCTATTGGTAAATATGGTAACTGCCGGAATATTAGGTGTAAAATCGGGTGAAGGATTTTATGTGTATACGCCCGGTTCGAAAGAATTAGTGGTAAGCCCGAGATTTTAAAGCTCTTTTCGATATACGAAACCTGATAGCTATTGGGACGGGATTTTTTTTAATTGAACCCTAAGTTCTTATCTTTACCCGTTCATGCAGCCCGGAACCGATATACCTTTAGCTAAATCATTTCTTCAAAAAGGAGAATTGGTTGCCATACCTACCGAAACCGTATACGGATTGGCTGCCAATGCATTTGATGGCAATGCCGTTTCCAAAATCTATGAAGTAAAGAAAAGACCTCAATTTAATCCGCTGATTATTCATACCAACAGCCTGGAAAAACTCAAAAACTGGGGAATTGAATTGCCGGATCAGGCCTTAATGCTGGCAAAACATTTTTCCCCGGGACCTATTACATATGTCGTAAAAAAATCAAAATACATACCGGATATTGTTACAGCCGGGCAGGATTCTGTGGCTGTACGCATTCCAAATCATCCCCTGACCTTACAATTGCTGGAACAATTAGATTTCCCGCTTGCCGCACCCAGTGCGAATCCTTCAGGCTTTATCAGTCCCACCACGGCCCAACATGTATATGAACAATTAGGTTCAGTGATCCCTTATATTTTGGATGGGGGTCCTTGTGAAATCGGATTGGAATCAACTATTATTTCTTTTTTGGAACAGGAACCCAAATTGTTACGGATTGGCGGTTTGGCAATAGACGACATCGAACAAATTTTAGGTTCAGCCCTTGATAAAACTAGTCTGATAAACAATCATGATCCATTAGCTCCGGGCATGTTGAGCAAACATTACGCCCCAAACAAAAAAACAGTGGTTGGCAAGGTATCAGATTATCTTTCACAATATACTTCGAATGAAATTGCTGCCATCCATTTTGATAAACCCGATGAATATTTAGCACTTGGTAATCAATTTATTTTATCTCCAAAAAGTCAATTACCGGAGGCTGCTCAAAAACTCTTTTCCGCTTTGCGTGAAGCAGATAAAATGAAGGTGCAACTCATTGTAGTTGATGAATTTCCCAATGAAGGTCTAGGCTTGGCCATTAACGACCGGATCAAAAGAGCCAGCGCCTAAATTCGTACCATTCGTATTTCGTAAATCCAAAATCGTAAATCGTAAATCTCCCCATTCGTAAATCCAAAATCGTAAATCGTAAATCTCCCCATTCGTACATTCGTACATTCGTAAAATTCGTATTTCGTAAAGTCCTACATTCGTAAAATTCGTATTTCGTAAAGTCCTACATTCGTACCATTCGTATTTCGTAAAAACCCTTATCATTGCACATGCGTATCATTTTCCTTGGAACCTCAGAATTTGCAGTAGCTTCTTTAGATGCAATTAATCGTGCAGCCTACGAAATTGTGGGTGTAGTAACGGCTCCCGACAAACCCGCAGGAAGAGGAATGCACTTGCAGCAATCACCCGTTAAAAAATATGCCGTTGAAAACAATCTCAAAGTTTTGCAACCCGTTAAATTGCGTGATCCTGAATTTATAAAGGAATTAGAAAGTTTAAAAGCAGACTTACAAATTGTGATTGCATTCAGGATGCTTCCTGAAACGGTTTGGAATATGCCTTCCTTAGGCACCATTAATCTTCATGCTTCTCTACTTCCTGATTACAGAGGTGCAGCGCCTATAAATTGGGCTATTATTAATGGAGAAAAAAAGTCGGGAGTGAGTACATTCTTTTTAAAACATGATATTGATACCGGTGATATTTTGATGCAGGAAGAGCTTGAAATCCGTGAAGACATGACTGCTGGTGAATTGCACGATGCATTGATGGATTTGGGATCAAAAGTTATTTTGAAGTCATTAAATCTTATTGAAGACGGAAAAATAATGGGTACTCCACAAAAAATGGATTCAACAAAAATTGCTCCAAAAATTTTTAAAAATCATTGCTTAATTGATTGGAATCAAGCCGGAAGTACAATAAATAATTTAATTCGGGGACTCAGTCCGTATCCGGCAGCATTCCTGATATTTGAAAGCAAGAATATGAAGGTTTATAAATCCATATTTGAACCTTCGTCACACAATTTTAAGAATGGTGAAATTATAAGTGATCAAAAGACATTTTTAAAGATTGCCTGTACCGATGGTTTTATCAGCCTGACCGATGTGCAATTGGAATCAAAAAAAAGGATGTTAATAGAAGATTTCCTAAGAGGGCATCACTTAACAAATTTTATACAAAAATAGTTTAAAAAGAACGTATGGCCCGAACTACCCCAAGGGTTGATTTAGCTGCTGAGGATTGTGTACTGGTGGAAAAATTCTGTATCCATGCATTTGTTTGATTCGCCTCGGTTGAGCTCCAGTAATTTCCGCTAAACCCGCCCACAACACCTTGTTGCCCAAATAATAAATTCAATTCAGATTTTGATGGCAAATACCAATCTCCATATGTTACTCCATTTACCGAAACAGAATATTCATTACAAACGGATGCTGCAAAAGCCCCAACACTAATATCCACTGTTGCCTGATTCGCAATTCCAATTAATGTATTTGATTTTCCGGCTCCAACGCCATCTGCCCTGGCTCTGGTATTGATATTTGAACCACCGTACCACCGTACACCCGGGCTTCCAAACTGATCGGAGGTAGAAGAAATTAATCCATGTAAACCACCATCAAAAACAAAGAATACGATTCCGCCACCATAGCTTTCTCCAATATAATGAACCGGGTGATTTACTACCGACCAATTAGCTCCATCACTTACCAATTGTATCAAATTATTTTTTACATCTAATCGTAAAGCTCCCGAAACAGCAGCATCAATGGTTTGACTTGAGGTAGTATTGATTGTAACTATTCCTGTGTTAATATTTTTTATCGTATAAATCCTGCCTGTAATTCCAACTGAGCTTGGTAGCGTTACTGAAAATGCAGAAGAATTATTACACAAAACAACCGAATAAGTATCATCTAAAGTTGTATTACTGGTTATGGTTGCAACGGCATGGGATGCACTGATTACACCGGTTGCAATGGTAATACCCCGGCCTGCTGTATAAGTTCCGGCCGGACCAATCAGGCTCAGTCCTGATCCCCAGGCTCCGGAGGTTTTAGGCCCATATAACAGACTGGTTGCAGTATTAATATAAAAGTCACTGTCTTTACCTATACCTGCTGTTGGCGTAATTATTCCATTTAAAATTGTTTTTCCCTCGGCTCCCTGAACTCCTTGTGGTCCTGTGGGGCCAATAAGACCCTGAGGTCCGACAATACTGGTTCCAACACCCCAATTTCCAAATGACTTTGGCCCAAAAATATCATAGGTTGATGTATTAATATAAAAATCTCCGTCCTTGCCTGTTGCGGGACCCGGGTCAACCGTTCCGTTTAAAAGAGATCTGCCCGCAGCACCCTGAGTACCGGTAGGTCCAATTAAACTTGCCGGAAATCCCCAACTGCCTCCTAAACTGGGTCCGAATAAATTGTAAGTAGAAGTATTTAGATAAAAATCGCCATCGTTTCCTGTACCGGGATTGGGATCAACAGGTCCATTTAAAACTGTTTTTCCATTTAAACCACTTACTCCAGTAGTTCCAATTGGGCCAGTTGCTCCGGTATTACCGGTAACTCCCTGGGGTCCAATCAGACTTATTCCACTTCCCCAGACACCTGCAGTTTTTGGACCATACAATTGGTTGGTCAGTGTATTAATATAAAAATCACCATTTACTCCCAAAGAAACGAGAGGTGCCGTAATTCCATTCAAAATCGTTTTTCCATCTGTACCGGTAACTCCTGTAGCCCCGGTAGCTCCGGTCGGCCCTGTTGCTCCTTGTAGCCCCGTTGCACCAGTTGCACCTGCAGGTCCAACCAAACTTACACCTGCTCCCCATGTACCTGCGGTCTTGGGTCCAAAAATCTGATTGGTTAAGGTGTTTAGATAGAAATCGCCATTTACACCAATTGCAGCACCCGGAATAGTTGTTCCATTCAAAACGGTATTCCCATTTAATCCTGCAGGACCGGTTGCGCCATTGGCTCCGGATGCTCCGGTAGAACCCGTTGGACCTGTTGCTCCTGTTGCTCCGGCTGCTCCCGATACACCGGGCAAGCCCTGAAGACCTGATGCACCATCTAAACCCGTTGGTCCGGTGGGTCCGGTCGGACCTTGAAGTCCATCAGCACCTGCCAAACCCGGAGGACCTTGAGGGCCTGTTGGACCAGCTGGCCCGGCTGTTCCATTTCCGGCATATAAGGCATAGGGTACACTTAATAATTCACTGGTTCCAACAATGGTATAATTTGTTCCTCCCAGAGGATCCGTTTCTGTTTTAATATAATACGGACCATTTGCCCAATCAATATCCTTGAAATAAGTTGTTCCTGTTGCAAATCCTCCTCCGATAAAAATAGTAACCAAACCATTCTCATTAGTAGTTGGCGTATGGGTTTCAGCAAAAACAACTGTACCGCTCGGGCTTCCTTGAATAATGCTGGTAAGCATAGCCACATTTGTGTTTTTGATTAACACATTGCTGGAATTTCTAATCACTGCCTGAAAGCTCATTTTAAATGGCGCTTGCGACCAAACATTGAAAGTAAACGTGGAGGAAATAAATACTATTAATAATATTCTTTTTAAGTTAAATCGGAATAAATTTTTCATATTAATTTAGTTTTTTGTAATTTTAAATGTTTTAATTTCTGATTTCGAATCACATACTTTTAGAAAATAAGACGCTGAGGCGTATGAATCTAATGGTATTGAGGTTTCAGCAAGGAGTATTCCCTGTTTTAACAATAGTTTTCCATTCATGTCATAAAATTCGAATGTATAATTTTCGGGATTCAAGCTTTCAATTTTTAATTTAAGAATATCATTGGTTGGGTTGGGATAAACACTTGCAGACAAATTAATCCGTTTCTCCTCTATACCCTGAACGATTAATATTTCATAGGGCTGTTGAACTCCTTGCGTAACCCTGCCACCTGCTCCCTGACTGCTGAGGCAATCAACCTGCCCGACAGAATAGCTAACGGTACCCCCGCTTCCGGTCGCCATTCCCCCGGTTGGAAGGGTGGTTTGTTGAGCACTTACTATTCCGCACATGGAAATAAATAAGATAAGCAATATTGTTTTCGTCATTTTCATTGAAGTTTAATAGACAAATATATAATTAATTGTTTATTGAATATAGAGTATTATTTGAACCCATGTTAATATCAAAACAAAATGAAGGCTTATAAAAACATCCAATAAACAGCTGGTATTACCTGAAAATGAATTAATAAGGAAAAAGGATTAACAAAAAAAGTGAAAACAGGAAATAAACGCATTAGCATTTATTAGACAATAGGAACGTATGTGCTATAAATGATATTAAAGGTTCACCCCCATTTCATTCAACACATGTTGCGCTTTGGCCACTTTTTGCAATACCCATAAAACATAACGGATATCAACAGCAACACTCCTGCTATATGCTTCATTCCATGCATAATCATTGATCGTTGCTGTATAGGCTCTATCAAAATTAACTCCCACCAGATTTCCATCCGCATCTAAAACCGGACTACCACTATTCCCTCCGGTTGTATCTAAATTATAGAGGAAGTTAACCGGCAAATCATTTAAGGCAGGATTCATCAAAATACCATAGTCCTTTGCTGCATAAAGGTCTTTGATAAGCTGCATCAATTCAAAATCCTTACCATCTTCTTTTTCAATCACACCTGTTAAGGTGGTAAATGGTTTGTTCCACTCTCCATCGTTGGGATAATATCCTTTCACATACCCATAAGTAAACCGCAATGTTGAATTGGCATCAGGTATAAATTGCTTTTGTTTAAAGGCACTTTTTGCATCCGTATACGCCGATAACAAACTATTTAGCGCTCCGTCTCTGGTACGATCTTCTTCATCAAAACGATTCATTTCTTCGTTCAATCCGGATGAAAGATTAATCAATCCGTCTTTGATTTCAAAAATATCATCGCTGCTATCCGCTAATAATTTCAGCATTAATTTTGAATCGTTTAAGCGGGTTTGCTGGTAGAGTTTATCAACCTGCTTTTGTCTGGATTCAACACTTCCATACTGTTTGTAAAAATGGGTGACTGTTACCACTTCATTTGAAGCGTTATTAGCATTGGCATCATTAAACATTTTCAGCAAGGCAGGTTTTTCAAATGAGGGATTCATTTGTCCGTATAATTTTTGAAAGGTGACCTTCAACCTTGGAATTTGCAATGCTAAAAATTTCGCCTTTTCTTCTTTCGATTTGAGTTTCAGATAAGCCCCCTTATAGTTACTTACCGCAGCTGCAAACTGAAGTGTTGGCAATACATTATACACATAATCATAAAATAAATTCCGGGGCGCAAATTTGATGATCTCCTCATATATTTTATTGATAGCAGGAACCACATTCCCATATTGCTTTTTCAGCACAGGATCCGAATTGATAAAGCTTTGCATCCTTGATTCTTCTTCAAATTTTTTGGCAGTTAATCCTACCCTTCTGAAACCTTGTAATTTACCTTTATAATTTTTAGTTGTATTCGCCAACGACTTTATTCTTCCTGAATATTTTATTTGTAAACTATCGCTCCCTTTGCTCATTTCTTCCATTTGATTGATTTCCCAGTCAAATAAATCACTCACATATTTCAACATATACTCTTCATGATATTTGTAAAAAGACGCTGGCTGATTCCTAAATGTTCGTCCCGGATAACCCAAAATAAAAACATAATCATTTTCATTGATTCCCTGTACGTTTATTTTTAAATGACGAGCCGGCTTAAAAGGCACATTTTTTAGATTATAATCAGCTGGAGTTCCATCGGGAGCAACATATGCACGCAAAAAAGCAAAATCTCCGCTGTGTCTGGGCCAAACCCAATTATCCCGTTCTCCGCCATATTCGCCGATACTGCGGGCCGGAACATAAACCAATCGTACGTCTTTTAACATCTGATACCTGAATAACACATAAGTTCTTCCGGTAAACATTTCCGAAATCTCACATTGCAAACCCGGGTTCTTTTTGTTCTCTGCATCGTTAATTGTTTTTATGTTTTCTGAAATAATTTTCAATCGCTCCAATGGATTATTGGTACTTTGAGTACCCATTAAAACCTGACCGGAGACATCCATATAACTGGATGTAATTTTGCATACCAAACCTTTTGCCGGAGATTCCTGAGACCGGTCTTTTGCCAAAAATCCTTCCTTTATATAATTGTTTTGAACCGTACTGATAGCCTGAACAAAACCAAATGCACAATGATGATTGGTAACCAATAATCCATCTCCGGAAACAAAGGATCCGGTACATCCACCAACCCTTACAATGGCATCAACCAAACTCACTCCATTTGGATTGTATAAGGCAATAGGTTCCATGCGTAAACCCGCCTTTTTTAAATCAATATTTTTTAATTCGGATAAAGGAAATATACCTTCATCTGCTTTGTGGCTGCTTAGCAAAAACGTTGAGGCAAATGCAGCCATGAATAATATTATTTTTTTCATAGGGACGAATATACTAAAAATGTCCGGAGTGAGAAAAACTATCCGCTGCAAAGTCTGATTTCAATTTGCGATTTCGAACTTCCTCAAACCCTGTATAGCATTACTTAATAAAATTTCATCGGCCTTGTTCAATTCACTCATTGAACAGGATTTTTCAATAACCTTATTTTGCCCCATAAAAACTTCCCGCATAATCCCTTCCACACATCCATCACTTAATGGCGGTGTAAACCATTGCCTGTTGATACGCCAAAATATATTTGAAGAGCTTGCCTCAATAATATTTCCTTTAGAATTTAATATGAGCGCATCATCTAACTCCTTTTCTCGTGCCCAGATACTTGCCATCACATATATTAATGAATTGCCTGATTTGATATTGGATAAAGGTCCCGGGGATTTCGTTTGTTCTTCAAAAACTCCGATTCGAAGCGGCTTTTCGGTAACTTTAGGTTCAAAAGGAAATACTTCAGTAATATATTCTATTTTATGCGAGTCGGGCAGGTAAAATCCATTGGCATTTCTGTAAACTACAAACCGTAATCTCAATATTTCAGAAGATTGGGGGTAATTTGTTCGATGATTTTTGACAGCTTCGCAAACCTCCTTTTCAAATATTTCGAAATCAAATTTCCTGAAATCGAATTTTAAAACCCTCATTCCATGCATCAAACGCTTATAATGTAGGGCTAAATATTGTGGTTCTATTCCCACAATCCGGATACTTTCGAAAAGCAAATCCCCATAAATATTTGAACGGTTCATAGAAATTATTTGTTGGTAAAGGTAAAATCATACATTTGCCGCACAAAATTTTATTTAATATATTTTTATCATGATGAAAACTGTTTATATTGTATCAGCTGCACGTACGCCAATTGGCGCATTCAATAGTTCTCTGGCAGCATTAAGTGCACCCCAATTAGGGGCTATTGCTATTAAAGGGGCTATTCAAAAAGCCGGAATCACACCTGAAATGATTCAGGAAGTGTTTATGGGAAATGTAATTTCAGCGGGTTTGGGTCAGGCACCAGCCACCCAAGCAATGATTTATTCCGGAATTCCCAATACGGTTCCTGCAACAGCCATCAATAAGGTTTGTGCTTCGGGATCAAAAGCAATCATGATGGCAGCTCAAACCATTATGCTGGGTATTAATGATATTGTAATTGCAGGTGGAATGGAAAGTATGAGCAACGTGCCTTATTACTTAGACAAAGCCAGAAACGGTTACCGTATGGGACATGGAACTTTAGTTGACGGGATGATTAAAGATGGTTTGTGGGATGTTTATAAAGATTTTCATATGGGTAGTGCTGCCGAAATTTGTGCCCGCGAATACAATATAACAAGGGAAGATCAGGATAACTTTGCAATTGAAAGCTATACCCGTGCTCAGGCTGCCTACGCAAAAAATGCTTTTGCCGATGAGTTAGTTTCGGTGGAAATTCCGGTAAGAGGAAAAGATCCGATCATAGTAAGTGTGGATGAAGAATACCTGAAAGTAAATTTCGAAAAGTTAAAGGCATTGAAGCCTGCCTTCGAAAAAGACGGAACCATTACTGCTGCTAATGCCTCAAAATTAAATGATGGCGCAAGCGCCCTGGTTCTGATGAGTGAAGAAAAAGTAAAGGAATTGGGATTGAAACCTTTGGCAAAAATAATTGCTTTTGCCGATGCCGCCCAGGCTCCTGAATGGTTTTCGACTACCCCTTCCATTGCGATTCCAAAAGCACTAAAATGGGCAGGAATAGACATAAAAGATGTAGATTTTTTTGAATTAAATGAAGCCTTCTCGGTAGTGGGTTTAGTGAACATAAAATTATTAGGCTTGGATCCGAAAAAAGTAAATGTTTACGGTGGTGCCGTTGCTTTAGGCCATCCCATTGGAAGCAGCGGAGCTCGCATCGTTGGAACATTGGCAAATATCCTTCGTAAAGAAGGCGGCAAGTATGGAGTTAGCGGTATATGCAATGGTGGCGGTGGTGCCTCAGCGATTGTTATAGAAGCTGTGAATAACTAAAGATTAAAAACAATTCCAGGTAATGTTATTTTGAAAGGCAATTCTTTGGGATTGCCTTTCTTTTTATAAAATGATGAAAAATCTGAAAATACTGTTTTTACTGTTTTGGGTACTACTGGTCTTCAACCTGAAAGCCCAAAAATTAGATTCACTTTCTCTTGATACGATATATAATTATGAAATCAGGCTGGCAGGTTTAGGGGAACAAATGGTGAGAAGCTTTGATGAAGATACCCGAATCACATCCGGAAAATATTTCATCAGACATATGGCTCGTGCCCTCAAGATTAAAAATTCATTTTTTTATCCATTCGACTCCCTGAAAAATATAATGATTTTAAATGCCCCTGATAATTTTTTCAGAATCATTACCTGGAATGTGGCTACCAATGATGAAAACTTTAGGTATTTTGGGGTCATTCAAATGAATCCTGAACTGATTTTAAAACTGAATAAAAAGAAGCTTATCTATAAAGATTATTATCCCTTAATAGACAGAAGCGATAGTGTTGATGATTTTTTGTTTAAAACCCTGGATACAGAGCATTGGTTTGGAGCCGCCTACTATAAAATAATTAAAACTACATCTAAAAAAGTCGATTATTATACGGTCTTAGGCTGGGATGGATACGGACCAAAAACCAATCGGAAAATTGCAGATGTGATCCTATTTAAAGAAGGCCGGCCTGTTTTTGGTTTCCCGATATTCGATTTGAAAAGAAAAGCCAAATTCTATCGGATGGTTTTTGAATTCAATAACAATGCAACCATGGCTTTGAAATATGATGAAAAAAAGAAAATACTGATATTTGAGAATATTATTCCGGACAAACCTGAAAATACGGGGATGTTTGAAAGCTATTACCCGGATGGAAGCTTCGATTATTTAATTTGGAAAAAAGGGGGCTGGGAGAAACAGCCCGACGTGTTGGATAATTTTCAGTAGCTATTAATTTTATTTAACCCTCTTCACCTCTATTAAAAAATTTTTCACATCTACTTTAAAATCTTCCTGATTTTCAAAGGGTAAGTCAATAATCTGCCACCTGTTCTCTGCACTTATAAAATCATATTTACCTTTACTAAGGGTAACCTTAATTGGCATCTTCAACCTTTTAACCTTTGCACTTAAACGATAATGAAGCTCAAACAAGCCGTTTTTAGGAAGTATAAAATATTCAAAAACCGGAATTTTGGGCTCATATAAATATTGTTTAAAAAACAAGGACAAATTAGTTCCGGTTCGCTGACATAAATATTTTTCTATCTCCTTACTACTAACAATTTTATATTTATAAACCCGGTTTAAATCAAAAAGCGTGTTGAACCAAAGGGTGTCATTATCAAGCATATTACGCATGGTATGCAATATCCAGGAACCCTTATAATACAAATCATTATCACGCCGGTTATAAGCAATATCTCTGGGTCCAATCATAGGAAGATCATTTTTAATATAACCTTTCTGGCCCAATAAGTATTGAACTGCCCGCATATAATTGTATTGCTTTTCTACGTACAAAGCCTCTCCGTAAGTTGTAAAACCTTCATGAAGCCACATATCTGCTTTGTCAATTGCTGTGATACTATTGGCAAACCACTCATGTCCGCTTTCATGAATAATAATAAAATCAAAGCCAAATTTATTATTAACATATTGATTTCCATAGGCTATACAACTTTGATGTTCCATCCCCCAATAAGAAGTCTCAACCAGTTTAAATCCATCATTTCTGAAGGGATAAGGGCCAAAATATTTTTCAAAAGTTTGCAACATTCTTTTTGTTTGTTGAAAATGCGTTTTAGCGATGGCAACATTGGGCTTCAAAACGTAATAATCCAATGTCAGATTTCCATAGACTTCACTCACATACATATCCTGAATGTGTTCATAATTACCTATATTTACCGTAATGTCATAATTATTGATTGGATAACTTACCTTCCATAGAAATTCTGTAAAACCATTATTTAAATTTCTCTGCCTCACCAGTCTGCCATTACTTACTCCTGTTAATCCGGTAGGTACCTGAAGGTTCATCATTACGGTCTCCGGCTCATCACTCCAATGGTCTTTACAGGGAAGCCAGCAGGATGCACCTAATCCTTCGCATGCAAGACCGATCCAATCTTTCCCACTGCTATCCTTACTCCAGACAAAACCACCGTCCCAGGGAGCTTTTTTTGCGATAATGGGTATACCCGAATAATAAATGACAATATGTGCAGAATCATTTTTCTTCAGTTTCCGGGGAAGGTTAATAAAAAGGGTATTACTGTCTCTTTTGTAAGTTAGAGTACGATTTTCGAACACGATATTTGAAATGGATAAATTAGAAAAAAGGTTTAATTCCAGGGTTTTTAACGGCTTTATTATTTTGAACCCTATATCATTGATCCCTTCAATGGAATGACTTTCAGGAAATACCCTAAGCGTTATCAAATAGGTTTTTACATCAAACGAAGCCCTTAATTTGCTGTTTGATCCTTGTAATTGCAGAAAATGATGATCAGGTTGTGCCGGTGAATAAGAAAATGGAAGTATAATAAAAAGGCATGCAATTCTTATAACCAAACCTCTCATGATTTATCTTTTTTTTGAAAACTAAAAAATTTAAGCATGGGTATGGTTCTCCTGTTTTGTAAACTTCTGCCAAAGTAGCTATTTAAATTAAATTTCTAAAATTATCGGCAGTATTTCCAAGTAAGGGTGAAAAAAGTTAAACTTGTAGCAAATAATTTGGGTTCAACCCATTAAAGATTCTCCTATGAATAAGTTATTAAAAGGTAAGAAAGGCATCATTTTTGGAGCCCTGAACGATAAGAGCATTGCCTGGCAGGTTGCCCTGAAATGCCATGAACAAGGTGCTAAATTTGTGTTAACCAACGCCCCTATTGCAATGAGAATGGGTGAAATCCACAAATTGGCTGAAATTTGTGGCCATCCCCAAATTATACCATGTGATGTGAGTAAAAATGAGGACATGGAAGCCCTGATCGAAAAATCTATGGAGGCATTAGGAGGTAAAATTGATTTTATCCTGCATTCGGTTGGCATGAGTGTGAATATGCGAAAAGGCAGGTCGTATACCGACCTTGATTATAAATGGACCCATGAAACTTACGATATTAGCAGCCTTTCTTTTCACCGTTTGCTACAGACCTGTTACAAAATGGATGCGATTAACGAGTGGGGATCGGTTGTGGCCTTAACCTATATTGCATCACAACGCGTTTTCTCTCATTACAGTGAAATGGCTGAATCCAAAGCTATTCTGGAGTCTATCGCTCGTAGTTTTGGCTTCCATTATGGCAAGCGTAGTAAAGTCAGGATCAATACCATTTCTCAGAGTCCAACTGCTACCACGGCCGGAATCGGGGTAAAAGGTTTTGACGATTTCTTTGAATATGCGGGAGCTTTATCCCCATTAGGCAATGCCAGTGCCGACGCCTGTGCAGACTATTGTGTGTTGATGTTCTCTGATTTAAGTCGTATGGTAACGATGCAAAATCTCTTCCACGACGGGGGGTTCAGCAATACCGGATTCAGTTATGATGTATTCAAGCTTCTGGAAAAAAAAGCCGAAATGTAAGATAAGCGGGATCTACGCCCTCATTTTTATAAGATGTTTTGTCTGACCATAGGTTACATCAATGACGCCCGATTCATTGAAAAAATCACCGGGGAAGCCCAATTCAAATGCTGAAACCGCATTTAGTTTTTGCATCCATTCATCAGTAATCATCATTTCGGTTGAACCCAGTGCATCCTGTATTTGCGGGTTTTTGGTAGCACCCACTATTGGAATTACCAATTGATCTCTTTGTATCGTCCACTTTAAGGCAACCTGAGCAGGTGTACAGTTTAATGCCTTTGACGCATCCACAACCACCTTAGCAATTTTTACACTTCGCTCATTCAAGCGTTTGGAGCTTTCGGTTAATCTTCCTTTTTCTCCATTTAAATATTTTCCGGTTAAAGCTCCACCAGCCAATGGTGCCCAGGGGGTGAGTGCCAGGTTGAAAGCTTTGGCAACCGGCAATAAATCTCTTTCTGCCGTGCGATTAATCAGATTGTATTCAACCTGTAAACCTGCAAATTTATTCCAGCCTCTTAATTCAGCAATGGTATTGGCCTGTGCAACCCGCCATGCCGGAGTATCACTGATACCGATATAATGTACAATTCCCCGGCTTATCAGATCATTCAATCCTATTAACACCTCATCGGGGGAGGTAGTAAAATCCCAAATATGCAGCCACAGTAAATCGATATAATCGGTTTGCATCCTTTTCAAACTTTCCTGAACTGAGCGCATCATATTTTTACGGTGATTGCCGGCATAATTAGGATCACCATTCCGGTCTTTTAAGGTGTATTTTGTAGCCAGCACAAAATGATCCCGGTCTGACTTTACAAATTCTCCAACAAAACGCTCTGATGTACCTTCGGTATATCTGTTTGCCGTATCTATAAAATTGCCTCCTGCATTTGCATAGGTTTCGAAGATCGCTTTGCTGTTTTCAAAATCAGCACCCCATCCCCACTCCGTACCAAAACCCATGGTACCCAGTGCAAGTTCAGAAACGCGAAGGCCGGTATGGCCGAATAATTGGTATTTCATATTTTATGAGTTGAATATTAAAGTACTACATATTTTTTGAAAGGGAAAAATAGTTGTATTATCCAAATTTCCCAATCTCCTGATTTATTATTTTATCAGGCAGGCTTTCTTTTTAGGAAATGTTTCTCAACGAGATTCCATGAGGCAAATGCGAATAATAAGATCATCCCAATTAATATAAAGGCTACAAGAAATGGATTATATCTGGTAAATAGCCCAAGGGAAACTGTTAGTTGAATCAAGGGGAAATGAAAGATATAAATACCGTAGGAGAAATCGCCATACTTCCCAAAATTATTAAGTAATTTAAACCCATAAGCAAAATACATGATGAGCACCGACATTGCCAGAGGGCGAAATATTTCCACATTTAAATAATATTCTATCCCAAAAACCAGCAAGGAAACAATTGCCAGGGCGTTTTTATTTTTTTCAAGTACTTGTTTATTATAATAAAAATAAATTCCGGAAATGAAATAAGTTAAGAAACCGGGGAGTTGATGTTTTAAAATCTCAAACAATCCGGAATGAGCCGGCATGATCCCTGAACCAAATCCAAGCACAAATTTGTAAATGATTCCCACTAAATATATTAAAACAAATACCATAACATTTTTATTAAACCTGCTAATAAGCCATAATATTATAGGCAAAACCAGGTAAAAGCTAACTTCAACTTTAATTGTCCATAAAGCGCCGTTAATGGTGCAAAGAATATTATGAAGAAAGACACCAGGCAAACACGGCTGCACAAAATTTACAAACAAGAGATTTGCCACCAGATATTTATAAACTAAACCATTCGCAAAATATTCTCTAACGGAATAAGCACTTAGCAAACCAAACAATATAGCACATAATACAATAACTAAAACATAAGCAGGTAACAGACGGTTTGCCCTTTTAAGCAGGTACTTTTTATAATTACTGGTTTTTTCCAGACTTCCGGTTATCAGATAACCGCTGATGATAAAAAAACCGGTGACAGAAACGTACGAATCAAAATATTTTTTTAAAAACTCAAAATCTGAGATACCTGAAAGACTGACAATGTGCGCCAGAACTACAATAAAGGCAAATAAAAACCGGAGAAAATCAAAGTTGTTTTTAAGCACTGTTACTTAGTAGAATTACTTTTTATGTATAGGATGGCCATTTCTCACTTTCGGCTGAGATCGTGATTTGGGGTCTCGTTTATTAAAAAATGTTCGGTTCGGTTTATTTTCAGGCTGGTAAAGTGGTCCAATCCCAAATCCTGAAGGCAGGGGTAATTTATCAACTATTTTTTCAATTAAAGTTTCAATGTTATGAAACCTTCGTTGATCTTTTTCATTAATAAATGTAATGGCAGTACCGGTTGATTCTGCCCTGGCTGTTCGTCCAACCCGATGAATATAATCTTCCGGATCATGTGGAACATCAAAATTCAAAACCAGGTCAACTCCTTCTACATCAATTCCCCGCGACAGTATATCGGTTCCTATAATGATCTGAAACTTTTTATTTTTAAACTCATTCATAATCTCTTCACGTTCCTTTTGTTCGAGATCTGAGTGGAAGGATTTTGCCTTCAAACCAATCCGTTTCAATTCAAAATGAAGACTTTTTACTTTTTCTTTGGTTCCGGCAAAAATGATAACGGTATTATATACTGTATTGCAGAAAATAGAGGATATCAGAGGTAGCTTTTGTGAGTCGTAAGTGAGATAAGCCTGTTGTAAAATACCTTCGGCCGGTTTTGATAAGGAGATACTGATATGCTCCGGTTTATAGAGTATTTTATTGGCTAGGGTTCTGATCTTAGGGGGCATAGTAGCCGAGAACAGAAGGGTTTGTCTATCTTTAGGTAAGTAGCTGATTATTTTAACGATATCATCATAAAAACCCATATCCAGCATACGATCGGCTTCATCTAAAACAAGGTGTTCAAGCTTATCAAATTTTACATCTCCTGAGGCAAGATGTGAAATAAGGCGACCGGGAGTTGCAACAATAATATCAGCTCCTGCAAGCAAAGCATTTTTTTGCTGATCCCAGGTTGCGCCATCACCTCCACCGTATATAGGGATAGAACTCACAGGAATATAATAACTAAAACCTTCCAATTGTTGATCAATTTGCTGGGCCAACTCACGGGTAGGAACCAAAATCAGTGTATTTAAATGGCTATGATCCGACTCTACAATTTTATTAAGAATAGGTAAGACATAGGCCGCAGTTTTTCCGGTTCCTGTTTGAGCGCAGGCGATCAGGTCTTTATGTTCAAGAATAAGAGGTATAGCCATTTCCTGTATAGGGGTAGGCTTATTAAACCCCATTGCGTCTAATCCATCAATGAGGAGTGGATCAAAGTGAAAGTCATCAAATGTCAAAATTGAAAATAAATTGGGGACAAGGTAATCTTTTTCTATCAAAGTAGAAAACGAAATTAATGCATAACATTATATGCGAAAGGAAATATTATCGGGATAGGAATAGAATTTATTCAAATTAACAATTCTCTATATTTTTAATATATCCCCAGAAAAACAATTGCTAATTTATTGTTGCTATCACTTTCAATTCGATGGCTATCCGGGTTGGCAAACAATTAATTTCAATGGTGGTTCTGCATGGAGGATTTTCGCCAAAATACTCTGCCCAAAGGCTGTTAAATATGGCAAAATCATCTTTCATATTGGTAAGGAAAACAGTCACATCAACAATGTTTTTCCAGCAACTTCCACCATCTTCTAAAATATTTTTAATATTATTAAAAACGGAACGGCATTGGATCTCTATATCATAAGAGATGACCTTCCCATTTTCATCGAGTTCAACACCCGGTATTTTTTTTATTCCCCGCTCACGTGGTCCCACACCTGAAAGGAATAACAAATTTCCAACACGTTTTGCATGCGGATAATTACCAACAGGTTCAGGCGCTTTATCTGAATATATTTCCATCTTTTTGTATTGAATTGTGAATTATGAATTGTGAATGATGAATTAAGTTTTGGCATTACAGGTTCAAAAATATTCCTTTTCCCCTAAATTTAATTTAACCTGTATTGGAATATTTTGGAAAAAGGTTTTAATAGAAGGGTAAAAAAACCTGGCTTTATTTTATTAATTTTCCATGCTTTCCGGTCTTCTATATTGGCTTTTATCCTGTTGGCTATACTTCGGTTACTTGCACCTCCTACCCTCATTTTGAGGAAGAATTTTGGCACATACCTGATGGTAATATGACAGTTTAAGATAAGCCTGAGCATTAATTCGTAATCAGCAGAAAACCGGAGCTGGGTATTAAATGAGCCGTATTTTATATAAACATCACGTTTTAAGAAAAAAGCAGGGTGGGGTGGCATCCAGCCTTTGTAAAAACTATCGGAATGGTACTGACCGGCATCCCATGTTCTGATTATTTTATTTTTGTTGCTGTTGCTAACATAATATAAATTGGAATAAACTGCATCACAATCATACTTTTCAAACACCTCAACAACTTGCGAAATCACATAAGGATTCACATAAAAATCATCAGAATGAAGCATGGCGATTATTTCACCACTGGCGATTTGAATCCCCTTATTTAATGCAAAATAAGCACCCTTGTCGGGTTCAGAAATGAACTTGTCAATTTTATCACCATACGATTGAACCAATTCAACGGTTCCATCTTTTGAACCGCCATCCACCACAATGTACTCAATATCCTCGTGCACCTGCATCAGAACGGATTCTATGGCATCGCTCAAGTATTTCCGGTTTGAGTAAACAACTGTAATAATGGATACCTTCATTATTTCAATAAACTATTGATGGTATTGCGGCTCGAATCGGACAACCAACCCCATTTACTGAAATAATAAAAGGCCGAACGGATATGGTATAACAACAGTTTATAGTTCTTATAGGATCCCTTTTCGTAATGATGAATAATGGATACTTCAGGGTAATAAATGGTTTGATACTGACTGTTAATCCTACGGCTCAGGTCGGTGTCTTCGAGATACATGAAGAATTTCTCATCAAACAAACCAACTGTTTTTAATGCATCACAGCGCAAAAGCATGAAACAACCGGATAGATTGGGTATTTCCATAATTTCATCAAAATTCTTATACTTTAATTCATAGGCCTCTAATCGTTTTTGAAAAACAGGATGTAGAATTTTTGGAATAAACCTTCTCATAATCAGATCGAAAGGAGTAGGAAGAAGTTTGCAAAGATATTGAAGATTCCCATTGGCATAGAGAATTTTTGGCATCAATAAGCCAATATTGGTTGATGACTCCATGAAGTCAATCATTTTTTCCAGATCTTCTGGTTCAAACAAAATATCTGGGTTGAGCACCAAATGGTATTTTGACCAGTTGAGAACTGCTTTTAAGGCTATGTTGTGCCCTTTTCCATAACCAAGATTCTGACCAGTAAATATATACTCTAGCTGTGGATTAGTAATAATGGAACTTCTTAATTCATCTCCCGGGGAATTATCAATAATAAAAAGCTTGAAGGGGATCCGAATATTTCGAACAGCATGAATCAGATCAGCAATCATTTCATACCGATGCCTGTAAACCACAATTGAAGCACTGATCCTGAGAACTAAAGTCACAAGGCAAATTAACAGAAATCTAGCCTTATTCGCAATTATTCCTTAATTACTTTTTTTCAAAAACTCCATATATTACATATTGAGGAATGATTTTGCTTAACCAGTCCGACTTAATGAAACAAGGCATATAAATAAATTTTGTTCTTTTATAGTTAAAGGTATCTAGGAGATCATCTAGATCCTTTTCATCGTAAAACCTTTTGTGATCATTATCCATTGTATATCCCTTTTTCCCGGGCACACCTATTATCAGAATGCCATTGTTTTTTAAAACGCGGCTTATTTCATTTAGGGTTACTTCGGGTTTAACCAGATGTTCAAGAACATTATCCAGAACCACACTATCAAAAACCATCTTTTCAAACGGAAAGATTTCATCAGCTATCAGATGAGCTTCCAGATTTAAACTTTTACAATAATTAACATTAAGCTGGTTGATATCTATCCCAACAGTATCCTGTCCTCTGTATGAAAGGAAATCACCAATACCGCAACCCACATCTAAAACGCGTCCTTTCAATTCCCCATTAATAAAAGGATACATAATTGTTCTTCTGTATATATCGGAAATTTTGCTTCGCGTTTTTAAATACCTGAAATACTCTTCCTCGCTCATTTATTAAAATTTAAACGATTATACAAACAAATCTTCATACATTGACGCTTTGGGCAATAGTTTTGTATAAATATTATTTACAATTTAGCGTTTGGCCCCCTCACATTCAATAGGAATTCAATTAGGTAAAAGTGTATTCACCCGAAAAAAATCAATACAACTTTAAAAAAGATTGGTAACTGGATTCATACTGCACTGTCATATTTTTAGCATTTAAGATAATTTTATCGAAAGAATCAGATTTCCATTCTGTTTTTAGCAAATCCGATAACGCTGAATAATCCCTCGTATGAAAGAAAATCGCCTGTTTGGAATCAGGTGAAAATATCTCCCTATGTTGTGGGATATCAGATAAAAAACATGGTAAACCGCAAAGTGCAGCTTCTATCACAGAGTTAGGTAAACCTTCAGATATTGAGGCTGAAATATACACATCGGACGCCTGAAAATACTCATTTACATTATTCACTGAGCCTCGAAAAAATACAGAATTACTGCCTGAAAGTAATTTGCTGGTTTTTGCTAAGCTGCCCGAACCAAGAACGATTAAAACAGCATTCTTTACATTTGCACGAATAAATGCTTTTATAACTGTCAACGGGTCCTTTCTCTCTTCGAGTAAACCTGCACTGATAAAGATTTTCTGATCTGCAGGTAAATTTAACTTTAACCTTAATCTGGCTTTCTCAGACATGGAAACATCGAAATATTTCTGATCATCAGCGCCATTACATATTACATTTATATCTGGTATATATTGGTAATAACTAAATAAAGTTCTGGAACAAACAAATTTCAAATCAGCATGTTTAAACGCTTTCAATTCTCTGAAAGCAAAATATGCTCCTAATAAATTACCATAAACTCCTGTGTGATTATCCTTTAAGTTCGCCTGAATGGTGGCACTACGTTTGTATAAACGTAAGTATTTAAAAGCAAAAAGAGTCCCTCTGAAAGAAAAAGTCTGAATCATATCCGGATTAATTTTAGCCGTTATCTCTCTAAGCTTCCATTTCGTTAAAATAATGCCTTCAATACGGTTTAATTTAAGAGAAAATAATTCAATACCTAAATTTTTAAATTCAAGCCAGCTGGAATTTTCCGGTTCTTTGGATAGCGTTAAAATACTTATTTTAAATTTATTCTTATCTATGAATTTACAAATATTATAAATAACATTTGTCAAACCCGATTGCTCAAGTGTTGAATTAATTATTAGTATTTTTATCATTACCCTTGCGAAATTTTAGATGCTTGAGTTTTCAGAGATAATTCTATTTTAGAATCAGACTTAAGCAGATAAACAGTATCGATGAAGAACCATAATAAAAATACACTACAGTAATAGTTGCAATTTGGCATGATGTTAAACTGAATAATAAAAATCAGAAAAAAAACAAAAGTACCTGATTTAAATGCCCTTTTTGCTAACAGAAAAATAAGATAAACAAAAACCAGAAACAGAATTCCATATTGACCACCAAGAAAAATAAACCCATTATGTGGCAGAGCCTTTTCCCAGTTTTGAAATTCACCATAAGCCTGAACATAATTGCACGATCCAGGTCCGTATATAAAATAATTACTTTTAATATATTCCAATCCCCCAATTAAAGAAACTTCACGCGCAAAAGTACTTTGACTAGAGTGGGTATTATCCTTTGCAAAAGCAAATCTTGAAAAGGAAGAATCAGGATTTTCGCGCGCATATTGGACCAGTTGGGTCTGAAAAACAAAAACCATAAAAAATATTAATAAAGAAAATCCCAAGAGATAAGGTAATATATTCCTTTTAAATAAAGGTGCCACATAAAATAAAAAAACTAAAAAATAAAGCATAAACCCCAGTCTGGAACCCGATATTTCCACAAGATAAAAACAAAGACTCAACAAAAGCACAACGAATATTATTTTACGAAAACCTGATTTTATTTTTAGATCATACAAAATCATAGCTAAATATATAACAACCATAACAGCAAAGGATGTGGCATCAATAAGAGTACCCCCCACTCTTGACATTTTTTTTTCATAACCCGGAGGCAAAAAGAGCGAAAATGCAAATGGTGCATTTATTTCTATAAGTCCCTCAATAAACAATATTATTAATGAAGTGATGCAAATCCTGAATAAATATTTTTTGATTCCTTCGAAATCTTTGAAAAGCTGAAAGGTCCAGCTAAAATAAAGACTATAAATTAAAACCCTGATCAAATCATTGAAATTTGGAGAACGCGTATTGAGCAGATAATCAATCACTAAAAAGATAATAGAGAAAATAAAATAAAACATTACGTTCCAGTTATTTAGTAAACTCAGGTATACTTTTAAATCAAAGTGTTTGAGAAAATAATATAAAGAAATAAGCAGACAGCCTGTTAAAAGCAAGTTGGATGGAAGAAAAATAAGGTGTGAAAAAAAGTATAGGTTATTAAACAGGATAATTCCAAGCACAAAATTCAATATGTATTCTAACTTATCTCGCATTCGCTATTTAGCATTAGGATACAAATTTCAATGCATACCGGAACATTCGGTTAAATCTGTATTTGTGTCGAAAATAAGCAAACCAGTTAATAAAAGAAAAATGTTCATCAATCAGGTAGGCAAGAACTCGTTTATTTTCTTTAACATATTTTTGATTTGAGCCAAATTCAGCCATGTCGAACTGATTCCAGAGTTCTTTTGAACATTGAAATAATTCTGAACTCTGATAGCTAAAATTCTGATCGTGTAATATGGCTGTATACGCAAGGCATTTGTCGTAAGCTGCTTTCATCCTGGGTATTTTTAAAAACAATAAAATCCAAAAAAAGCTGTCGTCACTGCCTTTGTTATTGACAGGTTCCGGAAAACGCAAATCACCAACTGTGCTTCTGTTTAGCAGAACCTGGCCAGGAGAGCGGATAAAATTATAAAGAATAAGATTTTTTAAGGTAAGCCTGGGTTTGAAATAAAATATCCGATAACTTTTGGATTTTTTTTCATGAAATAAAATGCCATTCATTAATAAAAAATCCAGATTTTCTTTTTCAGCCCTGTATAGCAGGTCAAATAAGGTGGGTTCATAACGATCATCCTGATCCATTGAAAGCACATACTTTGCTTTTGCCAGATCCAGACCTCTGTTCCTGGAAGCGGCCACTCCTATATTTTTTATATTTATAGTATATATATATGGAATGTTATTAAACGTTTTCAACAAAGGCAAGGGATCTACTTCCGGCGAATCATTTACAATGATCAATTCTAGTAAAACCAGGTTATGTACTGGGGCATAAATTTCCGAAATATTTTTCAGAAGCCGTTCGAGGAAATCTAACCGCCTGTAAAATGGAATGATAATATTTAAACTTAGTCTGTCTTTCAATTTTGATAGTATGATTTTTTGAGAATATATTTTGCAATCAGTTTCCTGAGAAGTGCATACAAATAAACATAAAAAGAGTAATGTAATCTGATCATTTTCAACTTTTGCTTAATAAAATCCTGATCAAGCTGTATGCCACTTCTTCCTTTTTCATTATATATACAAATTTCCTCATCCAGATATTTAAACCGAAATAACTTGTTTGAATACAATTGCAGATTGAGATAATAATCAGACAGCAAATGAAATTCTAACTGAAAAGGATTGGATAATAGGGCACTTCGCGGGTAAAAGATTGCCTGGTGACAAATATTCTGTACAACCAGCTTCATTGCATTAAAAGGTCCGTCGTATGTAACTCCGGAATTCCTGAAACGTACATTTCCGTAGTAGATGGTATTTGGTTCAGCTATTTGCCTGGCGATGAGGTGAAAAACATTATATAGCTCATCATCATAACCAAGAAAATACAAAAAATCACCGGATGCCATTTTAACACCTTTATTCATGGCATCATAAATTCCCAGGTCAGGTTCTGAAATCCATTTTTTAATGATATCATTATTTTCTTTAAGTATTTCAAGTGTTGCATCTTTTGAACCACCGTCAACCACAATGAGTTCGATATTCGGATAGGTTTGCTGACGGATACTCCGCAAACACCTTCTGAGCAATGATTCTGCCTGTAAAGTAACCAGCACAATTGATATCAGAGGAGCATTCTTTTTAAAACCCGCCGTTGCGTTTTTGATACTCTCTAGTAATACCTGGCCTAATTTCGCTTCAAATATTTCTTTTTTTATTAATAGTTCTTCCTTACTTATTTTCTTCAAAGCCAGAGCCTGTATCATCTTCATAGCTAGATCCTGTGGATCTTTCCTGTTAAAGTAAAGGGTATTTTCATGGTCAATTTCACGATTAATTGAAATATCTGATAATATTACCGGTAAGCCCATACCAATGGCTTCATATACAGAACCTCCACCGGGTCCGCCTTCAAACAAAGTTGGTTGAATAAGAGCTATGGCATTATGCATCAGCGCCTTTTGCTTTCTTTTTGAAATATACCCTGTTAATATCAGCCGGTTTTGAATATCCAAATTTTTAATCAAATTGGTTAGGTATTGCGCATAATAATTATCGCGGTAATCAGAAAACTCACCGGTACAAACCAGTTTTATATTATTTAAGGATTCATCTTCCATAAAAATAGCCATTGCCCTAAAAGCTGTTTCATGATCCTTGTGTTTCCAGAATTGATTAGATACAAGAAAATAATTGCCTTCCATAATTTCTGGAATTGAAAATTCACCTTTTGGATAATCCTGTAAATCGTATAAGGGGCAAAACGGAAGGGCAAATACAGTTGCTCCAGCATTTGGGATGAACTGGTGTACATCCGACTTGACTTCCAGGGCATTTACGATTACGGTTGGTGCATCATTCAGGTTGTTTTCAAACAATTTATTGCGATTTTGAATATCTTTTTGAGAAAATAGTTCAGGTATGTACTTATGTTGAAAATCGAAAACATAACCTACCCATGGCAATGGAAAGTCTTTTCCCAGACTTTTATAACAGGGTAAAACGACATCTACTTTTTCTTCAATTGCTATTTGTGCAAGCGTTTTCTGATCTGAATCATATATTATCCATTTATTTATTCCCTCAACCTTAAATGATTCCTGCAATATCTTAGGATCGAGTATTTTCCTTTCTCCTCCTTTTCTTTTAAGATTTTTCTTGATAAAGGATTTTATTTGAGTCAGCAACAATACTGATATTGAAGATTTATGGAAAGGAACCAATATGACAATTTCAAGTTCCGTTTCTTTTTGAATGGAATTAAAACCCCTCAGAATAAGCTGAAGAAAATCAATTCCACCACCCCACTCCTGAAAGTAATCAGCATTAATCCCAATCCTCATTTCTATTTTATTCTTTTTGCAGGTATTCCTATATAAGTTCCAGGTTCATCAATACTCTTTGTTACCACAGCTCCTGCACCGATTACAGCAGCATTGCAAACCGAAATTCTTTCTAAAATAACTGCTCCGGTTCCAACAAAAACATCATTCCCAAAATGAACATTTCCAGAAATATGACTTCCCGGAGATATCGTTGAATAATCGCCAATCGAAGAATCATGGCCAATGGTTGCTCCTAAATTAATATGTACAAAATTCCCGATTTTAATATCTGTTGTCAATATCGTTCCGGCACAGAAAATATTGCCTATGCCATACTCAATCTTAGAATTGCGCTTATCAAATAATACATTGGGATGGATTAGATTTGGGTAATAGATTTGCTTGAATTGATGAAAACTTTCATGTATTTTTCTTTTAATGAGTGGACTGCCAATTGAAAAAAAAGCATTTATTACATCATTTTGAGGAATCATATTCAAAAACTCATTTTCATCAATTACCTTTTTCCCGTTAATTAATTTTCCGATATCGTTTCTACTCACAAAAAAATCCGGAGGATACGATTCCTGCCCATCCCGAATCAGATCATTTATGAGCCAATCAACTTCTTTGGCGAATCCTGCTGAACCAAAAATTACATTCATTTTGTATTATTTAACATTGTTGATCAGGCAACAAATTAATTCAACTTGCTCCTTGGTTAATGATGGATAACTCGGCAAATTTATTCCTCTACTCCCCAATTCCTCAGCTACAGGATATTCTTGATTTTTTTTGAAGTACATAGGCATTGTATGTATTGGATAAAAAAATGGTCGTGTTTCAATACCTTCTTTCTCCAATGTTTCCCTTATATTATCTCTCTGTGATGAATCCTTTGCTAAGATGGAACACATCCAATAAGAGTGATAAACATCCTTATGTTCGGCATGAAAAACTATATCGTCATTTTTTATGCTCGACAAATACCATTGAGCCACTTGTTTTTTTTGAGTCAGAAAATTTTCAACTTGCTCTAACTGAGCTAAGCCAATGGCTGCACAAATATTTGTCATCCTGTAATTATAACCAATTACATCATGCCAGTATTGCCGGTTCTTGGCCAGACCTTGCCCTTTAAAATGAAAGGTTCTGTCATATAAAGTTTCGTCATTTGTGACCACCATTCCACCTTCACCTGAAGTAATGGTTTTATTTCCAAAGAAACTGAAAGTTGAAATATTTCCAAAAGTTCCTACATGTTTACCTTTGTATTTTGAACCAATTGCTTCGGCACAATCCTCAATCAGAAACAAATTATTTTGCTGACAAATTTTTAAAAGCGCATCCATATCACAGGCATGTCCGTATAAATGAACGGCCAAAACTGCCTTTGTTTTTGAAGTTATTTTAGCCATTACATCCTCTGGATTCATTTGCCAGGTATCAGCCAAACTATCCACAAAAACAGGAGTTGCACCTGTATATGATATGGCGTTTACAGAAGCGATATAAGTAAGAGTTGGTACAATTACTTCGTCATCCGGGCCAATTCCGAGGGCAATTAATGCTAAATGAATTGCAACAGTTCCATTACAAACAGTGGCTGCATAATTTATCCCAATATAGGCGGCAAATTGTTTTTCAAATTCTCCAATAAATTTTCCTTTAGAGGAAATCCAGGTAGAATCCAGACACTCATTAACATACTTTTTTTCATTACCGTATAAGGAGGGTTGGTATACAGGTATCTTTATTTCCATAATCAAATCAAGCTGTACAAATAAAAGTTATTTAAGCCAAATACCCTTTGCTTTTTTATTAATGAGCAAATAATATTGATAAGGACTCAAAATAGCACCAGGAAGTAAGCACAAAATTGTTGAAAGGATAACGCCTTCAACCCCCATACTGCAATATTTACAAAGAAAAATAGATAAAGGCACATTTAGAACAGCTAAAAAAATGGAACCGATAAACTGCACCCTAATGGTATCCATTCCGTTAATAAAGTAAGAAAAAATACTGTTCCAACTGCTTAGTAATACAAAAAATGCCATAAGATATGCAAGATTCTGACTATAAAAAATAGGTGTATTAATCCAGATTTTCAGTATAAAAGGCAAACTCAAAACCATTAGGGTTAAAAGAAAAGCAAAAATAATCCAAAATTTGATAAGTCTCTTTACTGTCCCTTTTATCCAACTAATTTCATTCTTAATGTAAGCATCTGTAAATCCAGACCATAAGGGTGCCATAATGATTGAAAACCCCATTAGCGGAATTGAAAAATACTTATTAATGATGCTGAAAGGCGTAACCGATGCAGGTCCAAATAACTGAGTAATTACCATATTATTAGAGGTAAACACAAATAAGACAGCTAGTTGAATAACAAAGAATTGAAAACCTTTGTAAAACAACCCTTTTGAAAGCGAGAAATCAATATACTTGAAAGCAGGTTTGAAGTCTGCTAGGTGCTTACTATAAAATAACAATGAGGCAAAAATCAAAACAAAAACAGGTAGAGCCATGTTGATAAATCCAATCCAGAACAGGGAGCCAGAAACTGTTTTAGTTAAAATGTAAGTTCCAAAAAGTGCAAAGGTTGAACCTATTAATTCCACTAAACCACTTAACGCAACTTTATGATAAGCAATTAAAGTGGTATTGAGAATAGAAAATATCATTTTCAGGCACAGAAAGATGAAAATCATCTGCACCAGAAATTCAATATAATGTTGTTCAATATTCCTGGAATTTAAAATAACAGCCCAATTAAGCATAGGATTAAGAAACTCAAACAGGAGCAAAAATACAAGACATATTAAAGTTATGATGGCATAAGTAGTGCTCAAATATTTTCTGGCAAGTAAAGTATCATTATGCGCTACCGCATGTGTAAACTTGTTTCTAAATCCATTCGCCAGACCCATATCAAAAAAATAAAACCAGGTAGTTATTGACGAAAGAACCTGCCATATTCCATACTCCTCAGTACCCAAATAATTTAAGGTGATTGGAACAATAAAAATACTTACAAGTAAAACTCCACCTTTCAAAAAAAACGAGTAGATAATATTTTTAATAATCAAGATACTTCTAAGAGAAATATTTTTTATAAATTTGTTATTGAAAATTATTTGCATGAATTCATTCAAAAAAATATCGATTTATTTGCCAATCAGCGTGCAATTTTTTTATTAATTCCGTATAGGAATATTAATATACTTTCTCTTTAATCAAGAATAATATGGATAGGCCACCAATCCCAAAAATTGAACAAACAAAAAAACCAAAAAATCCATATACATACATCGATTTATCTTTAATTTCCAAGGGATACATCGGTTCATCAACCATTTGAAATACCGGCCTTTCCTGCTCCAGGTTAAACTTAGC
Organism: uncultured Chitinophaga sp.; assembly: GCA_964355075.1. Taxonomy (GTDB): domain Bacteria; phylum Bacteroidota; class Bacteroidia; order UKL13-3; family UKL13-3; genus B1. The sequence goes on from CAYHCF010000008.1 coordinate 69,922, forward strand.
CAGTTCTTTGTTTTTGATGCCTTCAGCATACAAAATGTTCAGCATTTCAACGTCTCTTCTTAACCTTAATTCATTTATTTTCCCTTTGAACCTAAACACATTGAAAGTGGCATCAGATGCATCGGCATTTTCCAGTTCTGTATGAGTTAATAATTCTTTTATCGAGTCTGTTTTATTGGAAATAAGATCATAATTGTATTGAAGATTTTTAAGGATAGAATTCACGTAAAAACTTGTAAGTTCATCATAAATAGCATCCACAAATTCCTTTGATACCTGCTCATTTCTGCATTCAAAACTAATATTAATAATTCCAGTGCTTTGCACCCCTACAAATGAAGATGTCTTTCTGGAAACTGACTCAAAATTTAATCTTTTCGATAAAAGTAAATAATTGATAATGTTATCAATGGCTTTGTTTTCCATATAGGAAAGGTCTTCGATATGGTTTGCACTAAATTTATCGAAAAAACATAATGTAGTATCGCTTACCCAGGTTTTTTTTAAACGAAGAACAACTGCAAGTTTATCCGCTATTCTAATGTCTTCATGTTTCATTTTTTTTAAAAGTGCAGAGCCAAGAATTCTTTTGGTTCTTCCTAAAAACAATATTCTGTCATCGGTAACATTCGGGCCATTGGTTGTCATCCCCAATTGACCTGCCAGTGCACTAAGTGTTCCACCAGAAAACGACTTTGTGTCATTAATTATAAAACTTAAATTGGCTATATAATAGGGTTTATATTGATAAGCATAAAATGCACCAGATAAGGTACCAATCAGTCCAAAAAATAATACCAATCCTTTCCATTTTTTAAGGAATATCCAATATTTATTGAGAATGGCCTTTAACTCATTAAGTTGAATTCCGTTTTCCATTTTAATGTAATAGTTTAAAATTTGATCAAAGTTGAAACAATAAACAACATACTAGTTAAACTGGTTGCGATGGTTACAATTTCAAGAGTAGAAATTGGCTTTTTTAATTCTTTCATGGGTACCACAACCTCCGAACCCGGTTTCACCTTGGGATAGGTTCTGAAAAATATCCAGCTCCTGGAAGCTTTTGCCGTCCCATTCGCATAAACCACATACGCCCTTTTTCGCATCGCTTTGGGGCTAAAACCACCCGCATAGGATATATAATCCCTGAAAGAACTGCCGGGGTCGAAACGAACCCTTACGGGGTACAATACCTGACCTGAAACTAAAACGGTTTGTTTTAAATAAGGAATCTGCAGAATATCATTATTCCTTAAATACAGATCTTCTTTTGAACCGGGTTTCTTTAATATTTTATCCAAATTTATTCCTACTATATCAGAAGTTTTAGTAATTTCATCTTCAATTTCATCTATCGAATTCGAAGTATCTTTACTTTGTTTCTTCAATGCTTTTAATTTGTTGGAAGCGATAACCTGCTCGGTTAGCGTATTGTCTTTTGGCCTGATAAGGATAGCTCCCTCAGCAAAACCAGAAGCGGTCAAGCCCCCTGAACGTTTAACAAGATCAGAAATTCTTTCATTGTTTTTACCTAAAACATATTTCCCGGGATACATAACCTCACCATTTATGGTAACCACTTTTTGTTCGACATAACCCGGCTGGGCAAAAACGGTAACCACATCAAATGGAGCTAACACATATTTGCTGTTCGGATCATTTTTTAATTCCTTGTTTATCGTAAATGAATTAATAATTGCAATGTCAGAATTCGGATTATTTTTATCGGAATTATAATTTCTTTGAGCCACTTCAATTTTTGCTAAAGATGCTGATTCTTTTAGGCCACCTGCCAATATGATCAGGTCTTCAATTCGCATATTTGCGGCATATGGAAAATTTCCAGGTTTTTGAACCTCTCCATTAATGGTAACACGCATGGTTTCCTTTAACTCAATTTTAGAAGCAACCTGAACAATATCTTCCCGTTTTAATTGAATGTCAGCCGTCGATCCATTCAATAATTCCTGAAGATTAAATGATATTATTTCGAGGTTATTATCTTCCTTTTTTCTCATAATGGTTGCCCGTGTCAGAAAGGCATCCTCCTGTAATCCCTCTGCATTCCTGATTAATTTCAGAATACTGTTATTTTCTTCGAGGCCAAAAAACCCCGGGCGAAACACAGCACCTTTGATTTCTACCCTGTTTTCAAAGCGATTGAGAATACTATCAACGAAAAAAACATCTCCATTCCTGGGTAAAAAGTTCGTATAAGATACCTGATCAATATCAGCAACCGTTTTTTGTTTACCAGTATTTCTGTTAACTTTTATCCGGCTTGTATACGCATTTGGGCTGAAACCACCGGCAAAACCAAGTAATTGTTTAAAATTTTCTTTGGGAAGAACCTCAAAAAATCCCTCTCTTTTTACATAACCTTTTATCTCCACTCTATCTTCAAAGGCCTCAATCTTAATTACATCCTGATCCTGTAAACGAATATTTGCTTTTGTATTCCCATTTAATAAAAAATCATACATATCAATTCTAATAATAACTTTGCTGTTTCGAACCAGTTTGATATTGCGAAAGGAACCATTATCATTTGGCCCACCTGATACATACAAGGCATTAAAAACTGTTGCCAGAGATGGCAAAGTGTAGGTTCCGGGTAAATTAACTTCACCCAAAATTACAACTTTTATACTTCTGATATTTCCAAGGGTTACACTCACCGAGGTTTCGCCTGATGCGATCCGGGGATATAATTTAACCAAGCTGGATCTGATTTTATTTTGAGCCTGTTCAACTGATAATCCGGAAACCTGAACCGGTCCTAAATTTGGAATTCTGATCGCTCCTTCCGGACTAACTTTAAGTTTGTAACTTTGCTCAGAGTACCCAAAAATGTCAATATTCAATTCGTCATCCGGCCCTATTTGGTAATTGAGTGGAGTGGCCATTTTTAAATTGGGTTCAAAACTTAATTTTTTATTGTTAAACAGCTCGCTTCCAAATATTCTTGGTTTAAGATTTTCAAAAGATTCGTTATAATCAAAGGAAATTTCTCTGTCCCGTTGAGCTTGTTCTCTTTCTGGATTTTCTTTATTTCCTTCATTCACCGGTATTTCAAGGTCATCAGGAGCCAATTTTTTAATTCTTTTCTTCAATTTGTCCAGCTCTTCCGAAGGCATTTTTCTAGTAGAAACCTCCCTTTCTAAATCATTAATTGTCAAACCCTTACTTTGAAATTGTTTCCAGAAATTTAATACCTGTTGGTCACTTAAATCATCCACCTTAACATTCACAAGATTCTGATTCATTCCTCCATTTTGAGCATAGATAATGCCTGGAGAAATTGACAAAAAGCTGAAAAGGAAAAGGAAAAACCACCTATGAGCAAAAGTGTTTATTTGTTGTGTCATTTCTTTTCTTGTCTTGAATTGGTAATATGTTATACTTCGAGAGGCTCGCAAATTAGGGATTTACAAGCAAATATCAGCTAAAATATCATATTAAACGTGCAACTTTTGTTCTTATTACTTTCACTTCTCTTATATTCGCACCCTTGTATTTATGAAAAAAACGTTACTAACCGCACTATTTGGTTTATTATATTCATTTCTCGCAATAGCTCAACACGCCGAGTTGAGGGGTTTTATTTATGACAAGGAAAATGGTGAACCCATCATTTTTACGAATGTAATTGTTAAAGAGCTTATGATTGGAAAAGCTACGGATATCAATGGATTCTATGCGATTAGCAAAATGAAGGCAGGAACCTATACTATTTTGTGCTGGAGCCTGGGCTACGATACTGCCAGGGCAACAGTTAATTTGTATGAAGACCGTATCACTTCTCAAAATCTCTACCTGAAATCAAAGAAATTTGAATTAAATGAGATTGAGATCAGAGGGGATAAGCAGAAAGCAAAAGAAAATGTAAATATTTCTTCCAATATTATTACACAAAAGGAATTAAAACAATTGCCCTCCTTCGGAGGAGAACCTGATCTGGTTCAGTATTTACAGGTATTACCCGGTGTAACTTTCAGTGGTGATCAGGGTGGCCAGTTATACATGAGAGGAGGCCCTCCCATTATGAACAAGGTAATGCTAGATGGCATGATTATCTATAACCCCTTCCATAGTATAGGACTGTTTTCGGTTTTTGATGCCGATATAATTAAAAATGCTGATGTGAGTTCCGGTGGGTTCAATGCACAATATGGGGGCAGAATAAGCGGAATAATTGATGTGAATTCGAGGGAAGGAAATAAGAAAAGATTTTCAGGAAAGATTGCTGTAAATCCCATTACTGCAAAAATATTATTGGAAGGACCTATCTCAGAATTTACTGAAGACGGGGGAAGTTCATCTTATATCTTCTCATACAAAACCTCTTATCTCGATAAAACCAGTAAAATTCTATATAATTATGGCGACATTACCAATGGACTACCCTATTCTTTCAACGACCTGTATGCAAAGTATAGCAATATCTCCGAAAATGGAAGCCGTATTAACTTATTCGGATTCAGGTTTGATGACCTCGCTAATTTCACTTCAACAAAATATAATTGGAATTCAAGCGGATTCGGGGGAAACTTATTAATAATCCCGGATGGATCTACTGTAATTAATGCCAATATGGGTTATTCGAAATATTTAATGAAACAAATTGAATTAGATGGATTACCAAGAGAGAGCAGCATTAATAGTTTCAATGCATCCATTAATTTTACTAATTATTTAGGAAGTAAAGATGATATCAAATATGGTTTTGATGCAGTAGGTTTTTCAACAAATTTCAACTATTTTAATGCAGTAGGAAGGAAATTGGAACAGAGTGATTATTCCTCCGAGATTCATGGTTTTATTAAATATAAGAAAGTGCTGGGCAGATTTGTGGTGGAACCGGGATTGAGAGCTATTTATTATTCATCTTTGTCGGAAAGTAGTTTTGAACCCAGGCTGGGAATCAAATATAATGTTAACAGTATGCTTCGCCTGAAATTTGCATCCGGAATGTACTCGCAAAACCTAATGAGTGCAGTAAGCGATCAGGATGTGGTAAATTTGTTTTATGGCTTTTTATCTAGCCCTGACGAAGTTAACAGCAGTTACCGACTCCAAAAAGCCAATCACTTAGTTGCCGGTTTCGAGTTTGATTTAGGAAAATATATTGAAATGAATTTCGAGTGTTTCTATAAGAACTTCATTCAAATCACCAATATTAATCGAGATAAAATATATGATGATGATCAGGATCACCGAACTCTTCCCTACAATTTAAGAGCAGATGTGATCAAAGAATCCGGAAAAGCATATGGAGGTGATGCGCGATTAAAATTTGAAAATAAAAATTTATATTTATGGGCGGTATATTCATTAACCTATGTAACCCGAAATGATGGATTTAGAGATTACGTACCCCATTTTGACAGAAGACATAATGTAAATATTGTGCTTACTTATCAATTAGGAGATAAAAAAAGCTGGAGTATTAATACCCGATGGAGTTTTGGCTCCGGATACCCATTTTCACAAACACAAGGTTTTTATGAACTATTAAATTTAAACGGAGGCGTTTCAAGTAACATAAAAAATCAAAATGGAAATTTAGGAATCTATTATACGGATATTAATACGGGAAGACTTCCTTATTTTCATAGATTGGATGCCTCCATTTCAAAGAAATTTTTTGTGCGCGACCATCAAACAATTACTGTCACATTTTCGGTAACTAACGCCTATAACAGAGAGAATATATTTTACTTTGACCGACTGAATTACAAAAGAATTAACCAACTACCAATAATCCCTACACTTGGTTTTAATTATAATTTTTGAGCGAGTCTCATTATTTATAATATGCCCTTTTTATTGTCCTTAGTGAAAAGACCCGAAATTGTTTTTCAAACATTGGGTGTGTGTATTTGAATCATTCCTTTATATCTACTCAGCTCGTATCGGGATGGCTTGTCTCCTATAAAAAATAAAACCTCCTTTTCTCCCAATCTCAATCATATCCCCATTAATATGGTCTTTAACATTATTGGCATGTAATACAAAAAAAACGTCTTTGTCGATATTACCGGTTTGAAGCCAAAGCAGATTATTGGCATTCATATTTTTATTGGGAAGAACTTGGGTGTAAAAGTATTGCGCATAACTTTTATAACCCAGCGTTTCAACATAACAGTTTTGGTTCTGTTTGCTGATATAAAAATCTATTGCCGGACCCTGACTATATCTTTCTATTTTGGGCACAATGAATCTCATTATCAATGGAATAAACAAAGAAATAAATATTAATACAACAAATATTTCTTGACGTATTTTGTTTTTCCAAAATTGAAGAAAAACCAGAACAACAATAATGAAAAAAAACAAACCATAAAGGGGTTCATAAGCATTCCAACCTCCATTTATTTGCAAGCATGCAACAGCAAATTCATCATCAATATATGGGATGATAAACTCCTTAAAATGATCAATTAAAGGAAGTGCAAAAAACAAAATTGAAATAAGGATACCTGTGAACAAAAACAAAAAAAGTTGCCACTTCGAAAACAAAACTTTAGCACTTAAGTATTGCTCCATAAAGAAAGCAGCAATGAATGTAACAGGCAAATAACATAAAGAACTGTAATGGACAATTTTGGTTTCAACGATACTAAACAGAATCAAAACGACCCAAAAGAGTATTTGCATCATTTTTAAAAAAGCTAAATCGCCATGACCATTTTTAGATTCCTTAGATTTAAATAAAAACCTGAGGGCAATAACAGAAGCAGGAAAACAACCAAACAATAATACAAAGGGATGGTACCAAAATGGTTCTCCGTGCCCGGCAACCGGGTTTAGAAATAAATCGATCTGGTATTTAATAAACTCCATTAAAAAAACAGGCCCTCTCTGAAACGTTTCGTAAGCAAACCAAATGGAACTGATCATCAGGGCAAATAACACGGCAAGTAAAATATGTCTGATAAGGAAAAAACTGACAAATCTTTGAGAAGCCCAAAATGTAATGAAACACAGTAGAACAACTACAACCGCTACCGGGCCTTTTGTTAAAATTGCCAGGCCTAAAAAAGTACCCAGCAAAATTGCGTTCCATGCTTTTTTAATTTTCGAGTATAAAAATAACTGATAGATAGCCGAGAAAATAAACAAATTATATAGCGGGTCGATGATTCCGGTTTTATAATAAAGATGCGGCGTAAAAGAACCTGTAATAAACAGCACCCATAAAAACCCCATACGCCGGCTAAATAATGTCTTAGCAATCCTGAATATCATTAATAAAGTAACCATACCAGTGAGTGCATTTGGCAATCGTGCTGCATACTCATTCACTCCGAAAATCCACATACTTAAAGCCTGAAGCCAGAAGAAAAGGGGAGGTTTTTCCATAAATGGCTGAAAATTAATCTGTATCTGCTGGAAATTTCCGGTAATCAACATTTCCCGGGCCGATTCAGCAAAATTTATTTCATCCCAATCAAACAAATGTACGGCACCTAAAAAAGGAAGAAATAATAGAATTCCCCAAATGGCAACCAGATAATAGTCATATTTTTTGATGAGTCTATCCATTTCTCTTAAATTTATTTAAAACCCATTCATATCCATTCTTACGAATCAAATAATAGTACACCAATATTGAAGTGAAACATCCAATTATGGAACCTATATAGGTATCAATCAAAAAATGCTGTAACAAATAAATCCTGGTAAATGCAACAAAAAGGCCAATGAATAGAAAAAGAATCTTTTTATAGGGAGAATTTGTGAAGAATGAGAGCGCCGTAAAAAAAGCAAATGATGAAGCCGTATGTCCGGATGGAAAACTATTTTGAAAATTCATATTAACTCCTTCTACCAGATGAATTGGATTTATGTTTAATTGCTGAATAATTGCCAAGGGTCTCATGGTATGTGAAAAAACCACATGTTTTAGGAATTGAGCCAAACCGGCGCTCAATAAATAGGAAACAAGAATAGTGGAAGCAAGTCTTGGGTTGTAGGTGAGAAGTATCAGACAAATAACTACAACGAATACTCCGTCACCCAAATGCGTACCATATTTGCATAATTGATCTAAAAAAGAAGTATGGAAAGAATTTACCAAAAGACTGATATTTACTTGATCATACAGAATTTGGACAGGTAATAAAATGAAAAGAATCAATAAATACGGTAATAAAAAATAATCACTTTTTAATTGCATAAACTATATCCGATCAAAGTTCATTAAAATGCAAAAGTGCAAATCTTTAGGTTAGAAATTGCATTAAATAAAAAAGTTACATGAAAAGTTTATTTCGCACGCGGAAAAAGTAATTTACCCCTTTATTAAATAATTTTATAATTTGCCCGATTAGTTATACTGACTTTATAAAAAAAATACGGGTTATCTTTATATATATAGTTGCATCTTAAAAACATGAAAAAGAAAATTGCAATCTTAGGCAGTACCGGAAGTATTGGAGTACAAGCACTTGAAATAGCCAGAGAACAAAAGGATAGAATTGAAATTGAAATATTAACAGCCCATTCAAATGCTGATTTACTGATTAAACAGGCTATTGAATTCAAACCCAATCATGTTGTTATCGTGAATGAGACCCAATATCTGAAAGTAAAAGAGGCTCTTGATCCATTCGACATTAAAGTATTTGCAGGAAGCAGGGCCATTGAGGATTTAATGGAAATTACTTCTGCTGATATTGTTTTAACAGCCATGGTTGGTTATAGTGGACTATTGCCTACGATAAAAGCAATTGAGAACAAAAAACGAATTGCGCTGGCAAATAAAGAAACCTTGGTTGTTGCAGGGGAATTAATTACAGATCTTTGCGAGATCAATCAGGTGAAATTAATACCGGTTGATTCAGAACATTCAGCCATTTTTCAATGCCTGGTTGGGGAGGACTTAAATACAATTGAAAAAGTAATTTTGACCGCATCCGGCGGGCCATTTAGGGGAAAAAAGAAAGCTGATTTAGAAAAGGTTACCAAAGAACAGGCACTAAAACATCCCAATTGGACGATGGGAGCAAAAATCACCATTGATTCGGCAAGCCTTATTAATAAAGGTTTTGAAGTTATTGAAGCTAAATGGTTATTTGGTTTGAACCAGGATCAGATTGAGGTCGTAATTCATCCTCAATCTATCATTCACAGTATGGTTGAATTTAATGACGGAAGTGTAAAAGCTCAAATGGGATTGCCCGATATGAAACTTCCTATCCATTATGCTTTCTTTTTCCCTGAACGAATACGAACAAATTTTAAACGCTTATCGTTTCACGAAATTCCAAACATTACTTTTGAAAAGCCTGATTTAGAAACATTTAACAACTTAGGACTTGCCTACACGGCTATGGCAAAAGGTGGCAATATGCCCTGCATTTTAAATGCTGCCAACGAAATTGCTGTAGAAGCCTTTTTACAGAATAAAATCAGCTTTTTACAAATTGCCGAACTCAATGAAAAGTGCATGAATAAAGTTCATTTTATTAACAAACCTTCAGTAAATGATTATATTGAAACAGATTCAGAAGCCCGTAGCGTTGCTATGAGTTTATTCCAATAAAAAAGCTATTTTCGCGCCATATTTAAAACCATTCTACTTTTCAAAAAATAATAATTATTAAATGCAGGCACTCATTATGATAGCCCAATTACTATTGGGAATTTCTATTTTGGTTATTTTACATGAATTCGGACATTACCTGGCAGCAAGAGCCTTCGGAATAAAAGTTGAGAAATTTTACCTGTTTTTTGATGCCTGGGGTATCAAATTATTTTCCTTTAAGCGAGGTGAAACAGAGTGGGGAATTGGATGGTTACCTCTTGGAGGTTATGTTAAAATTGCCGGAATGATTGATGAAAGCATGGATAAAGAAGCCATGAAACTGCCTGCACAGCCCTGGGAATTCAGAAGTAAACCGGCCTGGCAAAGATTGATCGTAATGGTGGGTGGAGTTGTGATTAATATCATAGCAGGTATTGTCATTTTTGCCATGATGAGCTATACCTACGGTGAAAAATACATACAAAACAGCTCAGTTAAAAATGGAATCGTACCCTCCGAAATGGCGAAAGAAATTGGTTTTCAAACCGGAGATAAGCTGATAAGCGTTAATGGCAAATTAATTTTAAGATTTGAAAATGCTTTGAAAATTGAACATATCCTGGGAGATGAGGTAACATATCTGATTGATCGTAAGGGTTCAAACTTGGAAATTAAATTACCAAAGGATTTCATCAAAAAATTCAGTAGTGCCAAAAACGACTTTTTTCTACCCCGAATGCACTTTTATGTGAGTGAAATTACGCCAGGATATAATGCCGAAAAAGCCGGTCTGAAAGCGAATGACCTTATTATAAAAGTGGATACACAAGGTTTTGAATTCTTTGACGAATTTCAACAAATCCTTAAATCTAATTCAGGACGAGAGGTTACTCTTTCATTGTTAAGAGGAAATTCACCGTTAACCATAAAGGTTCAGGTTGATGGCAATGGTAGAATTGGCTTCAAACCAGATTCAAAAGATTTTATGTATGAAATTGTTCAATACAGTTTCTTCGGTTCCTTTCCTGCGGGTTTGAGTAAGGCAGTTGAAACGATTGATGCACAAATTAAGGGTTGGGGAAAAATATTTAACGGAGATATTGCCCTGAATAAGGCTATTCAAGGCCCGATAGGTATCGCAAAATTTTATGGAGGTGAATGGATATGGTCAAGATTCTGGCTTTTCACCGGTCTCATTTCATTGGCATTGGCATTTATGAATATTCTGCCAATTCCTGCTCTGGATGGGGGGCATGTTATATTCCTTTTGGTTGAAATTATCATTGGCCGTCCCTTAAGTGACAAATTTCTGGAAAGAGCTCAATATGCCGGCATGATTATCCTTCTTTCATTAATGGTACTGATTTTTGGAAATGATATTTGGGGCTTATTTGTAAAGTAATCTATATTTTCTGAACCATTTTGTGGTGCATACAGGTTGTTAAATGGTCATTTACCATCCCGGCGGCTTGCATAAATGCATAACAAATTGTTGGGCCCACAAATGTAAATCCCCTCTTTTTTAAATCTTTACTCATTGCCACGCTTTCAGATGTATAAGCCGGAATATCTTTGAGGTCTTTCCATTTATTGGTGATTGTTTTTCCGTTCACAAATTTCCAGATATATTTGTCAAAACTCCCAAATTCCTTCTGAACCAATAGAAAAGCTTTCGCATTTTTGACGGTTCCAAATATTTTCAACCTGTTTCGGATAATACCGTCATAAAGTAATAATCTTTCAAGTTTCTTGTCATTAAACTTAGCTATTTTTATTGGGTCAAAGTCACAAAAGGCCTTTCGGAAATTCTCCCTTTTATACAAAATGGTCTTCCAGCTTAAACCTGCCTGAAAAGCATCTAATACCAAAAATTCGAATAATTTTTGATCATCATGTAAGGAACTACCCCATTCTATGTCATGATAAACATTCATTAAAGGGTCATTTTGTGTCCAACTGCAACGCATATTTATTAAATTTTTAGTAAATAATACAATTCAATGCAGATATGCAAGTGGAGAACTCATTTTTTATTTAAGCTCATTCCAGTCTATTTTTGTTTAAATATTTATAAAATGCAACTCAAATCCCTTACTGCAATAAGTCCAATTGATGGCAGATACCGAAATCAGGTAGAAAGCCTTACCGCTTATTTTAGCGAATTTGCCCTGATCAAATACAGGACTTGGGTAGAAATTGAATATTTTATAGCACTTACGCAGGTTCCATTACCCCAATTAATCAATAAGGTATCTGAAAAACAGATCGGGCAATTAAGAAATATTTACTTGAACTTTTCTCCGGATCAGGCCAATCAAATCAAAACGATAGAGAAGACCACTAACCATGATGTTAAAGCAGTTGAATATTTTATTAAACACGAATTCGAAAAACTCGGATTGGTTGAGGTATCCGAATTTGTTCATTTTGGCTTAACCTCTCAGGATATCAACAATACTGCTGTTCCCATGAGTTTGAAGCATGCGGTTGAAAATGAAATATTGCCTCTCCTCGATCAGGTTTTGATGATTCTTAAATCTCAGGTTAATGAATGGAGAAATATTCCCATGCTTGCCAGAACACATGGTCAACCGGCTACCCCAACGCGTTTAGGAAAAGAATGGGAAGTGTTCGTTTCGAGAATTAATAATCAACTGAATCAATTAAAGCAAATAGCCTATCGTGGCAAATTTGGCGGAGCAACAGGTAATTTTAATGCACATCATATTGCTTATCCTCACATTGACTGGCATAAATTCGCGACTAACTTTTGTGAAAATTTGGGATTAGAACGTTCTCACCCAACCACGCAAATTGAGCATTATGATAATTTAGCAGCCATATTTGATTGCTTTAAGCGAATAAATACCATCCTGATCGATTTTAGCCGTGATGTATGGCAATATGTAGCAATGGATTATTTTAAACAGCATCTTAAAGAGGGAGAGGTTGGTTCCAGTGCCATGCCACATAAAGTGAATCCGATTGATTTTGAAAATGCCGAGGGAAATCTTGGAATTTCAAATGCTATTTTTGAACATTTATCAGCCAAATTGCCCATATCCAGACTTCAAAGAGATTTATCAGATAGCACCGTTTTAAGAAATATTGGAGTTCCTTTTGCACATCTGATGATCGCTCTCTATTCCATAAAAAAAGGTTTAGGGAAATTATTACTGAACGCCCCGAAACTAAATGCTGATTTGGAGGGGAATTGGGTAGTTGTGGCAGAAGCTATTCAAACTATTTTGAGAAGAGAAGGCTTCCCAAAACCCTATGAAGCACTTAAATCGCTGACAAGAACGAATGAGGCAATTACTCAGGCATCCATTCAGAACTTTATTGCTTCTTTGCAAATTGATGATTTGTTAAAACAGGAACTTTTAAAAATTTCACCACATAATTATACCGGAATCTGATGAAAAAGATACTATTTCTAATCACCGCGATATGCTTAATTCAGGCAGCCTGTAAAGAACCTCTTCCGCATATTATTTTTAACGATCAGGACAGCGTAAAAATTGATTTAGGTAGGCATATCAGCAAAGATAATTACGGCGGTTCAATACCCGGAATGGATGCAAAAATTACTGATTATACCTGGCCTGACCCCTATCAACATATACCTCAAATGCTTAGGGATAGTACCTGGGCGACGAGTTGGGATCAAGCAGGATTTCCAAATGCCAAGAACTTTATCGAGTTTATTAAGGATTTTCAATTCGATTTAAGGGAGAAAAAAAAGGAGAAAATTGCTGATATGATTATATTTCCTTTGAGTAATTACAAAACCAAAAAGGAATTCATTGTCCTTTTTGATTCTATTTTCGGACCGGATTTTACTTATGAGGTTTTTTATCAAAACCCCAAAGAAATCTTCCGCAATCAAAATGGGGCCATGTTAGGAAACGACGGGCAGATATGGTTTAAACAGGTTGGCGGGAGCTATAAAATAATTTCAATAAAGCCTTAATCGTGGTTGAGTTTATTCCTTTCCCTGATCATGCAATCGAAGCAATTATCGAGAATCTATTTGAAAATACTCCGGCAAAATGGGGAATATTAACTGCACCACACATGTTGGAACACCTATTGCTGCCAATAGCAATATCGCAGGGGAAATTAATTGTTCCTCTGGTTACACCTGTTGAAAAAGTTGAAAAAGTCAAACGAATTATGTTGTTAAGTGATTTACCTTTTCAAAGAAATTTCTCTGCCCCATTTTTGGGATCCGGATTACAGCCCCTCAAATTTCAAAATTTTGAAGAGAGCAAAAAAGAACTGATGAATGAAATTTCTGCTTATATAAAATTCTGGGAAGTGAATCAGAATGCCTTATTTACCCATCCAATTTTTGGTTCACTGGACAGGAATGAGTGGCATTTATTTCATCGTAAGCACTTTACTCATCATTTTATCCAGTTCAATTTGCTATAATATTTAATAAAATAGCTAGTTCTCTTTGGTTTTTACAAAAAAAACCTCAAATTTGCAGCCCCCGGAAAAGGAGAACCGGGGATTTAAACAAAATTTATAGTATGTCAGTAAAAATCAGATTACAACGTCATGGACGTTCAAAATCACCTTTTTACCACGTAGTGGTGGCGGATTCGCGTGCTCCGAGAGATGGTAAGTTTATCGAAAAAATTGGTTCCTACCTTCCTCAAACGCAGCCTGCAACAATTGAATTGGATGTTGACAGAGCAACTTATTGGTTGCAAAAAGGGGCGCAAGCCTCCGATACCTGTCGTGCCATCCTTTCTTACAAAGGTGCATTATTAAAAGCTCACTTAGCGGTGGGAGTTACAAAAGGAGCAATCAGTCAGGAACAGGCAGATGAGAAATTTGCCAGTTGGGTAAGTGACAAAATTAACAAAGTGGAAGCCCATGTGGGTAAAGTTAAACAGACCGCTTCTCAAAAATTAGCTGAAAAATTAGCTGAAGAGGCAAAAGTTAATGCAAGTCGCTTGAAAAAACTGGCTGCCAAGGCTGCTGCTTTAGAGGCTGCAGCAAGGCCTGTGGAAGAGACCGTTGTGGAAGTGAGTGATGAAGTTGCTATCCCGGCCATTGAAACGGCTGAAGCAGTGAATCCTGCCGAAGAAACGGTTACTGAAGTAATTGCTGAAGCACCAAACCCGGTTGAAGAAACGATTGCTGAAGTAATTGTTGAAGCATCAAACCCGGTTGAAGAAACGATTGCTGATATTGCTATTGAAGAAACAAAAAATGATATTACAACTGAACCTGAGGCACTTGTCTCTGAAGAAATAAGCGAAAAACCAGTCGAATAATTTAAAGCTGTTGAAATCAATTAATAGAGAAAATTTTATTGAAATTGGTTCAATTGTTAAGGTTCACGGTACAAAAGGTGAAGTTAAGGTTAGTCTAAACCAGGATACCACTTTTAAAGAATGGGCTTTTCTCGAAATTAGGGAAAAGCCCGTTCCTTTTTATATTGAAGGAAGCAAGCATTCATTTGAAGAAGAGGCTTTTTTGAAATTTAAAGGAGTTGACGACATGGAATCTGCCTTGCAACTTGTTGGATATTCTCTGTTATCCCTAAAAGATGGAATTAAAAAATCGGGGACTGAATTCGGAAATGAATCAATTATCCATTATCAAATTATGGATTCAAAGTTGGGATTTCTGGGATTGGTTGACCATGTTATTGAGAATCCGATGCAGACTTTGGTTCAAACTACTTTTAATAAAAAGGAATTACTGATACCGGCGATAAAACCAATACTGATCAAAATAGACGATAAAAAACAAATAATTTTTGTCGATTTACCCGAAGGTTTAATAGACCTTTAGCTAATGATCAAAAACCAATTCTTTCAATTTTTTCGCTTTCCATTGCGTTATTCCAACAACGCCCAAAGTCATAATACCGCCAAACACAACCGAATTAACCGTTCCCAATAATCTCGCAGCAACGCCACTTTCAAAGGCTCCAATCTCATTTGAAGAACCAATAAAGATCGTATTAACCGATGAAACCCGTCCTCTCATTTCATCGGGTGTGTGCAATTGTAAAATATTGGACCGGATAATTACACTGATGCTATCAAAAGCTCCACTTAAAAAAAGCAGGAATAAGGATAAATAATAATTTTCTGATAAGCCAAACAGGATCATACAAATCCCAAAACCGGCTACTACTTTTATCAAAATTTTTCCTGCATATTTTATTGTTCTGTTCATCGATAAGGTTATCATCATGATAACTCCACCCAGAGATGGTGCTGCTCTAAGAAAACCTAAACCTTCCGGGCCTGTTTTTAGTATTTCGTCAGCGAATATCGGAAGTAAAGCCACCGCCCCTCCAAATAAAACTGAAAACAAATCAAGTGAGAGGGCTGATAATATTATTTTGTGCCGATATACAAAAACAATCCCTTCTTTTAAGCGGTTAAGTATTTTTTCATTTGATACCGGTTTGGCAGCGAACTCTCCCGAAACATTCATAAGAGAAACAAAAGCGAAAATTGATAATAACAGAATAATAACAAACGTATTTTCTATTCCTAAATATCCATAAGAAAGCCCTCCAATGGCAGGCCCAACAACTGCTCCCACCTGCCAGACTGTACTATTTAATGTACTGGCATAGGTTAAGATATTTTTGGGGACTATCAGGGAAAGACTTGAAAAGGAAGCCGGGCCGTAGAATCCTCTGGCAAATCCACTCAAAAAGATAAATAAATAAATCATATAGGCGGAATGTGGTGCATCCATCAGGCTTTTTATTTTGTAATGTGTAAAAAAAGCTAAGCCCATACTACAAAATATGAGTACGCCCATGGAAATAAGTAAAATAGTTTTTCGGTTATGAATATCTGCCATATGACCGGCATATAAGGCAATCGAAATCGCAGGTATTGCTTCAGCCAATCCGATCAACCCCAGTGATAGGGGATCATGCGTAAGTTTATATATCTCCCAACCCACAATCACAGCTTGCATCTGTAAGGCAAGTGTTATAAACAGGCGTGTACTTAAGAAAAACCTGAAAGCAGGTATTTGGATAGCTTGAAATGATTGATTTTTTGCCACTAATTTTTACTGATTAACCATTTCCAGATTTCTTTATACGTTGGCTTTTTACCGTAAGTTAAGATTCCGATTTTATAAATTCTTCCTGCTAACCAAACTGTAAAAATAAAACCGACAGCCATACAAATCATAGAGGCAATTATTTGCCAGGTTGGAACCCCAAAAGGCAATCTTACCATCATAATAACAGGAGAGCTGAATGGAATCATCGAAAGCCAGATAGCCATTGAACCATTCGGGGAATTTGTGACAACCGATTGTGCAAGGGCAATTGAAAATATCAGCGGAAGCGTAATGGGCATCATAAATTGTTGGGTATCCGTTTCGTTATCAACTGCTGAACCAATTGCGGCAAAAAGGGCTCCATAAAAAAGGTATCCACTAATAAAATAAAATACAAACATTCCTAATATCAAACCAAAATTAAAGTTCCCCAAATCACTTAAAAATCCCCCTATTCCAACCTGACTGGCATGTTGAGCAGCGGCTGTACCATCAACTAAAGTATCAGCACTTACATTCATGAAACTCAAAACCAAACCTGAAACAGGAGCACTTAAAGCCATTACCAATATCACCCATAAAATAAATTGAGTTAAGCCAACAAAAGCAATTCCAACAATTTTTCCCATCATCAGTTCGAATGGTTTTACAGAGGAAATGATCACTTCAACAATTCGGTTTGTTTTTTCTTCAATAACACCCTTCATCACCTGAACGCCATAAAGAAAAATAAACATATAAATCAAAAAAGCACCAATAAACCCAATTAAGGTAGTTACACCCGAATTGCCCTTTTCCATCCCGGATGGCGTATTTTTTATAGTGTTTATATTAACAGATGTATTATTTATCCGATTTAAAATATTTTGGTCGATACCGTTATCCCTTAGTTTTTTGTCTTTAATTAAATTTCCCAATTGGCTTTCCAGAGAGCTTATCATGTTTAAACCCGGTTGCTCATTTGCAATCAACTTAAATTGTACATTTAATCCCGAAATAGAATCCGGAACAAATAAAACCCCATAAACGGTTTCATTTTGTAAGAGCCTCTTTGCATCCTCTTCTTTTAAGGTCTGAAATGAGAAATCGATCGATTTGCTATCTTTCAGTTTTTCTTCAAAAATATGTGTCGGGTCGTTTACTAGTATACTTTTTTTATTATCGGTAATGTCTTTATTAAAGGAGAAATAGAAAATTATACCATAAAATAATACAATAAGAATTGGAGACAAAAGGGTCATAATTATAAATGACCTTTTCTTAACCCGGGAGAGATATTCTCTTTTACTGATGAGCCAGATTTTATACATGATTGATTGTGTTTTTGTTTTGTACAGCCTGAATAAAAATCTCTTCCATGGTAGGAAGTTTTTCTGAAAACCCTAAAATCTCAATCCCTCTATTCATTAAATATTGAATGAGCCGATTTGAATGAATCTCATTTTTTATACTAATGATTGATTTGAATTTGTCGTTTTTAATCTGGTTCTCATTAACAGTGATTATTTCGTCTGAATCAAGCATGCTGCCAGAATATATTATTTCAAACTGGTTGGTTTTAAATTTCTGTTTAATTTCTTCCACTTTGCCATCCAAAACTTTTTCAGACTTATTTAAAAGGGCAATATGATCACATAACAACTCAACAGAATCCATTCGGTGGGTAGAAAAAATGATGCTTGCCCCATTCTCCCTTAATAATAATATTTCATCCACCAGTATCTGAGCATTTATTGGATCGAAACCTGAAAAAGGTTCATCTAATATAATTAGTTTGGGTTCATGCAATACCGTAGCAATAAACTGTACTTTTTGTTGCATCCCTTTCGAAAGCTCTTCAACTTTTTTTCCATACCAATCCTTTAATTCAAATCTGTCGACCCAATATTTTAATCTATGTTTTGCAAGCTTTTTCGATACGCCTTTTAGTTCAGCAAAATAAAGTAATTGCTCCCCAACCAACATCTTTTTATATAAACCTCTCTCTTCAGGCAAATACCCCATATCAAAAATATGCCTGGATTGAAGGGGCTCATTGTTAAAAAAGATGGTTCCTTTGTCAGCTTGCATGATCTGTGTAATAATTCTGATCAAACTTGTTTTACCGGCACCATTCGGACCCAGTAATCCATATATCGAACCTGTTTCTATTGAAATATCAACTGAATTTAAGGCAACATGAGTCTGATAATTTTTACAAATCCCTTTGGCTTCAATAATCTTCATATTGCAAATAAAGTTATATTAGGAGTTCAAAAGATGGTTTTTTAGTATTTACCAAAAAAAAGAATTGAATTGTAAGCCAGGTGTTTTAGAGCGGCCATCCTAATTATTTGAATATTAATTGAATTCGAAATCTTAATTTCATGGATAGTCTTTTTCAAAGATTTATCAGAATTTACAGAGTAAATGTACTTAATTTGCATGTAGATTTAGTTAAATGATTTCATTGAGGAACCTTTTTTTAGTTATTGGATTACTTTCCATATCTCAAGTTAAATCTAGTAATCTTAAACCTGCTAATTTTTACAAAGCCCTGTATAGCAAAGGTATGGATGGGTGGCGCATTGGAGGGGGTTTGGGCACTGCACTCTACATGGGAGATCAGATGGATTATACCATCACACGCCATTATGGAGTTTTTAATGAGTTAAAAGCCAATATTACTCTGGGAGTATATAAAAATATCGATATCTATGACGAATATGGTTTTGTATACAAACATGGAGGATTTCAAACGTTAAAATCAGATAACTCGCAATATGTTGAGTGTTTTTTTGATGAAATTCAAATGAATTTTCAAAAAAGTTTAAATGGAGATGTGGGCATGCATGGGGGAAGGTTTACCTGCAATTTGCAATATGGTTTTGGGGTAATGTATTATAAGGCACGTTACGGTTCGGTTAATACTTATTTAAAGGATTTTGGGAAAATGGTATCCTCGATAGGTTATGGAATGTCTGGAGCTGGCAAAAATTACGGAAATTTTTTTGAAAATATTCCTTCAAAGAGATTTACTCCAATAGGCAATATAGGTCTTAACATTGGGGTTAAAATTAATAGAAATCTCGCAATATTTTGGGAAAATAGCCTTCAAATTTCCCTATCTAATAAACTTTCAGGGAACCTAAGTAAAAATTCTTCATTCCCTCCTGATTGTTACTTTTATTCAGGTCTGAGTTTTTTTTATTATTTTGGTATGGTTGCAGGCAGATTAAATTGCCCTAGTTTACACTTTGGATACGATTAAAATAAAGTGAATATCTACGATCTTGTACTATTAAACTTTAACCGTTTACTTTATCTTACCACATAATTTGCAATTTTCGAAAAATATTTACTTAATTTGCTTTAAGATTAAGCAAATGAACCTTTCCAAGAACCTATTAATTGTTATTGGGTTACTTTCTATATCAACCGTAAAATCCGGTAATATTTTATCCTCAAAACCTGCAAAAGTGCTTTACAGTAAGGGTATGGACGGATGGCGTATTGGCGGAGGTTTTGGAACTGCCCTCTACATTGGAGATCAAATGGATTTTAAATTAACCCGGCACTATGGAGTTTTCAATGAATTAAGAACCAATCTTACACTGGGAGCTTACAAATATGTTAGTTTCAATCATGAATATGGTTTTGTTTATAAACATGGAGGATTCCAAACCTTAAACACCAACAATACTCAGTATATTGAATGTTTTTTTGATGAAATTCAAATGAATTTTCAGAAAAGTTTAAATGGCGATGTAGGTATGCATGGAGGCAGGTTTACCTGCAATCTTCAATATGGTTTCGGAGTCATGTATTTTAAATCCCGTTTTGGTAAAGTTGATCCCTATACAAAAGATTATCGAGATCTTATATCTTCTGTTGGATATGGATTCTTCGGCAGAAAGGATCTAAAAGGAAAGGCTCTGAACGATATTTACAATAAGAAATTTGCCGCTCTTCTTAATGTTGGTCTTAACCTAGGTTTTAAACTAAACAGGAATCTTGCAATGTATTGGGAAAACAGTTTTCAAATATCCCTATCCAACAAACTTTCAGGTAACTTAAATAAAACATCCGTTATTCCACCCGATTGTTATTTTTATAGTGGAATAAGTGTCTTTTATTCTTTTGGAAGTGGTGCCAGCAGGTTAGGTTGTCCCAGTTTACGTTATTCAAACGATTAATAACCTATACTGTTTTAAATTTATTTTTATTGCAATTATATAATCCTGTCAGAATCGATTATTTTTGATTAAATATGTACCCATTGGCCTATATCCGCATTCATTTTTCACTTTTTTGCATAACCTGGTTATTATTTCCTTCTTTTCTTTTTGCCTCAAACCCGAAAAATAAATTGAGTTATCGAGCACCCATCGAGGATTGGAGATTTGGCCTGGGTTACGGAACTTCCTTATATTTTAGTGATCAAATGGATTATACGATCACAAGAAATTATGGAAGTTTCAAAGAAATAAGACCCACTTACTTTTTTGGAATTTTTAAGAATTTGAATTCAAGTTTTGAAATAGGTTTAAACGGACAACACGGAAGTATGTTAACCCTTAAATCTGAAAATACACAAGGCTCTCAATGTGATTTTGATGAAGTTCAATTCATTACCCAATATAGCTTAAATGATAATATTGCACTCAGCGAATCAAGGGTGACTTTTAATGCTCAAATAGGCCTTGGAGCCATCCGGTTTAGCGCTATGTATTTTACGATTGACCCGACCACACAGGCTATTGATAATATAGTATCTACGGTAGGATATGGTTTTTATGAAAACAGGTATTTTCCGGGAAATACGAATGCACAAAAAGATCTTGCCAACAAAAAAATGGTTGTAATCGGAAATCTGGGATTAAACCTTGGCGTTAGAGTTTTTGACGGTTTGACTGTTTACTGGGAAAATTCATTTAATATCAGCACCTCAAATAAGTTGTCAGGAAATCTTTACAAATATTCCTGGATACCACCCGATTGTTACGTCTTTTCAGGTATTGGCCTTTACATTAATTTTTCCGGAAACAATCAAAAAAAATTGAGTTGCCCTAAATTTTAATTAAAAAATTCTTTCATCCGTTCAAAGAATCCCTGATCGCTTTTATCCGGTTTTGGTGTAAAATTTTCGGAAGTTCTTAATTTTTCGAGCATTGCTTTTTCTTCAATACTCATTTTCCTGGGAGTCCAAACATTTATTTGAACCAATTGATCTCCATGATAACCCGAATTTATTTCAGGCAAACCTTTTCCTCTTAATCTCAGAATTTTTCCTGCCTGCGTACCCGGCTCTATTTTAACTTTTACTTTTCCGCTTACTGTAGGTACTTCAACATGAGTTCCTAAAGCAGCATCAGCAAAATTCAGGAATAAGTCATATATAATATTATTCCCATCCCTTTTTAATACCGGATCCTCTGTTTCTTCTATTAAAATAATTAAATCTCCAGAAATACCCCCTCTCTCAGGTGCATTACCTTTTCCGCTCATCGAAAGTTGCATTCCATCTGCAACACCTGCCGGAATGTTTATGGTTATTACTTCCTCCCCTTCCATTCGTCCCGTTCCATGGCAGTTTCCGCAATTCGAAGTAACAACATTACCTTCTCCATTACAAGTTGGACAAGTTGAAGTGGTTGCCATCTGACCTAAAAAGGTTTGTGTAACCCTTCTCACCTGACCGGAACCACCACAGGTTCCGCATGTTTTTGTGGAGGTTTTATCTTTTGCACCAGAACCACTACAAACATTGCAACTAATTTGTTTGTTTACTTTTAATTTTTTTTCAACACCACTAGCAATTTCCTGTAAAGTCAGCTTTACCTTTATTCTCAAATTGGATCCAACACGTTGTCTTCTACCGCCTCTGGATCTTTGCCCCCCCCCTCCAAAAAAAGATTCAAATGGATTACCATCTCCAAAGACATCTCCAAACTGACTGAAAATATCATCCATATTCATGCCACCACTTCTGGAACCAGCTGCTCCCATACCTTGGTGACCAAATCTATCGTACCTTGCCTTTTTCTCTTCATTGCTCAAAACCTCATAGGCTTCGGCAGCTTCTTTAAACTTGTCTTCAGCTACTTTGTTCCCCGGATTTTTATCAGGATGAAATTTAATGGCCATTTGTCTATAGGCTTTTTTTATTTCATCGGCTGATGCAGATTTTCCAACTCCTAAAACCTCGTAATAATCTCTTTTTGCCATATTCATTCGATCTGTAATGTGTATTATTCTCCGATTATAACTTTTGCAAATCGAATTACTTTATCATTCAAAAAATATCCTTTTTCAAGAACATCAATGATTTTATCTTTTAGATCCTCTTTTGGGGCGGGTAATTTAGTTATTGCTTCATGGAAATCCGGATCAAAAGCTTTACCCATTACGTCCATTTCCTTAAGCCCTTTTTGAGTTAATGTAGATTTTAATTTATTATAAACGATTTCAACTCCTTCTTGTATTGCTTTATTTTCCTCACTCACCTGAATTGAACTTAAAGCCCGTTCAAAATCATCCAGAATCGGTAATAAAGAAACCAAAACTTCCTGACTGGCAGATTTAAAAAGGTCAATTCGTTCTTTATTTGTTCTGCGTTTGAAGTTGTCAAATTCAGAATACAACCTTAAATATTTATCCTGAATAGTATTTAATTCTGCTTGTAATTTTTCTTCGATGCTGACAGCGTCCTGTGAATTTGTCGTAGGTTCATGGCTGGAAATCTCCTCTGCAGTTTCCTTTAATTCCTGATCAATATTTGTGGTATCCTCTTTAAACTCAAGTTCTTCGTTGGTATGTTCCTGATTTTGTTGCATGGTAGTTCAATCTTTTCCACTACTTTGTCAAAGATATTGCCAACGTATAATCTTGTGACAATGTGGCATTAATAGCCATATAACAGGCGTTCAAGGTCCTGTCCGTTGATATTCTTTGCCACAATAATTCCCTCCGAATTCAGTAAATAATTAAATGGAATTGTGAAAACTCTACAGGACTCAACAAGAGCAGATTTCCATACCATCTGATCACAGGAGTGGTAAGTCCAGGGGATATTATCCTTTTTCAACGCAAGTTCCCATAACTTTTTGGAATCATCAATACTGACACTTATCATATAAAATTTTCTACCTTTTTTAAATTTTTTATCTTTAAACTTTAAATAGGGTGCTACCATTTCTTGCTGTAATTCCCTGCTTTTTGGATTCCAGGATGCCCAAAAAATAATCATGACATAGGATCCTTTCAAATCAGCTAAATAATAAGGTTTTTTGAAATTTCCTTTATAGAAAAAATTCGGCAGCGTATCCCCTATCTCAAATTTAGGCTGATTTTGTGCAAGAGCAACATATCCCATACAAATCAAAAGAAAGGCCAGAACCCTATTCATCATGCTACCCGGGTTATGTCGGCGCCAATGGCTCTGAGTCTTTCATCAATTTGCTGATAACCTCTGTCAATTTGCTCAATATTATTTATGGTACTTGAACCCTGAGCAGCCAAAGCAGCAATTAACATGGCTACACCGGCACGGATATCAGGTGAAGACATATTTATTCCGCGAAGTTTTGTTTCTCGATTAGAACCAATTACCACTGCCCGATGGGGATCACACAAAATAATTTTTGCACCCATATCGATTAAATTATCGACAAAAAACAAGCGGCTTTCAAACATCCATTGATGAATTAAAACACTTCCCTTTGCTTGTGTTGCAGTAACCAAAGCAATGGAAATTAAATCAGGAGTAAAGGCAGGCCAGATACCGTCTTTAATGGTTAATATGGAACCATCAATTAAGGTTTCAATTTTATAGGAATCCTGATTTGGAATATAAATATCATCACCCCTAAATTCCATTTGAATTCCCATGCGCTGGAATATTTTTGGGATTACTCCCAATCTTGAAATGGCACAATTTTTAATTGTTATTTCAGAATTTGTTGCGGCAGCCAAGCCAATAAAACTGCCAATTTCAATCATATCCGGCAACATTCTATGTTCACAACCACCCAGCGCAGACACTCCTTCAATATGTAATAAGTTTGAACCCACACCTGTAATTTTTGCCCCCATATTATTCAGCATTTTGCATAACTGCTGAAGATAGGGCTCACAGGCTGCATTATAAATACTTGTTGTTCCTTTTGCCAAAGTTGCAGCCATCAGAATATTGGCAGTACCTGTAACAGATGCTTCATCCAATACCATATAGGTTCCGCAAAGATTCTTTCCATTTATTTTATAGAACCTATCCTGAGGCATATGTTCAAACGTAGCCCCTAAATTCTCGAACCCACGCAGATGTGTATCAACAGGTCTTCTACCAATTTTATCTCCACCCGGTTCAGGAATATAGGCCAAACCATATCTTGCTAATAAAGGGCCTATTATCATTATTGAACCCCGAAGGCTTGAACCTTTTGCTTTAAAATCGGCACTCAATAAATAATCCAAATTAACCTGTTTCGCCTTAAAAGTATAGGTATCAGCGGCTAATTTCTCTACTTCAACACCCATATCTTTAAGCAGATCAATCAATTTCATTACATCTCTAATATTAGGGATATTTGAAATTGTTACTGTTTCGGCGGTTAATAATACTGCCGATAAAATTTGCAAAGCTTCATTTTTGGCTCCTTGTGGAACCAAATCTCCTTTTAGCTGATTGCCTCCGTTTACTTTAAATGAGCCCATTGTATTTTTATTTAGAATGTAAATGTGAATCCCCCCAGAATATTGATTCCATAAACTGGGTAATTGTAAAATTTTTGATATCGGTTATTTGTGATATTATTAATGGTAATAAAAGCAGATAAATCTTTATTATAACGGTAGTCTATTCCAAGATTTAAATCTACATAAGGTAATATTTTTTTATCGATATAGTTCGGTTTTGCAGTTGCCGAGTTATTATATCTTCCCCAACGCTGATCCATATAGAACCCAGTTAACTTAAACAGAAACTTATCTCCCATATTATAGGTAGCATTCACCACTGCCTCAAATTCGGGGCGGGTATATGCGTGATATACATCCAGTGTTTGAAATTTATAACCATAAATATTGATCTCACAACCCACTCTAATTTTCTCATTGAAACCATGATTGATATGTATACTGTATGTTGTACGCTTACCATTCAGGGTATCATATATAGTGACCTGTCTTCCTGATAATGAATCCAGGGAATAAAACAGCATATTTTGAATGGTAGCAGAAGACGCCATTATTGAAAAATTTGTCATAGGTGTAAGTTGCCCTCTAAAACCGCCATAAACTTCAAATTTAGTAAGCGTATTCCTTAATTGAAAAGTTGAAGCAAACGGATTCTCATTTGTAATACTTCTAAAAGAATTCTGCTTAAGATTCCCGGAAAAACCAAGTAATACCAGCAACTTTTGTAAAATTATTGAATAAGCCCCTTCCACTTTTGGAAAGAAATGCAAGGTGGAACCCGATGAATTATTAAAAAGGGTTGAATTAAAACCACCTTTCAGATAATAATCCTCCGCATGCAGCGTAATTTGAGGATTAAAATCAAAATAAATACGCTTTTCTTCATATTCAGGAAGAGAATTTCCGGAATCTCTTTTCGTATTATTTATTTGTAACGAAGTAATGAGTTCAAATGGGACCTCATTAAATAATTTTCCTATTCTGGCGCACGCCCGGATATCACTTTCATTTACACCATAGTTGCTTGTATAATTGTAATAACCCAGATCAAATTTGTATATTAATCCATTGGTATCGGCGGTATAATTCTGATAATATCCTTTCAAATCAAACAATTGATATACCAATTGATTTTTAATACTATCCACAGGGGCACCATATTTTTTCACTGCGTTTCTAAAGTAACCCGCGTCGAGCCCATAACTTCCTTTTCCGGCAAACTGCTTTATATACCCATAAATAGTATTATTGCTAAAATCATTAAACTTTTGATCTCCATCGGACGACAAATGCCTGGCAAAAATACCCGCCTGCCTTTGTTTATTTCTAACAGAATTATAATAGATCTCAGCCAAAGGGGTTGTATAATTTCCAAACCCCAATTTAAAATAGTTGTTTTTGAGTTTGGGTAATAAGGCAGTACCCAAAGCCAATGGTTTTATGGTATACAGGGTTGGCTGAACCATAAACTGTTGGTCAGGAATCTGATATATGAAAGTTCTTTTCATAAGCTCAGGTTTTTCAGGATTAGGATTAACCGGAATTTTGATGGCTTCAGACAAAATGGGTTTAAATATCTTTATGATATTTACTTCATTATTCTTAATCAAGCTATCTTTTGATTGCGCCTGAACATTTGCCTTAAACAGCAGGCAAATCAGTATTATTATTATCTTAATTCTCCCCATTTCTATTTGTTTTCATTTTGCTTAATTCGCTGATCAATTTGTTTTTGGGATTCTGCCTTTTGATTTCCTTCCAGATCAGAAATTTCTTTCAGTTTAACTTTAACCAGATCTCTTATCTCCTCTCCTTCATAATTATCCAGTAAGCTTTGCAAGGTTGCTTTTGCCTGAAACGTATCGTTCAATTTGATATAATTGTCGGCCAATAAAACAAACCCTTTAGCTACCCAGTATTCAAACGCGCTAAATTGGTCATTGAGTTCAAAGATCGACTTCTGGCATAATTTATATTCCTTACGCAAATGCTGGATAAGGGCGATATTATATTTTGCTTCGGCTCCATAAATATTTTTTATTTCCTTTAATACAAAACTAAATTCAACATAAGCTGAATCCGGTTTATTTCGCTTCATATAAAAGCGGCCTATATTTGAATGCGCTTCAATCGAACCCTCCTTTTGCATTATTCCTGAGTTCAGGTATTTAATTGAAGCCATAGCCGCTGAATCCATTTTTCCTTGTATGGAGCAACATCTCATCTGACCTAATAAAGCAACGGAAAGGTTGTCCTTGTTACCGGCGATACGTTCGAGTGCACTATAATACTCAAATGCCCTGTCATAATTCTTATTTAAATAATTGATAATTGCCGCCTGACGGGTACTTCTTTCAGTGAAATCACTTCTAAGTGCGTTTGCAACATATTCATAAGCTATCAGTGCTTCCTGATTGTTTTTTAGTTTATAGTCACATTCGGCTTTAAAATAATTTGCTTTTAAAATAAAGTAACCTCCTGGAAAACGGTTGATATAGTTTCCAAAAGCCTTGCTGGATTTACCGTAATCGTTTTTTTGGTACAGGTTAAAAGCAGATTCATAACTCAGAGAATCCTGAGTTGAGGCAGAAATAACTACATTTGGCAATACTTTAATCCATTCCAGGTATTCATCTCCTTTACCCTGATTTACAAAAATATTCTGAACCATTGGTAAAGAACGACGGGCTTCATCACTGTTTGGGTAACTGGTAATTAATGTTTTTATCTGCTCGAGAGCTGCCTCATTATTTTTGCTGTTAAACAGAGCAAGCCCCTTATTTAACATGGCTTCTCTCAAATAAACAGATCTGGGATAATTTTGAATTAAATAATTGAAAGCCTCAATTGCGCTGGCATAATCTTCCGTTTTCAGAAAAATATCAGCCCGTTCAAAAACTGCATCATCAATATAAGTAGATTTTGGGAATTTTTTCTCCAGTGTTTTTAAGGTAACAATTTTTTCTTCATATCTTCCCAATACACCCAGTATGAGTGATTTCTGATACAGGGAGTAATCGGCCCCGTTCAAATCTTTTTGAATTACCAGATCGTAATATTGAATCGCCTTGTCATAATTTTTTGAAACAAAATAGCAATCTCCCGTTCTGATTGCGGCATCGGTATATACTTCAGGATTACTCATTAAAGGATCCTTTTCAACGTAGGATTTAAATGACTCTATCGCTTTTAAATAATTTTCGGTTTTTAAACAGGCATAACCCAAATTATAGTAAGACAGATTATAAAAGCGGGTGTTTCTTACTTCATTTTCATTCTGAAAGAGCAGATAGTGTTCTTGCGCCTTTTCAAATTGCTGATCTCTAAAATACTGTTCTCCCAGCCAAAAATTAGCCAGTGCTTTTATTTTAGGATCATAATTTGATGCCGCTGCATTTAAAAATAGTTCTATCGCCTCCTTATATTTATTGTTGAGATAAAGTTCTTCACCCCTGTAATAATATACTCTTTGCAAATTGGTTAAATCTGCTTTAGCCGGATTTTTTATACCTTCCAGTATTTTAATGGCCTCTTTAAAGTTCCTTCCGTTTAATAATAAATTACTCAAATTGCTTCTTGCTTCACCTGCATAGTTACTTTGAGGGAAATTATTAATAAACCTCATATATGAATTCATTGAAATTCCCTGTAAACCAAGCTCATCAGCAATTTTTGCGCTGTTAAACAAGCTAATTTCGGCTAAGGAGCCGATAGTATCCTGGAGGTAACATTTATCGAATGCAGCTAAGGCATTTGCTCTTTTTTCCATTTGCAGATTACATTCACCCAAATGGTAATAAACATAAGGCATCAGTGAATCCTTTTTGGATTCAATTTTCAAAAATTGTTCAACCGCTTTAACAGGTTGTTTTGTTTTTTCATAACATAATCCCAGCGAATAAAAATCATTGTTACCCGGAACGATTGGCGCCGCATTCATAAACTTTTCGAGATGAGGAATAGCTGCTTCAAAAGAACCCATCTGATAATAGGACTGGCCTATCATTCCTGCCACATCAACAGCCACGTCCCTGTTTGTCATCGTATCACAATAAGCGATAACATCTTTATATTGCCTGCGGGCAAAATATACCTGGGCCACATAAACGGTAGCCAAAGGGCCAAATGTTTTGTTGTTTTTCACTCTGCCAAAATGAATCAGGGCCTCATCATAAGCGGCCGATTTGTAACAAACGTATCCGCAGTAATAATTGGCAGCGTCGTAATATTTACTTTTCTCTTCTGTAATATTTTTAAATGCTTTTTTTGCATCGTCATATCTTTCAACTTTAAAAAGAGAATAACCATAAACGAAATAATAATCCTTCAATTCATTTCCCGACAAATATTTCACATCAACCTTATCCAGATAGAAAACAGCCTGTTTATTGCTTTTATTTCTGTAAAACAACTTGCCCAATTGAAATTCGGCTAATCTGGCTTTTGTATTTTCGGGATATTTTTCAATAATATTTTTCAGCAAAGGTTCGGCATCTGCATTGAATAATTCGAGGGCACAAACGGCGGAATAATAAAGCGCATTTATCTGTTGTAATTGATTTGAGGTATTTTGTGCATACCCCATAAATTGTTTTTGTGCCGCCGCAAATTTTTCTTTATCAAATAACTCCAGCCCCTGATTATACTGTTTTATTTCATCGGTATATATTGTGGTTTGTTGTGCCTTCAATTTAAGCTGAAAAAGTGTCATTATGGCGAGAATTGCCAATAATCGAACGAAAATCAGTAAAAGGTTTTGTGCCCAATATTGCTGAAATAGCGTATTGATTCTGTGGTTAAAAAAAGTGCGCATGGTTTAATTACAACTGCTAACGAAGCTAACCGAACGCAGTTATTTATATCGGGTAGAATTATCCCCATTTTCTTGCTTTATAAGCATAGGTGCTTTGTGAAATAGACAGTTTGTTTTATCTTAAAATATGTTTTTCGAGTTTTTGGGCAATTTTTCTATCATTGCTAAGCCGGGGAACCTTATTTTGCCCACCCAGCTTCCCTTCCTCTTTCATATAATCAATGAAGGCATTCGGACTTAATATCCGCATGACAAGCGGCCTCAAAATTGATCCTTTTATTAAATCAAAATAGTAGCTGTTTTTTTTCTGAAGCGCTTCATCTACCTGAGCTGCAAAATCTTCTAAACTTTCAGGAGGATTTGAAAATGACACAAACCATTCGTGATAGGGTAAACCTCCGCCCGGAGGATTTACCTGTGGAGCAACTGTGAATTCCAATATTTCGGTTTGATTTTTCTGAGCCACACTGATTAGGGCAAATTCAACTTCCTCTCCAATCACATGTTCACCAAAGGCAGAAATATAATGTTTGATTCTTCCGGTAACAATAATTTTATACGGGCTTATCGACACAAATTTTATGGTATCACCAATGTTATATCCATATAAACCGGCATTTGTATTTAAAATGAGTACATAGTTAATATTGAGTTCAACATCTTTCAGAGAAATACGGGTTGGATTTTCATTATAAAACGTATCCACCGGAATAAACTCGTAGAAAATTCCATTATTGGTAAGCAGCAATAAAGCGGAGTCAGTCTGAGAATCCTGAAAGGCAATGAAACCTTCAGATGCAGGGTAAGTTTCAATTGAATCCACTTTTTTGCCAATGCATTGTTCCATTTTAGCCCGATAGGGTTCAAAGTTTACCCCTCCATGAACAAAGAGGTTAAAACCAGGAAAGATATCTTTAATTTTTTTGCCTGATTTTTCAGTTAATTTATCAAAATACATCTGAACCCAGGGAGGGATTCCGCTTATTAAAGTCATATTCTGATTGATTGTTTCCGCCGCGATCCGATCTACTTTTTGCTCCCAATCTTCAATACAATTCGTTTCATGACCGGGCATTTTGTTTTTCCTCAGGTAAGCTGGAATATGATGATTTACAATTCCACTCAAACGTCCGATCAGCATCCCGTTTTTTTTCTCCAATTCGGGGCTTCCGGACAGAAATATCATTTTACCATCAACAAATTCCATCTTCCCTGTTTCAGCAATATAACACAGTAAAGCGTTTCGTGCCGAATTGATATGAAATGCAATGGAATTTTTTGATATTGGAATATATTTTATTCCGGAGGTCGTTCCTGAAGTTTTAGCCCAATATAGGGGCTTCCCGGGCCAAAGAACATCCTTTTGGCCACTTAGGGCAAGTTCGATATAACTTTTTAGTCCCTCGTAATCAGTGACCGGGACAGCGATTTTATAATCCGAATAATTCTTTATCTTATCGAACCCATGTTCCCTTCCAAACTTGGTTAGACTGGCTTTGGAAAGAATATTTCTGAACCAAAAATCCTGAAATTCCTGCGCCCTTTTGCTTTCATTTTGAACTTTTCGGCTTATATATTTTGCAAAAGTACCCGCAAAAAAAGTTTTTATGCTCATTAGAGATTATTCAAAAAATTATTCTCAATCATCATCGGGGATCCGTTTTTTTGATAAACAAAAAAAGCAATCAGGAAGTCTGCGTTTTCTTGATTCTTATTTTTTACAATTTATATACAAACGTATCAAGAATCTCCTTTGCCCTTATATTTTTAATCATTTCAATTTGCAAATTCATTAAGCCCAATTTTGCGAAATCCAACCTGTATTCCGAAAAAACACTTCTTACCATTTTGGTCATATCCGCTCCTTCTTTGGTTCGGGCCGGTGCAGATATTTTCGTAAAATCAATATCCGCCACTTTTAATTTTAATAAGTTCCCTGCAATTTCTGCTTTTGCACCATCGAGCCCAAATTTTTTTATTAATTGAGCCTCTAAATTTCTTAATACCGCATTGGTCTGCGGAGTAGCGTTATTAGATAGCATTGCGGAACCCTGATTGCTGATTTTTCCGATCTCAGCACCTATTTGAGCATAAGAATGTACGGAACAAAAAATAAGGAATATTGAAGAAAATAATGTTAGTTTTCTCATGGTTCAAATTTATTTATTTAATTGATAATTTGTATAATCCGTGCAAATCATTAGAAAAGTAAAATATCCGGGACAAACAAAATACTATTAAATACCATTCAAACTTAGCATATCGTATCCTATTTGATCCCTGTATTTATTGATTTTACATTTAATATGGATTCAGTTTCTTATTAGCAGGATAGGTAATTTCAAATGAAAAGCGG
>CAYHCF010000009.1:0-32790 GCA_964355075.1 uncultured Chitinophaga sp.
TTAACAAAAGACCCAGGCTGGCATTGGCATCACCATACCAGCCAAAATACATTTGCTCAGTGCACCAGGTTTGGGCCTTGAGCTTTTGGCCTGATAATCCCAAAAATAAAAATACGACCAGAGTTAATACGACCCTGGAATGGCGGCTATAATTTAAATTTGTCATGATATAATAATATTGTGAAAGTGAAGATAAAGTTTTAATTTATTGGAGCTTGGATATAAATATTCCCTGACCCGGAAGGATTATTTCTTCCTTATTACCATTGAAATAAACATTTATTTTAGTAAGCGAAGAGGCCACTGTTAGATTTTGGTAGAAAGCTTCATTGGGTAATAACAAAGCCTTATATATTACATTTGCTTTTTCATCCTGAATAAGCAATAATCCTTTTTTTGCCGGTTTTATTTCAAAATCAAAGCTTCTGGTGGTCCCCCAGCTAAAATTTGAAGAGGCAGTAAGCTCTTTGGTTGAAGTTGGTTTAATGACTTTTTTTGGATGTGGCACAAAGTTCTTTCTGCAAGATAGGATGAACAGGCTCAAAATTATTATCAGGACCAGGCCTGTTTTTCTTCCATAGGTTAATTTTAGGAATTTATTCAGTTCTGAACCAAATAAAAATAAGTGTGATGCAGTTTTCATTTTCATTTTGTTGTTGTTTTATTATGTTAGTAGTGCAATGAAAAGCCCATTTTTCAATAGCTATGCATAAGATATGTTAATACACTAAATATCAATTATTAAAAAACGCCAATCATTTATAAAGAACTCACAAAACAAAATCTTGGTTTCATTTTGAAACAAAAAATCTCATTTTGAATAAACCCTTAAAGTTCAAAATTAATGATAATACAACTATAAAAGTAAAGAAAAATAACTGAAATGACAAGAATCATCGGCTACCTCACAGCTTATCTTCAATTCAATCTTAAATAGTAATGTGGAAAAGTGCTAACCTTTATTTTGGACTAACAATTATACCTCTACCGATTGCATTTCAACCCTAAAATTATATGAAACCATTGCTGGAAAACATTATTATAAGAAATTGATTGATTGACTATTGTAGAATATTAAATAGCTTAACCGTCAAACTGTTTTTTAGATGTAAGCATGTTGTCGTTTTTGAAATGAACCTGCCAAATATTGTAGACAAATCCAAACTCCCTGTTAGAAAAAATTGTAAATATTCCAAGAAGCCCGGTGGAAATCGATTCGTATAGCAAATGATTGCATTATTACCCCCAAATCATTAATGAGGCTTTGGTTCAAAACAGGATATGGTTTAAGTTATGGAGTGAATATTCTTGAACCGAAATGTTATGTAATAGAATAATCCTTAACTTCGTACGATTATTTTGTATCCCGATTAATGCCAAAAATTCTACTGTTTCTATTTCTGTTTTCATTTGTATGGAGACCGTTTCAGGCCTTGTCGCAATATGCGCCACAGGTTGGTAAGCCCGGGTGTTTGGCTGTTTACAAAGATAGCAGCATTATTAAAGCATGGGCTACGGGATGCACCATAAAAAGAGGCTGGCAAAACAGTGCCGATACAATATTGGGTATAGCTTCTGCCGGCGAAGCTGAGTCGGTAACAGGTGCCCCCGGTAATGGAATCGTAAGCCTGGGTGATGGGGGAGAAGCAGCGGTTTTTTTTGACTATTGGATCCGTAATGATCCGGGAGCGGATTTTGTGGTTTTCGAAAATGGATTTTCCTTCGGTGGAGATTCGGTTTTTCTGGAATTGGCCTTTGTAGAAGTGAGTTCTGATGGAAAACGTTTTGTTCGCTTTCCGGTGGGAAGCCTAACAGACACAGCCTTTCAGGTTGGAACCTATGGAAGTTTGGATGCAGCTAAAATCAATAACCTGGCCGGAAAATATATAGGACCTTATGGTACTCCCTTCGATTTAGAGGAGTTGAAAGATTCTCTTGGGTTAGATGTGAATGCCGTTAAATGCATCCGGCTCATTGATGTGGTAGGTAGTATGAACCCGGTATTTGGGAGCAGGGATGCGAATAACAGGCTGATCAACGATCCCTGGCCAACACCTTTTCCTTCATCCGGCTTTGATTTGGATGCAGTGGGCGTTATTCATCAGGATATTACAAAAAACCTGACGGAGTTAGAAAAGAGCAATACTTTAGCTATTTATCCGAATCCCATCCCAGAAAACGGACAAGTATTTATCTATTCGAGCCATCCGGTACTCAACTTAATGCTAAGTGATCTCAAAGGAGTTCAGGTTCAATTAAATTATGCTGAAATGGGGGCTGGTTTGATTTCCGTTAAAATAATGCGTTCCTCAGGCTTATATTTTTTGCATATTCAAACCGAAAATTCTTCTCAAACCTTTAAAATACTTATACAAAACCCATGATAGAAGCTGAAACCAAAACCTGTGGAATCTGTGGAATAGAGTTCAGTTGCCTGCATAAGCACATTGTAGAATGTTCTTGCAGCCGTATTGTATTAAGTGAAGAAGCAATAAAATACCTCAAAACCAATTATTCAGATTGTCTCTGTCCGCAATGCCTGACCCTAATTGGGAATAATTTCAATGAAGGAAAAGGGTAAATTTTTACGAAAAGCCCAGAAAGAAGAAATATTTTCAAAATGCCTTCGTTAATCATGTAATCCATCTATTTACAGGTGTTTATAGTTATTTGTACATGGTTTGATATCTACAAAATTAGAGTTTTTTAAGCTTTTTCTATCCGTTAAGGCATGGTTCTTGTAAACTAGATAATATCTGATACAAGCTAAATAAACTTTATTAGTCATTTTGGTTTCTAAATCCTTTAAATAAAAAAGCCATGAAAAAGTACATGATCATTGAAAGTGTTTTCTTCTTGTTATTATGTTTAGCTATTTGTTTAAGCTAAATTGAGTGTTAAGCTTTAGGCTATTAGGCTGTAGGTTTTTAGGCTGTAGGTTTGGGAAACCTTGTATTTACGGTCTTTTCAGGGTGTTATTAATCCCCTATAATTAATATTATGTTAAATAGGATATTTATAAAACAAGGGAGAAACATCTCCCTTATCTTTTTTCCAGTATGATTGTGTTTCAATCCATTTTCTCGTATTGTACTCTCCTCTTTTTGGTTTCAATGGTTTTCTTTTCATCGCCCAAGTTGGCGTAAACTTGTTGCATGCTAAATAAAATATCATGCATATAAACATATTTCTCTTTCTTCTTTTGAGGTGTTTCCTCGCCTTTGCTTTCTGCAATGGATAAAGCCTGCTTAAAGAAATCTAATGCCGTATTTAAAATAGAATCCTGTTGTTGCTTTAAGGGCTTGTATTTTTTGTCGAATTCAGCCGCTGATAAGCCGTTTGGAATGGCATTCATTTTTTCAACTATTTCGGTACTCCTGTTGTTATTAATAGCACCCAGGTTAAAATAAGCATCAATGTAATCCGCGTTCAGTTCAAGCACCTTTTTATAATCCTGCTCTGCTTTGATCACAAATTCCCTGCTTTTCTTTAGGTTCGATTCAGCCGAAGCCTGAAAAGAATTGCTTGCATTGGTATAGGAAGCCTTTCTTGCAGGTGTTTTTTCGGTCAACGCCCTACTCTTCAAAGAGTTAATTGTATCCCGGTCGTGTTTGTATTTCTTTAAAAACTCGCTGCTAAAATTGTCAAACACGTTTCCTCTTACATACAATAAGGTAATGTCTTCGTTGTTTATCTCGAGTGCTGCATTTAATTTATTAACCAACACATCACGCCTTCCCTGATTTAAATAAATATTCAGCTCCTGGTTAATTAAGTCTTTCTCGGTTGGGTATTTTTGCCTGCCTAAATCAAGAAATTTCACCGCTGTTGCTGTATCTTTCTCCTCCAGGTGAATGGCAACCATCTGTAAATAAATCAAATGATCATCATAGTTCAAGTCCATTAATTTCTGTAAAAATATTTTTGCTTTCGCTTTATTGTCGCTTTGAATAGATGCAAAAGCCATATAGAGGTAAATATTTTTCTCGGAAAGATTATTTTTCTTCAAATCCTCATTTTTATCGTATGGCATGATATCTAATACATTCTGATAATATTTGAGTGCAGTTTTATAATCTTTTTGCTCATAAAATGAAATTCCTTTATTGAAACTCATAAAAGCACTGTTTATAATAGCCTGATCCTTACAATAGTAGGAATATCTATTCTTTACATCTGTTTCAATGCATTTTTTGCAGGCATCATAGAATTTATCAACCAGATCGGGTTCAATCAGACTGGCATAGGCCGGATTTCTGTATATCGTATCATACACGGCAATAAAATAAAACCAGGCCTTTGGATTGTCTTTAGATTCAGGGTTCATTACTGCCGCATCAATTGATTTTTTTGCATCCTCCAACTCCCCGTTTCTCAGGTAAATTGCAGCACTTTCAATATTGCTGTTCTGTGAAAAAGCTTGAAAACTAATTAAAGATACAAGCACAAATAATAGTCGTTTCATGGAATTTAGTTAGTTAATTTGATTAATAAGTTATTGTCTGGTTCAAAACTCAAGCCAAATAGTAGTCAGCCTTTATTCGCCTTGAGTTCAAAAGTGCTCTAATTTATTTTTGCACGCAAATGTAATCGTTTATTTAAATCCATAGACGTTTTTCAAAAAATTGAGCACAAAAAAACAGGCCAAACTTTTGGGTCTGACCTGTTATTTTCTGATAAGGAATTAATTCTTTATCAATTAATTTTTCTCATAGGTAGCAACTTCTACCTCCTTGTAATCTTGTATTTTATAGCCTAATTTCTCAATCGGAACTTTAATTTTATCTTTATCTCCAACAAGCAATATAATCATCTTATCAGGTTGTAAAATTTCTTTGGCAATGGCATTAATTTCTTCCTTTGTTAATGATTTGATAATGTCGTTTTGCTGGCGTATATAATCTTTGGGTAAATTATACTGAACCAAACGATTCAGGAAACCTGCCTTCTGCCCGTTGGTTTCATAACGCAGCGCATCACTCTGAGTTATAGAGTTTTTCATGAAAGTTAACTGTTTATCGGTAATTCCATTATCACGGTAATTATTTACTTCATACATAATTTCTTTTAAAGCAGTATCGCTGGATGAGGTACGAACACCGGTAGAAATCTCATATACACCGGGACGCTCTTTATAACCCGAATTATTAGAACGAATTCCGTAAGTAAATCCTTTGTCTTCACGAAGATTCATGTTTAAACGGCTGTTGAAATTGCCTCCCAATTCATAATTCATTGCATAGGTTTTAAAGAACTTGCCATTCCAATCATAGGTTTGTCCAATATTTCCGATACGAATTTCTGATTGAGGAGCTTTGTATTTGTCCACCAAAAACACTTGCTTGTTATTGCCTGAAACTACCGGTGGCGCAGGTAGCGCAGGAAAAACGATGTTTTTCTTTTTCCAGTTTTTCAAAAATTCTAATTTAGGAAGTATTTCTTGCTCAGTGATATCCCCTACTATGGTTAAGGTAGCGAAATCAGGACCGTAAAAACGATCGTAATAGCTTTGAACGTCACGCATATTGATTACTTTTACTGTTTTTAGAGTTCCTTGAACGGGTTCAGCCGCAATGGATTTCCCGTAAATTAACTTGGCAAATGCAAGATCGGCGGTGGAAGCTGCATCATATTTTTGCGAATTGATTCCCTGGTAATTCTGAGATTGATTGAGTTTAAATTCGTCCTGATTGAACTTGGGTCTTAACAGTTTTTCTTCAAATAACTTTAAAGTGGCATCCAGATTTTTCTTTAAGCAGGTAACCTGAGCCGAATGGTTATCAGTGCCTGCACCAAAACTAATCGAGCTTCCTAATTTTGAAATTTCATTGTCAAATTGCTCTGCTGTATAGTTCTGGGTGGCCTCGCCCATCATATCCGCCGTTAAATTAGCCAAACCTGATTTTGAAACATCCCCTACTGCTATATTTCCACCCTTCATGTTTAGCAAAATGGTAATCACCGGCAATTCTTTGGTTTCTGTTCCAATTACTTTAATTCCATTATCCCAGCCGGCGGCGTAAAAATTGGGTACATCTGATGATTTTCCAACACCGGGTTCAGGCCGTTTGCTTCTGTCGAAATTATCTTTTGGTGGGGTATAAGACAAGCCTTTGTATTCCAATTCAGTTTTAACCGGGGCAGCAGTTACAACTGGTTTAGTAGCGGGCTTAGCTTCCTCTTTATTAGCAGCGGCATTAGCCTTTTTAGGGAAAATATTGACCAAAGCATAGTTCTTCCCTTTTATATATTGGCGGAAAACACGCATTACATCTTCTTTGGTAACCTTAGTATAGCGATCTAATTCATCTTTCAAATTAAAATATTTCTCCAAACGAGGTGTACCATGACTCAAAAACCAAAGCTGACTCAATGTACCAGCCCTTGCGGCTACACTTTGCATACTAAACATAATTCCGCTTTCAATCTGACCTTTGGCACGTGCCAAATCATCATCTGAAACTCCTTTTTGGTCAAATTCATTTAGCGTTGCCATCAATCCTTTTTCAATATCATTGTCACCCTCAAAGTTCGGCATGGCAATGATCACAAAGGTAAATTCACCGGCTAATTCAGTTGTTTGGTTGAATGCAGAGGCTTGAAATCCTTTTTCGGGCTTGATAAAGTTTTTGTATAAAATGGAATTATTACCATTACCCAGAATGGAGCCTAAAATGTCAAGTGCGGCTTCATCGGGATGATAACTTTTTACCGCTGGATAGGCAAACCAATATAAAGGTGCAAATACATCCTCTCCGTAGTTTTTATATTTATTATCTGGTAATCTCACTGGATCAATGCGTTGTGCACGAACTTCCGGTCCTCTTGGAATCGGTCCGAAATATTTTTCAGTCAATTTCACCACATCTTCAGTTTTTACATCTCCTGCCACCACTATACAAGCGTTATTGGGTCCATACCAGCGCATAAAGAAGTTTTTCAGATCGTCCACATTAACACGATCCAAATCCTCAAGGTAACCAATTGTAGGCCAGCTATATGGATGTCCAACCGGATACAAGGTTTCGTCCTTTAATTCACTCACCTTACCGTATTGCCGATTGTCAACGTTTTGTCCTTTTTCATTTTTTACGGTAGACCGCTGATTTTCAAATTTTATCTGAGTAACCGAATCCAACAAAAAACCCATACGATCAGCTTCTAACCACAGCGCTGTTTCTAGGTAATTGGATGGCATGGTTTCAAAGTAATTGGTACGGTCGCGATCGGTTGATCCATTCATATTTCCACCGGCACCCGAAACGATTTCAAAATGCCCTGCTTTTTTAATATGCGTCGATCCCTGGAACATCATATGTTCAAAAAAGTGTGCAAAACCAGATTTTCCGGGTGTTTCACGGGCTGAACCCACATGGTAGGTAACTTCTACATGCACAATCGGATCAGAATGATCTTCATGAATAATTAAGGTTAAACCATTTGGTAAACGGTATTTTTCATAAGAGATTTTCATTTCTCCCGTGGCTGCAGTTACCTTATCCAGTAATACAGTTTGGTTTGGATTTGCTGCAGCCGGAGCCTGAGCCAAACTCGTTTTAGAACCGATGAAGGCCACTGCAAATGCAGCAATCAATAAGGACTTTTTCATATTTGTTTTAAGTTTATAATAAGTTCAGAATTCTTATTCAGGTCATTAAGTAATTTCATAAAAGTCAAATTAATACCCAAAAAAGTTCCGCAATTTATGGACTTTTCCCCCAGTGCGACAAATATTTTTTTAAATGGCAAATGCTGTTGACTTTAGGCAAATATCTTCATCAGTTGGCTGAAGCCAACGGCAAAGAAGATATTGGTTTCAACCAACAGAGTGAATTATTTTGAAATAATTTCACATCCATTATATTTTGTAAATATTTGAATTTCATCATTAAATGTTTTTGTTGAATGATGTGCTTCTTGATTTTTAATATATTTGATAACTGATTCAATTTGTGCATGACTGACAGATACTGCATAATAATCGTCTTGCCAAATAAATTTTTCAGGTGTCAAATTATTTTTATTTATCCATAGTGAAGATTCTCCTTTTATTAATTGTGATACTTTTGAAATGCTTTGCTCCTTTCCCAAGGAGATTAAACAATGTAAATGTTCTGTATATCCATTAATGGCTTGCAGGAAAATTTCTTTCTTTTTGCAATTTTCAATTATATGATTATGAATATCATATCTTATTGTTGTATTAAGCCAAGGCTCTCTGTTTTTTGTGGAGAATACTAAATGTACCCATATTTTTACATATGACATATTATTGTTGGTTTGGCTAAAGCCAATATTGGCTTAAATTTTCTTTATCCGTTGGCTAAAGCCAACGGCAATGATTGTTTTTTCTTTACAGTTGGCTGAAGCCAACGGCAATGATTGTTTTTTCTTTACAGTTGGCTGAAGCCAACGGCAATGATTGTTTTTTCTTTACAGTTGGCTGAAGCCAACACATTCCTTTTCAAATGATTCAGCAAATTCCCTCATTCCCGTTGGCTTCAGCCAGCACTTCCAATTCCAATTCATTCAACAAGTATCCTCATTGCCGTTGGCTTCAGCCAACATCAGCAAATTCCTTCATTGCCGTTGGCTTCAGCCAGCACATCCAATTCCAATTCATTCAACAAATATCCTCATTCCCGTTGGCTTCAGCCAACATCAGCAAATTCCTTCATTGCCGTTGGCTTCAGCCAACACATTCAATTCCAATTCATTCAACAAATATCCTCATTGCCGTTGGCTTCAGCCAACATCAGCAAATTCCCTCATTGCCGTTGGCTTCAGCCAACGGATTACAATGATGAACAATAGTATTGGCTTTAGCCAAATTGCATTTCACAAATTATCCTACAGAAATATAGCGACCAGGAGCGGATTGGATATTCGAAAAATACCCAATAAAGCGTGCCTTTCTTCAGTAGTTTATTTCTTAATTAATTTAATAACTCTGATATCCAATTCACTACTCAATTTGGCAAAATACACACCTGCCGGCAAAGCATCAAGGTTGCTGATTATATGTTCGTTACCGGTGAAACTGCCCGTATAAACCTGTTTTCCTGTTAGATCCATTATTTCAAGTTTTATTTCAGCACCCTCTGCCTGATCAACTTTTAGTATTAACTGATCATTGAATGGATTCGGGTAAACAGCTACTTCGAGACCTGATTTCTGCTTTTCCTGAACAGTCACCAATTTTGAGTATTCGGTTCCACCATCTATATCCTTCATTGATAAGCGGTAATAAACCAAGCCTTTTGCCAGCAATAACTTGCCCGTAACATCGTCATAAGCATATTTTTGGTAAGTATTGCTGTTTCCTACTGCCTTTACCTTTGCAATGGTTTCAAAGGTTTTGCCATCTATGGAGCGTTCCACATGATAGCTCCAGGCATTTTTTTCACTGGCGCTGATCCAACTGATATGGATGCTTTTTGAGGTAGAAGAAGCATTTAAACTCAGCAATGTTACAGGCAATGGTGCAGAAACATCCGTACCTGCAAATAATCCAAAATCACTCAGGTAACTGGCGGTCAGTAAATTGTTGCTCGAATCCACACTCGGATTTGAAGAAGTTAAAAACCAGGGAGTTGCAGGCGGATTCAAGTTTTTGATGATGGCCATATTTCCTTCATTGCTTATTACCCCCAGCCAGGCATCTTTATAACGCATTTCCATACTGTAATAATAGGTTCCGGAAGGCGCATAGATGCTATCGTAAAAATACATATAATTAACCGGTGTAGCACCCATATTTGGAGGAATGGTTCCGGTTCTTCTACGTAAATGAACAAAAGAGGGTACACTGTAAATACTGTCGAAAACCAGTCTGGCAAGGGTATCTCCCCCAAACAGGAAAATTTGGATTGCATATCCCGGAACGGTAGGTCCGGAAACCATGGTAGCAACCGGCGGCAGAGCAGTTGGCGTAAATTCATAAGCGCCAATATCGGGAACTCCCGCAGCACGTGTTGTCGGTCTTGGCATTCCGTTAATATCCGTGGTAATGGCTGCAAGGTGCACTCCTCTCCCATTCAGCGACCAGCAAGCGGTATCGGCAGGGTTTGGTTGCAGGTTGGTAGCCGAAGTATATCCCGGACGATAGGAAAGTGAATTAATGTCCTGCAAACTCGCTGCTCTCCAGGCAACCATATTAGCAGGAGTAGAAGCAGGTGTTCCAATTTGTGCAAGAACGCTACCACTGGAATATAGATTGTTATAATCCATCACATTGTTTGCTCCGGCTAAAGTTGGGTTATAGCAATAAATTGCATAACCACCTCCAGTATTGGCAAAAACATTATTCTTTATTTCGTTGTTAAGGTAAGTAACTGCCGAATAGTAAAAATAACCTCCATATCCTGTTGTAGCAGAGGTTGAACTAATATTGACAGAGTTGTTGTAAATTTTGTTGTTTTGTGCATAATAACTATGAATACCATGCGCAATACCTGTTCCACCAATTTGAATGCTATTGTTGGCAATTATTTCAGGTTGGGCCACTGAACCATAGTTATAGTACATATACAAGCCATACCCTAATGTAATTCCACTTATACGGTTTCCGGTAATCTCTGTGGCACTATCTGCATAATAAGAATAAATTCCATAATAAGAAGACGTAGTATTTGAGGTAAATGTATTATTACGGATTTTGCTGTTTTGGTGGTAATAGGAATAAATACCGTACATATATTGATTGATAAACTGGTTTCCCTGTATGATGGCTCCAACAACCTTGGCTGTGGTACTGCCTCCATAAAGCCTCAATCCCCAACTACCACCTGAAATAACATTATTAAGAACGACCAGAGAGTTATTGGTTCCTCCATCAGTATGTATTACAGCCGTATTAACAGAACTTGCAGTTGCTGTTGCTGAAATTAAGGAACAATTTTGAATGGTATCAAACTGGCAGCCGCCTGAAATATCAAATATCCTGCTGAAACTGACGGCATTTGATGTGAATTTTAAGTTTTTAAAACTGATGTATTTTGTCCCGGATAGTTTTGCCAAATAATTATCAGTAGTGGCAGTAGCCGTAAAATTCCAATTAACAGAGTCTATGTGATTAGCCTGGGATTGAAAACGTATGGTGTTGGAGGCTGATGAACCCGCAATATTACTCAAACTGAGTTGAGCGGTGTATGTTCCGGTTCGAATGTTAAACACAACCGGACCACAAACACCATAGCTGTTTAAATCGGCCACAGCGGCAGCTATGGTCGGATAATCCGGGCTGACCCCTCCTATCGTATAGTTTCCATTCAACGATGATTTCATCACCACGTTTAAGGTATCATCCGTATTTACCGTATCTGCCACTCCATTTGGCATGGATGTCCAAGCCTTCAATGTCTTGGCAATCCCTGAAGTAAATGTTGCACTACCTAAGGTAACAACTGTATCATTTGGATAAGACAAACTACCGGGAGTATCAATTGGTGATGACCAATAAACGGTTGGCTGTATTATTCCATCTAATTGCCAGTTAACACGAACACTATCAATACGATTACTACCATTATTGGTAATTTTTACCTTAACCTGCTGCGAACCGGCGCAAAAGTTAACAGGAGAAACCAATGAGGTAGTACCCGCATTATTAGGCCCCTGAACTATGGGGAGGGTTTTATTCCAGGTTTGTGAAATTTCGGTAGCACTTAAAGCGCGGTTATAGAATTTGAATTCATCCATTTTACCACCCGATGGGAGTCCGATACTCGTACTATAGCCTCCAACAGTAAATGCTCCTGTTCCAGTTAATGTCATCGTGCTTGTTTGAGTCACTGAATTTGTAAAAACCCCATTTTTATACACCTTAATATCTAAGGTTGATGGATTATATACATAATGAATAACAACAGGAGAGCCGGTTGCATCGAATACAGCATTTGCGAAGACATCAGTCATTCCTGTTCCTCTTATTTCTAAGTTTCCTCCTCCGGCCACTACACCAGTACCTGTCAAGGCTCTAAATGTTGATCCTCCTGTTGCGCCAAACAAATAATTACTGGTTACAGTATTGGTAACACCGCTCACCCATAAAGAAATTGTCCAGGGTCCCGACAAGCTTAAGTTCCAACCTGAACTCACACAATTGCTGGTGGAAGCAGTACCGGTTCCTTGAAGAGCAGAACCGAACAACCCAGTGCCACCAATCGTTGCACCTATTAAGGTACCCGTGGTCCCACCTACCCTTGTTGCTGAATTTGCATCATTGGGGGTGGTACCTGCAGATGAAGAATTAAACTTATAATATATTAATTCCGGAACCCCCTGAGCCATTACTGCGGATGCAGCAATCGTAAAAGTGAATGAAATGAGTATGTTATTTAATAAATTGATTTTGTAGATTTTTTTCATAACATTTTTTTTTGATATTCAAATATATAAAAATAAATTTTAAA
Source organism: uncultured Chitinophaga sp. (assembly GCA_964355075.1). Classification (GTDB taxonomy): domain Bacteria; phylum Bacteroidota; class Bacteroidia; order UKL13-3; family UKL13-3; genus B1. The sequence continues at coordinate 12,414 of CAYHCF010000009.1, forward strand.
TATCACATAATTTTTAAACACTAATTTGTTTTTTATCAGCACGTTAATGGTATTTTAATATGATTTTTAGGTAAGCAATTTTTAATTATCCTATATGCCATTCATCAAAATTTAAATAAAGTCAGGTCGCGACCTGAACCTATGAAAATGCATCATTTCCTATTTTCTATTTCCAAACTTCAACATTCGAAATTCGGCGTTCATCATTCGATGTTCTTCATTTCCTATTTGCTATTTCCTATTTGCTATTTTCTATTTTCAAACTTCATCATTCGTTTTCCAAATAATGTGAATAACTCCTTTTCATTGATTTTGTTTATCCCCAAAAGCATATTACTTTCGCAACACATAGATAATATCAATTTTATGAATAAAAGATTTTTAATCATCGTGGCCCTCATTTTTACTGCAGCTATGTTGCGTTTATTACCCATGGCCCATAATTTTAGCCCCATTGGAGCCATTGCCCTGTTTGGCGGTGCGTATATTACCAATCGGTTTTATGCCTTTCTGTTACCCATTGCTGCCATGCTGATCAGTGATGTGTTCTTAGGATTTTACGGTTTGGAAATGCTCATTACCTATGGTGCCTTTGCTTTAACTGTTGGAATTGGAACCTTTTTGCGTTCAAACAAAGCCTGGTACCGCATTGGTATTGCCTCGCTTTCAACCTCCATCCTGTTTTACCTGATCACCAATTTTGTGCTCTTTTACCCTGTTTCTATGGCACCCCTCTATACACATGATATGGCCGGAATAATGAGTAGTTATGTGGCAGGAATTCCTTTCTTCCAAAATACACTCATCAGCGATTTCTTCTTTAGTTCCGTATTATTTGGAGGATTTTACTTGTTAAATATCAATATCCCTGCCCTGAAAGCTGAGAAAATTAAGGCTTAACAATATCGGTTTCCAGGGTTTTAGTACCATACGAAACGCTCAGGTGATACAATCCGCCTGAGCGTTTTTTGTACCCCTTAAACAAGATGCGGTTCATGCCCCGGTTCAGCTTAAAATCTGAATCATAAACTTCTCCATCAACCGGATCAATTAACTTTATCGCAACTTTTTGATATATTTTACTGCTCAGGGTGATATGTAGATTTTTATCCTCCAAAACCCTGCAATCCACAATACTATCGCCGGTAATCAGTAACATTTTAGTAGCAAGTTCAATATCCGGTATGCCTGAACCTATATATTTATCAGGTTTATAATAGTTGGAAGCGCTCAACAACATTGCATCTTTAATTTGTTTCGGCTTTTTATCAGGAGCGGTCTGCATTAGCATGGCAGCGGTTCCGGCCAAAATCGGGCTGGCATATGAAGTACCGTTACCCGAATAAACTCTACCCGTTGGCGATAATACCGCTGCAGATTTTCCCATGGCCATGAGATCGGGTTTGATCCTTCTATCGGCTGTGGGTCCTATCGAACTGAACCCGGCACAATATCCCGATTCATCAACCGCACCTACCGTAATGGCGCTGGGAGCATCTCCGGGAGCACATAATTGCTTCCAGCTTTGGTTCCCTTCATTGCCTGCACTAACCACAACTAGAATCCCTTTGGAACTGGCAATTTCAACAGCCTGCGTGATAATGGTGGTTTTTCCATCCATATCACCATATTTATGACCCAGTTTTTTATCATCATGCTTCGTATAACCCAGGGAAGTATTAATCAGATCTGCCCCGGCACTATCGGCATATTCGGCAGCTAAAACCCAAAGGTACTCTTCCGTCAAAAATTCACTGGCCGCATTTTCACTCCGCAATAAAATATATTCGGCCTGCGGTGCTGTACCCATCAAAACTTCAGGTTGATAGGCTGCCAGGCAACTTAATACGGCCAAACCATGCTCATCATCATCAAATACCTCCTCTTCGCGCTCAACAAAATCGTAAGTTGACAGTATATTCTGCTGATCAAACAGATGTTTAAACGGGCTTAATTGATCGGCATTTTTAAATCCAGCATCAATCACGGCAATCAGAACACCCCGACCATTATTTCCCCCGGAAAGCAAATTTTGTGCATTCAATTGCTTGATTTGCTTATAACTTTTACCTTCGAAAAGCGAATCACTGATTATCTTTTTTACTTCAAAAGTCTCCTGAAGCATGCTGATTTTCTCCTCCAATACACTGGCAGAAGAATTTCCCTCTTCTACATAACCATAACTAGGACCCAAATAGGTAAGCTCTGAAACGAAATCCAACTTCAGCAGAGAATCCGATATTCCGGGATCCCCCGAAAGTACCACCACACCATTAAACCAGCGGCTATTACCATACATGGTAAGTGGCAAACGGCTAACTTTTACCAGATACAGGCTATCTGCAGGCACATCGTTTTGATTGATCGCAACTTTGTTTTTAAGTCTTCTCTCTACAGCCTTTTTCGAAATATAGGATAATGGATTATACAGTTGTTTTTCGAAATTGGGCTTATCTTTAAAGGCCACAAAATAAAATTTTTGCTGCGCCTGAAGGTTCAGCCAGCCGATACAGAACAGAATAAACAGCCCTCTCATGGTTTGATGAATGAAATTAGTTTTTGTCTCACCTTATAACCTGATTTGCCATTTACCTGCGTATTAATATTGGTATGTGTAAAATCAACTAAACCCACCTCTTTCGCATAAACACTTTTGATCAGAATTTCTTCTATTGCGTTGTTTGCCAGATCTTCCTGAACCGTAAGCGTATTGCTAAACAGCGTATCGCCATTATTAAAATTTGAACCAATTGATTGCATGGAAAAGGATTTCCAGCCACTGTTATTGTACATATTTCCATTCCAGTTTAACACATTACCAATAGGAAAAAGCAGCTTAACGATGCGGGTATTTTCCTCAACTCTTTGAAGGGTATTTCCGGTTCTATATAAATAGCCATTCGATCGGGGTTCCCAGTTGGAAGTGTCATTTTTCCTGACGTTTCTTTCCAATATAAAGTGGTTTTTCAGGCTTTGATCCAAAACCAACCCGCCGATACGTTCTTTCAGCATAAAATGAAAAGTGTCGGTTTTTTGGGTATTATCGTTATAGGAAATAGAATCAACCCAATAAAGCCAGGTAAAACCTGAATCTAAAGGGAAATAGGAATAACCCAGATCGTAAACAGGAGGTTCGTTTCCTTTTTTACAGGAAAACAGAGCGAAGCAAAGGACAAATGGCAGCAGTTTTATCACCCTTCCTGAACGATTGAACCTGAAAAAATGTTGTTTTATTTTCATTGAATATCAAAACTGGATTGAATCCAGCCTCCGCCAATTACGTCATTTTCTTCATAAAATACTGCCGATTGACCGGGAGCAATTCCCTTAACAGGGCTATTAAACACAATATTCATTCTGTTTTCCTCCTGTTCAATCATACTGTAAGCTCCGGCATCTTTATACCTTATTTTGGTGAGTGCTTCCATTGGTTTTTCCAATTGAGCATATTTTTGCATATTTACGTTTCTCACCCACATGCCTTTTTTCTGCAACTCTTCTTCCCTGCCTAAAACAACGGTATTGGTTTCAGGGATTATTTCCAGAACAAACATGGGTTCACCCAGTGCAATTTCTAAGCCTTTTCGTTGGCCAATGGTATAAAACGGGTAGCCACGGTGTTTCCCCAGCACTTTTCCCTGGCGGTTCACAAAGGTTCCACCCGCTACGCTTTCTTCTAAACCTTCCACTTTTCTTTTCAAAAAACCACGATAATCATTGTCGGGCACAAAACAAATTTCGTAGCTTTCACTTTTTTGCGCCAATTCGGTGAAGCCACGGTCGAGGGCCATTTGTTTGATATCTGTTTTGTGGAAGCCACCCAGTGGAAAACGGGTTCGGGCTAAGCTGGCCTGACTTAAACCCCACAAAACATAGCTTTGATCTTTGTGATCATCCAGACCTTTAGAAATCACATACCGGTTGTTTTCGAGCCGGATTTGTGCATAATGACCTGTAGCAATAAATTCGCAATCCAGTTGATTGGCACGTTTTAACAATGCTTCCCATTTTATATGGGTATTGCATAAAACACAAGGGTTCGGAGTTCTTCCAGCTAAATATTCTTCGATGAAATTATCAATCACATAATCTCCAAATTCATTTCTGATATCTAAAATCAGGTGGTGTATGCCATATTTAACGGCAATGCTGCGGGCGTCGTTGATGGAATCGAGGCTGCAGCAACCGGTCTCTTTTTTACCACCGCCGCTGTTTTGGTAATCCCATGTTTTCATGGTGATGCCAACCACTTCATAACCTTCTTCGGCCAACATAACGGCGGCAACGGTGCTATCAATACCTCCACTCATTGCAACTAAAATTCTACCTTTTTTACTCATTATCAAAACAGTTAAGGGTTAATGGCCCTTGTGATTGAAAATTTAAGACCGGATTCAGATATGATACTGAATACGGTAATGGGTAATCAGTAATCGGTAATCGGTAAAAGGTAATTGGTATTAGGTAATCAGTAATTGGTATTAGGTAATCAGTAATAGGTAATCGGTAATAGGTATTAGGTAATCAGTAATAGGTATTCAGTAATTGGTAATTACAATACCGATTACCTTTCTTCTACTGATTACTCTTCTTCTACCGATTACCTTTCTTTTACCGATTACCTTTCTTCTACCGATTACCGATTACTTTTCTTCTACCGATTACTTTTCTTTTACCGATTACCCTAAATTTATACCGGTTCTGACATAGAAAATACAATTACGGATTGGATTTAATGGTAAAGTATGCTTTCGTTCCCACACCTACCTCACTTTCCAGCCATAATTTCCCCTGGTTTTGTTCAACATATTCTTTGCACAACTTCAAACCCAATCCCGTACCTTTTTCATTTTTGGTTCCATATGAGGTATAATGTTCGCCCGTCACAAATATTTTATTCAGCACTTCACTGCTGATCCCAACCCCATTATCCTCAATACAAAATTCAATACTATCCTCGTCGGTATAGCGTGAACTTATCGTAATTTTCCCTCCGGGATTTGTGAATTTTATGGCATTACTGACCAGGTTTCTTAAAACTAAATTCAGGTGATTGTTATCTATATAAACAAGGGTTCTATCTGTAATATGACTGTTCAGGGCAATGTTTTTATCCCCGGTTTGAATTTTATACAAATCAATGACATTGTTTGCTGAAGTTCTGAAGTCTAATAATTCGGGCGAACTTTGAATTCCGTTTAACTGGCCTCTCGACCAAATCAGCAAATTTTCGAGCGTAAGGTTAAGTGCAACCACATTGTTTCGAATATTTTTGAGTGCATTTTTCAAATCCTCAAAAGAAATATCATCTTCAGCCACCCATTTTAACACACTCCCCAATGATTGTACCGGAGCCCTCAAGTCGTGCGCTATTATTGAAAAAACCTTATCCTTGGTAATGTTTAATATCTTCAGATCATCCGACTGAATATTTAATTGAGCCGTTTTTTCTTCTAATATGCTTGCCTGATTTTTGTTAATTTCTTTTAAAGCCACAGAAAGATCTTCCACTTCGGCAAATACATTGGAGAATTTTTTGGTAAGCGTAAACCCCTGAATAAAAGCAAAGAAAAAAATTTCTGCAGGAAGTACGAAAAGTGTGGAAATATATCCCTGACTATATAAAATATCATTTAATCCGGTCACAAAAACGATCAAATAACCCGAAAATACCAATATGCTGTATCTTCTTTTATGGATAAGCACTTTAATAAGAATATTCAGAATATACAGGAGTAAAATAGCATTAAAAACTAAATGATAAGGTATGATTTCTGATGAAACCTTAACCGGGCTGAAAAGGAAAAACAAGGCAAATACAATGTTTAAAAAAGTAATGATCTTTAATACCCTTTGGTTAATATCTCTTTTAAACATGCTGCACAAATAGTGAATACCAAAAAGTAACATGAGAACCAGGGAAATAAATTCAGTTTTAACCATCATTTCCCAAGAAATAGGAAAATTAAATTGTCTGAATATGATCTCTCCGGTACTAGCAATACGAAGGGAAGAAAACAAACAAAGCAAAGCGAAATATAAAGAAGTTTTTTCGTTGGTTTTGATATAATAAAAGGCAATAAAATAGCAGAATAAAACAAACAGAGCCCCTGTTAAAAATGAAAACATAATTAATTTCTGTTTCGAGTTGTTTCCCATGAGCGAGGCTTTGGCAATGCTGGGGGTATACCATATTCCACCTTCCCGGTAATTGTAATTAGAAACTTCCAAGGCTATTTCGATGGTATCACTGATAATATCAAAATAAACGGTTTGCGGTCTGAATTCCGGTTTTGAATTCTCTTCATTTTTAGCAAAAACACCCACACTTGAGTGCAATTGGCCGTTCACATACAAATTGTAGTTTGTGCCTATCGCATACAGTTTTAATACTAAGTGTTTATCTTCTTGCTGATGTTTGACTAAGCGAATCAGATAAGTGCCGAATCCATATTTAGGTAAATTTAACGCATTCCAGTTTCCGGGTACGGTAATGGGCCTGCCTTGTGCTAAAACAGTTGAATCCGTACAAATATCATGATATGTTTTTCCCCAGTAAAAAGTCCAGCCCTTATCCAACAATACAATTTTATTGCTGAAGTCAATTGTAACGGGTTGCGCAGCCTGGCCCAAAGCATTTTTATTGATGCATAAGCAAAAAAGAATGATCCCATAAAAATATAACCTGTATCCGCGCATGATGCCTATTCCCGAATTGAAAGCTGCAAGTAAAAGATTTTTCGTGTTCTATAAAAGGATTTTTTTTTCTTTGTAAGGTGTCAAAAAAATTTGCCAGCCAATTTGAATTGTTTATCAATCAAATTTATAAAGGGGAACTTGTGAAAAATAATTGCGGAGATAGCACGCTCCGGAATTACTATTTCCCTAAATTCAAATTGCTTATTCAATTGGTTGAGTATGAGTGGTTGACTAAAAGAATTGACAAGCCTAACCTGTTTCAGGAACATTTTATGGATGCTTCCAGACAGCAATGTCGTTTATTAAATATTTGGGAAGACAGGTGGATTTTAAAAAGAAATCTGGTCGAAAGCAGCATTCGTAACTACTTGGGTATTAACCAAAAAATATCGGCCAGAACCTGTACTGTAGAAAAATTAGATAAACAACAAACGGACCTGTTCTTCAATCAAAACCACATTCAGGGTGCAACCGGCTATGCATACAAAACAGGGTTATTTCATAAAAACAAGTTGGTAGCAGCCATTGCTTTCAGCAAGTCAAGAATAATGCTGGATGGCCCAAACTTATACCGCTCCTACGAATTGGTAAGATTTTCGAACTTGCTTAATTACACCGTTGTAGGTGGTTTAGGAAAACTCCTAAAACATTTTTTGGATCAAAAACACGCAAAGCATATCATGACATACATTGATTTGGATTATGGTACTGGTGATGGATTTATAAAACTTGGATTTAAAAAATCTTCTTATACGGATCCAATTCTTTTTAGGATTAGCAAAGAAAATCAACAAAGAACCTATCTTAAAAATGCAAAATTGAATGATGAAATATTTGATGAAAAATCTTTCATCGGAATCAACGCAGGCAACCTTAAACTTATACGCGATTCAAGAACATTCTGATGTGGAATAATACCTATAATTTGCTGGTAATATTGGGCCCGACTGCCAGTGGCAAAACAAAATTGGCAGTGCATTTAGCCCATGCTTTAAATGCCGAAATTATAAGCGCAGACTCAAGGCAGGTGTACCGCGACATGAATATTGGAACCGGAAAAGATTACCAGGAATATTCCATTAACGGTAAGCTTATCCCCTATCATTTAATTGATATTTTGGAGGCAGGATCAAAGTACCATGTAAACCGCTTCAAAGAGGATTTTGAAAATGCTTTTTCCGACATTCAGAGACGAAATATATTGCCCATCCTTTGCGGAGGAAGTGGTTTATATATTCATTCCATTTTAGCTGATTTTACTTTTACCGCTGTTCCAAAAAATGAATCCATCCGAGAAAATTTAAATACGAAAAGTTTAGTTGAGCTTCAACATATATTTAATGATTTACCAAAAACTGCATATACGCATCTTGCCGATTTAACTACACAAAAAAGAAGTATCAGGGCAATTGAAATTTGTTTGTTTCTGAACCAAAATCCCGAATTCAGGCCAGACCAAATCATTGAAAAGAAACCAATGATTATTGGAATAAACCCGGATTTGGAAACCAGAAGAGAGCGTATTTCTAACCGGCTCAAACAACGACTGAAAGAGGGTTTGGTGGAAGAAGTTGCCAGTTTGGCCGGCAAAGGTATTGACACCAGCCTGTTTGAGTACTATGGTCTGGAATACAAATTTGTCTGGCGTTTTCTTCAAAATCAAATCAATGAACAACAACTGTTCGAATTACTCGAAATTGCCATTCATCAGTATGCAAAGCGGCAAATGACCTATTTCAGGAAAATGGAAAAAGACGGGATAAAGATAAATTGGATAAACGGCGACTTAAGTTTTGAAGATCAGATTAGCGAAGCCATGAAAATTATGGACAAAAATTAAATATTAACATTTTTTTAAGGAGAATTGTATTAAATTTGATTATAAATTAAATTTGAAATGAAAAAACTTACCATCATAGGAGCCTTAATTTTAGCTTCCATTACTACTTTTGCGCAACCTTGTACACCCGATTTAACCCTTACCAAACCGGGTATTAAGCCAGCTGATTTGCCCAACGGTTATGTTGGCCAGCCTTATTCTGAGGTTATTTCATTAATGGTTCCTTTAGATACCATCGCAAAATTTAACGGAACTGATTATGCCATACGGGTTGATTCGGCCACAGTGATTTATATGAGTGAATTTCCAGCTACTTTTGGGTATGAATGTGATAAGGTTAGCCGTACCTGGAATGGTGGACAGCGGGGTTGCGCAAGATTTTACGGAAATCCGACAGTCAGTCTCATCGGTACTTATAAGATTTGGGTAAAAACCAGAACTTTCTTTAAAATTATTGGCATTACCAGTAATTTCGATCAAATAGATTCAAGTTATGTAACCTTTAATATTTTGATGCCAAATAGCGTTAAAGAATCTATGAAGGCTCGCAGCTTAAAGATTTTCCCGAATCCTGCATCTAATTTCCTGAGCGTTTATCCTGAAACCTATAATGCATCGGCCATTTATACCATTTACAATATTTTGGGTCAGAATTTTGATACAGAAAAAACATTCTCGCCAAACACCGGAGAAGTAAAGATTAACATATCTCAGTTTAATCCGGGAGTATATTTTATTAAATGCGAATCCATGGGTAAAACAGCTGTTTCAAGGTTTGTAAAAGATTAAAATTTGTGTTCAAAAACTTAATTTATTTAGGTTTTCTTCTTTCCATAATTTCCTGCCACAAAGAATCAGATTGCGATAGCCATCTAATGGGGTCAATCTCTGAAATTCAATATAAGGATACGATTCAACTGGGTTCAAGCGAAATATACCAGATAAAAGTGGCCGGTTTTAATGGCTGTAGTCACCTTGAATCCATCAGTGAAAATATTACCGGGAAAGAAATCATTATTACCGGAACCATCTATAATAAAGGCTGCGTTTGCACCCTGATAGCTCCTTTTTTCGATGCAATATATACCTTCAACCCAACTACTACCGGAACCTATATTCTGAAATTTACCAAAGACCTGAAAGCCGTTTATCTCATTGATACGGTTTACGTGAAGTTATAAATTTGCGATTTTAGATTTTAGATTTACGATTCAATGTCGTTTAATTAACGCTTTTGAGAAGGAGGTTAACCTTGGCTACACCGTTTGAGAATCCTTCGGCAAGCTCAGGATGACACGCTAGCCCGTTATATTTGGCAATGATTTTAGCGAGATAAATTTTTTGCAAAGCAAAAAATTTATCTCGCTAAAATCACTAATTCACATGAATTACGAAATGTCATCCTGAGCCAGTCGAAGGATCGCGGTGAAAGCATATCCTGCCACGGTTTTTAGTTAATTTGCAATAATAAAGCCGATATTCTCTTTACTAAAAGTTATAAATTTGCGATTTTAGATTTACGATTTTTGTCTATTCACCAATTCCACTGTGTCCTCCGTGTGTCTTGCTCTCTGAGGCCTCTGTGGTTAAAAAAATCTTTATTAACCAGAAGGAATACTCAAGGAAAAACAAAGTTCACAATTAATCTATCTGTCTGGAATTATTAAAATTCTTCGGCATTCAGCTGGAATTTGCTTTATTAAATACGTTTAATCTGCATTTGTCAACCTTTTATAGAATTGATTTCTTTTGTGATTTTATTTACATTAAAACAGATTAGATACTTCAAACAATTCTATATGTTTGATTAATACCACTATACATAATAGTTAGGTAAACAATGTCACTCATAAACCTACATGGCATTAAAAGCGTCTTAGAATAAACCTAAAATCCTTTAATTTCATCCATTAAAATCAATATTACTGCAACTAACATTGATATTTGTCATATTTTATTAATTCTATTTAAATAAATTTTGCTACCTGAAAACACAACCTAAAAATTTCAAGTTTTAACAAACCTCTTAATATTCAATCCATGAAAAATTGCACTATTTCTCCTAAATTTTTTGCCATCGTAATAGCTTTGGTTTTATTAATACCCGCAAGCGCACAAAATGTGGGTATCAATTCAACAGCTGCTAGTCCGGATGCCTCAGCCATGCTCGATGTTGTAAGTACTTCAAAAGGGCTTCTCATACCCAGAGTAAGTTTATCCTCATTAACCGATGCATCAACTATTTCGTCTCCTGCCACCAGTTTATTGGTATATAATTCAAATGCCGCTCTATCAGGTGGCGTAGGTTATTACTATAATTCGGGTACCACAGGCTCACCTACCTGGACAAGATTAGTTACCAGCAATTCATCGGGTGTTACCACTATTGGAGGAGCAAGCGATTACACAAAATTTGAAGCAGATGGAACCATGGAGTTTAATGGTGCCGCTACAGTATGGGATGATGTGATGGTGTTTCCGGATGGAACCAGCCGAGGAGGTAGTAACCCTCCTACATGGGGCACCCAATTTAAAAATAATTCAGGTTCACAGGGTGTTTTTTTATGGATGTTTAGTGAAGGTACTGAACAGGAATTGTATTTTACAGTTCAAATTCCACATGGGTATAAGATTGGTAGTACAATTTATCCGCATGTTCATTGGACTTCCGTTACCGGAATTCCTTCAGGAACTAATGTGGTTTGGGGACTTGAATATACAGTAGTAGCAGTTGCCGGAGCCTTTCCAACCACTCAAACATTAACAGCAAATTCTGTTATCTCAGCAGTTGGAACTCCTTCAGGTACAGGTCAGCATTTAATAACAGCTCTTGGAAGTATTTCAGGATCAGGTGTTGGAATCAGTACTGTTTTTGTTTGCAGAGTATATAGAAAAGCTGCAGATGCCGCTGATACATTTGGCAATTCAGTTGGTCTCTTAGGCATAGATTTTCATATTGAAAAAGACACCTATGGAAGCCGGTCTGACTTCACTAAATAATCACCATATTTTTCATAAGATATTTCTCAGGATTCATAATAATTATATGTGATGAAAAATTGGACAAAAATTTATGCAGTTATTGTTTTTTCAATAATCGCAGCACTTTATCCGGAAATTAACTTAGCCCAGGGATTAGTGAATAATGGTGCATACCTGGTTGTTACATCCGGAACCAGCGTCTATGTTGACGGAAGCAGTGGAAATTATACCAGTGAATCGAGTGGAATCATTAATACTTCCGGAACCACAACCTTGATTTTAGAAGGAAATTGGGTGAACAATTCATCTAATACGGGTTTTAGTACAAGCGGATCCACGTTGGAATTAGCTGGAACTACTCAATCCATTGCTGGTAACCAGGCAAGTTCATTTTATATTATTGATGGAAATGGAACCGGAACCTGCTCTATCAGTCAAAACATTACTGTTACTAATACCTTAGATTTGGGTGCCAGCCAGGTTTTTGACATGAATGGAAAAACACTCACATTGAGCGGAGCCATTTCAGGTACGGGAAAAATTAAAGGATCTTCAACTTCTAATTTAGTAATAGATGGAAGTGGAACGTTTGGAACCATGTATTTTGATCAAACTACTCCCAGTACAAGCAATAAGCTCAATAACCTCACCTATAACCGGAGTGGCGTAACATTTACAATCGGGAATGCCCTTCAGGTAAGTGGCACCATCACGCCTACAGCAGGAACACTGGCAACCGGAGATTTTCTTACCCTGCTTTCTACTGCCTCCTCAACAGCCTCCATTGCACAGGGAAGTGGAACGTACATTTCGGGCAATGCTACAGTTCAGAGATATATACCTGCCGGAACCAGAAGATATAGGTTTTTAAGTAGTCCGGTGGCATCTGCAACATTGAACGGACTAATAGATAACATTTATATAACCGGAAATGGGGGTGTTGGAGGATTTGATGTAACAACAAGCAATTCCCCTTCAGCTTATAGATATGATGAAACGGTAACCACCGGGAATGCAGATAATGGTTGGGATCCCTTTACCAGTCCTTCCGACGCAATGACATCTGGACGAGGATACCGCATCCTGATCAGAGGCGACCGTTCGGATGCAGGAAGATTAAACGGATCCGTTACTTCCCAAAATGCAGTTACCCTTGATTTAACCGGAGCTGTTAATAAGGGCGATATTTCGGCAAGCTTTGCAAGCTATACCAGCAGTGGAACCGCAGCCAATGATGGGTGGAACTTAATGGGAAATCCCTACCCAAGTAACCTCGATTGGAATGCCCTGTATGATGCCGGTGATTTTTCTAATGTTGATCCTACCATGTACCAGAGAGATGTGGTAAGTGGGGCATATACAAATTACAATGCATTATCCAACTCCGGAACAGGAAGCCAGATTATCAACTCTTTTGCCGGATTTTTTGTGCAGTTTACGGGTGTTCCGACTGCCACCTTCAAAGAATCCCGGAAAACAGCGACAGCCGGTCCCTCCTATTATAAATCCAAAGAAAACGAACTGCTAATTAAGTTCGAATATGACACTGCCAACAGTGATTTGTTGCTATTAAAGTTCGTGAACAACGCCAAATCAACTTATGATAGAATGGAAGATTCCAGAAAATTGATGAACGAAACCATGAACCTCTTTTCTAAGTCGGCCGATAACGAATCCCTATGCACAGATTTAAGAAATACCAGTGATTTAGATGCAGAATATGTTGTCCCACTATACGTTTCCGGACCAAATGCAAATTACAAATTGAAGTTTGATGGCCATAGCACCTTTGCCGCTAATGATTTATTTCTTGAAGATAGATTTTTAGACAAAAAGTATGCTATCAGCCAAAACCCGGAATATGCATTTGCCATTACCAGCGATGTAAAAACTAAAAACGACCGGTTTAATATAATTTTCAGAAAAGCTGAACCCAATGGGTTATCTGACCCGATAAGTGAAAACAAAAACTTCACGCTTTTCCCGAACCCAGCCAACGAAAATATTAATCTCAAACTTACCAGTACCCATAGTGGATTTTATACCTATGTGGTTTATGATCAGTTGGGTAATAAACTCAAAAATGGGGATTTTGAGTTTTCAAACCAGCGACTCCTTACCTTAAATACTGAATCATGGAGTAATGGTATTTATTATATCAAGTTATTAAGTAATAATCATTCACAAACTATTAAATTCATAAAGTAATGAAAAAGAATACGATTGCATGTATCCTGGTATTTTGCATAATACTTGCTATCAATCACTTATGGGCTCAACCGGGTTTCGATGATGATGTTCAGGATACTCCTATTGATGGAGGTATTGGTTTTCTTGTGGCGAGTGGCATTGCTTATGGAATTGCCAAACTAAAATCGATAAAAGAAAAATAGGATTTATATTTAGCCCTGAGACTTTTGAAGGGCACAATGTAAATTGTCTCTTCACCTTCTTCTCTGTGTCCTCCGTGTGTCTTTCTCTCTGTGGCCTCTGTGGTTAAAAAATTATTTATTATCCATAAGGAATTATTAAAAACTAAAACCCATCAAATTTTCTAATCTGTAATTTGTAATCTGCAATCTGTAATTTGCAATCCATCACGCAATCGACTCAATAATATCCTGACGCGTAATAATATGCACATCGCCCATCAGGTCTTTTACCATTACCGCTGCATTATCTTTACTTATCATTTTGCTCACCTCATCCATCGCTGCATCAGGCTTCACAAAAGGAAATGGAGCCGACATGAGCGCTTTTATATTTTCGCTTTTTAATTCGTGATTTTCCAATAAAAGACTAAATAACTGGTGATCATTTAATGAACCTGTAAAAATTCCCTCATCATTCACCACCGGAACCTGAGAAACAGAATATTTACGCATCATTTTCAAGGCCGAATCTATGGTTTCGTTTTCGTTAACGGTAATCAACTTCAAGTGTTTATGGCTTTCAATCAGGTTGATGGCTTTGGTTTGCTCGTTCAGCAAAAAGCCCCGGTCGCGCATCCAATCTTCATTAAACATTTTACCCAGATAGCGGGTTCCATGGTCATGAAAAATAACCACCACCACATCGCCTGCTTTAAACATTTTTCGCATTTGCAACAAGCCTGCCATGGCTGAACCGGCAGAATTACCTGCAAAAATACCCTCTTCTCTTGGAATCCTGCGTGTCATGATAGCGGCATCCCGGTCGCTCACTTTCTCAAAGTGGTCTATGACTGAAAAATCAACATTGGCAGGCAAAAAATCTTCACCTATTCCTTCGGTTATGTAAGGGTAAATTTCATTTTTGTCAAAAATTCCTGTTTCCTTATATTTCTTGAACACCGAACCATAGGTATCAATACCAAAAACCTTGATATCCGGGTTTTTCTCCTTCAAATACCTGCCGGCACCCGAAATGGTTCCACCCGTACCCACTCCTACTACCAAATGCGTAATTTTTCCTTCCGTTTGCTCCCAAATCTCGGGTCCGGTTGTTTCGTAATTAGCAGCAGTATTCGATAAATTATCGTATTGGTTGGGTTTCCACGAATTAGGAATCTCGTTGATTAAACGGCTTGAAACCGAATAATACGAACGCGGATCTTCGGGTTCAACATCTGTTGGACAAACAATTACCTCGGCGCCAAAAGCTTTGAGGGCATCAAATTTTTCTTTACTTTGCTTATCGGTGGTGGTAAATATGCATTTATAGCCCTTTATTACGGCGGCAATAGCCAAACCCATGCCGGTATTGCCGCTGGTGCCTTCAATGATGGTATAGCCCGGCTTCAGCCTGCCGTCTTTCTCTGCATCTTCAATCATTTTGATAGCCATCCGGTCTTTAATTGAATTACCCGGGTTAAAGGTTTCAACTTTTGCCAAAACAGTGCAGGGAAGATCTATGGTAATTTTATTGATCTGAACCAAAGGTGTATTGCCAATGGTTTCTAAAATGTTTTTACTCCACATATGGGGTCAAAGGTATTGATTCTGGGTCTGGGAAAAAAATTCGCATTATCCTATAAGTAAGTTAATCCGTTTTCCAAGACCGTCTTCAAAAATTCTGTAAAGGGTTGAAAGTTGAATGTCACACTTGCCGTTCTCAAGCCTTGAGATATAACTTTTTTTAGTTCCAACTTTGTCTGCAAGTTGCTCTTGCGTCAGATTAGCTTCCCGTCGTGTGTCTTTAAGTCCATGAAATAAGAAGGAAATTGCTTTGTTAGCGCATAAAGTACTCGGGAATTGCAGATATATCAAAATATAAACTTGCAAAAAAAGCAATAAGGGTTAAAGCTGAAAAGAATATGTATTCGCCTACGGCAGTGTATTTTTTGATGTCGATACCTTCCATTTTGCAATAAATAATTAAGAGAATTTTCTCAATGGTATAGGCTATTACCGTGGCATAGGCAATACCTTCTAAGCCCCAAATCCCTATAAACCAAAAGGATAAAATAATATTAATAATTAAATAGTTGCTGGATATCAGGTAAAAAATTCTGTTTTTCATCAAACCCATAATGACCGTTTGGGGATAAACCATTCGGCTAATAATGAGTAAAAGATATACATTAAAAATACGATACCCCGAAACCAAATCCTGATTATAAGCTAATTGAAAAAAATATTTGCTCACAAATATAAATATGATGGTTGTCGGAAATAGCCACCTCATCAATTTTTGAGAGGATATTTTCAATTTTTTTAGGGCTTCCTCTATATCACCGGTTTTATTTAAATTGGCAATTTCGCCGCTGTAAATATTACTCAACGAATTGGCAAGGATCAGAAATATCGGTAATTCCCTGGCACCATACCTGAAAATAGCAAAATCAATGTCCGAAAAATAGTACTCTACGATATAACTGTTAATATAATCCATACTTCCGGCCAGTAAGATGGAAAACATAAAAGGAGTTACTTTGTTCATAAACTCCCCGATCAGCCGGGTGTGCAGGCTGATGGTTGAGTATTTCATCAGCAAAATAATGGTATAATTAAACTTCAGCATCGATAGGATCACCCAAAGATTAATGGCCAGGTTTAATGTTTGATGCATGTATATAGGCACACATAACAAGACTACCTGAGCCGTAAAAGTGATCGAACCCCAAATAATCAGCGATCGGTACTTTCCTTTCAAGAAAAAGATATAGTCGGCCAGGAAGGAAGGTGTATTTAAAAAGATGACCACAGCAAACATTTGAAACAGGTCGGCATTTTCAGGAAATTTCACATATCCAATTATGACAGTTGCTATTCCTGCCAACAAACTAAGCGTGGTCAGCAATACAAATGTGTTAAACAAAATTCGCTTTTGCTTTTCCTCATCGCTGGCATTATAAAATGGAATTAAGGTATTACATATACTCGAAACCCAGAAAAAGGTTAAACTGGAGCTTAATAGCAGGAGCAATTCGTATCGGCTGATTATCAGCGTGCCAAAACCGGCAGTATACCTGAAATAGGTAATCTTAGCCAGCAGAATAGAAATAAGAAAGAAGGAACCAAATCTCAGAAACTGGTAGATCTGGAGACTGTTAAATTTGTTTAGCTCGAATTTTTTATTGAACAGGGTCAATTCGTTTTCAGGGATTTAAAATGTTTGGTTTTAAAGATACAAATTAATGTCTTTCTGCAGACTCTAATAACAAATTTGCAGATTTTATTTCAGGATGCTATGGCTTTTTACCTTTTTTATGCCCAGCAATAAAGAATTTCCGATAACTATCACATCACTCAATGCCATAGATAATGCCCCAATCATCGGATGTAAAAAACCGGCCGCAGCCAAAGGAATGCATAAGGCATTATAAAAAAAAGCCCAGAATAAATTTTGCTTAATGGTTTTGTAGGTTTGTTTGCTAATCCTGTGAGCCTCTTCAATGGCAAGAATATCGTGTCGCATAAGCACCAAATTAGCGGCCTGCATGGCAATGTCGGTAGCTTTACTAAAAGATATGCCTACCGAAACAGAACTCAAAGCAGGTGCATCATTGATGCCATCACCAACCATTACAAGCGGATTTTTTCTGGAAAAATTTTGAATATATTTCAGTTTTTGATCCGGCATTTGTCCGAAAAAAGCCTCCTTCAATTTCAGATTTTGCTTCATCTGTTCAACCTTTTGTTGGGTATCGCCGCTTAATAAAATGGTATCAAAATGCTCCTCCTTCAAATAATCAAGCAGTTCTCTGGCACCCGGTTTTATAGAATCCTTTATGCTTAAACTTGCTTTTAGCTCTTGGTTCCATAATAAAAACAAATCAAAACGAGTGTCCAAATCCGGGGCAATTTGGGCTGAACCAAAAGTAATTTTGGATCCGTCGGTCAAAACGGCTTCCATCCCTATTCCTTTTAATTCCTTAATCGACTCGAAAATAACAGCGTGTGTATTCCAGGCCTTTTTTTGCTGAACCAGGGATTTGGCAATGGGGTGAGCCGAATGATTTTCGAGGTGATAAATCAAATTGCAAATTTCTTTTTCATCTCCGGATTTGATTGTTAAGTCCGAAAATTCGAACTCTCCTGTAGTTAGAGTTCCGGTTTTATCAAATATAATGGTTTTGGCTTTTGCAAAATTTTCAAGCACTTCTCCTCCTTTAATTAAAATGCCTCTTTTTGCCGCCTTACCAATACCTACCATAATAGCAGTTGGAGTGGCAAGACCCATGGCGCAAGGACAGGAAATAACCAAAACAGCAACCGCCCTCAGCATACTTTGGGTTGAACCCAAATCAAGGTAAAAATAGGTAAAAAGAAAAGTCAGGGCTGAAATGGCTAACACAATGGGTACGAAAACAGCACTTACACGATCCCCCAGTTTTTGAATTTGTGGTTTATTTCCCTGAGCCTTTTTTACCATCTCAATAATCTGGCTTAGCACAGATTCCTTCAAAGTTCCCGAAACCTGTATTTGTATATTACCATTGCTCAGAAAGGTTCCACCTATCACTTTGTCGCCAACCTGCTTAAATACCGGGTAACTTTCACCAGTCACCAGACTCTCGTCGCATTCTGCTTCTCCCTTTATGATATAAGCATCTATCGGAATTCTTCCTCCGTTATTTACCTGAACCAGATTACCTTTTATCAGGCTATCAACCGGAACCACTTTTATATCCTGGTGACCCTGGTGTTCAAGAATAAGATTGGCTGTTTTAACCTGCAATTGGGTGAGCGAATGCAAGGCAGAAGTTGTTTTTTTGATGGATCGCTTTTCCAATAAATTTCCTAAAAGTACAAAGCATATGATGGAGGCACCGGTTTCATAAAACAGATACGTATGAACTTCGGGTTTTCCCGCAAATACAAGGGTGCCAAACAGGCTATAAAACAGAGATGAAAATGCACCGATAAAAATCAGCACATCCATATTGGGAACGCCACTTTTTAAGCTGTAATAGGCACTTTTCCCAAAAAACCAAAGTCCTACCGTATAGACCGGAATAGATAAAACGAGCTGAACCAAGGGATTATGAAGAGGCTGCCAGGGCAATACCATGTGTAAAGCCAATGGAATGGTAAAGATTAAGCAGAAAAGCAGTTTGGCCTCATGTGAGACTAAAAGTTTTTTTTTTCGTTGGAACCCGAATTGGGTTTAATAACCACATATCCTAATTCCTCAATGCTTTCAGCAATATTGGTAATCGGTATATTGGTATTATTTTCAAACCTCACTTCACCGCTTGCAAAATTTACATCTACCTGCTCCATACCCTGTTTTTCAAGGCGTTTACGAACGCTCATGGCACAGTTGGTACAAGTCATACCTTCAACCTGTAACTCGAAAATCGTATTTTCAGAATGGTTCATACCTGCAAACAAAGGTAAATAATTTTAAATTTTAATGTAATTTTTATGCGGATAGTAGTAGTTTTGGCCTAAATAATAATAACTATGAAAACAAGCAGAAAAGACTTTTTAAAATCTACCGCCCTGGTTGGTTTGGGTGCCATCAGTTTAGGAACAAAGGCAAAAACCATCATGGATATTACCAAAATGCAGGCTGAAGGTATGTATAAACTGCCTTTGCTGGGATATGAATACAATGCATTGGAACCGTTTATCGATGCAAAAACGATGGAAATTCATTATACCAAACACCACCAGGCCTATATCAATAAACTGAATGATGCAATGGAAAAAGAACCTTCGTTAAAGGCAATCGAATTGGAGAAAATATTGAAAGATTTGAAATCGCAACCCGAATCCGTAAGAGCAGTTTTACGCAATCATGGTGGCGGTCATTGGAATCACAGCCTATTCTGGACTTTACTCAAAACAAATACGCAACCGGGAGCAAAATTCACAAAATTAGCAACGGAATCATTTGGATCTCTGGATGCTTTCAAAAAAGATTTTGAGAAGGCATCCATGGGAATTTTCGGTTCGGGTTGGTCCTGGGTCATCATACAGAATGGTAAATTAAAGATTGTAAGTACGCCAAACCAGGACAACCCTTTGATGGAAGGCATTGTAAGTGCTGAACAAACAGGCTTACCCATCATCGCATTAGATGTTTGGGAACATGCTTATTACTTAAAATATCAAAATAAAAGGGCTGATTATATTGCTGCATTTTGGAACGTGCTGAACTGGGATCAGGTAGAAAAAAATATGATCTAACAAAATTCTTTTGCCATTTCAAAGCGAAGCCCATACCTTTGCAGTAGTTAAAATGGTGGTTTTAGCTCAGTAGGTTAGAGCGCCTGATTGTGGTTCAGGAGGTCGCCGGTTCGAGCCCGGTATTCCACCCAAAAAAATTATTACTGTGGTTCAGGGGTCGTCTCGTCGAGGTACGAGACAAGATATTCCACCCAAAAAAATTATTACTGTGGTTCAGGGGTCGTCTCGTCGAGGTACG
>CAYHCF010000009.1:32890-99419 GCA_964355075.1 uncultured Chitinophaga sp.
AGACAAGATATTCCACCCATGAGGGGGTTTAGACCCCTTACGCAAAAAAAAGCCTTGAGAGATCAAGGCTTTTTTGTTTCTATTAATGAGAGCAACCAATTGTAGTTTTGTGTGTTAAAACCTGTAGCTATTATAAGGAAACCCCGCCGTGGTATTATATATATTCAGAAGTTTTTCGTCAACTATTCTATTACTATTAGTTAATAGGCTACTAACCTAGAGCCTAACAGCCTGCTAACCTACAGCCTGCTTTTATAAAAAAAAACTTTTGTATAAATCAGATTCGCTCAATTTTTTCAAACTCTCGTCGGTTAATGGTTTTGAGATAAATCCCTTCACCAGGGGATGTTTTTTAGCAATCTCTTCATCCCTGGGGTCAAGACTTGAGGTAAGAATCTCAATATTGATGTTCTTAAAAATATGCTTATATTTATTCTCAAATTCCTCAAGAAAATCCCAGCCACTCATCCCAATCATATTGATATCGAGAAAGATAATATCCGGTATTTTTCTCTCATTCTCCGGAAGTGCTAACTGTTCTTCAAGATATTTATCTGCTGACTCTCCATTCTCAACGGTTGATATCTCTTTACAGAATTTTGAATGCAATAATCTCAATTTGCAAATCATTAGGGTAACGTCATCATCATCTACTAATAAAACTCGGTTTAACATATTTTTATTGATTAAAGGTTATTGTAAATTTTGTTCCATTGTTTAGCCCGCTTTCAACCTCAATACTTCCTTTCATAGTTTGAATTTGAGATTTAACGAGAAATAAGCCTATTCCTTTGCTGTCCTCATTGATATGAAATTTCTGATAAAGGCCAAATATACGGTCTTTTACTTTTTTTAGGTCAATTCCCAAACCATTATCAGAAAAAGTAAGTATCGTCTTGTTATTTTCTTTTGCCGATCTGATGACAATATGAGCTGGTTTTCCCGGCTTGGCGTACTTTATAGAATTAGTAATCAGGTTATGAAATACACTCTCGATATAAGGCTTTATTAATGAACAATCCGGTGCCTGGCTAAAATCTGCATCAAAGCTCACATTACGGTTATTAATAATTAACTCGTTTTCATCTGTGGTTTTTTTGAAAACATCACTGAAACTGATTCTCATAAAATTATGGTTCAGGTTGCCTTTGATGATGATAATATTTATGAGGTCCTGTAAGGTTTCATTCAACTTGAATGTAGATTTTTTAAATCCACGCAGCAATAATCTCGTGGTTTCATCCGCTATTGAATCAAAATTTAATAAATCTATAATTCCTATCAAATTGGTAATGGGTCCCCTTAAATTATGAGAAGTAATATACGAAAATTGTTTGAGTTCATTGTAACTATCCGTTAACTCAGCGATCAGTTTTTCCTTTTCTTTTTCAAATTGAACCCTGTAAGTAATATCAATGAGAACTCCGATTAATGCTACCTCTCCTCCTATTATGGTTCTGCTTCCCCGCGATTCTACAATCAGAATATTTCCGTCTTTGGTAAGAATCCTGAATTCATAAAATGTATCCTGTGTTTTACCCGTTAACCGGTTAACAATTCTTTCCCGAAACATTGAATAATCTTCTGGATGAATCCATTGTTCCTGAGGAATATTATATAATTCATTAACTGAATATCCTGTTAAATTCGCTAACTTCTGGTTCACAAAAAGCAGGCCTTTATCATTAAAAATATAGATGCCGATTGATGAATTCTGAACCAAACTTCTAAACTTATTTTCAGATTCCATCAATAACTGACTTTGAGCCCTTTTTGAAGTGTCATCCCTCCCAAAAGATACCCAATTTATGGTCTCACCCCTTTCATTTCTTACCGGAAAAATAGAAAATGAATTCCAGAATTTTTCGCCATTCTTTTTATAGTTAATGATTTCAAATTTCCCGGGAATTTCTTTTTGAATACAGTCTCCCAGCCTGATTTGATCGCTCAGCTCGGATTCCGTACCATTCAGAAAACCCGATTGCTGACCAATAATATCTTCGGGACTATATCTGGTCATATCATAATATGCCTTATTCGCAAAAAGAATATTTGGCATTTGCCCATTTTTCCCGACCTCGGTAACCACTATGCTATCCGTTGCATTGCTAAAAATTAATTTATATAATTCCAGCTTGTTCTTTTCTTCATTTTTTGTGGTATTATCCCTTGCCACAGCTACAACCAGCTGATCCTCGATATAGGGATAAGAATCCCATGCAAGATATTTTATGCTTCCATCCTTACATAAATACCTGTTTTCAAAACCCAATACGCTCTTGCCCTGCGTCAGATTAATCAGTTCCTCTTTTGTATTATTCAAATCGTCGGGGTGAACAAAATCCTCCCACGGTTTACTTAATAATTCTGCTTCGGTCCATCCTAAAACCTTTTCCCATGCAGGATTTAGTAATTTAAAATAGCCATCAAAACCGGCCACAGCGATCATGTCAATCGAATGGTCAAAAATCAATTTCCACGTCTTTTGCAGATTTCTCAGTCTTACATTTTCAGAAATATCCCGGATAGAGAATATCTTTAAGAGAGTTTCATTCTTTCCATGATACATATCCGCATTTAATTCAATGGTTAGCGTGCTACCATCCTTTTTTAAAGCTGCGCATTCTATATCAGATTCCTTATCAATTTCCTTGAAAAATCCCGCAAAGGAGGCAGATGCCGGCTCTTCCTTTTTATCAGGAAACAGAACATTAAAATGTTTATTTATCAGTTCTTTGTTCTCATATCCAAATAGCTGATCCGATATCTCATTGGTTTCAAGAATCAGTCCTTTTTTATCGGTAACAATGATACCAATCGCATGTTTTTTCAGGATGGAAGAAACCAATTGGTCTTTAGCCTCCCGGTTCAGGTGAAATTCCAAATCGAGCTTGTTGGATGCATTCTGCAGACTGGAAATAACAATATCCTTTTTTGAAACAGTTTTCATTCCAATTTCATTTTATTATATCTGCTATTGGAAATTCCATTTAATAATTTCTTTTGAATGTATGGCCTGAATCGCCTCCAGATTTAATGGTTTACTGATAAAGTTCTTTACACATTTATATCCCCTGGCCTTTTGTTTGGCGTCGTAGTCGGTGTTTGAACTCATAATGATAACAGGTGATTTTAAGTTTAACAGTTCATATTCCTGCAGGAATTCCCAACCAGATTTTCCTTTTAAATTCAATTCAACGAGAAGCATATTATTTCCATGATCTTTATTGGTTTTAAAATAATCAATCATCTCATCCACACTAATAAAATTAATAATTTGAATCGAATTAAAGGACTTTTTGAGTAGTTTTGAACTGATCTTGGATGAAAATTCGTCATCGTCCAAAAGAATTATTTTCTCAATCTGCCTCAGACTATTGGCCACGATTATTTCTTCCTGTAAGGGCGTATTAATCATGCTCATCAACTTCTTTATGGCCGCATCTGCTTTTTGAAAAGTTCCTTTGGTGCTCGAGAAAATTTCTTTCAAATCGGGATCAACAAAATCAAAATCCTGAGCCAGTTCAACAATGGATTGTAATTTGTGAAATTCATGACTGATCTCAATGGAGGTGATATTATTGAGATCCTTTAAAAGGTTAATCAATGCATTTACATCTTTTTCCCGCTGTTTTCTAAAAGCGGTTTCCGTACTGATAGCGTTTACAATCGCTGCCACCCAGTGGTAAAGTATATCCAATACTATTTTTTCTTCCTCGATAAAGGAAATTCCTTCCGAATAGTATATCAGAATTTCAGGTTTATTTAGGTTTTCGTGATTTTTGTAGGCTAAAAAATTATCTGATTCAAGGTAATTCTTGCTAAAATATGGTTTTCCCCTGTATGAAATGTGAACACTGGCCTGTTTAGGATATTGCAAACCTTTTGGTATTAAATCAGCTAATTCAGTTAATAATTCAGGTATGCTTTTTTCTGCATCCTGAGATATGCGTGAAAGTTTTGTTAAAATCCAAAATGCTTTGTCTTTGATTTTTATTTCATTTTGCGTCTTTTCCCTTTCTAACTCAGCATATTTAATACCACTAATGTCACTTACAATTTTCGAATACCCGATTAACTGTTGGTTTTCATCTCTGATTGGGGAAACACACATATTCACATAAACGGTATTCCCGTTTTTATGCCGTCTTTCGGTATCTAAATTTGCCAGAGGCTCCCCTTTTTTAAGAGATTCAAGAATTTCAAGTTCGTCAGCTATTTTCTCTTCAGGCAAAAAATCAGCAATCTTTGATCCGATGATTTCTTCCGGCGTATAACCAAACAACGCTTCGGCAGATGCGTTCCAGGAAGTAAAAACACCTTCCAGATCAACTGAATAAATCGCAATATCTGATGATTCAACCAATTGCTTCACGAGAATAGATTTTTCTTCTAATGCTTTTCTATCTGAAATATCTTGTTGAATACACAAATATTGGTAGGGTTTACCAAGGGTGTCAAAAAATGGAAAAAATTTCGTTTCATACCATTTTTCATGCTGGTTAAAATCAATATTTTTGATTTCCCCTGACCATAATTTCTCTCTGGAAATCTCCTTCCAAAGCTGGTTCCAAAACTCAGTTGGGTGGAAATTCGAGATCATTTGTTCAAATGTTTTACCTGACAAATGTTCCATGCTATAACCAAAAGAAGTTTCAAAATTTTTATTTATCTCTTTGAAAACACCATTTGCATCTATAATTGATACAATGGCTGAATCATTCAATACCGTTTGATAATCTTCGATCAGTTTTTTTGTGCTGCTAAGTTCTTCCTGGTATTGCGCACTCCGTGAGTTGATCCGGATGGCCCCGATGGCATATACAATGTTTTTTGCCATCCGTTCGAGAATAATGGTTTCCCGATAATCAAAACCATCGGGTTCGCCTGAGTAAATGGCAATGATTGCTTTTTCTTTTCCCTTCAAATCGAGGTGAATCGTAATACTTGATCCAATTCCGAACAGAGCGGCTTTTTCTCTCCAGATTTTATAATTCGGGTCATCCTGATTCGTATTATAAATACAAGTCTTTTGTGTCAAAATACAGGTCGCGCCCGGCCCCTTTAGCCTTTCCGGGTCGTTCAGATCGAAATGAAGATTATTGGCATATTCTGTTTCACCTGCAAAATAGGTAGGCGTCAAAACTTTTTCCTTCTCACTGTTTTTTTCGAAAAATAGAATCCAGGCCAATTTGTATCCACCTTTACTGATTAGTGTATTCAGGGTTTGCTTAAATAACGCACTTTCATCTTTCAGTAATAGAATATGGTTGTTTATTTCATTTAAAAGAGTTAGCTCATGTATGTATTTTGCGAGCGAAGATTCATTTGATTTAACGTTCTCCTCATTTTGAATGGATTTAAGTGCAAATGATAGATTTTTGGATAATCTTTCCAGTACTGAAGTTTCGTGTTCATCAAATCCTTCCGGGTCGGATGAGGCAACACTAAAATATATTTTTTTATCAGGTCCAAGATCTAGGGGAATCAAAATAATACTTTTAATTTTTAGGTTGAGCTTTGGAAGCAGTTGACTGATTTCATCTTCCTGGAAGCGAATAACCTTCACATGATGTTGATTACCTTCTTTTATTCCCTTTTCAAAAATCAGGTCAATAAACGGTGATTGGTCAAAAGATTCATTCGGTAAATAAACCTCCGACTCTTTAAACAAAACCTCAATTTTTGAGTGAGCAGATAATTTTCCAACCCAGGCCAACAGGTAACGGCCGGTCTTAACCATTACTTTACAAACACCCTCAAATAAATCCTGTTGTTTTGTATGATGCTGTATACTTTCATGAATGGAATTCAATAAATGAAGCTCCTGATTTTCCTTTATAAATCTTTGCTCTACCGAGCTCAGGTTTTTACCAATACACAGAAGCGATTTGTTCTGATCCGACCAATACATCGTCCACGTCATGTAAACAGGGCGACCGGTTTTGTGCCTGAAATTACTTTCAAAGTTCACAACAACCCCTTCTTTGGAGGCAATTTTCGACTCAATGTCATGTAATTTATTGGAATCGATATCCAGAAAATCTTTGAACTTTTTGCCAATTAATTCCCTGGGCTGGTAGCCGGTATGATCCATCACGGCATTATTGGCTTTATTGCAAAAACCTTCCGGATTAATCTCAATTAATATGTTATTTTCCTGAACCGATTTTTCTTGCTCCTGATTCATCTTGTATTTAGGGGAAAATTAAATTCATTCAATATTATAATATTTTTTGCTCAAAAACCATGATTTTAGTTTTATTCAATGGTAATTCATAGTAATTCAATGGTAATTCATAGTAATTCAATAGTAATTCAATGGTAATTCAATAGTAATTCAATGGTAATTCAATAGTAATTCAATGGTAATTCAATGGTAATTCAATGGTAATTCAATGGTAATTCTCATCGTAATAACAATAGTTTCTTAGTTGCTTTGTAGCCAAAAAAAAGAAGAACAAAGGAACAAAATAATTCAACCTTTGCGCCTTACCGCCTTGGTGGCAAAAATAACAATAGTTTCTTAGTTGCTTAGTAGCCTAAAAAAGGAGGCTAAAACCGTCTTACAACCGAATTTCAATTGAATTAGGTAATTTTCGACTATATAATTAACATTGCATTCCTATTTAGGGTCCAATCAACTTATTTCTATGGAATCAAAAGACAATTATGAAGATATTGCTTTAAAAAAATCAATCCTTCCGGTGTTATTTTACCTGGCAGTTTGTTTTGCGGTATTTTTTACAATTGATCGGGTAAGCATAACCGCCAATAATTTTGTAGGAGTAGATTATGTGAAGCTGGTAAATATTTTAGAAGTACTTCTGATTGCTTTATTAACCACCTTTCTGATTTTTTATCTGGTGTATAAGCACAAATTTGTAGAGATAAATGCTACGCGAAATATGAATTCATTTATCAATACTTCTCCCAATCCGGTATTTATATGTAAACTTAAAGACTATTCTATCCGTAGCTGCAGCCCGGTGATGTACCGTTTATTGGGATATTCAGCTAATGAAATCAAATCCATGACGCTTCGCGACATCATATCAGAAGCTTCTTTTAAAATACTTCAGAACGAACATCAAAACAAAAACTACATCAATAAAGATTTTGAAAACATACATTTTATAGAGAAAAGTCAGGGACTGCTCGCACTCTCGGCTAATATCATGAAATATGAATTGTTGGATAGTGATTATTTGTTGATAAGCTGCTTCAATTCTAAAGTTACCGGATCATCTGCCAGGGAAGAAAAGGAACCGATTCCACAGGAGTCGAAACGCCCCTTTCAGTTTTAACATTCCCGTTTAAACCGTTTTTCAGGAATAAACTAATTAGTGTTTGTCCATTTAGTCGGGAGTCTGAGTTAGAATGTTCTCTGGTCTCGTCCTAAAACGAGACGAATAAGAAAAAAGCGCAGTCCCGTCTTAAGTGACGGGATGAGCATTTTTTTGTTGAGCATAACGCAGCTAGAGGACATTATAGCCAGACTCTAATTAGAACCCTTTCACCTGCTGACTGCTTTGTGTTTCTTTTTCTGTATCAACGGTATCAACATGGCCTTTTTTGTTCTTGGCTTCAATACCCTGAATTCCCCTTTGGGTATTGCTAACATTGAACATCACAGCCATACCGCATACAATAAGTACCTGACTTACTAAGTAAATTTTTGACCAGGCTCTTTTGCGATTGTAAAAACCAATAATATTAATTATTAGTATTAAGGAGAAAATTGCTAGTAACATAATTTTGTTGTTTAATGATTTAGTAGTTGCAATCATTGGGCCATGAAACCCTGTTTTCTAATTTTCCCTTATTTTAAAGGGCTTCCGCTTGTATCGCGTAAATGTAGATTTTGTAATTTTGCTTCATTTTGGGAAGCACTTCCAAAAATGGGCTTAAACTTTAGCCTAGAACCCCTTCACCTGTTGGCTGCTTTGGGTTTCTTTTTCGGTATCAACCGTGTCAATATGGGCTTTTTTGCTCTTAGCCAGATCTTGTAGCTTGTCTATCTTGACAGGAAGCTCTTTGCCGGCTTTTTTTCGGGCTTCAATTCCTTGAATTCCTTTTTGGCTGGTTATTACGTTAAACATAACAACCATTCCACCTACTACCAGTACCTGACTTACCAAAAATATCTTTGACCAGGCTCTTTTGCGGTTATAAAATCCGATAAAGTTAATTATCAGAAGTAAAATGAATATTGTAAGTAACATAATTTTATTCTTTAATAAGTTGGTAACTTCAATTTTCGGACCATTACAAATTATTTTTCAAATTATTCATATTTTACAGGGTTTCAGTATATCCGGGGTAATTTATTATTCTCAAATCTGGTTTCATAATGGGATGCATTTTCTTGAAATGGGTTATTGCTCAGGTGGTGGCTGCCCGTTTCCCGAAAATCCATCTTTGGTGGATTGATAAACATCATCGAAAGGTGTGTTAATACCCGGGAAAATGTCTATCTGATATTCTATTTTTAGTTCCATAAGTATTGCCAGCGTGATGCAAATGATAAAAACAAGATAAAAAAGCCCAACTACCTGTTCAAGGACTTTAGACTTTTCCTCTTCGATCATATCCTCAGCTTCATCTCTGGAACGGATAATAGATTTTCCGAAAAATAATGATTCTAATTTTCTTCTAATTTTCAAAATTCAAACAAATATAATTATTTTCCTTTTTTTGTAAGCATACGAATCAAACTGAAAAAAATCAATTCACAATGACCCATTGGAAAAAAATGGTGAATAACTTTAGATATTCATAAAATATACTTAAAATTGAATGACAAAATGTTAGGATTTTTAGATATTGTTCACCACCTACAATGTTATAACTATCAATGGAAACCATGATAAAAATTGAAGGCCTAAGGAAAAAATTTGGTGATTTGTATGCTGTTGATGGATTGAGTTTTGACATTTTCAGAAAAGAAGTATTTGGTCTTTTAGGACCGAATGGTGCCGGAAAAACGACCACCATCAGGATGATCTGTGGCTTATTGCCACCTTCTGCAGGGAAAATATCTTTTATGAATCATCCTGAAAAAGACCGGAAATCTCTGATTGGATACTGTCCGCAGGAAAATATATTTTATCCGAAACTGACTTGCATGGAACAACTTGTTTTTATAGGTCAAATGGTTGGGCTTGCATCAAAGAACGTAAAAATAAAAGCCATTGAATTATTAAGCAGGATGGGATTAGGCGACAAGACCCATGTGGTTGCCAATCACTTATCGGGTGGAATGAAGCGCCGGCTAAATATTTGCCTTGCCCTGATTCATAATCCTGAAATACTTATTCTAGATGAACCCGAAGCCGGTTTAGACCCGCAAAGCAGAATTTTAGTACGCGATTTTATCAAAGAGTTAAGCCTGGAGAAAACAATCATTCTTACCACACATAACATGGACGAGGCAGACCGCTTGTCGGATCGGATTGCCATCATGGATCATGGGAAACTACTTTTACTAGATACGCCAAAAAACCTTAAAAGGACCATAGGAGAAGGTGATATTCTTGAGTTCGTAATAGAAAACAGAAATGAAGATGTGCTAAAGAAATTTGTCGGAGATCTTGCTTTGCTATCCATACATGTTATCATAAATCCTGAATCGGTTATAATTAAACATTCAAATGGGATTGAACAATTGGCAACAATAAAGAATATAGCTGAAACAAATGGATTGCTTATTACAGAAATTAAGCTTCGTGAAAATACGCTGGAAGATGTTTTTATCCATTTAACAGGAAGAAGTTTACGACAATGAAAACGATCCATATTATTACAAAAAGCCTGAAAGAGCATCTTAGAAGTTACTGGATAATTCTATTAACATTGTCAATGGGACCTTTCTTTATTTTTGTTTATTACCTGATTGTGGCCAACTCAACACCTCAATATAAAATTGTGATTGTAAACAATGATAAAGGTGTTTTATCAAATGGTCATCTGATCAATCATGGCCAATATTTAATATCTTTTTTCAATAGTTTGAAAGCTGATACCAGTACCATTCCATTTACAGTTAGCCGGGAATATAACAAAATATCAGCCCTGGAATATATCCGAAACAAAAAGGCCGATGCCTTGATTATCATTTCTGATTCATTCTCTCAGGCTATTCATAATAGAGTCTTAAATAATGTCTCAATCATGCCAAAGCTTGAATTCATAGGTGATTTAACAAGTACTTATTATTTGATAAGCGCGGTATGGGCAAATGAAATCATAAATGAATATGCACTTCAGGCAACAAATAATAAAAGGATTATTGAAGTAAAGGAAACTGCATTAGGTGCCTCAGCCGGCATCAGCGATTTCGATTTGTTAGTGCCGGGAATATTAATTATTTCTATCATCATGCTGATGTTTACCGCGAGCATCGCATTTGTTTCTGAAATTGAAAATAAAACAATTATCAGATTGAAGCTTTCCAAGGTCAGCACTTTTGAGTATTTAGCTGGAATAAGTGTGGTACAGCTAATGATTGGTATTGCCTCAGTTTTGCTCACCTTGCTCACTGCCGTATTACTGGGGTTTCATTATTCCGGTTCGCTGGTAATGATGATAGTAATAGCCGGTTTATGCAGCTTATCTATTATTGCGTTTAGTCTGATCATCGCAGCCGTAACCAAATCAGCCAATGAGGTTTTGGTAGTTGGTAATTTCCCTATGTTTTTATTTATGTTCTTTACAGGGGCCGCCTTTCCGTTAAAAAGTGATCCCTGGTTTACGATAGCCGGCTACCCGATCAATTTACAGGGATTAATGACACCCACGCATGCCATTTCAGCCATGAATAAAACATTTATCATGAATATGAATCTGTATAGTATTCTTCCTGAAATTATTTCAATTATTGTACTAAGCTTTTTATACTTTATTATTGGAGGAGTTATTTTTAAACAACGACATTTAAAACGTTTATGAAAAAAATTGTATTGCCGCTATTCACGCTAAGCTTATTTATCCTGGGTACATCAGCCATTTACAAAAAAGATCCGGGCGGAATAGATTTAAAATCCATGGACAAAAATGTGAATCCCGCTGAAGATTTTTATCGTTATGCAAATGGAACCTGGCTCAGGGAAAATACGATTCCTGCCAGTGAAAGTCGCTGGGGAAGCTTTACCATCGTGGCTGAACGCAATAATGTGATTTTGCGCAATATTTTAGAAATTGCTGCAGCCGACAAATTTTCCCCACCCGGTTCAAACCAACAAAAAGTTGGAACCCTATACCGCCTGTTTATGGATACCTTAAAACGGGATAGACAAGGAATAAAACCTGCCATGGCTGATATTCAGGCCATAGATAAAATTACCAATACCCTTCAATTAATGGAATTGGTTGGCCGGTTTCATAGAAAAGGAATTGGCGCTTTTTTTGGTTTTCGGGTGAGTCAGGATCTAAAAAACAGCAGTTCCTATATCAGTTATATTTCGCAGGGCGGACTCGGTTTGCCAGACCGGGATTATTATTTTAAGAGCGATAAAAAATCATCTGAAATAAGAAATGAGTACCTGTTACATGTGGGTAAAATCGCCGATTTGTTTATGCTAAATGATGGACAAATGGCATCAGATGTGATGAGCTTTGAAACAAGTTTAGCTGAAAAAACGATGACCCGGACCGAACGTCGCAATCAGGAAAAACAGTATAACAAAAGGGCTTTCCGGCAAATCATAAACGATTATCCCGAGCTGCAGTTTGAAACTTATTTTAAAACTCTTGGCACCCTTCCGTTTGACAGCATCATTGTTTCGCAACCTGCGTTTTTTGCCACATTAAATGATATGCTGAAAAATACTCCTTTACCAAAAATTAAGTCTTACCTGCGCTGGTGTGTGATGAAAAATGCTTCTGCCTTGTTAGATTCAAAATTAGAAAAAGAAAACTTTAATTTTTATGGAGCTATACTTACCGGAGCCAAAGAACAAAAACCCATGTGGAAACGCGGAATAGGCGCTGTAAATAATATAGTTGGTGAATTATTGGGACAATTATTTGTTGAAAAAACCTTTAGCCCCGATTCAAAAAAACGCGTAAACACAATGGTTGATGAAATTGTGGAAGCGTTTAGGGTACGATTGAACCAATTGGAATGGATGAGCCAGGCAACCCGCGAAAAGGCATTAGTCAAATTAGCCTCCTTTAACCGTAAATTTGGTTACCCGGATAAATGGAGAGATTATTCTACCCTGGAAATAAAAGACGATTCTTACATGGATAATGATTTCAGAGCGAATGAATTCAGGTTCAAAGAAATGATTGATAACCTGGGAAAGCCCATAGACAGGGTAAAATGGGGAATGTTACCCCAAACGGTAAATGCATACTATAGCCCAACTTTAAACGAAATCGTATTCCCTGCGGCCATTATGCAAGCTCCTTTCTTTGATGCCGATGCCGATGATGCTGTAAATTATGGCAGTATTGGTGCGGTAATCGGACACGAATTAACACATGGTTTTGATGATCAGGGCTCAAAATACGATGCCGATGGAAACCTGAAAAGCTGGTGGACAGAAGAAGATAAAAAATTATTTGAATCGAAAACCAAAGTTCTGGTAAACCAATTTAATGGCTATTTTGTAAGTGACAGCCTGCATGTAAATGGAGAGCTTACTTTGGGAGAAAACATTGCTGATATTGGCGGTTTAACCATTGCCTACGAGGCATACCAAATGCATCTAAAAAAGAATCCGGGAGTGTTAATCAATGGGTTTACACCGGAGCAAAGATTTTTTATTGGTTTTGCTCAAATATGGAAAAACAAATCCCGTCCGGAAGCAATGAGGCAACTTATTTTAACCGACTCGCATTCTCCCGGTGAGTTCAGGGTATTCGGACCTTTAAGCAATATGCCTTCCTTTTACCAGGCTTTTGGAATAAAAGAAGGAAACAAAATGTACCGCAAACCCGACGATAGGGCGAGCATTTGGTAGGAGATCATGCCCATGTAGGAGCGTTTGATGTTTGTAAGTAATTGGTTGTTAAATTGATATTGTAAAATGAAAATTTCATTAAAATTAATAAAATAGTTTATTATTGTAATAGGTTGTCGTTAAAAACAGTCTCAAAACGAGTGATAACACTTTTAACATTATTTAATAAAAACAAAACTATGAGAACAATTATCCTATTCATTTCAACTTTCATCCTTACCATGAGTGTAAGCAGTGTAAATGCGCAGTGGCAAAAAACCGGCGGTCCTTCAGCTTCAGGAGGTGGCATTAAATGTATGGTTTCCAGCGGAACCAATATTTTTGCAGGGACAAATAATAATTTAGGTATTTATTTGTCGACGAATAATGGAGGCCTATGGACAGCTGTAAATAATGGATTAACCGATCTTTTTATTACCGGACTCGCAATCAGCGGAAGCAATATTTATGCTGCTACCCAAAGCGCTGGAGTATTTTTATCAACCAATAACGGAGGCCTATGGACAGCCATCAATACAGGCTTAACAAATCTGAATACCTCTACAATTGCAGTAAACGGGACTTCTATTTTTGTTTCAACAGGTCTCGGATTGTATTTATCAACCAATAATGGTACGAGTTGGGCAGCGGCTAAAACCGGTTTGGGAACCTCAACCGTTACATCTATTGTCTTTAGCGGAACAAATATTTTTGCCGGACTTTCGGGTGATGGTGTATATATTTCAAACAATAATGGAAGCTCCTGGACAGCCGTAAATACCGGATTGACCAACAAACTCGTAATGGGTTTAGCCGTGAATGGCAGCAATATTTTTGCAGCTACCTTTGGTGGCGTGTATAAATCAGGTGATAATGGAACCACATGGACCTCATCAAATACAGGTATTACAAGTAACCTTCTGTATTGTTTTGCTTTCAGTGGATCGAATATTTTTGCAGGCACCGCTAATGCCGGTGTGTTTCTTTCAACAGATGGGGGGAGCAACTGGGCTTTGGCGAGTACCGGTTTAGATAACTTAGTAGTAAACTCTTTGATGGTGAGCGGCTCAAATGTTTTTGCCGGAACCAATGGTGGAATATTTTCCTCAAGCAATAACGGAGGACTTTGGAATAGCAGTTTTAACGGATTTCTGGTAACAACAAAAACATTGGTTTTAGTATCAGGTGGCTCAAATCTTTATGCGGGAACCAATGATGGCGGTATGTTTATTTCAAGCAATAATGGAACTACCTGGTCTTCTATCAATACCGGTCTGAGCACAAAAATGATTTATTCAATAGCCATCAGCGGAACTAATATATTTGCCGGAACCGGTGGTGGGGGTGTATTTTTATCAACAAACAATGGTAGCACATGGACAGCCATCAATAGCGGTTTAACAGGGTTACAGGTCTTTTCCTTAGCTGCGTCCGGAACGACGGTTTTTGCCGGTACACAATTAGGTATATTTATATCAACCAACAGCGGAAGTACCTGGACCATGGTTAATAACGGTTTAATCTGGACCACAGTTAAAGCCTTAGCCATCAAAGGAACCACTATTTTTGCCGGTACCAATGGTGGAGTATATGTTTCAACCAATAACGGAGGTCTTTGGACTTCCAGAAATGTAGGTTTGCAGGGTACTGATGTTCGTTCATTGGTAATAAAAGGAACTAATGTTTTTGCAGGAATTTATAATGGAGGAGCACATTTATGTTCAAATGATAGCACCTGGACATTGATCAATACCGGTTTAAATTCTAATTTTGTTTATACATATGCATTCAACGGATCAGCAATCTATGCAGGAACCTGGGGTGCCGGGGTATATTCGTCAATTAATAATGGAACTAGCTGGGTAGCAGCTAATACCGCTTGGTTGAGTACGACCAATGTTTACACATTAGCGATTGTTGGAACCGATCTTTTTGCCGGCGTTGAAACAGGCGGTGTATGGAAAATGCCGATTGGATCTTCAGGCATTGATATGGCAAACAAGAATCATTTGGGTTTCCAGGCGTATCCAAACCCGGGTAACGGAAAATTTGATATTGAAATAAGTGATGAATTCTCGCCTCTTGGCACTACTCAGATTGAAGTATATAATGAATTGGGAGAAGTGATTTATCGTGCAACCATTGAGCAGACCAAAAGTACATCTGCAGGAAAACAGCTTACCAGCATTGATATTTCAAACGCACCGAAAGGAATCTTTTTTGTTCGTCTGTTGAGTACAAACGGGGAGAAAAGTGGCACTCAAAAAATTATTGTTCAATAACATACCTCCCACTCTCTGTGATAAATTGCTGATTTAAGCAATTAATTGTCTCAGGATAAATGACAAACAATGTTATTTGTTCAGGATTAGCAAAGTAATTAGAAATAATATATTTGCAGGGTGTCTGATTGTATTTTATTTCTATTTTTATATGCCAATATTCGAGCGTGATGCCAATTAACAAAACAAAATCTTCCTTTCCCCTGTTTCCCCACTCGGTTTTTCCCCGCATTTCCTATCGCCATCTCTCACTCTCACTCTCCATTATCTTTCTTATTCTCCTGCTAAGCTCCTGCGGTTTCGGAAAAATCAATTTAGTGCCAATCAGTATTGATCAAACACTTGGCGAACAAAGTCAGGCTCAAATGAATGCCAATCCTGAGCTTTTTCGTATCCTGGATGCGGCCGAATACACAGAAGCGTACGAAAAGCTGAACCAAATTCGGGATAAAATACTTCAATCAGGGAAATTAGTTCACAGGAATGACTTTCCATGGGAACTGAAAATAATTGAAGATGACAGCGTTTTGAATGCTTTTTGCCTGCCAGGGGGCTATATTTATATCTATACAGGACTTATCAAATACCTAAATACCGAAGATGCACTCGCAGGTGTATTGGGGCATGAAATGGCACATGCCGACTTAAGACATGGCACGAACCAAATGCTTAAAAATTACGGATTAAGCATGATTATCCATTTCATTTTTGGTGCAGATAACTCGGTTTTGCTGGGAATTGGACAAAACTTGCTGAGCCTTTCCTTTAGCCGGGCAGATGAAAATGAAGCCGATATGAAATCAGTTGAATTGCTTGATGGTACAGATTACGATGCAAGAGGTGTAGCCCGGTTTTTTGAGCAAATAAGCGCGGATGAAAAGGTTCCGGCTGTGATAGAATATGTGAGTACACACCCAAATCCAGAAAACAGAATTCAAAAAATTAATGAAAAATGGAATGAATTGGGAGCGAAGACAGGCAAATCGTTTAAAAAGGAATATTTGCAGCTAAAAAAATCTTTGCCCTAAATAAACGATTCCTGATGATTACCGAAAAAAGTCCTCATTTGATTTTTGTATCCAAAAATTTGCTGACATTTTAGCACGATAATACTATTTGAACTCAACGAACTATTGATTATTAAATACAGATAACCAGCTATTAATAACTTATGATTTAAACTTTTAGCTTAGATATTATGCTACTTTCTATCAGATTCAATTTATCCTCAAAATCATTAACCCTATTTTGATTGTCGCGTAAAAAGGGTTCTAACTCTTTCAAATAGTTAATTTCTTTGAGTAATATGCCATGATAATCAAGTACTTGCTTTGAGTTTTCGATTATTTGATGGATACCCATCCTGATATCACCTAATTGGCTCATTTCCTGAGATAAATCAATGGGTTCAGCTCTTTTTCTAAACATGGAATTTTTACCCAATACCAACCAATCCGGATCAATTTCCGGAATTTGAGTTAATATCTTCTGAATCAGTTCTAAACTGGGTTTATTCCGGCCTGAACCGATATGTGTTAATACAGGAAGCGAAATCTCTAAAAGGCTTGCAAAAGCGGTTCGTGAAAGATTTTTTACTTCCATGATACTTAACACCCGTTTATTTAACTCATCCATATAAATACCTGTTAATCAGTTATATAGTACAAATGTAAACAATAATTATTACAAATGTAAATAATAAAAACATTTGTTAATAGGGCATCAAACATTTGTTAATTAAGCGATAGATGTATACGTTTACATATAGATATATAATCATCTGATATATAATGATATACATATGCAAATTTGAACTACATAAATAAATGTAAAGTTCTATATTATCAAATGTTAAGCAGTAAATATGGCAGTAAAATCCCACTTCACTCCGCTCCTACCTGTTAACTTCATTTTTAGGCAGATATGCTAATACCTGTCTATTTGCCTTGAAATAAAAAAAAAATGGAAATATCGGTTTCTGAAGCTTTAGAGAAATTTTACTAAACACCCAATTAAAATGGATTCCGAACTAAACTCAATGATTTTGGCAATCAGGGAGCAAAAAAGCTTAAAGAATAGGTAAAGGATTTAATAGATTGAGGTTCCAATCTTAGCATCCCCTCTTTCTTTGAGATATCATCGCTAAAATTCACAGAATCAGCATGTCCAACCCATGGTTCTAAACAGACAAAATGCTGATTGGGGTATTTGGCCCAGATCCCTAAACAAGGAAATTCTTTAAAGCGCAACGCTATCTTATAATTACTCCCTTTTTCTATCAGGTTCAGGTATTCTGATGTTAGATTTTTAAATATAACAGCGTCTTTTTCAAATAGTTGATTGCGGAGTGATAAAATTTGAGTTGGGTTTCCCAAATTTTCTGATACTCCGGTAAAAAGACCCTCTTTCAATAAATAACGATCCAAAATTTCTGGTTTTTCAAATACGAGCTCATATTTCGACAAATCTTTACCGGGAATATTGAACGCCGGATGCGCCCCTACCGAAAAATAGAGCGGGATTACTCCGGTATTCATTACGGAATAGGAAATCTCCAAGGTATTGCCTTTAAGTTGATAGCTGATAAAAAAACGAAAATCGTATGGATATTTTAATTGGGTTTCCGCATCCGATTCGAGCATAAAACGGATGGTATCTTGATATAACTCAACCATTTCAAACCCTTTGTCGCGGGCAAAACCATGCTGGCTCATTTCAAAAGTTTTTCCTTCAATTTGAATTTTGTTTTGGTTCAGCTTACCCACTATTGGAAAAAGAACAGGTGCACAGCGGTTCCAAACTGATGGATTTGCTTGCCATAGGTACTCAAAACCACTTGTTTTGTCAACAATGGAACGGAGTTCAGCCCCCTGGCAATTTATCCTCACATCAAGCTCACCAGAGCTAATCTGATAATCATTTTCCTCACGCATAACTCAAAATTCTAAACTCATAATTCTAAATTCTTAATTCTTAATTAATCCCCTACCGTCAACTAAAATAGAAAAATAACTTATATGCGGAAAACTGTTTTAATAAGTTATTCGCAATTATAAAAGAAAAGAATAATTTTGAATGGCAAATTTAAGGATAGAATTATGATTCACGTTGTCCGTTTTTTCTTTGTACTCCTAATCACCTTTGTAATTACCATTTTTGTGGTAGATTTTCAATCTGTTGTGGATGGATTTGGTTCCGCAGTAGATGCTATTTCAGGGATACTTTCCCCTGTTAAAGCGTTATTTAAATAATTAATATTTTGGCTCTATGTTGCATATAGTGGGTAATGTTAATGCAAATAACCTTTATGTGTTCAATACCAGAATTAATTTTACCATCCACCCTGAATAAAATTATTCGAAGGAGCAATATGAAAATTACACGGAGAACCACTGAGGAGGCACAGAGAACCACGGAGGTAAATTATGCAACATTGAAACTCTGTGAACCTCTGTGAATTCTCTGTGTAACTCAGTGTAATAAAAAAATTACATGTTGAACCACATCAGAATTTATTAATCATCCTATCGAAAAATTTATTTCTAAAACTACCCATTACAAATAACTTAGAGCCATTATTTTACGTTTTTTTTGGCTATTTCCTTATTTTGGTGGATATTTGAGGCATAAAAATCAATTTGCCGTGGTGATGAAATTGGTAGACATGCCATCTTGAGGGGGTGGTGCCTGCATGGGCGTGTGAGTTCGAGTCTCATCCACGGTACATAAAAAAGCCGGTTCGTCTTTAAGGACAAGCCGGCTTTCATTTCTTTAAAACAAGCGCTTAGTCAATAACGACGGTACGTTCTGTATTTGGCGATTTAATAACAACCAATTTCGTATTTACCTTAATTCTGGATTTACGCAATACTGATGTAGTCTTATTTCCCCTGTCTTTTCTTTTTAACCTTGTAACTGCCATAATTATATTTTTTGCAAATATAGGGTAAGTAAATAGTTTTCCAAATTCAATCCTAATAGCCCAAAATATTTAGCATGGATTGCGCATTTTGCTCCTCCGAAAATACCTGGTAACTCAGGGTTCCATCCTCATTTTTGTCAATCACTATATGTTTCGGAGCAGGAATCAGGCAATGTTGGATCCCACCATAACCACCTAAGCTTTCCTGGTATGCCCCTGTATGGAAAAAACCCATGTGCAAGGTACTGCCTTCCTTCAATTTAGGTAAAAAAACCTGATTGGTATTGGTATCCGAATTATAGAAATCCTGCGCATCACAGGTTAATCCACCCAGATTAATCCTTTGATATTCATCGTCCCAATTATTAACAGCCAGCATGATAAATTTTTGTCCAATTCCCCAGGTATCCGGCAATGTAGTGATAAAAGAGCTGTTAATCATATACCATAACTCCTTATCATTCTGTTCCTTCTGACCAATAATCGAATACAAAGCACCGCCGCTTTCTCCTACTGTAAACGAACCAAACTCCGTAAATATATTGGGCTCTTTTATACCTCTACTTTCACAAATGGCTTTAATGTAATATACAATCTGGTCAACCATATAGGCATAGTCATACTCTGCTCCCAATGAATTGTAAATAGGCATTCCTCCACCAATATCAAGGGTATCAAGGTCGTCGCAAAACTCCTTTACATCGCAATACACATTCACCAATCGGGTTAATTCACTCCAGAAGTAAGTAGTATCTCTAATCCCTGAATTCACGAAAAAATGCAGTATCTTTAGTTTAAATCTTTCATTGTTTTTGATTTTTTTCTGATATAAATCCTGAATCTTTTTATAACTCATCCCTAATCTGGAGGTATAAACCGAAAAGTTGGGCTCCTCTTCCGTTGCGATACGAATTCCCAATTGAACCTGTTTTTGAGAATATTTGGCCATCAGTTCCAGTTCCTCAGGGTTATCCAGCACACATACCAGATTGTTAAATCCATCATTTAGCAAATCGGCCATGTTTTGCATGTATTCAAGCGTTTTGAACCCATTGCAAACGATAAATTGCTCTTTTTTTATCTTCCCTTTTTTTTCAAGGATTTTGACAATCTCTAGATCAAAAGCCGAAGATGTTTCAATATCTACCTTGTTTTTTAATACCGTATCCATCACAAAACTAAAGTGAGAGCTTTTGGTGCAATAGCAATAATTATAGGTACCCTGATACTTATATTTTTCAAATGCCTTGCCAAATAAGTCTCTGACAACAGCAATCTGAGAATTGATTTTAGGCAAATAGCTAAACTTGAGCGGCGTTCCGAATTTCTCTATCAGGCCCATTAATTGGATACCATGGAAATATAGTTGGTTATCAATTACTTCAAAGCCATGTCTTGGAAAGAAAAAGGTTTGATGAATTAAATCGGTGTACCGGTTTTTGATGTTTGGGATTTTCACAGATGCAAATTTTCTACAATTTTAGCATTTTACGGGTTTATCAAACAAATTATTATTTATTTGATTCAAATCAAAAGAAAAGCAGGTTTGAATTAAGCCATATATTATCTTTGCAACGCAACCATCCCCAGGAGGTTTTGTGAAAAATGTAAAAATAATAACCATTCAATCAGATTTTGGAGCCGCTAAAAGGGGTGCTAAATTGGGTCCGAAAGCACTTTTAAAAGCAATTGAAAAAAATCATCCCGGTTTTCTTGAACATTGTCCGGTTACCAGCATTGAAAGCAGCGATTTAGTCAGTAATGAAATTTTTGAGACCGCAAAAAACATACACAATATTTTATCTGTTCAAAAGCGAGCCATCAAGGCAATTGATGAGGTATTGTCGCAAGGCTCTTTTCCCTTTGTTATCAGTGGTGATCACAGCAATGGACTGGCCGGAATCAGTGCACTTAAAAATCAAAATCCTAAATGGAATATTGGCGTAATCTGGATTGACGCACATGCCGATTTGAACACCCCATTTACATCCAAAACCGGAAATATACATGGTATGCCTCTGGCGGCCGCTCTGGCACTCGGTCCAAAAGCAAATCAAAAAAATAAGGTGGATACCGATGTGGTAGAAAAGTGGGATAAGTTAATTGCACTGGGTCAGCAAAGAATAAAACCGAAAATATTGCCAAAAAATCTCGTGTTTATTGATATCCGGGATATTGATGAGGAAGAAACCAATATTTTGTTCGATAATCAAATAAAATATTTTACGCCTCAGATGAGAAAAGAAATGGGGTTAAAGGAAATTATCAGGGAAACACTTGAGCACTTAGCGGATTGCAATTGCCTCCTGGTTTCTTTTGATGTGGATAGCCTCGATCCAACTATTTCTTACGGAACCGGAACACCGGTGCCTGACGGTTTAAGCAAGTTGGAAGCCATTGAATTGTTGCAGGCTTTTTTGGCTGAACCTAAGACCAAATTATTTGAAATTTCTGAAATAAATCCTTTGCTCGATCGCTATAACCCCATGGAGGATGTAGCGGCAGAAATAGTAGTTAAAGCGTTAGGTTATTAGGCTATAGGCTATTAGGCTGTAGCAAGTCTGCCTATCCAGCTATACAAGGCATTTCAGGAATTCAAGAGTATCCTCGCCGTCGGCATAATCGGCTAAACCGGGGTTTTGCGATTGCCCGAAAGGAACCATTCCATCCATTTCTGTGTTACCTACCACACATTGAATTTCGTTTTTGTGGGTTTCAACATACGCTTTTACCTCTTCCAAATTCTCGTAAAATTGAAACAACAATACACTGAGCGGTGAAGAAATACCTTCATCCTGTTTTAAAATCAAAAAGCCATTATCTAAATGTGGAGCCAGGTTCATCAGGAAAATGGCCTTGTGGTAAGTATAGTTATTGGCGTATTTATTGTGATGGATCATATCCTTGTATCGCTCAAAAGCCTCAATCATGGGTTCTAGCTGATAACCCTGTGGTAGCAGTACTTTAGACACATTGCGACAACCCAATCCGAAATACATAAACACATCATCTGCCAGTTTATCCAGCTCCTCCGGGCTTTCTTTTCCGGTAAGGATTGCTATGCTGTTTCGGTTTTTGCGAAGTAAATTCGGCTTGTTTTTAAAGTAGTATTCAAAATACCGGTGGCTGTTATTGCTTCCGGTTGCAATCACTGCATCAAAATTTTTCAAGTTATGGTCTTCTGAAAATTGGATCAGGTTTTCCATTTCCGGATTTATGCATATTAACTCATTCACCACCCATTTTATTAAAACAGAATCGTCGGACGAAGGTTTTATGATCGCTTTATTTCCACTTGCCAGCACACTTATTAAGTCGTGAAGTCCAACCAATGGAATATTTCCCGCCATGATAATCGCTACTGTTTTGGGTTCAGCCTGATCCGAAAATTCGTATTTTTTGAGCCAGTTCGATAGATTCTCCTGTTTTAATAATGCACCCCATGCTCGTATTGCATTGATTTGCATATCAATAGTAAACCAATTGTTATAAAGGTAGGCCTCTTGTAAAATTTTGTGATCAGGATTGACATTTCCGAAAACGTCTCCTAAATTTGAAAGCAAATCAATGCGTTGTGAATAATTCATGTAATTTAGACTAATTCTATTTTTTTGATTGTGGCAACAAAACTAAACTTGCACCTGTTATCATCCTAAACAAAAAAACAAAAATATGGCAATAATGATTACCGACGAATGCATCAACTGTGGTGCATGCGAACCTGAATGTCCAAATAACGCAATTTATGAAGCGGGAGCTGAATGGTCTTGGGCCGATGGAAATGATTCATCAGGAATGGTTAT
Source organism: uncultured Chitinophaga sp. (assembly GCA_964355075.1). Taxonomy (GTDB): domain Bacteria; phylum Bacteroidota; class Bacteroidia; order UKL13-3; family UKL13-3; genus B1. The sequence goes on from CAYHCF010000009.1 coordinate 55,845, forward strand.
GCTCAACGGAGAATCTGTTGAAGTAACTAAGCGTTTTCCACCGGTTTCTGACGATGTTTATTTTATCGTTACCAGCAAATGTACAGAATGTGCGGGCTTCCACGAGGAGCCTCAATGCGCGGCAGTTTGCCCGGTTGATTGCTGTATCCCTGACCTGGATCATGTGGAAACACAGGAAGAATTATTGGAGAAAAAAGGCAGAATGCACACTGCATAATTTTCATCCAAAAACATTTAAAAGCCGTCTCGTCTTTAAGGACGAGACGGCTTTTTTTTATTGTCGAATCTCCTAAATTCGCCAGCTCATGCTTATTTCGCTTCATCCCAAAAATCCAAATCCACGCGACCTCAAAAAGGTTGTTGATATGCTGAATAACGATGGTATTGTAATCATTCCAACCGATACCATTTATGCCCTTGCCTGCAAAATAGGAAGTAAAAAAGGAATTGAGCGGATGGGAAAAATCAGTGGTAAAAAAACGGAAAAGATGAATTATTCATTGCTATGTGCCAACCTTTCCCATATTGCTGATTATACCGCTGTGATTGATAAAAGTATATTCAGGCTATTGAAAAACAATATACCCGGAGCATTTACCTTTATATTTAAAGCGAATAACATCATCAGCAAATACTTTTCGGGCAATAAGAAAACAATCGGAATTCGAATTCCCGATAATACAATAACTCAAAATATTATTTCTGAGTTGGGCATGCCGCTGGTGGTTAGCACCCTTTACCACGAAGATGAAATCATTGAATACATGACCGACCCCGAAGAAATTCATGAAAAGTTTGAATACTTAGTAGATTGTGTGATTGACGGTGGTTCAGGCGGAAATGTTCCCTCCACCATCATTGATTGCAGCAACGACGAAATCACCGTAACCCGCCAGGGAAAAGGGATTTTAGTGAGTTAAATATTGCAGTTCTCTGCGCAACTCTGCGTAAACTCCGCGAAACTCCGCGAGAAAGGGTAACGCTAATACTTGAGCCATTCACAATTAATGAAAATGATTTACCCACTACAAACAACATTAAACCAAAATGGTTCTCCCTCCTCCTACAATCTTCTCAAATACAAAATACGCTCATTTTTGACGCCGGATATTTGTTTGATGCCGGTTAATATCAGGTTATTGTTGCCTAGCTTTTCTATAAGATAGGTTTGGTTGATCCAATCGGGTTCAGAAATGGTAATCCGGGAATAATCGGGTCCGTAAACCCAGGTGATGGCGTAATTGTTTGATCCCTGGGTCAATATGCCACTGACCGTATCCGGATTAAATGAGAATTTTCCGTCATTGACAAGGCTTTCCACCCTTATTTTTGGCCCTGTTGAAGGAACTTCATTCTGTAAAACACTATCGCGGTTCCACTGACCTACAAAATTGATTTTTTGAGTAACAGGATTTGGATCCAGCAGCGGATTATCTTTTACACAGGAAGCCATCAAACTGATGACTGCCATGATAAGGAATAAATGAATATTTTTAATGCGCATAAGTATTTTGAAAAAACAAATATAATGCCATTCATCCACAAAATTTTTTAGGTCCAATGCTTTTTGCTTTATTTGTTGCATGTTACACCAGTGCTATATTTTGTTAGGATCAAACATGGGAGATAGTTTTCAAAATCTGCAACATGCAAATGACTTCATGGAAGAAAAAGCGGGTAAAATAGGTGCTAAATCCTCGGTATATAAAACAGAGGCATGGGGAAATGCAGATCAAAATGATTTTCTGAACCAGGTGATTTTACTGGAAACAAGCCTATCCGCAACTGAATTATTAGACCAGCTTTTACATATTGAACAAACAATGGGGCGGAAAAGAATTCAAAAATGGGAGCCGAGAATTATTGATTTGGATATATTATATTTTGATGATTTGGTTTTCAAAAATGAAAATCTCACCATTCCTCACCCCTATTTGCAAAAAAGAAGATTTGCGCTTGAGCCTTTATATGAGATAGCGGCCCACTTTATTCACCCGGTGTTGAACCAATGCACCGCCGACTTATTAAAAAACTGCACTGACCCCCTATTGGTGGAAAAATTGTAACTTATGATTGCTCAAATCCTTGCACTTTTGCTACATTGAAATTAGAAATTCCATATCAGTTTATTGCCATCGAAGGTAATATAGGTGCAGGCAAATCATCCTTTGCCACAATGCTGTCAAAGCAATTGAATGCAAGTTTGATACTCGAAGAATTTCAAGACAATTCCTTTCTGCCAAAGTTCTATGAAGATGCCCGCCGTTACGCCTTTCCATTAGAAATGAGCTTTTTGGCGAGTAGGTTCAACCAGTTAAAGAAACAATTAAACGAACAGGATTTGTTTAAAGACCATATTATCAGTGATTATTTTTTTGCCAAATGCCTGTTGTTTTCAAAGGTGAATTTAGATGAAGATGAGTACGAATTGTACTATCGTTTGTACAGCATCATTGATCTGCAATTACCCAAACCCGATTTACTGGTTTATCTGCACAGCCCCATCGAAAAACTGCAATGGAATATAGGAAACAGAGGCCGGGTGTATGAGCAACATATCACCGATAAATACCTCCAGGAGCTTCAGGATGCTTACTTTTCTTACCTGAATGCCAATCCTGATTTACGGGTGTTGCTGGTAGATTGTTCAAACCTGGATTTTGTAAACAACCCTGCACATTACGAGCAAATAGTTGCGCTGATGACCCAATCGCACAATCCCGGTATTCATCATTATCATTTATTAGGGATTTGATGGAAAAAGCTTCAAGCCTGATGAGCATTGCCTATTTGCCCTGCATTGCCTGGGTTCAGCATGCGATTCATAGCGGAGTGGTTTTGATGGAAGCACACGAAAATTACAGCAAACAAAGTTACCGCAACCGCACGCGCATCTTATCGTCGAATGGCGTTTTGAATTTAACGATTCCCATTTTACAGCTTACCGGCAAACAAGTGATCACGCAAATTCAAACCGATGACAATGAAAACTGGAAACATTCGCATTGGAAAAGCATTTCGGCAGCCTATGGGAAATCGGCGTTCTTTTTATATTACCGGCATCATTTCGAACCCTTTTTTAATGGCTCTTGTCGTGTAAATTTGTTTGAATACAACCTCGGATTATTAGAAGTGATTTTTAAAATTCTCAAGGTAAACACGCGGCTTGAGCCCAGCGCGACATACCAAAAAGCGGGGCAGGAACTCGTTGATTTAAGAGAGAAATTCAAAACCAAAAGTAAAAATCCTGAAGCTGAACTTTTATTTCAAAAACCCTATATGCAGGTGTTCGCCGATAAATTTTCTTTCCAAACCAATTTATCCATTCTCGATTTAATTTTCAATGTAGGTCCGGATGCAGGAAGTTATTTGAGTGCAGAGTGGTGAAAGGTAAGTGGTAATCAGTAATTGGTAATTGGTAATCAGTAATTATAATAAAAAATAAAATCTGCTAGAAATAGCGGTCTATTGTTAAACACAATAATCAACCCCATTTTGCGGAGTATCCATTGGATCAGAATTTCAAAATATTTTCACTTGTGAACTTTCTTCTTTCCCTTGTGGGCTTTGTGTTAAAAAAGAAATCCCTCTTAAACACAAAGATCACGAAGGATTGCACAAAGATCACAAGGAAATCGGGGTTTTTGAGTCTTGCGCAAAACTCCTTACCTTTGCATACTTACAAATGATTAAGCATGAAGGTATTTAAATTTGGTGGTGCCTCGGTAAAAAATGCGGAAGCTGTTAAAAATGTTGCTGAAGTATTAAAACAGTTTATCGGTGATGAAATATTGGTGGTACTCAGTGCGATGGGAAAAACTACCAATGCCCTTGAGCAATTAGCCAAAGCCTATTTTGGCGGCTTAGAAACCAAAAACAGTTTATACAAACAGGTAAAGGAATTTCATGATGAAATCATTCAGGATTTACTAAAAGGCAGCGCTTCACATACTTACGACGATATAGAGAATCTGTTTATTGAACTCGAGTGTGAATTGGAAACCAAACCGGGCGATTCTTTCGACAAAGTTTATGATCAGATCGTAAGTTATGGCGAACTATTTTCATCGCGGATTGTAAGTGCCTACCTCAATGAAGCCGGTATTCATAACCGTTGGATGGATGCCCGGAACTTTATTATTACCGATAATACCTATCGTGAAGGAAAATTAATTTGGGAAGCCACCGGCAATTTGATTGGCAATAAATTAAAATCCATCGTTAAAAAACAAATGGTGGTAACCCAGGGTTTTATCGGAAAAAGCAAAGAAAATTTTACCGTTACCTTGGGCAGAGAAGGTTCCGACTATTCGGCAGCCATTTTTGCTTATGGATTAGATGCTGAAAGTGTAACGATATGGAAAGATGTGGCCGGTGTAATGAATGCCGACCCGAAAAAATTTCCGGAGGCCATAAAAATGGATGCCATCAGCTACCCGAATGCGATAGAAATGGCCTATTATGGAGCCACTATCATTCACCCAAAAACAATTCAACCCCTTCAAAATAAGCATATTCCATTGTATGTGAAATCCTTTGTTGACCCACAAGCCGAAGGAACCCTGGTTGGCGTTGAAAAAGATAAAGAGGATCATTTACCTACGATCATTTCGAAAGGCCGGCAGGTATTGATTTCAATGGGAAGCAAAGATTTCTCCTTTATTGTTGAAGACAACTTGAGCCGTATTTTTAGTGCCTTTGCACAGCACAAAGTAAAAATTAACCTCATGCAAAGTTCGGCCATCAGCTTTAGTGTTTGTGCGGATTATGAAGAAGATAAAATACCGGATTTGCTGAAAGACCTGGGCAAAGACTACCATATTAAGAGCAATGATCATTTAGAACTTTTAACCATTACCAATTACCTGCCCCATCTCGTGGATTCATTAATTGAGAACCGGCAGGTTTTGATTGAGCAAAGAACAAGGCATACGCTTCAGTATGTTTTAAAATAAGCGATTTTTTTTCTGGGAAAAACTTGTGGATAAGAAAGGCGTTTTTATGCTTGTTTTTATTAGGTAAATCGTGCTTCAAAGCTTAATTTAGCGCATTAATTTATTTAAGTAAAAGATGAGTAACGAAGGAATGGAAAACAGAGAAAATTATTCGGCAGATAATATTCAGGTTCTTGAGGGTTTGGAGGCGGTTCGCAAGCGTCCTGCCATGTATATTGGCGATGTGGGCGCGCGCGGTTTGCACCATTTGGTTTATGAGGTGGTAGATAATTCCATTGATGAGGCGCTGGCCGGATATTGCAAAAAAATTACGGTCACCATTAATGTGGGCAACTCCATTACGGTTGAAGACGATGGTCGCGGTATTCCTACCGGCATACATACCAAAGAAGGTCGCTCTGCTTTAGAAGTGGTTATGACTGTTTTACATGCCGGTGGTAAGTTTGATAAAGATACTTACAAAGTTTCCGGTGGCTTGCATGGTGTGGGCGTTAGTTGTGTGAATGCCTTATCTACTTTGTTGCGCGCTACAGTTTATCGCGAAGGAAAGATTTTTCAGCAGGAATATAACTGTGGCAAACCTATGTATGACGTAAAAGAGGTGGGCGAATCGGATCATAATGGAACCACCATCTATTTTGAACCGGATGGCAGCATTTTTATTACCCTTGAATACAAATATGAAACCATTGCCGCCCGTATGCGTGAGCTATCTTACCTAAACCGGGGCATTACCATCGTTTTAAAGGATGATCGGCCGGATGAAAACGGAGATGTGCGTGAAGAAACCTTTCACAGTGAGGGTGGTTTGAGAGAATTTGTTACTTATTTAGATGGAACCCGCGAAAAGCTTTTGCCTGAAGCTATTTATTTTGAGGGTGAAAAGGGAGGTGTACCGGTAGAAGTTGCCATGACTTATAATAATGGCTATACCGAAAACCTGCATTCCTATGTGAATAATATCAATACAATCGAGGGTGGAACCCATGTGGCCGGCTTTAGAAGAGCGTTGACCCGAACCCTGAAATCGTATGCCGATAAAGAAGGTTTGCTCAAAAACATGAAAATTGAAATCAGCGGTGATGACTTTAGAGAAGGTTTGACCGGTGTTATTTCAATAAAGGTTCAGGAACCCCAGTTTGAAGGCCAGACCAAAACTAAATTGGGAAATAACGAAGTTACCGGTGCCGTAGATTCCTGCGTAGGCGAAATGCTGAATAATTTCCTGGAAGAAAATCCAAGAGAAGCCAAACTGATTGTTCAAAAGGTAATACTTGCGGCAACCGCGAGGGCAGCAGCACGTAAAGCCCGCGAAATGGTTCAGCGTAAAGGCGCACTTACCGGTAGTGGCTTGCCGGGTAAATTGGCCGACTGCCAGGAAACGGATCCTTCTGTTTGCGAAATATACTTGGTAGAGGGTGATTCGGCCGGTGGTACCGCCAAACAAGGTCGTAACCGTGCAAATCAGGCTATTTTGCCTTTGCGTGGCAAGATCTTAAACGTAGAAAAAGCGATTGAACACAAAATATACGAGAACGAAGAAATCCGGAATATGTTTACCGGTTTGGGTGTTACCATTGGAACTCCCGAAGATAGCAAAGCCCTTAACATTACTAAATTACGCTACCATAAAATCATTATCATGACCGATGCCGACGTGGATGGCAGTCATATCCGAACTTTAATTCTGACCTTGTTTTTCCGCTATATGAAAGAACTGTTGGAGTTTGGCTATGTTTATATTGCTCAACCACCTTTGTACTTAGTAAAGAAAGGGAAAGAAGAAGAATATTGCTGGACAGAAGCCCAGCGTGAAGAAGCCGTGATGCGCATTGCCAAAGGTGCAAATCCTGATACAGTGAACATTCAGCGGTATAAGGGTTTGGGAGAAATGAACGCCGAGCAATTGTGGAGCACCACCATGAACCCTGAAACCAGAACCCTGAAACGGGTGAGTTTGGATAGTGCAGCCGAGGCCGACCATGTTTTCAGTATGTTAATGGGCGATGAGGTTCCACCCAGAAGAGCGTTTATTGAAGCCAATGCAAGGTACGCCAAAATTGATGCGTAGGTAAAATGCTTTTGGCTTTTAGTTGTTTGCCTTTAGCCGGAAAGTTAATTTTTAATAAAACAGAATTCAAATGAGTCTGTTTAGAATGTTGTCTGGCAAGGCATGCGACTTCCAAAAAAGCGCAGCTTAACTTGTGTAAGTGAGCATTTTTGGGATAAGCATAACGCAGCCAGGCGACATTATAAACGGACTCTAAGTAAGCCTTTGTTCCCCTACATGTTTAGGGGTTGGGAATGGCCGCGAGGCTGTTTATATATAAAATCCTGTGTTGCAAAACGCGGGATTTTTTTTTGGAATTGAACTTCATCATTCGACGTTCAGCATTCATCATTCGATATTTCTTCACATTATATCTTTTACCCACTCCTGCACCCTTCCAGATAGGAATTAATAACGCGGATCCGGTTTGGTAGGCAGTTTTGCCATTTTCTCAATCTCAATAGTATGGAACCCAAATTCTTCAACTACCCTGCCTTCCAACAGGTACACTCCTCTCCCACCAAACGGATATTTTTTGAGGCTTTGAGCGAAATGCGTGGTATCGAAAAAACAGGTTTCGGTATCGTAAAAAGTGCCAAAGGCCATATAATCTCCTTTAACTGTTTTTACCGGTTTGGTCGTGACTAAGTTGCCTACCATTCTCACTTTTTTGTGTAGGTGTTGCTCCAGGTCTTTTGCCAAAACCTCTCCTCTATAACTTGTTTGCAGCAGGTCGAAATCACTCATGGATAACGGGAAACCCAGCAATTCAATTTCATCGTAAGCATCCTCAATTTGGGTATGCGTTAATGACGGTAACTCGTAATCCTGGTGGGGCTTTGGAAATAAAATGGTCTGAACCGATTTTTTGTCGTCGGGGTTTACTAGTAGTTTTGCAACCTCATCTGGATTGCTTTCAAAAACTTCCTTTTTCGACTTTTCATTTTGCTGCAAGGTATAAGCCTGCCACATCAGGTTTTTCTTGCCGATACCTGTAAAAGCAAAGGCTCCCACTTTTATCAAAATCTTGGTTTGTTCGGTGCTCAGGCCGGTTCGCTCCATAAAATCAATGAGGTCTTTATATACACCAGCTTTGCGTTCAATCAGGATTTGCTGCACTGCCTGGTGTTCAAGATTTTCAATATGCGTGAACCCAATATAAACATCATTCCCTTTTATATTTGTAAGTACTTCTGAGTGATTTACACTGGGTAAATGAATTTTCACTCCAGTTTTGCTCAGTTCGTTAAAATAAACCCAGGTTCGGTAAAAGCCCCCAAAATTATTGATCACTGCCACCATAAACTCTTTGGGGTAATACGTTTTCAAAAACAGGCTCTGGAAACTTTCCACTGCAAAAGAAGCAGAATGTGCTTTGCTGAATGAATAACCGGCAAAGCTTTCTATCTGTCGCCATACTTCCTTGGCCAGGGCTTCCGGATAGCCTTTTTCCTTGCAGTTCGAGAAAAATTTATCTACGATGCGCTGAAATTCTGCCTTCGAACGGTATTTACCACTCATGGCCCTGCGCAACACATCGGCATCGGCCAAATCCAATCCGGCAAAGTGGTGACATACCTTTAGAACATCTTCCTGAAAAACCATAACTCCATATGTTTCTTCCAATTGTTCCTGCATAACAGGGTGCAGATAATTGATTTTATCAGGTTCATGAAAGCGTTGAATATAGGCTTTCATCATACCCGATTTTGCCACACCCGGACGGATAATAGAGCTGGCTGCAACCAGGTGTATGTAAGTGTCGCAGTGCAGCTTTTTCAACAGGCCACGCATACCGGGACTCTCAATATAAAAGCAGCCAATTGAATTTGCATCTTTGAGTTGCTGCCGGATATGCGGATCGTTTTTGAATTTTTCTACTTCATGCACATCTACTTTTTCGCCCCGGTTTTGAAGAATTAAATCGGCTGCATCTTTGATATGTCCTATTCCCCTTTGCGATAAAATATCAAACTTTTCAAAGCCAATATCTTCCGAGATATACATATCCCACTGCACCGTTGGCAAACCTACCGGTGGCAAATCCAAGGCAGAATATTGATAGATGGGTTCATCAGAAATAAGCACCCCACCGGCATGTATGGAGCGATGATTTGGGAAATCCTGAATGAGTGTGGCAATCTTAAATATTTTGGAAAGGATCGGTGAATTTTTATCTGCTTTTTTCGGAAAATCAGCCAGCATATCAATTTCCTTTTTGGGCAAACCATAAACTTTTCCAAGTTCCCGATAAATGGAACTGCTTCTAAATGTGGACATCGTTCCCAATAAGGCGGTATGATGCGGACCATAGCGTTTAAAAATATATTCGTGTACTTTAGGTCTTTCACGCCAGCTATAATCAATATCGAAATCGGGAGGCGACGTGCGTTTGGGGTTCAGGAAACGTTCAAAATACAGGTTCAGTTCGATGGGATCCACATCGGTAATTTGCAAACAATAAGCCACCACACTATTGGCTCCACTTCCTCTGCCCACGTGGTAATAGCCTTTTCCCATGGAGAACTGAACAATATCCCAGGTAATTAAAAAATAGGCTGAAAAACCCAGGTTGTCAATTATTTGAAGCTCTTTTCTGACCCGTTCCTGTGCGATGGCATTGTTTGAACCATATCTTCTTTCCATGCCTTCATAAGCCAGTTTTTCCAATAACAATTTATCCTCATAGACCGAAGTTGTAAATATTTTTTTGTTTTTATGCGATTTAAAGTCAAAAGTGATTTCGCAGGGTTCCATGAATTGCAGGGTGTTCTTTGCAATAAAATCAAACTGCCCGCAAGCCTTTATCAGTGCTTCTTCCGACATAAATAATTCATCCTTACCAGCCAGGTCTTCCGGTTCAAGCCGACTCAGCAATAAATTCCGGTCAATTGCCCTCAGGTGGCCGTGTAACTGATAATTGGCCGCATTTTTAAAGGTTACAGGCTGTTGCAGGATGAGTTTTGATTTTATTTTACTCAGGTCTTTACGAACCAATTTATTGAGTTGTGAAAGCCTGATCCCAATATACTCGTGTTCGGCAAGTTTATCAGGGAAATTTAAAAAAGGGTAAATTACAAAAGTTTTTTCCAGCGTTTTAAGTTGATCTTTATATTCGAGTCCGTGGATATTATGATCCGACAAAAGCTTATTAATTTCCAGAATGCCTTTTGTATTTTTTGCCAATAAGGTAAACAGCAGTTCATTTTCATTTCTGAATTCGATACCGGCAAGAGGTTTTATTCCGGCTTCTTCGCACAGTTTCACAAACTCAAAAATACCGGTAGAGCAGTTTATATCGGTTAATCCGAGTGTCTTTATACCCAGAGATTGCGCACATTCAATGATTTCGGCAATGGGCAGGGTTCCATATCGGAGGCTATAATATGAATGAATATTCCAGTGCATGGTGGGATTGCAAATTACAGATTAGAAGATTAGAAAAATACAAAATTAAAGATTACATCATGCTGTTCGCGTAACGATAGCTATCAACCCCTGTCAGGTTGAGTGGAGTCGAAACCTATTTAATGTGAAAACAAAATCACTTGTAACACACAGGAGTTGTTCTCGACTTCGAACTGACACGGGAACTTCGCAGGAACTGATTTGCGTTATATTCAGGAAATCCTCGGCCACAAAAGCAGCACAACAACAGAAATATACACCCATGTAAGCGCCAAAAGCCTTCAGAACATCAAGAGTCCGTTTGCTGACTTGTAACTCAAATATTAATAATTAACTTTGATAGCACTTGTTTCAATCAGGGTTAACTATTAGAAATTGTATAGGTGACCCTGATGAAAGCAGCGGTATAAAGAATTTATAGGATATGCTGAGTGTAAGAAACTCAAAGCCACAGACAATTTATTTCCAGGCTAAAATGGCCATATTTCAAACTGTGTATTTTTGTTTATCTTTGAAAGAACAGTTTAACCATGATTCAGCGCTTTTATATTGACACATCAGTTATTGGAGGAGTTTTTGATTCCGAATTTGAAGAGCATTCAACCATCTTGATGGAGCGGGTAAAACTCGGACAGATTAAAGCTGTAATTTCGGAGGTAACAGAAAGTGAAATAATGAAAGCCCGACAAGAAATTCGGGACTTCTATACTTCACTTCCAAAGGACAGCATTGAATTTGTGGAAATTACAAAGGATTCCGTTTTTCTTGCAGATAACTATATTCAGGAAAAAGTTGTAGGCAAGATCAGTCGTAATGACTGCTTACATATCGGAATAGCGACCGTTAACCGAGTTGACATACTTGTTAGTTGGAATTTTAAGCATATCGTTAATATTTATCGTATTCGGGGTTATAATGCGGTAAATATTAAGCCTGGTTATCCGACACTTGAAATACGTTCACCTAAAGACATTGTAGAATGAAAACAAAAACTAAAAAGCCTGTTAAAACTTTCGACGCCGTGGAAAGTATGCGCGAAATACGGGACAAAATTTCATTAGAAATTGCGGACATGAACTTTGAGCAATTGAAAGAGTATTTCAAAAAACATAAGTTACAAAGGACTAAATAGTGCTACGCGACAGAGAAGCAGCACTAGGGTTCCTGGTGTCAGCAGGACAAGCCATGAACCCTGTGTTGAACAGCCTGTCTCGTCACCCGACGAGAGAACCACGCGCTCGTGTGGGGCTTTTCAGCCGATTTTAAATTCTATGGGGTTTGCGTTGAATTATTGTTAACGCTTAACAAAATTTGTGAGGTCCGGAATTGATTAACTCCATTTGAATCCCTCTTATTTGGATGAATTATTTGCAAAATTCGTTTACATGTAACCATCATTTTTGCGTTTCAGTCAGGCACGGGCAATGCGCAGCTTTGGATTAAAAGAAGGTCTGCCTTCCTCTTTGAGTTCTTTAACCGAAAATTGCAATTGAGTCAAATCCAATTTCTCAATCTCGTCCTAAGACGAGACTCTCCATAAATCTAACAGCATTATCCTTTTCTATCAGATCCTCAAGGCAATTAAATACAAGCTGGGTGCGGTTTGCGGAAGATATGTATTCCATCTGCTCTTTTTTGTATTACAAAAATACATCAGTAACAATTTGCTTTTCTCATTTATTATCGCAAGTTTTACAAGTTGGATTGTGGATAGTTTTTTCACACTCTCACGTTATAACCAAGCTGTTTTTTGTGGCTTCTCCGGACAATTTTTTAAAAACCAATTATTTTTCTTAATTTTACGGCATGACAAACACTTCTTTAAGAATGGAAATTAATACAATGCCGAAAGTCTTGAGAGATGAGGTCTCGGACTTTGTTGCCTTCCTGAAAAAGAAATCGAAACCGAAATTAAAGCTAAAGGCTCGTGAATATGGGTTTGCTAAAGGCAAAATAAGACTGTCGGCAGACTTTGACGAGCCGCTGGACGAGTTCAAAAACTATATGTAATGGCTTTCTTACTCGACTCCCATGCTTTTTTATGGTTTGTTGCTGCGGACAAGCAATTACCAGTATCGGTAAAGGACAAAATTGAAGATATCAATCAATCTTGTTTTCTAAGTGCTGCGAGTTTATGGGAAATCACAATTAAACACCAAATAGGTAAGCTGGACTTGGAAATCACACTCCCGGAACTATTTGATTATGTGGACAGAAATCAAATTGAAATTGTTCCTATAACGTACGACCATCTCTTTACATTATCAAACCTACCTATTCACCATAATGATCCTTTTGACCGGTTAATAATTGCGCAGGCAATTGCCGAGGACTTAGTAGTTCTTACCCGGGACACATTATTCAAAAAATACAAGGTAAAGCAACAATGGAAATAGGGCTGCTAATGCCGACAGATTAATGCGACTGATTAGCGCAACAGCCAGGTTATAACAGCTAGGGTTTTGTGGTGTCCGAAGGACAAACCATGAACCCTGTGTTGAACAGCCTGTCTCGTCACCCGACGAGAGAACCATGCGTTCGTGTGGGGCTTTTCAGTCGATTTTGATTTCTATGGGATTTGCGTTGAATTATTGTTAACGCTTAACAAAATTTGTGAGGTCCGGAATTGATTAACTCCATTTGAATCCCTCTTATTTGGATGAATTATTTGCAAAATTCGTTTACATGTAACCATCATTTTTGCGTTTCAGTCAGGCACGGGCAATGCGCAGCTTTGGATTAAAAGAAGGTCTGCCTTCCTCTTTGAGTTCTTTAACCGAAAATTGCAATTGAGTCAAATCCAATTTCTCAATCTCGTCCTAAGACGAGACTCTCCATAAATCTAACAGCATTATCCTTTTCTATCAGATCCTCAAGGCAATTAAATACAAGCTGGGTGCGGTTTGCGGAAGATATGTATTCCATCTGCTCTTTTTTGTATTACAAAAATACATCAGTAACAATTTGCTTTTCTCATTTATTATCGCAAGTTTTACAAGTTGGATTGTGGATAGTTTTTTCACACTCTCACGTTAGCACCAATACATGATACCCCCAATTAATATATCTAATAACAGATTCAACTTGAACAAATAAACTTAACCATGAGAAGAATATTTCTTTTCTTAATCATTTTAACTTGCAGCTTTAATAAAATATATGGACAAGCAGGAACCGACCTGCCAATTATTGAAGATTTTGAGAGAGATACTGCATGGATTTGGAAGCCTTGGATAGATTGTACCAACCGTCCCAATTCAACATTAAATAAAGGTTGTGCTCATTCAGGTAAACTAGGATTGAATTGCCTTGATGATTGTTTTATTAGAATGGACCTGCAAATTGGCTTACCTGGTCAGGTAATTAGCTGCTGGGTTCGTTTCCAGGGAAAAACAAATGCATATTTGGGATTTGGAAGAAATTCAATAGGAATGGGACATGGATATCACTTAGTTTTAGCCCCGGAAAAAAACTCTTTCGATTTTAGAAGATCTGCGGATTATACCTATGCTAACTTGAAGTCAGTGTCCCAAACTTATAAAATGTATACATGGTATAGACTTGAGCTTACTTTTAACACCACCACCCATGTTACAGGGAAACTTTATTCAAGTAATGGAACTACTCTAATCAATACAATTACGCTTGAAATTCCAGATTTAATACCCGGAGGTATTTCGTTTAGAGGCCATTCTCTTCATGTAGATGACATAAGAGGCGGAACAAAACAAGTAATTGCTGATACAAGTTTTGCCCCTAAATTGGGAGTGCCCTTAATACTTAAAAACATTTTATTTGAGTCAAACAAAAGCAAATTACTGGAGCAATCTTTTGTTGAATTGGATAAGTTGGTGGCATATTTAAAACGCAATCCTAATTATAAAATTAATATAGTTGGCCATACAGATAGGATTGGAAAAGAAGACGACAATAAAAATCTCTCTGAGGCAAGGGCAAAAGCTGTTGCTGACAATTTAATCAAAGGTGGAATAAAAAATGCTAATATTAACTATGTAGGTTTTGGAAGTTTGAAACCAATAGCGACTAATTATACAGATGAAGGGAGAAAAAAAAACAGACGGGTAGAAATTATCATAAGGGCAAACTGATTTGGTTAATAGTGTTGTCGTGCTGGAAAATGCACAGGTGCTAACAGCGCACATAAGATATTTTGGCATTGTGATTACGGATATATTTTCTACTTTCGTTATGCAGTTCTGGAGGACAGATTTGTGCAACCAAAACATCTCATGTCGCAAAACGTTAGCACTCATGTTTGGGTGGACTTCGAACCACTTGGAACTTAGGTTATAAAGTTGTACTTTTGCACTGTTAAAACGACAATAAAGTGACGCAATTAATCAACATCACAGACATTAAAAATCTTTACCCAGACGAATGGGTTTTGGTTGGTAATCCGGTTATGGACGACGCTAAAATTGATGTTCTTTCAGGCGTGCCAATCTACCATAGCAAGGACAAAAAGGAGGTGTGCTACATTGGCCGGGACAAGACCTCTGCCTTTGAGAAGATCACTTTAATTTTTACAGGTTCTTTCAAACCGACAAGAAAAATTACCGGCATTTTTAACCGCGTTAAATAATGACCTTTCCCTTCAAAAGAGAACCTGAAAGCGGACTCATCATCGTTAGCATTGAAATAGATGGTAAGTTCTAGCTTAAAATGGTACTGGATACGGGTGCAACCAACACGACAATTGACAGTAATGCCTTGTATTTGTTGGGCTAAGACCTAAAAGATAGTATCGGGACAGTAGAAATTGAAACTGCAAACGGCATCATAGAAACAGAAGTATTCGAAGTTGGTAGTTTTGCTTCACTTGGACAAATAAAAGAAAACTTTCAAATTCAGGTTTACGATTTCCTGGCACATGGCGTTTTCTCGGACTACAACGGACTTCTAGGGCTAGACTTTTTAGAGGGTCATCAGTTTTGCATCGACATGAAGTTAAACACTATTACTTTGACTCCTTAGCTGGTGCAAAACATGAAGTGCTAACAGCTAGGGTTCCTGGTGTCCGAAGGACAAGCCATGAACCCTAGCTGTTAGCGGCCGAACTATGCAAACAACAGCTATACAAAGTGATGGGAAAATTATTATCGGTGGCGGTTTCACTTCCTATAATGGTACGTCAAGAAACTACATTGCCCGCCTGAATACAAATGGCTCCATTGACTCAACTTTTAATCCGGGATTAGGAGCAAACGGAGTAGTCGTAACAACCGCTATTCAAAGTGATGGGAAAATTATTATCGGTGGCCCTTTCACCTCCTATAACGGAACAGCAAGAAACTACATTGCCCGCATAAATGAAGATGGCTCCCTTGACGCAACTTTTAATCCGGGAACCGGAGCAAACAATTATGTCTTAACAACCGCTATACAAAGTGATGGGAAAATTATTATCGGTGGCACTTTCACTTCCTATAAAGGTATGGGAAGAAATTGCATTGCTCGCCTGGATGCAGATGGCTCCCTTGACGCAACTTTTAACCCAGGAACCGGAGCAAACACACCTGTCTTTACAACCGCTATACAAAGTGATGGGAAAATTATTATCGGTGGCGGTTTCCATTCCTATAACGGAACAGCAAGAAACTACATTGCCCGCATCAATGGAGGTGAAGGAGTAGGTGTCAATGAAGGCTATTTAGATAAACACTTTTTTAGTGCTTATCCAAATCCATCAAATGGAATTTTTCAATTGACCTTTGACCCTATGCCATCATCAAATGGAGAATTAGAAATTTACAATGTGTCGGGTGAAAAAGTGTTTACAGCAGGCAACTTTAAACAGCAAATGCTAATTGACCTTTCTGCCTTAGCAAAAGGAATCTATTTTGTAAAAGTTTATTACGAAACAAAAGTGTATCATCAGAAAATTGTTGTTCAATAAAGCAAGAGATCATGATTTTCAATGTTCCAAAACATTCACTTTCCATAAAATAGACACAGTCCTCTTCATGTTTTGTCACTTTCTTTTGCATGCCCAAAAGAAAGTAACCCAAGAAAAGGGCACCAACGGGACCAACTCCTCAATGGGCTTTTCGCGCAGCCAGCCACCACGAACCCGCCCATTAAGCAGTTCGTCTCGTCCTTAAAGACGAGATTGGATCACCACCGCACGCTAATACCAATTAAATTGTTCATTATATAAGGTTAATGTTGTCAGATAATTCTTGTTTTATTGATAATATGATGGCCTTAAAAATATAAAGGACCGACCTATTACGATTATGCCAGTAAATGTTAAAAAGATTGACGTGCGGCAGGCTTGGCAAGCAGACCTTGAGTAAGGCCTGTACTAACGCAAAATGGGGCCTTACGGCTTGGGATGCGTGCAGAGTCAATCTTTTTTTTACATTTACAAATGATCGTAATCAGTCTTGACTTTTTGGGTTACTTTTTTTGTCAAGAAAAAAAGTGACAAAATAAAAAATGATAACGAATTATTTGACTGAATGGACAATGATATTTTGAAAGCCGATAATAAAATAATTTGAAAAATATTATCATGTGTTAAAACGACTTTTTAAGGGACGACTTAGTAATTCAATTGCATCCGGGTCACATTGTGCAGTTTTAAATATTAGAAAATCTTTTTATAAATAACCCATATTTGTAACATGAAAAGACTTACTGCCATAAATTTACTCATAGGTATTTGCATGTTTATTTTATCAGCAATTGTAACGGGTTGCTGTTATGGAGTTAAATGTGGGCCTTGCCCGGGACCAATGGCTGTTATCATAGTAAGTCCAATTATTCAGTTTGATATATCAGCAGGTAACTTTCAATTGGAAGATATTGACACGCTGTTATTGTTTAAATATCCACACAATATCACATCAAAAATACCTTCAGATACCTTTTTCAATATTAAAAACAACAGCACTTTCACAGGAGTTAATCTTGATTACAATATGGCTGTAAGTGATCAAACAATGAACCAAATTATTAAAATAGATAACTTGAAATACGAAATAACAGAATTTGGTAAAGGCTGTTGTGGCTGCGATAAATATGAGGTGCAAAGCATCGCTGTAAATGATACTGTTTATTTAATCAGTAAATTGCCGGTGCTCATTCATAAAAAGTAGGTGTTTTGCTGCTTTTAAAAAATATCCGGAACCAGTTGAATTGTAAAATCTACATAGAAAGGACGTATAATTGATAGTCCAGAATAGCCCATGAGTACGAAACCCTTCCTTCTGAAACTGGTTTCAATAAAATCTTGATTTTTGAAA
Source organism: uncultured Chitinophaga sp. (assembly GCA_964355075.1). Taxonomy (GTDB): domain Bacteria; phylum Bacteroidota; class Bacteroidia; order UKL13-3; family UKL13-3; genus B1. Next base: position 73,526 of record CAYHCF010000009.1, read on the forward strand.
CAAAATTGTTGATTGTTAATATAATATGTTAATTTCGATTTACCAATTCTCATCATTATGTTACAAAAAATTACGCTTAAAAGTATTTCGCTTGCATTTTTTGTTACTTGTTTCTCAACAAATATTTTAGCAGGCAAGAGCGGAACAACCAAACAGGTTTCTCCGCAAAGCAACTACACTAAAGTTTCTTCAGGAAACTATGGGTTCATAGAAAATAAAGGCCAGATAACAGATCAGAATTATCTTGCAAACCCCGCAGTTAAATTCTTATTGAATATGGGTGGCCTGAATGTTCAGTTAAAAGCAAATAGCTTTAGTTATGATACCTATACCCTTATAAAAAAGAAAATAAAAAGAACGGATAATCCAATTCCCCAACCCGGCTTGGAAGATGAATTTGCGGTGTCCTATCAGTTTCATCGCATTGATATTGAGTTTAAGGATGCCAATCCAAATCCGGTGATTGTGGCTGCAAATCCTTCATCCGATTATATCAATTATTTTACAGCCGGTACGCCCGAATCAGGTATTAACGCAGTGAAGCATTTTGGGAAAGTTACGTATTATGATCTGTATCCTCATATCGATTTAGAGTTTTATGCCAGACCGGGTACTTCTAAACCGGTTGAATATAATTTTATTATTCATCCCGGTGCAGATTTATCATTGATTCAATGGCAGTACAAGGGAAGTGATCATATTGTTTTGAAAGAGGGAAAGATTCAAATACAAACAGCAAATGGTAGTCTCTTCGAAAGCGTTCCCATGTCGTTTGAAAAGGAAAATGGAAATACGATCAAACTGAACTATAAAAATATCGGTAATGGATTATTTTCTTTTGATGCACATGATTATAACAAACAAAACACACTAATCATTGATCCGATACCTGATCTCAAAGTAGCAACTTATTATGGTGATGTGGGAGTAGATTATGCACAGGGAATTACTTCCGATCTGGCAAATAACATTTATGTTACCGGAGCAACAACCTCTACTACCAATATAGCAAGCTCCGGAGCCTATCAAACCACCTATGGGGGAACCGGAACCTATAGTACGGGCGGAGATGTTTTTATCGTGATGTTTAATTCAACCGGAACACGCCTTTGGGCTACCTATTATGGTGGAACCGGCAACGAGGTTGGCCAGGGAATTAAAGTTGATAACAGCGGTAATATCTATGTGTATGGGATGACTACTTCAACAACCGGTTTTGGTACAACAGGTACCTTTCAGCCGACTTTTGCGGGTGGAACCTATTTTGATGTTTTTCTCGCAAAATTCGGTTCAAGCGGATCCCGGATTTGGGGAACTTATTATGGTGGCAATGGTAACGACCGTGGAACTCCGAATGGCATTGTATTGGATACAAGCGGAAATATATACATAACCGGCACCAATAATACGGCAAATAGCAGCGCAATTACAACCCCCGGAGCATACCAGGCTACTAACGGTTCAACCAGCGCCTATGACGAACCTTTTGCAGCCAAGTTCAGTCCTTCGGGATCAATTATTTGGGGAACCTATGTTGGCGGAGGCGGGAATTTTCATGATCAGGGCTATGCCATCGCATTAGATGCATCCAATAATGTATATTTAACAGGGGCTTGCTTGGCAACTGCAGGAGTAACTACCGCCGGAGCCCATCAATCCACGCTCGGTGGAGGTACAGATGCTTTTATAGCAAAACTGAATTCTACCGGTACAGCCTTACTGTATGGAACCTATTATGGTGGTTCACTTGGGGAAGTGGGTCAGGGTATTTCGGTTGATGCCGCCGGTAATATAACACTTACAGGATATACTGCAGGGTCAACTGCCGGTATCGCCTCAACCGGTGCATACCAAACCACTTTTGGTGGAGGCACCTATGATGCATTTATTGCAAAATTCAATGCATCTGGAGTTCGCCAATGGGGTACCTATTATGGCGGAATCGGTGCCGACATCACCCGATCGGGCAAAGGAGATTTGAACGGAAATTTCTACGTGCTCGGTGATGCTACAACAACAACGGGAATAGCCACGTTCGGATCATACCAAACTACCATAGCCGGAGCAAATGATGTTTTCGTTACCAAGTTTAATCCTTTGGGTGTACCTATTTGGGGTACCTATTATGGCGGAACCCTGGAGGATTTACCTTTTAATATTGATTTAGATGGCCGTGGAAATATATACCTGGCCGGACGAACCGTTTCAGCATCAGGAATTGCTACAACAGGAGCCTACCGGACCATATTTGGCGGAGGCACTTATGATGGATTCGCAGCAAAATTTCAGGAACAGGGTACTTATAATAATGCAGGTGTTACTGCTTTAATATCCCCGAATAAATTTTGCACAAACATTCAAAGTGTTAAAGTAAGAATTAAAAATAACGGCGCGAACCGAATAGATAGCGTGCTGGTAAATTGGGAATTGGATGCGATGCTTCAAACTCCTGTCATGTGGAGATATACGCTAGATACACTCGGTGGTGTGGGGAGAACCGATACGGTTGTTACCTTGTCGAATAATGTGAGCTTTACAACCGGTGTGTCAAGAACCATCAGAGCTTGGACATCCATGCCCAATAATACACCCGATACCACTAACTACGATGATACCATTTTTGTAACTTTAAAAAAGGGTTTATCCGGCTCCTACTCCATCGATCCTTTTGGAGATTACCCAACCTTTACAGCGGCTGTTTATGACCTCAATAATTATGGGCATTGTGGTCCGGTAAACTTCAGTGTTACCTCCGGAATTAGTTTTCCCGAAAATCCTATTATCATTACCCGATCAGGAACAGCTACCGATTCGATTGTGTTTCAAAAAAGTAATTCAGGTCCCAATCCTGTTATTTTCGGAAGGAATGGTGGAGGAACGCTTGATGCCGTTATCACCCTGGCAGGCGCTAGTTATATTACCTTTGATGGAATTGATGTGGCAGATAGTCTGGGCAATTTAACGGCTGCAACCCAAATGGAAATTGGATACCGCCTCATGAATGCTTCATCGGTAGTTGGTTCAAGTAATAACAAAATCAAAAACTGTAAAGTTATTTTAAGGCGAACCAATACCGCATCTATGGGTATTTTACAATCTACCGTAAATGCTGCCGCCAGTCTATTGGGTGGCAACCATAATAACAGCTATGAAAATATCCGGATTGAAAATAGTTATAACGGAATCCTGCTTTCAGGTACAGCCGCTTTTCCCGATTCCAATAATGTGATTACTTCCAGCGGTACCGATAGCACCATTATCGGGGCTGATCTTGCCAATGATATCGGCAATGGAACTTTGCTCGTGAATGGAATACAAGCCAACGAACAAAAAAACCTTGAAATCTCAAAATGTACCATCCGCAATTTAACCCATACCAGCACCCTATTGCCATCAGGTATCTGGCTGAACAATATTTCAAGCACAGCAAATTACGGCAAAGCACGCATTTATAACAACACGATATTTAACCTTTCCCGAACCAGCGCAACCGCTACCGGTGGACTTACCGGGATTCGCATCGATGTGTCTCCAAATGCCTCTGCCCTGGTGTATAATAATCAGATATATGGCCTGAGTACCGCTAATCCTGCTGCTGCCTCCGCCGTGTTTTTGCTTCGCGGGATTGCTCAGAGTGTTACCGCTGCCAATGGCAATGCCGAATATTATTACAACTCCGTTTCTATCAATACCACTGCGACTAATCCAAGTGCTGCCGCTTTCTGGAAAGCCGGTACCGGATCTGTGATTTGTAAAAACAATATCTTTTCCTGTGTTACCGGCGCGCAAACCGGTGTGGCCAAACATTATGGTTCTTATATCGGTGCAGGCTCGGTGAGTGATGCTTCCAACAATGTACTTTGGGCGCCCAATACCAATGGCTTTGTCGGATATTTAACTTCCGACAGAGCTACTTTGCAATTGTATGCTGCGGCCGTTTCCCCCGCTGCTCCTGCCGATGGAAATGAAAGAGGAAGTGCCAGTGCCGATCCTAATTTTACGAGTGCCAGCGATTTAACTTTTGCAGGTAATTCCCCTGCTTCCCTGAACGGAACTCAAATTACCAATCCTGCTATTATAACCGATATTACAGGGGCAACCCGTAATGTTTCGCGACCTGCTATCGGTGCTTTTGAAACCTTTATGTTGCAGTTGGATTCATCTGCTCCCGTGATCAGCAATGTGCAGGTATTTAACAGCAATACGCCTGTAGTTTTGGCGCAGATCAATGATAAAAGCAATGCCGCTTATGCCGGTGATGTCCGGCTCTGGTACCGTGCCGGTGGAAGTGGAATGTATTCTTCTTTTGCACCCGACAGTGTTCCTTCGGCAAGCATTAACGGAACCTATAAATGGGCAGCTTCTTTATCTACCCTATTGGTTGGAACCTACCAGTTTTATATCGCTGCCAGAGACCAGGTGGGTCAGGGAGTGAATATTGCCATCAATCCCATGTATTCAACTGCATTTACCGGATTTAATCCTTTTGATCCGGTTAACTTTACCGGCAATCCCGATGCTTCGGCCAATACCCGAACCTTTATGAAAACCGTAACACTGGCCGGAGGAACCTATACCGTTGGGCCTACCGGAAACTATGCCAACCTCACTGCCGTTGCCAATACCTTAAATTCTTCTGCCCTGCTGGGTCATGTGGTATTTAGGTTACAAAGCAATTATGATGGCACAACCGGAGAAACTTTCCCGATTACTTTTAATGAGTTAATGGTAAACGGTGGCAACTGGACGGCTACCATCAGACCCGATACGAGCGTTACAGCCAGAGAAACTTCGGGCGATCCCGGTTCTGGCATTCCGCTCATTGTTTTAAACGGTGCCAAACGAATTATATTTGATGGAAGACCCGGTAGCACCGGTACCGCTTTGGAATGGACTTTTAGAAACAAACGAACTGCGGCTTCTTTCTCTCCTGCCTTCACTTTTCAAAACGGGGCGCAACAGGATACACTTCGCTACTTGAAAATTGAATCCGCAAATTCACTGGCTACGAGTGGAACTATTTTCTTTTCAAACAGTACCACTTTTGGAAACAGTTATAATAAAATAGACAATTGCGAGATCCGCGACCGTTCTGATATTACAGGTGTTCCTGCCATCGGAATTTACAGTCTGGGTACGCTAAATATGAGCAACGACAGCAATGCCATCACCAATAATAAAATTTACAACTGGTCATCCATCGGAATCGCTGTGGCCGGAAGCGGCAATGGGGCCGGATGGAATATTTCAAATAATAGTTTTTACATGACCGCTGCACAAACCACCGATCAAACGGCCATTAGCTTTTTGACTCCGGGTACAAGCGGAATACGAAGCCGGATTAATTCAAATTATATTGGTGGCACCGCTGCACTTTGTGGGGGAACTGCCTGGGTAAATTCGGGGGCATTAAGCTGGAGAGGAATTGTTTGCAATACCGCTACGGCTGATTCCACTTTTATTCAAAACAATACCATTCAAAATATCTCTTTAACCAGCACAACTGGCACCTATGCGGCCATTGATCTTGCCGGTGGATTGAGCAGTATCCGCGGAAATACCCTCGGTCACAATACCACGCTCAACAGCATTGTTTCTGCTCAGTTGGGCGTAATGGGCAATATCTTAATCGGGGCGGCAAATACATCCCAGGTTTATGATAACCTCATTGCCAATATTCGTTCTACCGGCAACGCAACAAGTGCCTCTCATTGTGGGATGCGGATTTCATCGGCAGCAGCCATCATTAGAAACAATACCATTCATGACCTCAACGCCGATAATCCAACTGTGTCTTCTTCGGTTCCGGCAATCAGTGGTATCTTATTGCTGAATGCAGGTACCCAGCAAAGCATTCTAAACAATACTCTTTACAATATTTCAACATCGGGTGGTTCAACTGCAGCTGCTACTTCTTCGTTTGGAATCAATGTTTCGGGTGCAGGCACAACAGGCACCATAAGCGGAAATAAAATTTATGGAATCACCAATACTTCTGCGAGTAATGCCGCTCAGGTAGCTGGGATTCATATAGATTTATCCGGACCCATTTCTGTTTATAACAATATGATATCGCTGGGCACAAATGTGGATTCTTCTGCGGTTATTACAGGCATCAATGATAAGTCGGCATCAACAGGAAATACCATTTATTATAATAGCGTTCTGATCTCGGGTGCAGCTATCAGTACTGCGGCAACGCTGAGTCAGGCTTACCGGAGAAGCAGCACGGCAAGTGTAATTTTGAAGGATAATATCTTTAAAAATACACGCACAGGAGGAACAGCTAATTATGCCATTGCCAATACCGCCTCCACGCCTGCCACCGGCTGGACTGCAAATTACAATGACCTGTCTTCGGCCAATGCTGCACAATTGGGTTTATGGAATGCAACGGCTACTGCTTTTGCTGCCTGGAAAACCACTTCTGCCAACGATTCGGCATCAGTAAACTATGCTCCTGTTTTTGTTTCCGCTACCGATCTGCATTTAACAGGAAGCAGCTTGGGTAATACTGCACTAAAAGGCAATCCCATTGCAGGCATCAGTAGCGATTTTGACGGACAGGTACGTCATGCTGTTTTTCCGTATATGGGAGCCGATGAAGCAATCCCATCTTTACCGGTTAAACTGCTTGATTTTGCCGCATCACAAGTTAAAAATGATATCTTGATCAGTTGGACAACGGCTCAGGAAATGAACAGTAGTCGCTTTGAGTTGGAAAGAAGCCTCAATACCGGTGAAGCCTGGGAAACCCTTGCCAATATAAAAGCAGCGGGCAATAGCAATTCTCTGCGCAATTACGATTGGTTGGATCAACATGTCGTTGATTTATTCCCGATTTACAAACACCTTTTCTATCGTTTGAAAATGTTTGACAGGGATGGTAGTTTTAGCTACTCTCCTACTGTAAGTATTTCTCTTGATAAGAACCAGGATCAAACCGTATCTGTTTATCCGAATCCTTTTAGCGAGAACCTCAGTATCTCCATCATGGCAAATGAAACCGCTGTTCTTCATCTGACTTTGTTTGATATGAATGGAAAAGAAATGCATTCAATATCCATGCAGGTGGAGCAAGGTTCTAAAACCATATACCTGACAGATTTTGCAAACCTCGATGGAGGAATTTACTTCCTGAAAATGACTATCGCGGATCAAACAAAAATGGTGAAATTGGTGAAGTTGAGGTAAAGAATTTTAAGCTTTCCTGAATAGGCATTTTACAACCCATTTGACTTCAGGTATTCCTGAATTTCTTTTAAGCCACCCTCTTTTGCGTATTTTGAAGGGATATAGGATCCATCATTAAAGCAGGTGGTGGTAGTTGTGATTACATAAGTACCGGTATTGGTAGAAGACTGTTGAAGTTGATTGGTCGTGAATTTTTTGTCGGCCCAATTAAATGTACTGTGTTCAACCAAAACTTTAATCATATCCATATTTGCATTCTCAATGGCAAAATAAATAGCTGTTTTGTTTTTTACGGTAGTGGCACATTGGGTTCTCAGGTTAAATGAAAAACCAAACACACCTTCAGAAGGTTTTGATCCGGAGCGTAACAGGAAATCAACAATTTCTAATTTGTTGATCATCGCTGCCAGGGTAAGCGGAGTAAATCCTTTTACATATTGCATCGCTTTTTCATCATATTCTTTTGTTTCAACATTGATGTCAGCACCGGCTTCCACAATGGCTTTTACAATAGCCAGATTGCCTTTCCTGACGCCCAGATTAATAATTGTTCCCCATTTATCATCCATGTCACTCACATTCGCTCCTGCTTTTATCAATGCAATGATTGCATTCGGATCAGAAGCGGAAACACCCTGATATCCCATGGCCGTCATGAGCGGAGATTTCTCACCAAAACCGGTTTTTATTTTCGCATTTACATCACAGCCTTTCGAGGTTAATATCCCTAAAACCTCTGCCGGCGTATAAAATTTACTGATATCCATATTTATAAACCAGTCAGGAATTTTATAGCCTCTTCCTTCAAGCGTTTTCACAGATTCCCTGCTTGCAGACACCAACACTTCAGGTGATCGCACAGACAATACAAATTTACCCATAGCAGATTGACCATCTTCGGTCAGTGCTTTAAAATCAGTATTTACCCGAACCATTTCGTCAAGTATTGCTTTATTTCCTGAACCCAAAGCTGTAAAAAATGGGTAAGCGGTAGAGCTGACTTGTTTGGGAGGCCCGGCGTCTTTCATCAACTTTTCATAGGCTTTTATCAAAGCTTTATTGGCATCTTTTCCCTTGGCATTTTCAGCATCCAATGCCTTCTTATAAGCCGCTGCCATATCTACTGTGGATTTGAGGATAACCGGTTTGTTTATTTCAACCCCTTTCGACAACAACAATTTAAATGTTTCTTCACAATAAAAGGTACCTGAATTAAGCAATGCAACCGAATTGCTGACATCGGCTCCTTTATCTATTAAAAAGTTGACAATTTCAGGCCAAAAGAAAGAGTGGCTAATGGGTAGATTCCCATCGTTATCGGTGGCGTTTACATTGGCACCATTAGCAATCGCACTTTTCACACCCTCGATATCTCCCTTTTTACAAGCATTAAAAAGATCTTCATTGCTATCTGCAAAAACATTCATTGAAATAATTGCAGTTGTAATGATTGATAAAATAAGTTTTTTCATTTTTTTAAAAATTAAAATTATTCTACTCGTATGGCTTTTCGTTTCCGCCCCGTTTTTTGAGTGGTCTCCGGACTCCACTTATGAGTTACAATATTATAGAATTTTCTAAGAAACAAAAGCCCGGGGAAGAAAATTATTTTCTCAAGGAAGTTAAGCTTTGCCAGTGCTTCGATTAGCAAAGTACATATCAATTTCTCCTTTTCCTTTTGCCTGAATCTTTCCCCTGTAGGTGAAAGAAAACTTGTCTTTTAACAGCTCAAAAGTGGCTCCGCTAATATTAACTTTACCAGGCTCTCCGCTGCTTTCCATGCGACTGGCGATATTCACCGTATCACCCCATATATCGTATGCGAATTTCTTTACCCCCACAATTCCTGCCACAACCGGACCCGTATGCACACCAACTCTGATTTCAAAAAATAACTCGCCGGCCGCTTTCTTTTTGGCCTTATGCTCAAACATAAATTGCTGAATGTCGAGCGCAGCATTTACCACATCCTCCGCATGCGTTTTGTTGATAGTCGGCAATCCTCCGGCGGCCATATAGGCATCGCCAATTGTTTTGATCTTTTCTACACCCTGTTTTTGCATGATATGATCAAATGCAGTAAAACACTCGTTGATCTCAGCAACCAGTTCCTGAGGACTAAGTTTCTCCGAAAGTTGTGTGAATCCAACAATATCCGTAAATAAGACCGTTACCTGTTCAAAATATTTTGCCTCTGCCTTCCCATTGGATTTTAATTCTTCTGCAATTTCCACCGGTAAAATATTCAGTAATAAGTCATCCGACTTTTTCTTTTCAATATTTAATTCATGCGTGCGAACCGCAACTTTTCTTTCCAGTACAATATTCTGTTCCAGTTGATATTTTAGGGTTGAAATAATTCCGGAAATTGCCTCTAATGTATCTTTATCGTGAGGCATTAATTGTGATGAAGCCAGCATTTCTTCTTCTGATTTCCGGCCCACTAACAAATAAGAAAAAACCTGATTGTCAAACACAATGGGTGAAAGAATAAAATATTCTATGGATAAATGTTTGCGAATAGTTTCAATGAAAGCATCGGATTCTGTTTTCGAGTTTACCAGGATCGAATGGAAGTCAAATTCCATTGATTTCGGAAAATTCAGTGCTGTTTTTTTTAATCTTTCTGTATCCTCCTTTGAGTATCCTTTTATAAATGTGGGGTGGTATGGTTTTCCCGAACTCCTCTGTAGTACCATGGCTTTGTCCAATTGCATTTTAATGACAATTTCCTCAATAAAATGCGCGTAAACCTGGTTAATGGAAGCTATGGAAGAACTGAAATTTTTCAATCCGGAAATCAGATCAAGACCACTTCTCATCTGCCTGGTTTCGTGGCTCATTTGCGTATTTTGATACTGAAGCTTTATGATTGATCCGGATAATTCATTGATTTGATTCCGGTAATAATTTATTTCATTTTGCTTTCTTTCTTCCTGTGTGTTATCCGTATCATTCATCGGCATTTAGATTTTGAATTAGTGATCGTCCTGAATCTTTCCTGAGGAGGTATTCATGATTGTGCAATTATTCGCTAAACATACACAAGACCCCTGTCCAATCCAAAGGCTGTAAGGTAGCTCCCACTTTGGCCACTTCCACACCCGAATAGAATCCCATAAAAGGCATTTTAGTACCGATTGACTTCTGCAGTTCTTCAGCGTCTTCAAAGGTTCCTCCGGCGTACGGTTTTGCCCTTCCGGCACAATTGATATAGAATGCAAACAATGGTTTTTTGTCTCCTAAAGTTTGAAGCGTTTCATTCACGTTTTTATGAATATAGTCCAGGTCGAAACTTCTTCTCATCAATTGAACCTCATCACCAGGTTGAAGATCGGGTTCAAACATCACCAGTGCTTTACTGGCTTCATCAACGGCAAGTGTTAAGCGGTTGGCATAATCCTTTTCGTTAAAGACCCCAAATTTGTCGCCTTTGTTTACCCCTAAAGTAATAAAGAGCGCAAAGTCTTTCCAGTTTAAACCACTGCCTCCAACCAATTCTTCAATTACCTCCAATGCGGGTTTATTATTTATTTCCAATATAACCGGTCCATGTGTTTTTGTGATGGTTAAATAGGCACTTGCAGGTTTGCAGCCATGCATGATGGTTGTGGCCATGGTGCAGTTTCCGATTAATACCGCAACCGCATTTTGCGTAAGAACCTTATCATTTACAAATTGATAACAGGTATTCAATTGCATGTCTGCCAAAAAGCCTCCTCCTGCGGTGGTCATATCCTCAGGAATATATTCTCCCATACCAGCAAATAAGGGAGTAGCAAAATTTAACATCGGAGGAGTTTGTGATTTTACCGAATCATACAGGATCAGCATGGCCTTATCATTTGGATTGGCCGTTGCTGCAATTTGTTTACCCAGTGCGGCTCCTGCTTTATATTCATCAAGATTTATATCAGGTTGATGAAGCACTTTAAAGCTAAGCGTATCCGATTCAAAAACCGTAACAGCAACCTCAAATCCCTGATAACTTAAATCCTTATCGGTAATCACACCCAATGCTGAGCCGCCTGCCAGGGTAATGTTTCCGAGCACATGACGGACTCCTTCAGAAAAATCGTAAGCATTGTGTTTTCCACTGCAAAAAATGAGCGCAAATTTTCCTTTCGATATATTTGCACTCTCAACAGCCATTTTTGCAGCTGTAATTCCCGCAGTTTTTGAATGAGTGGCGTTGCTGTAACCTACCCCGATTCTTGTTGTCATAGACTTTTATTTTTAAATAGAAAACCAAATATATGTAAAATTGGATAGCCTTACTGAAATATTATTATTTTCGGTTCAATAATGAAATTTCTGTTTAACAACTCATTCTTCAATTATATTTTTACAACTTCCAGCGCTATTGATTTTATAATGATCCGATACGTATCGGCTCAAAAACTCATTTCTAAGCATTGGTAAAAAGTTCATGAATTGAAATAAAAGTCGTAAATTGAAGCCGGAAAAAAATACTAAATAAAACCAACTTATGCGAATATTGCTCACCGGTGCCAATGGCTATATAGGAATGAGGCTCCTGCCGATTCTGGTTGAAGCCGGACATGAAATTACCTGCGTGGTACGGGATAGCGTACGTTTTCAGGTCAATGCGGATATACTCAGAAAAGTTACTGTTATTGATTTTGATTTTCTGCATCCCGAAAAAGTGGAAGCTTGTTTTGCAGGCAAACAATATGATATTGCCTATTACCTGATTCATTCCTTAAAAGACACCTTTGTTTCCCTGGAAGCCTTGGAAAGAAATTCGGCGGAATGTTTTGTGAGCATCGCAAAGATGACTACGGTAAAGCAATTGATTTATCTGGGTGGAATCAGTAATGCCAGTGCCTTATCCAGCCATTTAAATGCGCGTAAATTAGTTAAGGATATTTTGCAAAATTCAGGAATTCCCTATACCATTTTTGAAGCAGGAATCATTGTTGGATCAGGCAGCGCATCGTTTGAAATTATCCGCGACCTTTCTGAAAAAATGCCAGTGATGATTGCACCCCGGCTTATCAATTCCAAATGTCAACCCATTGCCATTCGGAATGTGATCGGCTATTTGTGCAATTCGATTATGAATGAAGAAACCTTTAACCGAACATTTGAAATTGGCGGGCCCGATGTATTAACCTATAAAGAAATGATGTTGCAGTTTGCAGAAGTGAGAGGATACAAGCGGTATATATTCACCGTGCCTTTTCTCTCACCAAGCCTTTCATCTCGCTGGTTATACATTGCCACTTCAACAAATTTCACCATTGCACGTCAATTGATGGAGAGTTTAAAAAATGATGTGGTTTGTAAAGATCATTCCATACGTGATATTATTCCAATGTATCTGATTCCCTATAAAGAAGCCATTGAGATGGCCTTTCAGAAGATCAAACAGAATATGGTATTATCATCCTGGAAAGATGCTTCATCAAGCGCACTTCATTATCTGGATATCAACAATTATATTGAGGTACCCACGCATGGTTGTTTCAGGGATAGAAAGTGGAAGGAGATTGATAAAGACAAAGTGGAAGAGGTTTCCGACCGCTTTTTCGGAATTGGCGGGGTCCATGGCTGGTATTATGCCGATATCCTGTGGCAACTCCGGGGCGCTATTGACAAAATATTTGGTGGCGTGGGTCTGAGAAGAGGACGCCGAAATGAAAATGAATTACAACCCGGTGATGCCCTGGATTTCTGGCGGGTTATTCTTGCCGACCGAAAAAATCACCGCTTGCTTCTACTTGCCGAAATGAAAATACCCGGAGATGCCTGGCTGGAATTTTCCATTGTAAAATTTCATGATCGCTATATTTTAAAGCAAATAGCAACCTTCCGTCCACGAGGCATTGCAGGAAGAAATTACTGGTACGCCATGCTTCCGTTCCACATTTTTATTTTCAGAAATATGATTAAAAAAATTGCCGGAATAAAGTAACCCATTTTAAGGATTAACTAAATTATTGCTGAATATCAAATTTTTTATCTACCGGTTTAATCAGATAATTCAAAAGCATACCAATTACCAGTAATCCGGCCATAATATAAAGCGAAAACGAATAGGCGTCGGCTTTTGGAATATGCCTGACCTCAATTTGATAATAACGGATATAGTTGATTAATACGGGACCCAGTAAAGCTGCAGCCGACCATGCGAGTAATAAACGGCCATGAATAGCACCCACCTGGATGCTGCCAAATAAATCTTTTAAATATGCAGGAATGGTTGCGAAACCCCCTCCATACATGGAGATGATAATGCATAGGGCTGCCATAAAAATAACAATATTTCCGGTTCTGCCGAGCGTAGGAAGAAGGACATAAAGTATCGTTCCCAATATAAAAAAAACAGCATAGGTATTTTTTCTCCCGATCCAATCAGACAGAGATGACCAGATAAACCTGCCTGCCATATTGAACAAACTTAATAACATCACAAAACCCGCTGCCGACTTTTCATCAATACTTCTTTCAATTCCTACAGAAGTAACCGAGAACATTTCCTGTATCATCACCGAAGCCTGACCCAACACTCCGATACCGGCTGTTACATTTAGCATCAATACTCCAAACAATAGATAAAACTGCGGCGTTTTTATTGCTTGATCAGCCAGAACATTTGAGCTTGTAATCAGTTTTCTTTTTTTAATCTCTAACCCTTTGAAATTATCAGGAAGCCAATTTTTGTAAGGAACACGAATGGTAATAACGCCAAACATCATAACCAAAAAATAGATTGCTCCCATAATAAGGAATGCTTCTTCTACGCCAACCGAAAAGTCATTTCTAAATAATCGCATCAGCCAAACCGATAAGGGTGAGGCAATAATAGCTCCGCCACCAAATCCCATAATGGCCATACCTGTAGCCATACCAGGCTTGTCAGGAAACCATTTGATCAAAGTAGATACCGGTGAGATATATCCAAGTCCGAGACCTATACCTCCCAACAAACCCTGTCCGAAATAGATGATCCAAATATTATGAAAGTGAACACCGATCGCTGCCAAAAAGAAGCCACTTGCAAAACAGGAAGCCGATGCAAACATTGCTTTTCGCGGACCCACCCTTTCCACCCATTTACCCAGAATGGCGGCGGATGCTCCCAGACAGAACAAAGCAATTGAAAATATCCAGCCTATCGTACGAAGATCCCAATCTTCAGGGGCAGAGGCTGTGATCCCAATAAGTTGTGTCATGGGTTTATTAAAAACACTGCAGGCATAAATCTGACCGATACAAAGGTGAATGGAAAGTGCGGCAGGAGTAATACGCCATCTGTTAAAACCCGGTTTGGCAACACTATTTTCTTTACCCAAAAAATTAAAGTGCATCATAAACTTTGGAATCCAATTTACATGCAATTTAAACTTAAAAACAATAATTCAACCTTCAGTTTCTTATTGTCCTTTCAGTTGCACAATAAAGTCATGAACCGCTGTCCTGATTTGGTCGCGCACCTGGCGTGTCTGCTGTAATTTTTCTTCGTGGGTTCCTGTAAATTTAGAAGGATCCGGGAATGACCAGTTTATTTTTTCACTCAGTCCGGGAAATAAAGGGCAACGGTCTGATGCTTCTTTGTCGCAAACGGTAATTACATAATGATAGCTTCTTCCCTGTTTGAAGAATTCAAATACATCGTTTGTCGGATTAGCTGAAATATCCATACCTTCTTCCATCATCACTTCCACTGCCAACGGATTGAGTTTGCCCTTTTCCAGTCCGGCGCTTTCAACTTCAAATTGGTCGGCGCCAAACAATTTTAAATAGGTCTCTGCCATTTGGCTTCTTGCAGAATTGTGAATGCAGAGAAATAATACTTTATTTTTTTTCATTATGAACAGCATCCATCATCCGGATCGCAGGAATTTGTTGGTTTTTCAGCATAAACCGTAATGCTATAAATAACGGTTGGGTTGTCATTGTAAACCGCTATTTCTTGTTCGTTCAGATAGTTTTTCAGAATGTCATCAGGTACTATAATGGGTTTTTCCTTTTGGAGTGTTATATTTTTGAAGCCTGAAATATTTATATAATTCAAATATTCATCCTTATTGATTGCACTTGCCACGCATCCGGCATACATTTCGGCAGCAGTTTTAATTTTTTCGGGCAAATCTCCTGTTACCACAATATCGGAAATGCTAAAGTGTCCACCCGGTTTCATCACCCGGTATATCTCCTCAAAGACTGCTTTCTTGTTAGGGACAAGGTTCAAAACGCAATTGCTCACAATAACATCTGCAACATTGGATGTGATGGGCATCTTTTCAATATCTCCCTGCCTGAACTCAACATTATTAAATCCCAATTTCTCGGCATTGGCTCTTGCCTTGTCTATCATTGCGGGAGTGAAATCAATGCCAATCACTTTACCGGTTTCACCTGCCTCAGCTCTCGCCACAAAGCAGTCGTTTCCTGCTCCACTTCCTAAATCTATTACCGTATCGCCCTTTTTTATTTTGGCAAACTGAGTGGGCAGTCCACAACCCAACCCTAAGTCGGCATCGGCATTATACCCATCAAGTTTTGTATAATCATCGCTCATGATGTTATATACTTCTGTAGAACATCCGCCGGTTCCGCAACAGGAAGAGGCATTCGTTTCTTTGTCTTGTAAAGCAATTTCGCTGTATTTCTGCTTTACCATTTCTTTGATTTGTTCCTCGTTATTCATGTAAAATTTGTTATAAGTGTTAACAACAATTGTTTTTTTTCTTTTCTAATTTTGTCGAAATGTTTGCAAAATATTTCTGAAGTTTCCCGATGGCTTTGTCATTAACGCAGTAGCAGATTGCGTTTCCTTCAATGCTTCCCTGAATCAGTCCGGCGTTTTTAAGTTCCTTCAAATGTTGCGAAACAGTTGGCTGAGAAAGCGGCAATTCCTCTACGATATCTCCGCAGATGCAAGCGTCGGTTTTCATTAAATATTCAATGATTGCAACTCTTGCGGGATGTGCCAATGCCTTGATAAGTGTAGCAATGGAATTCTGGCTGTCAGTAAAATGTTCCGTCTTGGTTGCGCCCATTTGTATATTTTTATATTGCAATATTACAATAAAGATTTGAATAACAAAATAAATTGTTTATTTTTCTATCGGTCTTACAGGAACACGCATGTTTTTTAAGTTAGTTGCGTTTGAGGTTCAATATTCATAGCCCCTGGCTTTAGCCAGGGGATAATGGATAAACCATCATACGGCGCGGCGGGCAGAAATTTATTTAGAAATGTAATTTATTAGCCGCGTTTTCTTCAAAGATGCGGGTGCAACCTATGCTGTTTTCTATTATACAAGCTGTCAAATGCCCTACAAGTTTAACTCCATGACCAATAACAAAGTTCCGATTGCTATATAAAATATGGGCATAATTAAATTAGTCTTAATCTCTTTTAATTTTAGTTGGGCAATAATATTATTGAAGGTCTCTTTATTCTCTTTATTCCTCATTCTTATTTGTCCGCTGCCAATCCAGGATTGAAAAGCGATTGAAATTTCTAAATTGGGTTCTTCGATTTTTATCGAGGTAAATGTTTGTTCAAACTTATAGTTGCCCTCTGTTAATACTGAAATAAATGCTTTTTGAAAATCATCCCCATCAGCGCCCAGAACCATCACTCCTTTCATAATAAAATATAAGTAAAATAAGAAAGCAAGCATAAATAATTGAAAAACAAATGTCATCATGTCAATTGGGTATGGGATTATAAAGCTATTAATTCCCGGTCTTAGAAACAGGATTGCAAAGAGAAGCAGAAACCATCTATAACTAAATATGATTGGTTTCTTTAGAATTAAAACTGCAAGTCCAATAAGAATAAAAAAAACAGAGACTATGAAACCCGGAATGTTGGTAAATAAATGTGAATAGTGCATGCTATTTGCTTTTAGGAGTTTATGTGTAATTAATTCGAATATAGTTGAAATATTTCATGTTTTTGTATCCTTGTTGAGTTTCTTTTTCCGAACAAACCCTTCATATTATTATCGAAACAAATCCTAATTCTCGAAAGCTTTGTCAATTTTCAGCTTCAAATGTGCCAGGTGTGCTTTGCTTTCTTCGTTGCCGCTTCCGCTGGTGGCTATTTTTTTGATTTCATTTAATTGAGCAAAGGCCGCTGCCTGCGAGATGGCATCATACATGGGCATCTTTACCATTCCAATCAAACGTTCAACATATAGGAGCTGGAGGTTTTGGCGGATACTTGAAATATCGGCTCCTTCTCCTTTAAAACAGGCGTTGGTTAAGTCGGTCAGCATCATCAATACGGAATAGGTATTTCCATACAAGCGGGTATCAGATATTCGCTTCAAAACCGTTGGGTTCAACAAATGCATCAATAACATGCGTTGATAACCCAAAACCCGGTCGTGGATTTTTGGGTCTTCGTTATTGCCGAAAAAATGGAAACCCCTGCGTTGGTTTTGTAAATACGGGTACAGCGCATTCTGAACCCCGAAAGCATTTGCCGAAAAAGCATACTGACTCAATGCAGCCATTGCCTTTTTTTGATCGGCAAAGGGAACAGGTGTATAGGCCTTTCCCTCTCCGGGATCTCCTACAAAACTACGGTTCACATAAACGCCTCCGATATACTTTGAGATAACATTTATTGCCGAAAAACATTCGCTTTGTGCAATGCTGTAAGCTTGTCGTAATTCCTGGTAACTCTGGTTATCTTTGGTGTATTTTTGTTTGAGTCCGCCCATGAGTTGTAGGCTTAACTGCACCCGGTCTACCCCATAGGTTATGGCATCGCCGCTCATATCATTTACATTTACCCGTGGATCAATCCCACCCCCGAAACCACGCATATCATCTGCATCATTTCCAAAAATGAGGGTACTGTCATTTGAACGTGACAGCAAATACCGAACCCGTTCGGCCTCCCTTATTGAATCTTTAAAAGGCGGGGTATAACCAAATTCTATGGCCCACAAATCATAGGGTCCGGGACGCGTAGTAAAGTAATCGCCCTGTTTAGTTGGATCCAGAGAAACATTGGCCACCGGATAATCCATCACCGACCCAATTAATCCAATCTGTTGCGTGAGCGCTTTATTATTGATGAGATTTGGTTTTAACATCTGACTGGCTTTCATATTGTGATTCAAACCAAATGTATGTCCCATTTCATGCAATACCAGGTAATACAAAGATTGCTTGAGGAATTCGCGCTTTTCAAGATCACTCTTTCCGTTTGCCTCCAGAACCTGGTTTCCAAATAAAGTGGATTGATGCATGTAGTTGCCTGCATTGCAATAATTCATAAATTTTTCAGGCAGTTCATTTTGAACCGAACCCGCATTAAAGAATTCTTCAGATCTCATTTTATTGGTTACAAAAATATATTCAAGCATAATATCTGCCCCCAGAATCTGGCCGGTTCTCGGGTCAACAAAACTGGGTCCGTAACCACCGAACGGGGGTTGTGGAGAGCTGGTCCATCGCAACACATTATACCGGATATCGCCGGCATCCCAGCTGGCTGTATCGGGTTGAATTTTTAATACGACGGCATTTTTAAATCCTGCCTTTTCAAAAGCAAGGTTCCATTTTTCGCCGGCTTCTTTAATGGTATTTCTGAATTCAAGCGGTGTAGTATTTTCTATCCACCAAACAATGGGTTCAACCGGTTCAGATAAAGTTAGACTGCTGTCTTTTTTTACCAGGTTCCAGCGATGAATCAGATCCCGGTAGTCAATAGCTTTTGAGGTAGTCATATCATCAACTTCCTCTGAAAAATATCCTATTCTCGGATCATCAAAACGGGGTTTGAAATTGTTTTCAGGGGCTTCCATGAGGCTATGTTGAACCGTAATACTCACAGCACGTTCATCGGTAACTTCTTTACCTCCACCAACGGTAGGCGCTGCATTATCATAAACATATTCAACAATCAGATCAGTGTTTTGAGGGTAATTTCTCAAACTGATAAATTTGGTTTTTTCCTTGCTCAGGCTGCCTAATAACTGTTGTGACCCGGGCATGGAAGAGGGTTTGATCTGAGAAAAGGTTTCACTCAAAAACAGGGCGCTTCCATCCAGTAATATTTCCTTCTTTTTGGTATCCTCAGCCACAATTTTTTGGCTTACCAGGGTAGCATTGCTGATATTGGCTTTCGAAGATTTGCTGATCGGATTATTCGGATCAAAATAGAAGGAAGTATTTAATACCGTAAACTCAATCTTGTCAAAATATCTTTTGATAGTAAATACTTTGTTATCCCTGAAACTTCCTCTGAAATGGCCAGCTGCAACCACCCCATCAACGGTATATGAAAAATAAATATATTGTTTATCCAATTGCCCGGGTTTAATCAGCATAAATACATTTCCATTGAGGGTATCCTGATATAGAGGGAAGAGTCCATCAATTCTTTTACAGGGTTTTATTTTTTCGGCAATGCTTGCTTTTGGAGCTGATATCGGATCTCCCTTTGTTTTAGTATGGGACTTTTTTTTAATGGATGCGCAGGAAGCAAGAAACAATAACGGCATTATAAGAATCAATAATTTTTTCATAAGATTTGATCAGGTAATGAATAGATTTTTTGGGATGCGTTTTAAAGTGCAATTAAACAATATTTGAGCAGAAACCTGAAAAATTTTCCTTAGCTGTCTTGTAAATGATATATTAATTACCACTCAGCAGTTTCGACTTTGCCAAAGCTCTGGTAAAATGCAGCAGATCGTATTTAGAATAATCAGGAAGAATTCCCTGGTAAACGATTACAAAATCTTTTTTAGGTGATATATAAATTCCCTGATTCCCAAAGCCGGGTATGCAGAAGTCGCCATCATCCCAAACCAAATCGAATAACCTCGAATTAAAAACAGGTGCATTACCTGCGAATTCCCTGATGTACTCCTCCCCTTCCCGGCCGTTTACATATATCACATTTCTACCGCCTTTTTGGATTTTCTCAATATAAGACTGAGGCAAAATCTGACTCTTTGTAATCGTATACCAAGCCGGGGTAAAAAGCAAGGCAAATCTTCCCATATCGCGCAGATTTGAGTTCATGCCTGTACCAAAAACAGGAACCCCTGATGGTGAAAGAATGATACCGGCATCCCCTTCTGCTCCCATTCTGCTCCAGAATCTATCCGTAATAAAATCAGCATAAGTTAACCCTGTTACCGATTCAATAATCCAACCCAATACCTGTGCATCCGCCGATTTGTGTTCATACTTCTGACCACTGGCTCTCCCTTTTTTAAGTGTCTTTAAAAAAGATTTCACATCAGGTATTCCTTTTGTTCCGGATGGCGGGGTGGAAAACCCCAGACTTTCCTGAAAACAGAATGCTTCACTTTTTCTTCCTTTAATTTTCAGAGTGTCTCTGTCCAAACAATGGATGCCTGAGGCCATATCCAATAAATCAATCACCGGTATATCTGCCCAATCCGTTCCGGCCAACTCAGGGATATAGGAGCTCACAGAATTAGCAACATCAATTTTACCTTCTGCTTCCAATATGCCGATACCTGCTGAAATTAATATTTTGCTGTTCTCCTGCCAAAAATGTTTGTCTAAATCTCTGGCATGATGATAATTTTCATACACAATTTGTCCATGTTTAATCACCAAATAGCCGGTACAATTACCCAATTCCATATACTTATCGAGAGACACTTCTCCAAATTCGGTTTGCGCTCTGAAATCACCCAATTCAGGATTTATATCTGACCCTAAAACGGAGACATTACCTGCTCTGTATATGGTTGATACCGGGAAAAACTCTGAAATTCGCGTGCAATAGTAGCCTGAAGCACTTTGCATAAACGCTGCCCGTTTAAATCCTTTGCGATATCCTTCGGCTTCCTTCCAGGAATATCCTTTCGGAAATTTAGGAATACTGTCTATTTTAATTTTAACAGCCGTTGAAATATGCGATTTATTTTCACCGCTTTGATCACAGGCTCCTATCCAAAAAAAAGTACTCAGTAAAACAAAAAAATAAATTGTTTTTTTATAAGCAGATATAGAAGGACGTGCGCACATTTTATAAAAATAAGTAAGTTGAATGATATTCAAACATACTTAATTTAAAATTCAAATTTGATTTTACACTCAGAACAGATGAAAATGGAAAGTGGAAATTTGGGCTCCCCTACGCTTCCCTGCCCCTAGCTTTTTAAATAAGCCAGTCCGTTTTTAATGGGGTCAACCAGGTCAGCTATTTTTTTGGTGCTGAATAAATTCTCCAGTAAGTCTCTTGCCACCTTATATTCATTGTGCATGGAGCAGGGATGGGTATCAGAACACTTGTTCAAACCCAGACTGCAATCCTTAAAAAGGGTTTTGCCATCAATGGCTTCCACTATATGAATAAGGGGCTGTTTGAATTGAGTTTTGGTTAAATAAAAACCACCAACCGGGCCTTTCTGACTGTTAATTATCTTTCTTTTAACCAGCGTTTGCAGCAATTTCCCAACAGTATGTTCGCTTCCATTGATAAATTCTGAAATCTCTTTAATGGATGCTTTCCTGCCCGATTCGAAAATTGATGCCAGATAAATAACAGATTTTATGGCCGATTTACAGGTTAAACTCAGCATGCAAAAAATTAGTTTAGTTCTTTTTCGAGTGCAATTGCTTTTGGAAAAAGAATATTATTTTCCAGATGAATATGCATATGCAAATCTTCCTCAAACTCCTCCAGGGTGCTGTATAATACGGTATAACTTGCGCAGGCATCTTCAGGTAAGAGGTAATTATTGGTTAATTTTCTAAGTTCTTCCAAATGTCCTCCCACAAATTCATGTTCATTTTCCATGGCGTGAATCGGGTTTTGAACCGAACCGCAATGATTGTTTTCAACCGCATTGGAGGCGTTTTTGGCTTGTACCAATTCTTTTATAAATGGAAAAAGAATTTTTTCTTCCTTCTCCATATGAGACATTAATTCTTCATTGATTCCCTGAACCAACTGATCAATTCGGTTCAACTCAGAATGACCCTCTCCATGCACTTTTGCCACCTTACTTGCATAAAATAATAAATTGGGCAAGGTTTTAAGCAGGTAGCTATGATGTGTATTCACAATAAAATCAATCAGAAAATCGAGACTCCAATCGTTATAATGTAATTCCTGACGGGTCACATTCTTATCAGCTTCCATCAATTCCTGCTCTACGATTACCACGTCAATGCCTTTTTCGGCACACGCCTCCTTAACCGTTTTCTTTCCACCACAACAAAAATCAAGACCATAATTTTTAAATATCTGTGCTTTTCTCAGATCCTTCGCTGCCATCTCACCAAGGGTTTCTTCATTTTCTCCGGCGATCCTTTTGGTAATTTTCACCTTCCACCATTCCGGACCTTCTTCCAGATACTCCCAGTTAAAGATATTGCCTCTTTCACCCAGTAACTGATAATACAGCGGCTTAGGGTCGTGATCATTGTGTATAGTAAAATCTTTTCCCCCTTCTAATTCGTCAAAAACCCTGAAAATAGTTGGGTGTTTATGTTTTGGTTCTAGTTTCGTTACATCTAAAATGTTTTCGGCTGTGCTTGTCATATTTAATATTTATTTATTTTCAGGACACAAAGATAAGACAATAATAAAAGTATGCAAGTACTTTTATTATATATTAATAATTTTACTGACTGAACGATAAACAACAGGAGGAATTTAAAACTAACCTTTATCTAGGCCATCCGGATTGTAACCTACCATACATCTCCTTACTGCTACCATTCCAACAACCAATTAAACCGTTTACGCATTAGCTGAAAACGTGACTTTTTTTGTATATACGTTTGATTGGGCACTTTGTTATCAATAGTCAACTTTACGAATGTGTCCAAAAGTTAATTTCCGACGTATATGAAAAAAACAATAACCATTATTTTATGCTTCTTTCTCCTTTGTTGGGGAAGCAGCAGCCTTTCTGCTCAGAGCGGTATCGTTGCAACCGGAGGTAATTCAGCCGCTTCTACCGGGTCGGTAAGTTATTCTGCCGGTCAGGTTGATTTTGTTAGTTCAAAACCGTCAGGTCGGCGTGCAGGAGGAATCAATGTAAATCCCGGCAACCAACAACCCTTTGAAATTTTTATTCTCACCGGAATGGATGAAAAAGGGATTATTTTAAGTTCTTTTTCTGCTAATATTTATCCGAACCCAACGGAAGAATATGTTACGCTGAAAATTGAGAATGCTCAAATAGAAAACCTAAGGGTTGAACTTTTCGATCTGGCAGGTAAAGTTATTGTCAATAGAAATTTAGATAGCAAAGAGACCCTGATACCCATGCAAGATTTGGCCAATGCAACTTATTTTATTAAGGTATTCAGTAGCAATACCTGCATCAAAACTTTTAAAATCATTAAAAAACTATAATATGAAAAATTTAATTTTTGGATTGAAAACCCAGTTGTTTTTTATTTTCTGTATTCTTATTTCTATAGGAACACAAGCTCAGGCACCACAGCAAATGAGCTATCAGGCTATTATCCGCAATGCTTCCAATAATTTGGTTGTAAACACCGTTATTGGAATGAAAATCAGCATACTTCAAGGCAGTGGAACCGGAACGGTGGTGTATTCAGAAACGCATCTTCCTACCACAAATTTAAATGGCCTGGCTACCATTCAGATTGGTGGAGGTACTATTGTTACCGGTACTTTTCCGGGTATTAACTGGGCAGCAGGTCCCTATTTCTTAAAAACCGAAACCGACCCGGATGGTTCAAGCGGAGGTTTGATTTATTCTATTGTTGCCACCAGCCAGTTATTGAGTGTGCCTTATGCTTTATATTCGGCAAAAAGTGGCGGAGGAGATCCCTGGCTGTTGCTTGGGAACTCGGGTACCCTTGATGGGACCAACTACATTGGAACGAATGACAATGCGCCTATTAATTTTAAAGTAAATGGACAAAAGGCAGGTAGAATAGATCATTTAAATTTCAATACCTATTTGGGGATAAATTCCGGATTTTCTACCTCAGCAACAACCACAGGTCAGTTCAACAATGCAATGGGATCCAGAGCACTTTATTCAAATACAAGCGGCAGTAATAATATTGCAAATGGATCGGAAGCTCTTGAAAACAATACAACAGGAAGTTTCAATGTGGTAAGTGGTACCAGTTCGATGCGCTATAATATTTCAGGTAATTACAATACCGCTACCGGAATTTGGGCGCTCTATAATAATACATCAGGTAACAATAATACGGCTACCGGTAAAAGCTCCTTGGCTTCAAATACAGTTGGAAATGACAATACATCCAATGGATTTAATTCACTTTCTACCAATACCACCGGAAATGCAAATGTTGCAATAGGCCCATGGTCTATGTTTAAAAACACCACGGTTAGTAATCTGGTAGCTGTTGGAGATTCAGCCCTTTTCAATAATGTTACCGGACATTCAAATACAGCTCTTGGTTCAAAATCAATGTTTGCCAATACCGGTGGATATGCAAATACTGCTACAGGAAATATGGCACTCAAAAATAATACAACAGGAAGTTGGAATACGGCTATTGGAAATGTCGCGCTCAGAGAGAACCTTACCGGTCATGACAATACGGCTTGCGGTGATGAAGTTTTGATGGTAAATACTACTGGGTTTCAAAATTCGGGTTTTGGAGTGGGTACTCTTTTCAGCAATACGAATGGAAATAACAATACTGCAAATGGATATCTTGCACTCTTATATAATACAAGCGGTAATTCAAATGTTGCCATTGGAGTAAGTAGTCTTTATAATAATAGCAATGTCAGTAATCTAGTTGCTGTTGGCGACTCGGCACTTTACAATAATGGTATAGGTTTTAATGCAAGCACACCCAAAAGTGATGGTACCGAAAATACAGCGGTCGGATCAAAAGCTCTATATAAAAATATCAACGGTAAAAGTAATACTGCTGAAGGGTTTAATGCCCTTTATAACAACACCAATGGTCGCTTAAATACTGCCAATGGTGCGGTGGCATTATTTACAAACAGCAGCGGACGTCTTAATACCGCCATTGGCACGCAATCACTCTATTATAATGATACCGGCCATTTCAATACTGCAATGGGTTCGGATGCTCTTTTACGCAACAATTATGGGAATGATAATACAGCTGCAGGAGTTTCTTCACTAAGTTCAAACACTACCGGAAGTGGCAATACTTCTGTAGGAAAAAGTGCTTTGTTTAATGTAACTACCGGAAGCAATAATACAGCACTTGGGATTGGAGCAAATGTTTCTTCTGGTATTCTTACCAATGCAACGGCTATAGGAGCAAACGCAATTGTAACGCAAAGTAACAAAATGATACTTGGCGACAATAATGTAAATATTGGGATAGGTTTATCCAATGCAATATCAGGTCCTGGTAATAAATTAGAGATCAATCCGGGAACAGGTTTTGTTTTTATACCCGGCATTGGTGCCAGCGGATTAAGATTCAGAAAACTGACAAGTGCTTCAACACCGGTGCCAAATACAGGTCAGGGATTATTAAGTGTTGATGCAAATGGAGATGTAATCTACGTAAATAAATGTGATACAACTTGTGCAGGTGGATTGGCTGGTCCGATGGGTCCTGCCGGTCCAACCGGTGCGACTGGAAATGCTGGTCCTACCGGCCCTACCGGTGCAACAGGGGCGACTGGTAATACAGGTCCAACAGGCAATACAGGATTAACTGGAAATGCTGGTCCTACCGGCCCTACCGGTGCAACAGGTGCGAC
>CAYHCF010000010.1:0-96689 GCA_964355075.1 uncultured Chitinophaga sp.
GAATCTCCGCCGGCTGTGGCAGTATGGTATGTTGCGGGATTATAATTGGTACCCCTGTATATTAAATTACTGGTTGTTGGATTCGTATATTTATAGTAGTTATTGTAATTTACCACATTACCTGTTGGGTTGGTTGCTAAATAAACCGGTGTATAAGCTCCTGCAGTTACTGCAAATACATTGTTTTTTAAGATGATGGCTGAAGAGCCCGTATTATAAAAGCAGGTGGCAGTAGTAGCTGTTTGTGCCGTTCCGTTCATCACAATGGTATTGTGGTAAAACTCTCCGCGGGCTCCGGCAGGCAAGGCCAGATAAATTCCGTAATAGCCGTAATAAGAACCCCCGTTACCACCCGAAATCGTATTGTTATAACATTTAATGGGTGCTGCAGTAGCTGTGGCTACCGGGTAATACATATAAACGCCGTAATACCCAAAATTTAAAATCTTATTGCCATAAAAATTATGGGGTATCGTTGTATGGCTGCTTTGGTTCGAATAAAAATACAAACCATAATAGCCATAATTTTGGGCCACCATATTAATGGTATTGCCAATAATATCCATCGGATTGTAGTTATAGGCAATATAACCTCCCATATAATTGGTACTATTGGTAACATTATACCGGATTTTAATACCGCGATTGGCTGCCGCATTGGTGGCTCCGTAACATACAAAGGCAGTACCACCTCCATTTACTACATTACTGTCAATAACAATAGAGTCGCTACTCTGTGCAGCAACACCATAACCATTGGCCGAACCAGTTATGGCAATTCCATAACCAGTGGAACTGGTTCCCGTTTGAACCGGTACATTCACGATGCATTTTGTTACATTTATCCGGTTGCAGGTTCCAAGAATACCTATTCCCGCAGCAGTAGTGCTCGTATTGGTTACTGTAAAGTTTCGGAAAGTAATGTATCTGGCGGCATTCATTACCACAACGGCCGAATTGGCAAGATTACCCGTGAGTATACGCGTTAATGAGTTGGTTCCTTCAAAAGTAATGGAATTTACATTACTGGCACCGAAAATAGCTGGAATAACCAAAGCTGTTGTAAAAGTATAAGTTCCGGCTGCCACATTAAATACAACCGGCCCGCAAAGGCCATATGTTTGCATGGCGGTAATCGCAGCGGCAAAAGAAACAAAATTACTTCCGCCTGATCCTGCAGAATCAATGGTAAAAGTGCCTCCCATAGAAGGAGCTTTATTTACCAGCAATGTATCATTCATTCTAACCGTATCTAATACTGAATTCGGGCTTGAAGTCCAAACCTTTAATGCAACAGAAGTGGCAGGAAAACTATAAGTACCTAAAGCAATAGATGCGGTATTGCTACCTGCACCATTTACTGTATCTAATAAAGTTGTATAGGTGGTTGGTGTTTGGGTAGTACCATTAACACTCCAGTTAACATTAACACTTGTAATTTGGTTAATACCAAAATTTTTAATGGTGGCCACAACCGGCAAGCTACCGGGAGTACAAAATTGACCCGGTGCATCAATAGAAATAACTCCGGCATCATTGGAAGCCAGATTAGCCTGCCAAATTTGAATTTCGCGAAAGTTTACATTCGAACTTTGAGTACCGGTTACAACGATATCAATAATTCTCACCTGAGTAGTTATAACCGGATTGAAATTGATGTCGTAGCTACAAACCGCCATATTGGTTTGCGTAAACGTACCAAATGTTACCCAAGCGGTACCGTTCCATTGCTGCAAAGTTCCACCACCCAGAAAGCGGTTGTTTTGCTCGCCATTATGAATGGTGAATTTGTTGAATGCCTGTGGCGTTGACCAAATAAAGGTAATGTTAACTGAAGAACCCGGATTAGTGGCAGCTGAAGTAATCCACATTTGTTGCGAGCCACAGGTTCCAAAATTCAGGTCATTCAAAGTACTGCAGGCACCCGTATTACATGCCGGGGCGGCAGATGCCGTAGCTAAAGGAGCAATATTTACTTGCCCGTAAGAAACAAATGAAAGCAACAACAAAATCAGTGTTGCAATCGGTTTTGATTTTAAATTGTAAAGTTTAAGCATAATGGTTTGTGTTTATATTGTTTATTATTGTCTAAATTTTTTAACGGTTCTGTTTAAGTGATTTTTCAATTGTGTCAAAAATAATTTACTTTATGAATTTGCAAGATAAAATTATTATTATTAATAAAACATTAAAACTAAAGAATATTTAAGTTTTTTTTTTGCGAAAAATGCAAATCATTAAATTCGACTCCAGATTGCGTAATAATTATTTAAACGGTTAGTTTTTCTATCTAAACTAACTTATCATCATTTTCGATTATACTAATTTTTATGCATTAAGAAAAAATTAAGTAAGGTTTTGGTCAAAATGGAATTAATAAAAAAAATGATCTTACCGATAACTTCAAATAAGAAGCTAAAAAACTCATTATTAAATATGCTTCTCTTCGTGCAAATTTTGGTGCTAAAAAGTAGGTTTTATAGTGAACTTTGTGTAAACCTTTGTGGACTTTGTGTTTAAATGGAATTTCCTTTTTTAACACAAAGTTCACAAAGAAGGCACAAAGAACACCAGAAAAAACAAAGTACACAATTTAAAGATTATTTAATCAGGTTATCCGTGCGAAAGGGTAAAAATTATCTGTAAGTTTGTACAAAATGCAAGCTGCCACTCTTAAAAATATTATCGCCTCCCTCCCCGATTCTCCCGGTATCTATAAATATTTTGATAGCGCACAAACCCTGATCTATATTGGTAAAGCAAAGAATTTAAAAAAGAGGGTCAGCAGCTATTTTAATAAAACCCACCACGAAAACCATAAAACAGCAGTCATGGTGAAGAAAATTGAGGATATTCAGTTCACCCTGGTTGAAACCGAAATAGATGCGCTCCTGCTCGAAAATGCCCTGATCAAACAATATCAACCCCGTTACAATATCAGCCTCAAAGACGATAGAACCTATCCTTCCCTCTGTATCAAAAACGAAAGATTTCCCCGGATTTTCTCAACCCGGAAACCGGTAAAGGATGGAAGTGAATATTTTGGTCCCTATGCAAACGGAACCATGATGCATACCGTACTCGATTTAATAAAAGCCACGTACCCCATACGAAACTGCAACCTGAACCTGAATGAAGCCAATATCAAAGCCCATAAATTTAAAACCTGCCTGGAGTATGATATCGGAAATTGCCAAGCACCTTGTGTAGGCTTGCAATCAGAAATAAATTACGCCCAAAATGTAAAAGACATTAAAAATATCCTGAATGGACATTTAAGCGAAGTGAAATCAAAGCTGAAAAGTCTGATGCAACAGGCTTCGGAAGACTTGAAATTTGAGCTGGCCGCTACCTGGAAAAGGAAACTCGAAAGTCTTGAAAATTACCAAAGCAAATCAACCATTGTAAATGATCTCAAACACGATGTAGAGGTCTTTAGCATGGTGAGCGATGAAAAATTTGCATTTGCCAATTACCTGAAAGTAGTAAACGGAATGATCATTCAAACCCAAACTTTTGAAATCAAAAAGAAGCTGGATGAAAGCAATAACGACCTGCTCAGCTCAGCCATCGCCGAGGTACGCAGCAAATATGATTCGCGTTCAAAAGAAATTATTGTGCCTTTTGAATTAGACTGGAAAGATGAACAGTTAAGCATCACCGTTCCAAAAATTGGGGATAAGAAAAAACTGCTCGATCTCTCCCTGAAAAATGCGATGTACTACAAAAAAAACAAAATGATTCAGTACGAAAAGCTGAATCCTGATTTTAAAACAGAGCGCATTTTAACCCAGATGAAAAATGATTTGCGGTTAACCGAATTACCTGCTCATATTGAGTGTTTCGACAATAGCAATTTGCAGGGCACCAACCCGGTTTCGGCCTGTGTGGTTTTTAAAGATGCCAAACCCAGCAAAAAAGATTACCGGCATTTTATCCCAACCAGCGTTACCGGACCCGATGATTTTGCCACCATGCGGGAAGTTGTATTTCGTCGTTACCGAAGGCTTTTAGATGAAAACCAAGCCCTCCCCAATTTAATTATTGTTGATGGCGGAAAAGGTCAGTTGAGTTCGGCAATTGACAGTTTGAAAAGATTAAATATTTATGGCAAAGTTCCCATTATCGGGATTGCAAAACGCTTAGAGGAATTATATTACCCCGAAGATGAATTTCCCCTGTGCCTTGATAAAAAATCTGAAACCCTGAAAATCATCCAGCAATTGCGCGATGAAGCCCACCGTTTTGGCATCACGCATCACCGCAAAAGAAGAGATAAAAAAACCTTGATAACTGAATTGGAGCATATCAAAGGCATTGGACCCGAAACGGCTAAAATGTTACTCTCCGAGCTGAAATCAGTAAAGAAAATAAGCTCCGCAACATTAAAGGAATTGGCCGCCATAATCGGCGAATCGAAAGGCAAATTGGTATGGGATTTTTTTAATGTCCATTCTACATTCTATCCATGACAAATTTTGCTGTCATAGTGCCCTTCGACAAGCTCAGGGTGACACGCCAGCATGTTATATTGGGCAATGATTTTGGCGAGATGAATTTTTTGCTTTGCAAAAAATTCATCTCGCCAAAATCACTACTTCACATGAGTTACGAAATGTCATCCTGAGCTTGTCGAAGGATACTCAGACGGCGTTGCCAAGGTTAACCCCCTACTCAAAAGCGTTAACTAAACGACATTAATTTACGATTTACGAATGTACGAATGGGGAGATTGACGATTGAGAGGAGGGCAATTTAAAATCAACGATTTATAATCTGCGGGAATCTGCGTTTTTCAATCTCCGAAAATCTGCGAGAAAGGGTAGAAATATAATGCGAAAAGTTGCGTAATCTTGTTCCTGTCGAGTAGTGAGCATGTCGAGTAGTGAGCCTGTCGAACAATTATAATCATTAATTTGAAAAATACAATAATCAGTTTTATCCTGTTACTCCTTGTCACACTGCCACGCTTTAATGGCAACCAGACCTTTGTGAAACAGGTTTCGTATGATGCAAAATATTTTGAAAGCTATGTGAAATACTGGCGGGGCGAAGCGCTAACCCAACCTTTGCGCCCTGCTACCAATTGGCGAATGCTTTCCCCCTTTGTGGCTTCATTTTTACCTTTTGAACCTTTAACAGCCATCAATATTCTGAATATCCTTTTCCTGCTTGGAAGTTTAACTGTTTTTTACTTCTGTTTAAAATTATTAAACATTCAAATACATGTCATTTGGCAAAGCATCTGGCTGTTTATTGTTTCCTTTCCTACCTTTTATTATAGTTGTATCGGGTATGTTGATCCCGCCGCAATATTTTTTATTTCACTTGGAATTTATGCCGTGTTAAAGGATAATTTTCTGCTGTTTTGTTTGAGTCTTTTTGTAGGTTTATTGGCCAAAGAAACGGTTGCTTTATTGCTGCCCTTTTCAATCGTTTACTTTTGGTTCAGGCCCAACAAAAAACTTTTCTATCTGTGTGTGCTTGCCGCTTTTCTTTTTGCTTCCGAATATCTTCTTATCCGTGCCTACGCTCCAATAAGCGAGGGTCAAAAAGCCGAAGTTTTCTGGAGCAGCAGCTATCAATCCATTCAAACGAACCTGCACCGTACAAATACCTGGTTGTCCTTACTATTTACGCTCTTTCCAATTGGGATTTTACTTGTTATTAAACACAAAAATACTTCTTTTAAATACCTGTTGAACCAACCCATATTCGCAGCTTGTTTAGCCGGCATAAGTTGTGCCATTGGATTATTTATCATGAGCTTTTGCACCACCATAGCAGATGGAAGAGCTATCTGGCAATCCTATTTTTTTATGTTACTGATTTATTGTTTACCGGGAGAAAAATCGAAAGGTATTCTTAACTCTCACGGTAATAAAAACTAATTCCGTTATCATAAATTATTTTCAATTGTGAACTTTGTGGCTTTCCTTTGTGTCTTTGTGTTTAATTTGAATTGCTTTTTTAACACAAAGGCCACAATGAAAACCAAAGGTCAGGGGAAAAAGCTATGATCTGTGATCTTTGTTATAAATGAATTTGCTTATAAAAGATGCTGAAAATTAGTTTGCTAAATTCCATACTTTTGGCCAAACAAATGATGCAGGCAAATACACTTCCCGATTCTTTCAAACAAAAAGCCGCTCAATGGGCCAATCCATTTGAGGTGGTTTGCATGTTGGATAATAATCAATGCACCAATGCTTTTGGATTGAACGAAATTGAATTTGCCTTAGCCGTAGGAGCCACTGATTCCATTACAGGTACCGGGTATAATGACTGGGAAAATCTGAAAGCCTTTATCGACAAGCATTCTCAGGAATCTCCGATCTTTGGGTTTTTAAATTATGACCTCAAAAACCAGGTAGAAAAGCTTCAATCCAATCGGGATGACCATATTCAATTTCCGGACCTGTATTTCTTTGTTCCCAAACATGTAATTATAATAGACAAAAATGAGCAACTACTCATCATGAGTGAAGCGGGAGATAGGATCATGGATGAAATAAAACAAGTGGAATTAGTTGATTATCCGCAAAATTCAATAAACCTCACCCAAAATATTAACAAAGAAGACTACCTCAAAAATGTGGAAGCCATCAAAAACCATATAATTGAAGGAGATGTGTATGAGCTCAATTATTGTGTTGAATTTTTTGCCGAAAATGTTACCATTGACCCCTTACATACCTATTTCCATTTGCAGAATAATTCCCCTACTCCCTTTGGGGCCTATTTCAAACTGAACGATAAATTTCTGCTCTGTGCCAGCCCGGAAAGGTTTATTAAAAAAACGCTCAATAAATTGCACTCCCAACCCATAAAAGGAACTGCAAAAAGATCATCTGACGAAAGGACGGATGAACAATTGAAACAGGAATTAGCGCATTCGGAAAAAGAAAAAGCCGAAAACCTGATGATCGTAGACCTGGTACGCAACGACCTTGCCAAAAGCAGCATCACCGGCACGTTAAAAGTTGAGGAATTATATGGTATTTATAGTTTTGAGCAGGTTCATCAAATGATATCAACGGTATCCGCAACTATTTTAGACGGTTTACACCCGGTTGAAGCCATCCGAAATGCGTTTCCGATGGGCAGCATGACGGGGGCTCCGAAAGTAATCGCTATGGAACTGATCGAAAAATACGAAGCTACCAAACGGGGTTTATATAGTGGTGCCATCGGCTATTTTGCTCCCAATGAAGATTTCGACTTTAATGTGGTGATCAGAAGTATACAATACAACCAGACTTCCAGATACCTGAATTTTGAAGTAGGTTCAGCCATAACCTTCGATAGTGATTCCGAAAAAGAATATGAGGAATGTTTGTTAAAAGCAGAAGCCATGATTAAAGCTTTGAGCTGAGCCAGGCAATTAATTCTCAAGTCTGGCTAAATTGAAACCAATTGTTTGAAACAAAACATCGCCTCAAAACCAATTCCCCTTTGTGATCTTTGTGTATTCTTAGTGATCTTTGTGTTAAAATAAAAATTGCCTTTAAACGCAAAGTCCACAAAGGGGACACCAAGTACACCACGAATAATAAATTAATCCCCAATAATCTTCAGAACAGTAAAATCTTCATTATTTTAACTATTTTTTCAAAAATTTTTACCAGCTTAAAAGGAGATAACGTATTAAAAATATACACAAACATATCGGATTATTTAAATGGAACCGCTGGATTATTATGTTGACTTTTTTTGCATCCATTCAGCAAAATTATGCCCAGACAAAAGATACCATTAACTATAAGTTTTCGATGCTGCCGGCAAAAAAGCTGATTCCTGTTTTCACTGCCGACGCGAGAGCACACCGCCTTTCGGTTCAAAGACCCTTTGACAAAAATAGTTTTATAGGAAGTATGGGTGGCAGTTTCCCAATCGCACAGATGAACAAAAATAAAAAATCACTTCAACTTTGTGTGGCCGGAACCACCTATCTGGAGCTGTTCCGTTACTTCAATCATGGTAGCGTAAATAACATTGATTTTTTTGTGGATGTTTATTTAGATGCAAAACTATCGGATCATTTTTATGCGCGCTTGGGAACCGGTCATACCAGTCAGCATTTAAGTGATGATGCCATCCTA
Source organism: uncultured Chitinophaga sp. (assembly GCA_964355075.1). Classification (GTDB taxonomy): domain Bacteria; phylum Bacteroidota; class Bacteroidia; order UKL13-3; family UKL13-3; genus B1. The sequence goes on from CAYHCF010000010.1 coordinate 8,103, forward strand.
AAAGGAGCCGCATTTGCAAACTATGCAAGAGATTATCACCAGCTATTTGGCGTTTATAAAAACAATAAGTTTCGTTTTTTTACCTATTGCGGTGTTCAATTTAATTATAATTTTAAAACCGATCCGGGTCTGAACATTTCAAATACTTCCATTATTCAATTTGGATTTGAACATACCCCGTTTAAATTAAGCACTTCGCAAGCTATTTTTTATGCCGCAGATATTAAATTGCATGGGGAATTAAATTACAGAAGCACGCAGCATGTTCAGCTCGGTTACCGCTATCAAAAAAACGGATTAAGGGCATTGCAAATTGCGTATAACTATTCGGCAGGCGTGGATGAAAGAGGTCAGTATTATAAAATGAACAGTTATTTTTCATCTGTCGGAATCTATATAGATTTTTAACCGGTGAAAAAACTATTACTGCTTTACTTATTAATTTTCACTTCGGGTTTATTTGCTCAGAATGCCGATTCTTCCGGCGTTAAACCTATACAGAAAGAAGCACTTTCAACCCGAAAAAAATTAATAATAGCAACGCTGTTTGCACAACAAGCTGCCTCCATGTACATAGAATACAAGTGGTGGTGGCAGAGAAATTATCATCCTTTTGCGATCAATAATGATGGCGGGTATAATAACTATAGTTTAGGAATAGACAAGGTTGGGCATTTTTACACTTCCTATATGTATTTTAATACCCTGAACGAATTATTTAAATGGGGTGGATTCTCGAATAAAACCAGACTCATTTTAAGCACTGCTCTACCTCTTTTATGGGCAACCAGTATCGAAATCGGTGATGGATTTTCGAGTTATGAATTCAATCCCGACGATCTTACAGCTAATAGTCTCGGAATCATCTATGCCTTGATTCAGGACCAGGTTCCGTATATGCAGAATTTCAAGTTTAAATACAGTTATTTCCCTTCCCGTTTTTATCAGGACAGGCATTACAAAGGATGGGCATTAACCACCGATTACAACGGACATATTTACTGGCTTTCGATGAATGTGAATGGACTATTACCCCAAACAGCAAAACCCTATTGGCCAAAATATGTAAACCTGATTATTGGATATGGGGTAAACAATTATACCGAAATAGCGAATAGGTTACCGGGTTATGAAATGCAGAGAGAATTTTGTGTGGGTTTAGATATTAACCTCAATGCCTTTCCGGTCAAAAATCAAACCATCAAAACCTTACGAAACATGCTTGACTATTTTCACTACCCTGCACCCGGCTTCAAAAAAACAGGAGCAGAGCCGTGGAAGTTTATACCCTTACTCCTGAATTAATTCTTAAAATGTCTTTGTTTCTTTGTTTCTTAGTAGCCTTATAAAAGATCTGGCCACAAAGACGCCAAGACGCGAAGAAATTAGCTTCGCGCCTTCCCGCCTTAGTGGCAAGAAAAAAATGATTGGTTACTGAATAATTTTTGAATTCCTTCGTTTCTTTGTTTCTTCGTAGCCAAAAAAACAACGTATGAGATACGAAAAACACATTTTCATTTGCACCAATCAAAAAGCAGAAGGCAAGGTTTGCTGTGGCGAAGCCAGAGGCATGGAATTGGTTGAAAAATTCAGAGAAGTTCTCAAAGAAAAAGGATTAAAGACAAAAGTAAGAGCACAACGATCAGGTTGCCTGGATGCCTGTAAATTCGGGCCCTCACTGCTCATCTACCCAGAAGGAACCTATTATAAAAATGTAACTCCCGCTGATGTAGAAAGAATAGTTGAAGAACACGTGATTAACAACAAAATTGTAAGCGATCTGGAATTGGTTTGGGAGGAATAATTGTAATTTCTCGCAGGTTTTTATTTGGTTTTTCAATTGTGTACTTTGTTATATCCTGGTGTACTTTGTGTTTTATTGGTATTTATTTTTAAAGCAAAGGGCACCAGGTTTTACGCAAAGTTCACTAAAGAAAACTTTCACTCATTTACTCCTCATCCCATTTCCCATTTCCCATCTCTTTTCAAAATGTGACACCACCCTGAAGCAAAATCAAACGCGGCGGACGCAAATCACCCGGCCTCGTCATCATTTCGGCATTGAACAGATTATTGGCAACCACAGAAATTTTAATCATCTTATTTATTTGATACGCCAATCTCAAATCCAGGATAAAATTTCCATTTGCATTATTTTTTCTTGCCGTTTGAGAACCATTCACAATGGTTAAAAAAATATTGTCAATATTTTCCATGGCACTATTATATCTGAGACTTGAACCCAACTGCCATTTTCGATAACTTAGTTGAAAATCAAATTTGGCTAGATGCCTGTATCTGTATTTTAACACATCGGTACTGTCACTTCTGGTATTTCTGTAGCTATAAGAATTCCCTGCCGAATCTCTGGCAATAATAAAATCGGGATTCATGGTGATGGGATAGGTATAAGTATAACCCAAAATAGTTTGAAGCAAAACCTCCCCTATTTTCCCTTCCGCATTTAAACTGATATCGAAACCAGAAATTTTTGTTTCACCTATATTTAATGATTTAAAACCAAGACTTTTCAATGGATTAAAAATATCAAAGGGTTTCCATACCCCAAAATTAAACTCTATCATATTTTGATACCGGGTATAAAACCAGGCACCATCTGCAAAACCTCTGATATTTCCAAGTGAAAATCCCTGCTTCAAGCCAATCTCGGCATTCCAGCCGGTTTCTGATTTTAGTGCTGGATTTGGGAAAATATTGAGTGCCCCCACACTGGTTTGAATGTATTTTTCGGCAATAGATGGAAAGCGATAACCTTGTCCGAAGCTGGCGCGCAAAAAAGTTGCTTTACCTAATTCAATATTCGCACCTGCTCTGAAAACGGGCTTGCTTTCTGCTTGTCCATTCATTTCAAAGTGCTCATACCGACCCCCGAAATTCAGGAAGAGTTTTCTAAAAAATTGTTTATCCATCTGAAGAAATACCGCAGTATTCGTACTTTGCTGAAGTCCGCTGTACAGCGGGGAATTCGACAAATTACTACTGGCAACCAAACCCCCTGTTATGGTTAATTGCTGCCCGGTAAAATACCTTTGAACCTGGTATTCTCCGTATAGATTTCGCGATGAGTTATCCTGATCGATCGCCGGATTAGAATTTGAAATATCATTGTGAATATACATCACCCTGCCCCTGATACTATGTTTGAATGCTCCTGTAATGATGCTCACAAATGGATCAACATAAAAATTTTTGGATTTTGAAGTGGTAACCTGAGAATCTAAAATGGTATATCCCTTATCATAACTCTCCCATAACAAAAAGGAAGATCCGTCTGAAACCAAAACACCTAAATTTATACCATAATAAATATTTGCGTTTGCCTTGAAACGGGTATTCACATTCACGCGCAAGCGATTTTCTGTTTCACCCATCCGGTATCCTTCATCTCTCAAATAATTGGCACTAAACGCCAATTGACTGTTATTCTTTTTAAAGCTGTGAAATGCATTAAAGCCATATTGCTTCTGATACTTTTGCCTGCTCCATAACAAACTTTTTCTTTCGGGTTCACTATAGGCTCCTCCAAAAACATTTATACGGGTAATAGGTTTGCCGGTAGCCATTTGGGTTCTGAAATGAACAATACCATTCAACGCACTTGAACCATATAATACGGAGGATGCCCCCTTGATGATTTCAACTTGTTGCACATTTTCTATGGGTACAAAATTCCATTTTACCTGACCCGCATCACCCGTTAAAAAAGGCATATCATCCAATAATACCATCACCCTCGAACCGGCTCCATAACTCCAGCCACTCCCACTTCTGATATTAATCTGTCCATCCACAACACTCACTCCGGGAATTTGATCCAATAATTTATCCATATTCGTAGTAAGCCGGTTTTGTATGAGATAAGGCTTAATAACTTCTGTACTCACGGTACTTCTTTTGATAGATTGCTCATACCTGCCTGCCGAAACCACGACCTGGTTCAGCAATTGATTATTGGGTCGTAATAGTACCGTAATCCTTTGCCCAAAATCAACTTCTTCCTCAAATGTTTGATAGCCAACAAAGGAAACCTGCAGCAACTGTTTCGCATCCGTTTCAACTTTTATCTGCAGCATAAAGTTTCCATTCAAATCGGTTGTGGTGCCTGCTAAACCCACTTTAACAATGGCCCCAAAAACAGGAAGATTGGTATTGGATTCAAGCACAATACCGCTTATGGTAATGGTTTGTGCCCTCAAATTTTGTGAAACAAAAAAAAGGATCAATATGCAAAACAAAATTATTTTATATCTTGCCATAAATTTAACAGGTATGAAAAAAATATTAGTTTCAATAATAGCACTTTCAATTCTTAGTTTTTCAACTAAGGTTAAAGCACAATGCACACCCAACAACAGCATTGTCACAACAGGTATTTTCCCTGCCGTCCTCGATTCAGGAGTGATTGGTGTACCCTATAGCCAGGTAATTCAGTTTCACATTATAAAGGATACTACGGTTTATGTGCCCCAGTTAGGTACCAGTGTAAATGCAACGATTGATTCATTGGTCATTACCGGAGTTAAAGGAATGCCAGCCGGTTTTACCTATCAATGTAATAATGTTTGGTGCCGGGTAAGCGGTGGAACCACAGGTTGTGCTACTTTTAAAGGCACTCCAGTAAGTGGTCAGGGCGGTATTTATCCTTTAACTGTATATTTAAGTATTTATGCCAAAGCCATGTTAGGCCCTGTGCCGGTTGGGCAAACTGTAACAGATTCCAATTCACGCTATTTCATGGTAATAAAAACTCCTACGGGTGTTGGAGAATTGGGTGTAGCCAATCAGTTGGTGGTTTATCCAAATCCTGCCAAAGAAAATATCCAGGTTTATCTTCCAAACAACCCTGAAAATTTCACTTACCAGATTTTCAATATTTCCGGATCATTGATTCAAAAAGGTGAAACCAGTGGTTTTGAACCCGTAAAAGAAATTTCATTGAACACACTTGATAAAGGAATATACCTGCTTCAGGTTATTTCCAATAACAAGTATTATCTCAAAAAGTTTGTTGTTGAAGATTAATTAACGGCTGTTTCATTTCCTGCCTCCTGCCTCCTGCCTCCTGCTTCCTGCCTAACCTGCTTGCGCCGATTTAAACTCAGAAGTAAAATAGAAATTGAGTTCAGGATAATTACTTTGCGCCATTTGGATCGACCACATACTTTCTGCCAGGAATACAGGTCTGCCTTCTTTGTCTTGTACAATGCTGTTCCCTTTAATGATATAAAACCTTTTCATGGCCTCGCTATTAGTCGAGGTAAACCAACAGGCTTTTTCGAAATTGAGAGGTCTGAATTCGCAGGATGCACCGTATTCATGCAGTAAACGAAACTGTATCACATCAAACTGAAGCTCTCCCACAGTTCCAACAATTTTTATGTTCCCCGGTTGCCGCGTAAATAACTGTGCCACTCCTTCGTCGGTTAACTGCTGTATTCCCTTTTCCAACTGCTTTGTTTTCATGGGATCTTTATTCACCAGCTCTTTAAAAATTTCAGGAGAAAAACTTGGAATTCCTTTAAAATGAATCATCTCCCCTTCACTTAAAGTATCCCCGATTTTAAAATTTCCGGTATCATATAAACCAACCACATCCCCTGGAAAAGCCTCATCAATGACGCTCTTTTCATTTGCCATAAAACTGGTCGGACTCGAAAAGCGAAACTTTTTATTAAGCCTTGTATGCTGGTAGAATTTATTGCGTTCGAACCGGCCCGATACTACCCTGCAAAAGGCAATTCTATCGCGGTGATTCGGATCCAGATTGGCATGAATTTTAAAAATGAAACCCGAAAATTTGCTTTCATTGGGCAATACTTCCCTTTCATCGGTCATACGACCCCTGGGTTCGGGAGCAATTTGAACAAAAGTATCCAGCAATTCCTGTACACCGAAATTATTGATGGCACTTCCAAAAAACACAGGAGCCAAATAGCCTTCCAGATATAATTCCTTGTTAAATGGCTCATAAACACCCTCTATTAATTCGGCGTCCTCCCGCAATTTTTTTGCCGATTTTTCGCCAATATGCTGATCCAGTTGAGACGAACTCAAGTCATTAATCCGATAAACTTCATTCGTAATTTTATTCTTACCGGGGGTAAACAGTTGAAGCTTTTCTTCAAATAAATTATAAACTCCTTTAAAGCTTGACCCCATTCCAATAGGCCAACTTAAAGGTCGGGTATGGATGTTTAATTCCTGTTCAATTTCATCCATTAATTCAAACGGATCCCGGCCTTCACGGTCTAATTTATTTACAAAAACAATCACCGGGGTATGCCTCATGCGGCAAACATCCATCAGTTTTCGGGTTTGTTCCTCAACCCCTTTTACACAGTCAATAACCAGAATAACACTATCTACCGCGGTTAAAGTTCGGTAAGTATCTTCGGCAAAATCTTTGTGGCCCGGCGTGTCCAGGATATTTACTTTGTAATTTTTGTAATCAAAGCCCATAACCGAAGAAGCAACTGAAATTCCGCGTTGCTTTTCAATTTCCATAAAATCGGATGTTGCCCCTTTCTTAATTTTAGCACTTTTTACTGCTCCGGCCGTTTGTATGGCCCCGCCAAAAAGCAAAAACTTCTCGGTTAAAGTAGTTTTACCGGCATCGGGGTGACTGATAATTCCAAATGTTCTGCGTTTACTGATTAGTTCTTCCTGACTCATATTGCCTTTGAGGCCAATTAATTTTAAAATGGCGGCAAATATAGGGCAATTTTCGTTGCAGCACGAATCCACAAAGCAATTGTACCTCACGCTTCATAGATTCAATTGAGCATATCTATTACGAAATCAAGGAAAATTTAAAATAAAATATCCTGACAAAAATTTGCTTTATAATTCCACAATGCATTACAAAAACAATAAATTTGCCGGATTCAAAATCGAAACGAAATAATTAATTTTTAATATGCAAATCAAGGCAAATTACGCTGACGAATTTATTTATCGTCACATTTCTCCTTTAAAAAAGGACACACCGGCTATGCTAAAAACAATAGGCGTTTCCAGTGTTGATCAACTTATCGAGGAAACCATTCCTGAACATATCCGCCTTAAAAAGCCACTGCATTTGCCTGAACCCATGAGCGAAAGTGAATTGCTGGAATTTCTAAGTTCTGTTGCGAACAAAAATAAAATCTATAAAAACTATTTGGGTCAGGGCTATTACGGCACAAACACCCCCGGTGTTGTATTGAGAAATATTTTTGAAAATCCGGGTTGGTACACTGCCTATACTCCCTATCAGGCCGAAATTGCCCAAGGCCGTTTGGAGGCATTGTTAAATTACCAAACCATGATCATTGACCTCACAGGAATGGAAATTGCCAACGCATCCTTGCTGGATGAAGGCACCGCCGCAGGAGAAGCCATGCACGTGTTTTTTGCTGAAACCAAGAAGGCCCATGCTACCAAATTCTTTGTCTCCAGTCAATGCTTTCCTCAAACCATAGATGTATTAAAAACACGTACCGAACCTATTGGTGTAGAATTGGTTATTGGCGATCACCATACCATCGCCTTTGATGATACTTATTTCGGTGCATTGATTCAATACCCCGCCGGTGATGGATCCGTTAATGATTACAGCGAATTTGTAGCTAAAGCCAAAGAAAAAAATGTGATGGTAGCCGTGGCTGCCGATTTACTGAGCCTGACCTTATTAACACCTCCCGGAGAATGGGGAGCCGATGTGGTAGTTGGTTCAGCCCAACGCTTTGGAGTACCCATGGGTTATGGCGGTCCGCATGCCGGATTTTTTGCCACCAAAGATGCCTATAAGCGTCAAATGCCGGGTCGTTTAATCGGTGTTTCCATTGATGCGCAGGGAAACCCTGCTTTACGCATGGCGCTGCAAACTCGCGAACAACATATCAAAAGAGAAAAAGCGACCTCCAATATTTGTACCGCTCAGGTATTGCTTTCTATCATGGCCAGCATGTATGGCGTGTATCATGGTCCTGATGGATTAAAAGGGATTGCAGGCCGAGTACACGGTTTGACCCAAACGCTGGCAGGTAATTTAAATGAAAATGGCTTGCAGGTTATCAATCAATATTATTTTGATACCCTCACAATCAAAGTGGCCGATGCCTCCAAATTAATGAATGATTGTATTGCTGCCGAAATCAATATAGCCAAAGTAGATGAAAATCATATCCGAATTTCAGTTGATGAAACCCATACCCTTTCTGACATCAACCATTTAGCATCTATTTTAACCGGAAAAATAATTAACAGCAAACAAGCTTTCGATGTTATTTTAAATGCACCGGCTAACCATGCCCGTAAATCAACTTTCATGACGCATCCTGTTTTTAATTCGTATCACAGTGAGCATGAAATGTTACGTTATATTAAATTATTGGAATCAAAAGATTTGTCGCTTTGCCATTCCATGATTGCTTTGGGATCCTGTACCATGAAACTAAATGCTACCAGCCAAATGATTCCGGTAACCATGCCCGGCTTTGGACAATTACATCCGTTTATCCCACGGAATCAGGCAACAGGTTACACACAAATCTTTGAAGAATTGTCGTATGCCTTAAAAGATATTACCGGTTTTGCAGGAATCAGTTTGCAGCCCAATGCAGGTGCTCAGGGTGAATATGCCGGTTTGATGGTTATTCGGGAATATTTAAAAAGCATCGGACAAGGCCATAGAAACATTGCCCTGATTCCTTCATCGGCTCATGGCACAAACCCGGCCAGTGCAGTGATGGCAGGTATGAAAGTAATTGTTACCAAAACCCTTGAAAACGGTTATATCGACCTTGAAGATTTGAAGTTAAGAGCTGAAGAAAACAAAGATAACCTGGCTTGCTTAATGGTCACTTATCCGTCGACGTTTGGTATTTTTGAAGAACAAATTATTGACGTATGTAAATTGATTCACGAAAATGGCGGTCAGGTATATATGGATGGAGCCAATATGAATGCCCAGGTTGGATTAACCAGTCCTGCAAATATTGGTGCCGATGTTTGTCATTTAAATTTGCACAAAACATTTTGTATTCCGCATGGTGGTGGTGGCCCGGGTGTTGGACCCATTGGCGTGGCTTCGCACCTGGTTCCCTTTTTACCAGGCCACTCCGTAGTGGATATGGGAGGCGGAAATCAATCTATGACAGCCGTTTCAGCTGCTCCATGGGGCAGTGCATCCATCCTGTTAATATCCTACGCCTACATTAGATTAATGGGAACCGAAGGACTAGAAAATGCCACAAAATATGCTATCCTGAATGCAAACTACATCAAAGCGCGTTTAGAAAAAGATTACCAGATTTTATATGTTGGCAGCAAAGGTCGTTGTGCCCACGAAATGATTTTAGATACACGTGTATTCAAAGGATCAACCGGTATTGAAGCAGAGGATATCGCCAAGCGATTAATGGATTATGGATTTCACGCTCCAACCATGAGTTTTCCTGTTGCCGGTACCATAATGATTGAACCAACAGAAAGTGAATCAATGGCAGAATTGGATCGTTTCTGCGATGCCATGATCGCCATTAAAAATGAAGTAAACGCCATCGAAAAAGGTCTTTCAGATAAAGCAGACAATGCTTTAAAGAATGCGCCTCATACCGCATCCGTAGTTATAGCCGAAGAATGGAAACATGCCTACTCCCGCCAGGAGGCAGCCTATCCATTACCCTATGTTCGCGCAGCGAAATTCTGGCCAACTGTAGGTAGAATTAACAATACCTACGGCGATAGAAACCTGGTTTGTTCCTGCATACCCACTGAAGCGTACGCCGAACAAGCCAGTAACTGATTGCAGATTATTATATGCAAGTTAAATTAAAATTTCTGGATAGGTTTTTAACCCTTTGGATATTCCTTGCCATGCTATCGGGTGTCGGTTTGGGATATTTTTTTCCCGGCATTGCAGGTTTAACGAATTCATTTTCTGCAGGCACAACCAATATTCCTTTAGCTATCGGGTTAATTTTAATGATGTACCCTCCCCTGGCAAAAGTGGATTATTCCTTACTCCCAAAAGCCTTTCAGGATAAAAAACTAATGTCTCTTTCATTGTTTCTCAACTGGATAGTTGGCCCGGTTTTAATGTTTAGCCTGGCTATCCTGTTTTTAAGGGATCAGCCCGATTATATGGTGGGATTAATTCTAATAGGTTTAGCCAGATGTATCGCAATGGTTATTGTGTGGAATGACCTGGCCGGAGGTAATAAAGAATATGGCGCCTTGCTCGTAGCCTTAAACAGTGTTTTTCAGGTAATCAGCTATAGTTTTTATGCTTGGCTCTTTATCAATGTTTTACCCGAAAAACTGGGCTTTGGAAACTTCCATATCTCTGTTCCTATGGGCGAAGTCGCTCAAAGTGTATTTATTTATTTGGGAATTCCATTTATTTCGGGATTTGTAAGCCGATATTTCTTAGTAAAAGCAAAAGGTATTGAATGGTATAATAGAAAATTCATACCCTTCATTTCACCAGTAACTTTATACGCTTTACTCTTTACCATCCTGTTGATGTTTAGTTTAAAAGGGGATAAAATTTTAGAACTCCCTTATGATGTGATCAAAATAGCCATCCCGTTAATTGTCTATTTTGTATTCATGTTCTTCATTAGTTTTTTCATAGGCAAATCCATGAAGGTGCCTTACGATAAAAATGCTTCCGTCGCTTTCACTGCCACAGGAAACAATTTTGAATTAGCCATTGCAGTGGCTATTGCTGTATTTGGTATTCATTCAGCTCAAGCATTTGTGGGCGTTATTGGTCCTTTGGTAGAAGTTCCGGTCTTAATTCTTTTAGTAAAAGCGAGTTTATTTCTAAAAAAGAAATATTACTAAAAATGAAATTAGTATTTCCAGACAGCTTCTAAGGCCTGTATCTACTCTTTTGTAAGAGTTGGTCCCAACCCGAATTTTGCATGAGTTCTGACAAAGATACTTTGGGATTTTCATCCATATATTTTGTAATAACACTGTAACCTATATAAACGGCAATAGCAGGAGCCGACTCCTGAGGCACCCCTGTGGCAATTGTAAATGGCCCATCATTAAAGTACCTCATATATTCTCCAATATTACTGCTATAAAGAAATTTCTTTTCAATAAAATGAGTCCAGATCATTTGTTCATTCTCCTTACACCACTTTAATTGAGCAGGTGTATATCCAAATAAGATGGAATCCTGAATTTCGGGCATTAGTTTTTTCATGAAGTACTTAACCTTTCCTTCAAAAAGCATCATGGCAACAAAACGTTTATCATGCAACTGGGATTCAAACTTTCCAATGGCTATCGCTCTTATGGCATTCGGAACCATGTATTCTTTCCTCAGTTTCGCGATCATAAAATCAGGGAATTCCAAAGCAGGATATAATGGATACCTGTTTCCCAGATACATATCCAAACCAATTCCTATTAAACTATCATACGTAATATTGGCATATCCAAATTCGGAAATAAAGCTGACAAATTTAGGCTGAACCCATTGCGGGAAATATTGGTGATACTGATACATCGCTTTTCCCAATTCTGCCTCTGTTTCACTTAAATCGGGGAAAACGCTGTCCACTTCTCTGTATAATTGCCGGATAGATGGATAACGCATAAAATCCGTTAAAGAAGGCGCGAAGTTTAAACTGTCTTCCTCCGTGCTGATATTCAAAACATCAACCGCATAACTATGGTAAAATAGTCCATACTGTTTTGCCAGATTACTGAAAAACACTTGCGTTGGAGGATTGGGATTGCCAAACAATGCTTTCTCAAATCGATCTATTTTAACAGGAACTGACTTTTCATTACATCCTGCCAACAGAAAGAAAATACCCATCCCTAAAATCGAAAAATTAGCCTTCAGAATTCTCATTTTACTTATCATTAATGAATCTATTTAAAACAAAATTTGCTTACAATTTTTGCAATATCCATAATTGAACCTACTTTTGAATAAAAAAATAGTTAGGCTGAACCAAAACCATGAAAAAAACAAGTTCTATTCTCCTGGTAATTCTTCTGATTTTTTCCAAATACGCTAATTCTCAAATTGACCCTCAAAACCTTGAGTTTGGTTTAAGTATTTCACCCAGTATCTCCTGGGCACATACCAATACAAAATTCATAAGCTCAAAAGGATTTGGGCCTAATTTTGGTTTTGGTGCAAAGATTAATTATAAATTAAGCGAAAAATACGGAGTTGGCCTCGATATATATATCCAAAATGTATCCTCAAAAATTCATTTTGATAAAGTTGATGTGGCAAAATCTGCTGCGGATACCTTTATGCATTCAAGCGACTTTAATATCTCTTATACCTTCAAGCAAATCGATTTACCCTTTTTGCTGAAAATGAGAACGGAAGAAAATAATGACATGCGGTTTTATGGTGAATTTGGGGGTGTCTTAAATTTACTTTTAAAACAAAGAGCTGATATTTCCTCCAGGGAACTTAATTTAGGAAGTGTAAATACCGCCGATCCAGAAGTTGGAGATGATTTCAGACTTCGAAATACGGATAACATAAATACATCCTATGCTTACCAAGCAAATTCCCTTGGATTTGGTATTGTTTTTGGCGCCGGGATTCAATATAAAATCCTGAGCCGATCACGCATTGACGCGGGTTTAAGATATTATGCAGGTTTAACCGACATCCTGGATGATGACCGCTTACAGGCAACCAACAATTGTTTGTCTTTAAATATTGGATTCTTTTTTTAATATCTGATTGGTGAAAATTACACTTTCTCAAATTAGTTACCATACCGGAAATTTTGCCCGAAATTCTCAAAAGATAATTGAGTCAATTCATCAGGCAAAACAATCGGGTTCCGACTTGATTGTTTTTGCGGAACTGTCAACCTGCGGGTACCCGGCAATGGACTTTTTAGCGTTTGAAGACTTTATTTCTCTGGCTGAAGAAAGTATTCAAAAAATCGCAACACATTGCACCGGCATCGCGGCAATTGTTGGATCGCCAACTAAAAACCCTGTAATTCACGGAAAAGATTTATACAATTCGGCCTATTTCATTGTTGATGGGAAAGTTCAAAAAATAATTCACAAAACCTTATTACCCAATTACGATATTTTTGATGAGTACCGATATTTTGAACCCAATACAAATTTTGAAATTATAGAATTCAAGGGATATAGGATCGCTCTGACCATTTGTGAAGATCTTTGGAATATCAATGAGAATCCAATGTATGTTAAAACACCGATGGATGAACTTATTAAACAGAATCCCGATTTGGTCATCAACATTGCTGCCTCACCGTTTTCAACAACTCAAATTCAAACAAGACATGAAGTTTTAAAAAACAATGCTTTAAAATATAATTTGCCTGTTTTTTATGTGAATCATATCGGTGCACAAACTCAACTTATTTTTGATGGTGGAAGTTGTGTAATGGGAGAAAATGGAACAATTCTGGATGAACTTTCTTACTTTTCTGAAGACCAAAAAACATATCAACTAAGGGGCAACCACAAACCTATAATTGAATTGGTTGACGCAATAAATACATCAACTGCCTACAGAAATAAATTTGCCGATATTGAAAATGCACTCATTTTGGGTATTAAACAATATTTCGATAAATTAGGATTTCAAAAAGCAATTTTGGGCTTATCGGGAGGGATTGACTCAGCTTTGGTTGTTTATTTGGCCACCAAAGCTTTAGGACCCGAAAATGTGTGGGCCGTTTTACTTCCTTCTCAATTCAGCAGTAATCATTCCATCGAAGATAGCTTGTTGCTTGCTTCAAAACTAGGTATTAAACAAAATATCATTCCCATTGAGGAAGTCTATCAAAGCTTCATTCAGTCACTTCACCCTTATATTAAAGATACTCCTTTTGGCTTAACGGAAGAAAACATCCAGTCGCGCTCCCGTGGAGTAATTTTAATGGCTTTGGCAAATAAATTTGGGTATATATTACTGAATACAAGTAACAAAAGTGAATTGGCTGTCGGATATGGAACACTTTATGGAGATCTGGCCGGAGGACTATCTGTAATTGGCGATTTATACAAAAGCGAAATTTTCCAATTGGCCCATTATATTAATAGAAACAAGGAAATGATCCCGGCAAGTATCCTCACCAAGGAACCATCAGCTGAACTTCGACCTGAACAAAAAGACAGCGACAGCCTTCCCCCTTATGAAGTTTTAGATTTAATTTTATTCCATTATATCGAAGAAACCAAAGGGCCTCAACAAATTACTGAATTGGGTTTTGACCGCAAATTGGTGAATAAAATTTTAAAAATGGTAAATATGAGTGAGTGGAAACGCTGGCAGGCACCTCCTGTTTTGAGGGTATCTTCAAAATCTTTTGGGTCGGGCCGAAGGTTACCTATATCCGGTAAATACCTGAGTTAATTAAGCCATTTTGTTTAAGGTAATTACTGTTATCTCAGGCATAATTCCCACTCTTCCCGGGTACCCTAAAAATCCAAATCCCCTGTTTACATAGAGCAATTGCTTTTCTATTTTATAAAGATCAGCCCAATGAGGATACATATATTGAGAAGGACTCCATTTATAATCCCCTAATTCAATACCAAACTGAAATCCATGGGTATGTCCTGAAAGCGTTAAATCAATATCCGGATGCTCCTTACTGATTATTGAATCAAAATGGCTTGGATCGTGAGATAATAAAATATTAACCGGAACAGACTCCATATTTTTCTTGGCTTTTACGATATCTCCAAACTTCTGAAATCTTCCCCTATCTCCCCAATTTTCAACCCCGATGAGTCCAATTCTTTTGTTCTCCTTTTCCAATATCACGTGCTCATTTCTAAGCAAATGCCAACCCATATTTTTATGAACATCTACCAGATCCTGAAGATTTTTAATCTTGGCCTCAGGACTTTTCCAATCCGAAACGTAATCGCCGTAATCGTGATTCCCTAAAATTGAAAAAACGCCCATGGGTGCCGAAATCTCTGAAAACATCTCCATCCATTCATAAGCTTCTTCCGTTTTATTATTGACAAAATCACCGGTAAAAAAAGCAAGGTGAGCTTTTTGCTCTTTCATCATTTTGATTCCTGTATATACAGCATCTTTATCCGTAAAACTCCCGCAATGAACATCCGAAAACTGTAGTATTTTCAGGCCATCAAAAGCCTCAGGCAAATCTGGCAAAACCAAATTTACCCTTCTTACCTGGTAGTTGTAGGCTCCTTTAAACATCCCCCGCGTTAGTAGAATTAGTGGGATAGTTCCGGCTACTAAACCTGCTCTTGCAATAAATTGTGACCTGCTTATTTTTTTCGACTCCGGTTCAAGCGCCTCTCCCATTTCCACTTCCTTTACTTCTTCCCTTTTGTGAAATAAATAACTCTCAATTAAACGAAAGATTATAGTAAACAACCGCTTTATGTCCTCCATGATGAGAAATAAAAAAGTTATCAGTTTTGAAGCATATACAATAATAAAAACTGCAAAGAAGTAAGTTCTGAAAACCCTGGCAGATTCGAATAGATTAAATGCAATGTTTAAACCAAAACCAAGAATTAACAAGAATGGAATGGCCCAAAACAGGTAAGTGCTTAGCTTTTGATACCATCCCGGCTTGTCTTTGATTAAAATCCGGATTGCCCGCCAAACATACATATCAACCACTATGGCGAAAATCACAAATCCAATAAATAATTTTATTTTGAATGAATGCATTTAATCAGGTATATAATAGGAGCAACTAAAAACATAAAACTGCCAAAATTTTCAAGTTAATATAAGGCCTTTCAATAATAAAGAAATCCTTGTTATCTATATCTATTTTTATTCTTATCAACCAAAAATCAAACCATTTTTGAATAAAGCGCTGATGTGCCGTATTTTTTTTAATTCAAATCAAAGCCATTGTGCAAATTTGAAAATGCGAATCTCAATTACTTTTTTAATATTGCAACGAAATAGATGATGGGCAAAACCACAAAAGCCATAGGGAAAAAACTAACTCAACTAAAAGTATTTTTAATTGAAGTAACGCTATTGGCCTTTCAGATCAGTATTTTTTTGATTATCGTTTACCGGATTGTCCCTGTTCCCATAACACCATTACCCATTATTCGTTTTGTTGAGCAGGTTTTTGGCAACGACCCGGTACAACTACAAAAAGATTGGGAAAGTATTGAGAACCTTGGCCCTAATATTTGCCTGGCGAGCCTTACCTCCGAAGACCCAAAGTTCTTTCAACATTATGGTTTTGATTTTGAACAAATTTACGAATCCATACGGAAGAGTTTTACAAAGGGAAAAAGACCCAGAGGGGCAAGTACCATTACCCAACAAACTGCAAAGAATTTATTTTTTACCCCAACCAGAAGTTGGTTAAGAAAAGGATTAGAAGTGTACGTTACCGTTTGTCTTGAAGTTTTATGGACTAAAAAACGAATACTTGAAGTTTATCTGAATATTATTGAAATGGGAAATGGAATTTATGGTGCCGAAGCAGCGTCCAATTTTTACTTTAACAAAGCTTCCAGTAAATTGAACTCTTCGGAAGCTGCAGCAATTGCAGCCTGTTACCCGAACCCAAGAAGATGGAAAGCAAATAAACCTTCCCGCTATATACGAAGGAAGCAAGCCCTAATCATACGCTTCATGCATAAAATTGATAAGTTACCTTGGTAATGAAAATCGAATTCAGGGAACCAAATGGACAGCTTCTCAGAACAGGTTTCCTTTTATTTCTTCGGTCTGATAATTTTGAATTCAACCTTACGGTTTAAGCCTTCCGTGCTAAGCTGGTATTTTTGAACATAAGGGTCTTTTTCGGCAAACACCAATAAACGATTTTCCTCAATCTCATAGATTCTAAAGAGTTTTCTCTTTACCTCAAGTGCCCTTTTCTCGGCCAATGTTAATTGAGTCAGATTCGGTTTGTTATTATCAGCATGCCCAATGATTACAACTGAAGCCGAGGTGTCGATCATAAGAATGCGTGCAATTTGGTTCAACAAATTATATTGTTCCACATGAACCGTAAATCCATTTGGAGGGAAAGTAATGGTAGGTAATCCATAACCACTTTTTGAAATGGCCACAAAATCAATGATGGGTATGGAATCGTTAATTTTATAGATTTTCTCCATCGAATCCTTGGTGCCTTTAAAATCCGGAAAATATAAACCTAAGGCTTGTCCAAACCCGTAGGGATCCGGATCAATGGTATCCGGAATACCATCCTTATCACTATCAAGGGTTACGCCTTTCGAATCAACCTTATACCCGGGTTGGGTATTCGGTTCTTGGTCATTCATATCGGCCACACCATCCCCGTCGGTATCCGTTGTGAGTCCTTCTGCCTGACCTTTTGCATCCATTAAATCCCGGTAAATTTTATCAATCGGATTACTCCAATCCATATGTTGAGGGCGTTTTTTAGTAGTGATATTATAGACTATGCTCGCCACCACATATCCATTTGCGTCGGGTAAAGATCCGGGAGCTTTATAGAGGTCAATTAAATCACTGCCACCTAAAATATAAGTGCCTTCAATTCCTATATCGAAATTCTTAAGAACTTTTCTTTTAACACCAATGGTAATAGGAACTCCAAAATTCATATCGGTATATATTGAGCTATCCGGACTTTCTCTTTTGGCATTATTAAACTGAAAGCTTCCACCAAAACCAAGATAGAAATTGTTTCTTGGAAAACTTTTTCGATAATCAATTCCACCAATATTAAAAATAACCTGCAAAGTGATATTTGAAATATTACTATGAAATTTAAGGGAATCTTTTGCTATATTTATGATATCTCTATTTCGTCCCGAAATTTCCCCATTTAAGTATTGGGCGCGAATCCCTAAAGTGTGATTAAATGAATATTTTACAAACCCTCCAAAACCGGGATAGATCGCATCCATTGGAACATCCCCGGTATAAAATGCAACCCCATAATTAACCCCGAAAGATAGTCTGGAATAATCAACAAGCGGAATTATATTCGTTGTATCACTTGGTTTTGAACCATCCTTTTTATCAACCCGGGTGCTATTTCCGTTGAGTACACTCATATCCGGAGATTGCAATTTTTCGGCAGGAGCAGACTTCGGTTTATTAACTTTAGCTTTGTTATTTTGGGCAAAAACGGAAGCAGAAAGAAGAACAAAAAGTGCTATAAAAAAATTAGTTCTCATATATTGGTTCCTAACAGACAAATTAACTGCTAAGGTAAGCCAATACATGAGAACAAAGAATTTCTAATAAATCAGTTATCTACAAACTATTGTTTATTGTATAAATAAAGCCAAGATTCTGGTTCAACTTCTTTACGTGCCCTTCTTAACGCTTGTAATGCCTCACTTCTGTTATCAGTGGAAATCACCGACATTCTGATAATTTTTGAATAGGCAGTACTGTGATAGATACTTGGTGAAAATCCCATTCCTTTTAACTTATCTTTAAAAGCATTCGCAACACTAACTTTATTAATACTGTAACAGGCTACAATTACATTGTATTTTGCCGGTGGAGGAGCCATTTCATTATTTGATAAAACCGGCCTTGAAACCGAAGGGGTAACCGGTCTTGCACTTGGTCTTGAATAAGGTCGTGGTCGTGGGGTTGATCTTGGAATATCTTGGGGAACAACAGGCGTTGGAATATATCTTGGCCTGTGGGTGCGCACTGGCTCCACAACCGGTGGAACAACTACCGGCTCAATTTTTGGTTCGATTTTAGGCTCCTCAATAATAGGCGGTGTAGGTATAACAGGTTCTGATACAACCGGTGTAGAAACCATATAACTGGTATCAATCTTTGGAATTTCTTGTACAACCGGTTTTTCAATAATAGGTACCTGCTCAATATGCGTTGATCTGTCTTTGAAATTATTATATGATCCATATGACCAATCAATATGCTCTTTGTCTTTGCTGGTTCCAATTTTGTAAGTAACCCCAACATGTGGGTATATATGAGAGTTTAACGAACTCTTATCATATGCACCGTCAAAATACCTGCTTTGATTCAGACTATAATCTGCACCTGCAATAAAATCTAAACTAGAGGTCAGGTATTTCCGGGCTTCATATCCAACCACAATGTTCTGAACTCCTTGCTTATTGTAAACCTTCGAATCTGTTGTACTTGAATTATCAGAATATGAAACATCCTGGTTTCCAAATATAAACCCTCCGCCAACAGAAGCATAATGATTCCATTGAACTCTTGAAACGGGCTCCGAATTAATATTTCTAATATTAAACACAGCTCTTAAAGTAAATTGGTTTATTCTGGTTTTATAATCTTTAACATTTTGCGGAGCACCGGTTCCTCTTGTAGGAGTTGTTGCCACTGCCTGACTTCCGCCAAAACTGCCCCTGTTATAATTAAATTGCAAACCAATAAAATTACTGAATGAATACCTTATACCCAATCCTAACATACTTGAAAAAGCGTGCCCCACAGGACTAAATAAATATGGAATGCCTAAAGTACCATCAGCTGCCAGGTTGGCATAATTCTTTTTAGGATCCTTAGGATTCTCAATGTTTTTATGAGTCCAATCCAGCAAATTTCCCCAAGGTGTGGCTCCCAATTTAACACTCACTCCGGCATAAAAATTCAGATATTGGTCTAATTTCTTATCGGCAGCAGCAGCATCCATCCAATAACTTTCAATAAAATGATATTCGGTACCTCCATAAAGATCTATAATGGAATTTAAATAATAACGGGTTCCAATTCCAATCTGATAATCTCTGGCAGGTTGTCCAAAAGTTGTAGCACTGCTACTGTATCCATTCACATAGCTAGCAGATGGTTTATAGTAGAGTATGCCCGCACCCAAATTTGCATAGGGCAAAAAATTGCTCTCTCCGTGATTAATCAACTCCATAAATTGATGTAGATTATAATATCCCACCGCATGGATACCATAAACAGAGGTAAGGTAACTAACAACATCCACATCAGCATAACCTGGAGTAACAACATTTAACGGACTAACTGTTTTATTCGTAGTGGCGAAAAAATCATTTGCTGTTAATTTGGCCTCAAACGACAAATTTTTATTATAAGAATAGCGAATGGCACCAGTATATATGCCAACAAAACTTGAATTAACCGAGAAGAATGTAACCGGGATACCTAAGCCTACACTTGCTGACAATTTATTTTCGGCAAAGGGTGGTAATTTAATTTGTGCAAATGCACCTGAAGTTACAGTTAGCAAAAGGAACAAAGTAATAATTTTTTTCATCTGAGTAAAGTTAAAGTTAAGATACAGAACAAATTTAATAGTATTTTAGTCGAAACAAAGCAAATATATATGATTTGATTTGTTAGCAATAATAATAATCAAACCTTTTTTATGCAAAATAGCAAATTAAAGACCTCCGAACTAAACCGTTTGTCAGTAAAAAACTACAAGTTAAACGCTAAATTTGACATTAAAATAATTATCGACAATCTTAGAAGCGGGCTAAATATAGGTTCAATATTCAGAACCTGTGATGCTTTTAAAATCAATAAAATATATATAACCGGTATTTCAGCCGTTCCACCCAACAAGGAAATCCTCAAAACTGCAATTGGAGCTACCGAATCAGTGGATTGGGAGTATCATCCTAATCCTCTTCAACTTGTTCAGAAATTGAAATTAAATGGAGAAAAAATCTATGCGATTGAGCAAACAAAATTGAGTCAGTCTCTTGAACATTTTTCCTTCGGAGAAAACAATTCTCTTACATTAATTGTTGGAAACGAAGTGGAAGGAGTGAGCCAGGATCTTATTGATTTATGTGACGGGGCAATTGAAATCCCACAATTTGGGACGAAACACTCTTTAAATGTCGCCGTGAGTACTGGAATTGTTTTATGGCATCTGATATCACAAACACTGAAATAATTTGTTTACATCAGGATATTACGGAAACGACTAAATTATTCTCGAATACATCCATTTCATCATATAAAATTGAAAGCAAATTTCTATCCGCATTGACCTCATGCTGAAGTAAAGTATCCATTCTTTCCTGAAACACGTCTTTCGGGAATATTTTTGATCTCAGCTTTACAATCTTTTCTATCTCGCCGGCCTCATTGTTCCCGATACTCTTTTTCAAATCCCTATTCTTCTGCTTGAAAAAGTCCTTCAAACTCAGTTTTGTTTCCAAAAGAGCTTTCGATACCTCCTGATCAATCTTTTTGGATCCATCCACTATTTTTTGAAATTCCTCTAAAATTACATGGAAACTTTCCAGAAAATCAAGTTTCTTTTCTTGCTTATAATAAGCCTGTAACAATTCCAATTCGCTCCCGATAAATTGATTGATTTGAATCCCTGTTTTTTCAACTTTCTCAATGAACGGTTTTCCAGCCAATAAATTCATTGCACGCAAAATTACAACGGGAAACCGTACCTCATAATAATCAAAAATCGGTTTTAATTGAAGCCAGTAGGCTACTTCTGCAGGCCCTCCAACATATGCGAGGTTAGGTAAAATTATTTCCTCGAAAACGGGTCTGAGATTTACATTTGGACTGAATCTCTCCGGGTAATTCTCAATTTCATGCTCCATCTCAGAAACCGAAAATTTTATATCCGAACCGGCAAGGAAAAAATTATCCTCAACTTTTCGGATGATTTTTCGACCCAAGGAATGATGTAAATAAAAAAAGTTAATTTCTCTAGCGTTAATCTTTAACTTATATTTTTCAGCTAATATTTTGTCAGTATTTGTCTGTGCATGAAAACTGCATTGTTTCAATATATCAGCCTTCATAACCTGAATCAATTGTTGTTTGTATTCCGTTCGGTTTGGGTCTAAAACAATCAGCCCATAACTCTTGAATATTTCGGTATAAATTTTGATGCTTGCTTCCGATAAATTCGAACTTTTTAAATAGGCATCTTCAATAAGTTTTATCCAATTCTTACCGGTTTCGTTTTTATTATTTATTAGCAGGGAAATTCTTTCAACATCCTCCTTTAACCCACCTAAATCAAGAGTTCCCACTGGCTTGTTATGACTTTCTTTATCCCATTTAAAATCCGCTCCATACAAATGAATATGATTAATTTCCTCAAAATCATGATCCTCACTTGCAAGCCATAAAACCGGAACAAAATTAAAATCTCTATACTCCTTTTTTAGTTCTGAACAAAGCTTTATGGTCGTTAAAATTTTATAGGTTAAAAATAAAGGTCCGCCATACAAGCACAATTGATGTCCGGTAGTCACGGTGAAAGTATTCGATTCTTTTAACAGGGAAAGGTTTGCTCCCAGCTCGTGAAAACGCTCAAAAGATAAACCCGTCTCTTCATATTGTTTGAGCAAAGACTGATATAAAATCACTCTTTTTTCTTCGGCAAAATTCCGCTCTAAAATAAGTTTTTGATACCCTTCAATCGCATTCGGTTCATTATAAAAAGGCTTTAAAGAATGAACCTGGGCCAGATAATCCTTTACGATTGGAGAAATTAAGTTAGTTTCTGATAATGGGATTTTTGAATGAATCATCTCAATAATTTTAAGAAACTATATTACCATATAGATCGAAATCTTCAACACGCTCAATCCGAACATTTGCAAAATCTCCAATTCTCACATAGTTGGTTTTTGCTTCAACTAATACTTCATTATCCACTTCCGGGCTATCAAACTCAGTCCTTCCGATATAAAACCCTCCTTCCTTACGATCAAATAATACCCGAAGGGTTTTCCCTATTTTTTCTATATTTAACTCGGTTGAAATTTCCTGTTGAATGTCCATAACCATGGCTGCCCGTTTTTCCTTTTCTTCATGAGAAAACGTATCAGGCAAAGTTCCTGCAAAGGTTCCATCTTCATGGCTATAGGTGAAAACACCTAATCTGTCAAAACGACTTCTTTTAACAAAATCACATAAATCCAGAAAATCCTGTTCTGTTTCACCGGGGTGGCCAACAATTAATGTTGTTCTTATCGCAATACCGGGTATATTATTTCTTATAGTTTGAACCAATTCTTCGGTGCGCTGGCTTGTAATTCCTCTGCGCATGATTTTAAGCATAGAATCACTAATATGCTGAAGCGGAATATCAATGTATTTGCAAATATTATCCCGTTCAGCCATTACATCTAAAGCCTCTAAAGGAAACTGAGAAGGATAGGCATAATGTAATCGGATCCATTCTACTCCTTTAATATCCGATATCCTTCTGAGCAATTCGGCTAACTTTCGATCCCCATATAGATCGAGTCCGTAAAATGTACTGTCTTGTGCGATTAACAATATTTCTTTCGTGCCGTTCTTTACAAGATTTTTGACTTCCGTTTCTATCTCCTCAAAAGGTTTTGATACATGTTTCCCCCTCATAATCGGAATGGCACAAAAAGAGCAGGGCCGATCACAACCTTCCGAAATTTTCAGATAGGCATAATGGCTTGGGGTGGTAATTATTCTTTCGCCGATTAACTCATGTTTGTAATCAGCCCCAATTGTCTTTAATAGTTGAGGTAAGTGAGCCGTTCCAAAATATTGGTCAACTTCAGGAATTTCTTTTTGCAAATCGGGCATATACCTTTGTGAAAGACATCCCGTAACATATAACTTATCAATTTCCCCGGCTTGCTTCGCCTCAGCCCAACGAACAATTGTATTTATACTTTCCTCTTTGGCGTTATCAATAAAACCACAGGTATTTATAATTACAATATTGGCATCATCCTTATCCGATTCATGTTCAACAATAAATTCACTGGCCTTTAACTGGCCATATAAAACTTCACTATCAACAATATTCTTGGAACATCCCAAAGTAATTATGTTTATTTTATCCCTTTTGAGTGTCTTGGTTTTCACTGGTTTAATTTTTAAATAGGGAATCCACAAATTCAGTTTTATTGAATAATTGCAAATCCTCAATTCCTTCCCCCACACCTATATATTTTACCGGAATTTTGAATTGATCGGCTACCCCAATAACCACACCTCCTTTTGCCGTTCCATCCAGTTTTGTAAGTGCTAAGGCATTTACCTCAGTCGCAGCAGTAAAATGTTTGGCCTGTTCAAAGGCATTCTGACCGGTACTGGCATCCAATACCAGTAAAATCTCATGAGGAGCATCTGAAATCACTTTTTGCATGACACGCTTAATTTTTGTAAGCTCATTCATCAGATTAATTTTATTGTGTAAGCGTCCCGCAGTATCAATAATTGCAACATCAGCACCTAATTCTACCGCCTGTTTTACGGTATCGAAAGCAACCGAAGCCGGATCCGTGTTCATTCCATGAGAAATTACCGACACCCCATTCCGGGTGCCCCAAATTTTTAACTGTTCAACTGCAGCAGCCCTGAAGGTGTCTCCTGCTCCCAAAATTACTTTTTTACCGGCCTTTTTATACTGATTGGCCATTTTGCCAATCGTTGTTGTTTTTCCGACCCCATTAACTCCTACAACCATCACAACATAAGGCTTATGCCCTTTTAAATCATCAAATGAAGTAGGAATATCTGAGGTGTTTTCTTCCAAAAGCTTGGTTATTTCTGATCGCAACAAAGTGTTTAATTCAGAAACATTCAGGTATTTATTGATTGATACACTTTTTTGCAAACGGTCAATTATCTTCAAAGTTGTTTCAATGCCAACATCACTGCTAACTAAAATTTCTTCCAATTCATCCAAAAAAGAATCATCAATAGAACTCTTCCCGGCCAAAGCTTTTGTAATTTTATTGAATAAACCCGTTTTGGTTTTTTCGAGTCCTTGATCGAGTTTGTCTTTTTTCTCCTTACTAAAAAAACTTAAGATTCCCATAATTCACTGGTTTAAACTTAAACAAAAAAAGCATTCTGCCAATAACAGAATGCTTTTGAATACTTTGGTATCAAATCAATTATTTTTTAAAATAACTCTTTACGTTTTCGTTAGGAACGATTTCAGACTTGAATGAGTAAGAACCCTTATCGTTCTTAACAGCTCTGTAAACTTTCGCAAAATCTTTGCCTTGCGTTGTTTTTAATGTTGCAGTTACTTTCTTTGCCATACCTTCAATTATTTAATTTCTTTGTGTACTGTTACCTTTCGTAAAACAGGATTATACTTTTTTAACTCAATTCTTTCAGTGGTATTCTTGCGATTTTTGGTCGTAATATACCTGGATGTACCCGGCTTATCTGTATGTTTATGCTCAGTACACTCCAATATTACCTGAATGCGGTTCCCTTTTCTTGCCATTTCTTTTTCCTCCTACTTAATTATTCCGTTACGTACAAAATCATTCAAAACGGCAGTAATACCTTTTTTATTGATTGTTTTAATTGCCTTGGTAGATACCTTTAGGGTAATCCACTTGTTTTCTTCAGGAATAAAAAATTTCTTTTCCTGCAAATTTGGGTAAAAACGTCTTTTGGTCCTACGGTTTGAGTGAGACACATTATTACCAACTATTGGGTGTTTACCCGTTAAATCACATACTCTCATGACAATATTTTCTTCAAAAAGGACTGCAAATATCTCGAATTTATTCGTAAAAACAACAAATTCTTCAAAGTTTTCTGATTTCTACTGCGAACGATACAAAATTACCGCCAGATATTTCCTTAAGTTGCTCATAATATTCTGCTTAGTAAAAATAGCAGCCTAAAATCGAAAAGAATAAAAGAATAGTTAACTGAAAATTTTAGGTATTTCCACAAGATATCGATGTAAAAATCCAAAAATTAAATTAAGTCTGAAAGTTTTTAATATATTCGGTTTTTTTGTCAGACTAATACATTCAATTTTTATGGAATACCAATTTATCATCGTTGAGCCTGAATTTCAACCACATATCGCCTTGGTTCGCCTTAACAGGCCTAAAGAATTGAATGCGTTGAATCTGGAATTGATGCTCGAGATCAAACATGCATTTGCTTTTCTGGACGCGGATGACACCGTTAGATGTATCGTAATAACAGGTAATGATCAAGCTTTTGCAGCTGGAGCCGACATTAAACAAATGGAAAACCGTACCCCCATCGATTTGTTAAAAATTGACCAGTTTGAAACCTGGGACCAGATTAGAAAGACTAAAAAACCAATAATAGCCGCAGTTAGTGGCTTCTGTTTAGGAGGAGGATGTGAATTGGCCATGACCTGCGACCTCATCATAGCAAGCGAATCGGCAAAATTTGGTCAACCCGAAATTAAATTGGGTATTATGCCCGGTGCGGGTGGCACTCAGCGTTTGACAAGAGCTATCGGAAAAGCGCTGGCTATGGAAATGGTGCTGACCGGAAAGCTGCTATCAGCTGGGGAAGCCTTCAATGCAGGTTTAGTAAATAAAGTGGTTCCTGAAGATATTTATCTGAATGAGGCCATCAAACTTGCTGACGAAATTGCACAAATGAGTCCGGTTGCAGTGAGGCTGGCAAAGGAAAGTGTTCTAAAAGCCTTTGATAGCAATCTTCAGGATGGCCTTTATTTTGAACGCAAAAACTTTTATATGTGCTTTGCCAGTGAGGATCAAAAAGAAGGAATGAAAGCATTTGTTGAAAAAAGGAAACCTGTTTTTAAAGGAATTTAAATAAAAAATGATGGATCGGACAGGATTGATCCGGCTATATTCAATAACATGAACCCAAAAGATATCTCCATTCAAGATTATGGGTATGAGCTGCCTGAAGAAAAGATTGCAAAATATCCACTTCCAAACAGGGATCAGAGTAAGCTTCTGGTATATAAAAATGGGCAAATTACAGATTCTCAATTTTGCAATTTATCAGACTTTCTCCCGGAAAACGCTTTGTTGGTTTTTAATGATACCAAAGTAATTCATGCCCGGCTATTATTTCAAAAACAAAGTGGAGCCCTGATTGAAGTATTTTGTTTGGAACCAGCTTCAGGTGATTATTTAAAGGCTTTTGAATCAACCCAAAATTGTGTTTGGAATTGCTTAATTGGAAACGCGAAAAGATGGAAAGGGGAAATTCTCGAGAAGGATATCATTATTGATAAAAAAAACATCAGGTTATATGCGAAATTGATTTTGCACGCAAAGGATAGTTATCGGGTAGAATTTTCATGGAATAGCCCGATTACGTTTGGAGAACTTCTTCATCATTCAGGAATTTTACCTTTACCCCCTTATTTGAACAGAATTCCGGAAGAAAAAGATGAGATAGTCTATCAAACGGTTTACGCCAGAGAGAATGGTTCAGTAGCAGCACCCACTGCAGGATTACATTTTACACCCGAAATGCTGAATCAGTTAAAAAATAAAAATATTAATAGAACCGAACTTACCCTTCATATTGGAGCAGGCACCTTTAAACCGGTAAAGTCCATAAAAATGTCTGGTCATGATATGCATAGAGAGTGTGTTTTTGTGAGCCTGAATTCACTTGAGATATTGCTGGAATGTCTTCAAAATAAAAGGCAAATCATTCCAATAGGAACTACCTCCTTACGCTCCATTGAAAGTATCTATTGGGTAGGTGTAAAACTCATACTTCAAAAAAACGATCTGAAGCAAAATCCGGAATCTGTTTTTGAAATAAATCAGTGGGAATCCTATCATTTACCCCAAAACATTGATGCAACACATGCGGTTCAGGCAGTGATCGATTATATGCGGATAAATAATTTACCGAATATTTCCGGTTACACAAAAATCCTGATAGCTCCCGGTTATCTTCTTAAACTGGCCAATGCGCTGGTAACCAATTTCCATCAGCCGAATAGCACTTTACTTTTACTGATCGCTTCCCTGCTTGGCGAGGATTGGAGGAAAATTTATCATCATGCAATTTCAAATAATTATCGTTTTCTAAGCTTCGGAGACAGTAATCTTCTGTTCAATCACTCAACGTAATAATGCCTTAAATTGCTCCATTTGTGAAGTGTTTCCCAATATAATAAGCTTCATCTCTTCTTTAAGCAGACAGTTAATATTTGGATTTACTTCATACGAACCATCCCCTTTTTTCAAACCAATAACATTTGCACCCGATTTTTTCCTGATATTCATCTCGGCAATGGTATTTCCATGAAGGTATTTACTTAATTCCTGAATTGAAAACTCTTCCAATTGAACATCAGCAACCCCCAATCCCGAAATAATATCTACAAATTCGTTCACATCAGGCCGCACAATTAAGGAAGCCATATGCGCTCCCCCGATTTTATCAGGCATGATCACATTGTTGGCTCCTGCCCTTTTTAATTTGCTAAACGAAGAATTATCTGATGCCCTCGTGATAATGGTTAGTTTAGCATTTAATCCTCTGGCTGTTAAAGCAACAAATACATTATCTGCATCATTTGGCAGCGTTGAAATGAGCCCTCTGGCCTTTAATATTCCTGCAGCCAGCAGTGATTCATCCTTTGTGGCATCTTCGTTTAAATAATAGAAATGTTCATCAGATAAAAAATTATCCAGCAATTCCTTTTTGCTCTCCAAAATAACATACTTAATTCTATGTTTTTTTAGCATCTCACAGGCCGCCTGTCCATTTCTTCCAAAACCACATACAATTACATGGTTTTCCAGTTCACTTATTTTCAATTTCATACGTTTATTTTTTAACTGTAAAAAGAAATTTCCTTCAACCAAAATCCTGCTGATTAAGGTAATCGCATAGGCAAAAATTCCCAAATTGCTTATAATCAATAAAATAGTAAAAACTCTTCCGGCTGAACTCAAAGGAAAGACTTCTCCATACCCTACTGTTGCTACGGTGGTAATTGTCATGAAAAGCGAATCCAAAAAGGAGGCATTTTCAATGAACATATACCCCGTAACTCCAATACTAATTGGAATCATGATGAGGGCTATAGCAAAAGCCAGCTTTGAGCGTAAACCTAAACTATCCATTGAATGCAAGATAATACTTTTATGAATTTGGAAAAATGAATTATCACAATTTCAAAGAAAAATAAAAATAATTTGGAAGTTGGCAATTTGTAATTAACTTTGTAGCGAATAATTATTAAATAAGAATTATTATCGTTTAAGTTGAAACTCCCGCTTATAAAAATTCAAGATGATTTCAGGCGCTTAGGTATTAAATCCACAATGCCCAGACTTGCTATCTACCAATCACTAATGAAATTCAAATATCATCCCAGTGCGGAGGAACTCTACTTGCAGATAATTAAAAATAATCCCGGAATTTCTCTGGCAACGGTTTATAAAACATTAGAAATGCTGGTGCTGAATAATCTGGCCTGTAAAGTAGTAAGTGCCGAAGATAAGGTTAGGTATGATGCAAGAATGGATCCGCATATTCATTTGTATTGTGAGAAATCAAATAAAATATTTGACCATGAGGATCCTGTACTTGAAAAATTAATATTAAATTATTTTCAGACGAATACAATACCTGATTTTGAAATAAAACAAATTCAATTAAATATAAACGGAGAATCCGTCTCCGGAAAAAACAAAAATTAAACAATTAATAAAAATCATTATGACAATGTTAGTAGGAAAAAAAGCCCCGGTTTTTAGCGCAGATGCGGTAATAAATGGTGGGGAGTTTGAGGAAAATTTCTCCTTAAGTAAATTTATCGGTCACAAACATGTATTGTTCTTCTTTTATCCATTAGATTTTACATTCGTTTGTCCAACAGAAATTATTGCTTTTCAAGATCGTATCAAAGACTTTGAAGAGCGCAACGTTCAGGTTGTGGGCTGCTCTGTAGATAGTAAATTTTCGCATTGGGCCTGGCTAAACACACCAAAAAACAATGGAGGTATCAAGGGAGTGGCTTATCCTTTAGTTGCCGATATAAATAAAACGATTGCTGTAAATTTCGGTGTTCTTGCCGGTAAATATGAATATAACAACCCTAACGAATTAATATGGATTGGCGATAATGGCGAGAATGCAGTTGCCTATCGTGGCCTATTCCTGATCGACAAACAAGGTATTGTTCGTCATCAGGTAGTTAATGATTTGCCTTTAGGCAGAAGCGTTGATGAAGCATTACGTATGATTGATGCCTTACAATTCCACGAGGAAAACGGCGAGGTTTGTCCTGCAAACTGGCAAAAAGGGAAAGAAGCCATGTTGGCTACTGCCGATGGTGTAGCAAAATACATGGGGTCACACTAAATAAATAAATGTTCAGAAAATCCCACTTGTGAATTCCACAGGTGGGATTTTTTCTATTGAAATAACTTATTAAAAACAAATCGCTCAATTAAGTCGTTTTGTTTTATAATCAAGGGTTTGTTCTCAAGTAATTTTTTAATACATTCGGCATCCATGGGAAAAGTGTTTAGTTTACTCGTTATTTTAGTTATTTGCAGCAACAGCAAGGCTCAAACGGATAGCATTTATTCTATTCCCTTGACCCAATATGCCAAGGACGACCGGTTCGATAAATATCAACTCACCCTTGCTTTATTTTTCACACAGGGTGATACGATTTTAAGTATGGATTTTGAAAATACCCGTAAAACAATTCCTATTTTAATTAAAAAACCCAAGGGTTATCTGGATTATGCCTACGGACATTTATTCTTTACAGGGTCCAAAAATAATTTCATTCCGGGTTATATAACTGTTTTGGTCTGTAATCCTTTTCATAAACATCCTCACCTTTTTGTTGACTACAATCAGAATTTTGATTTCACCGACGATCCAAGATTTACTTTGCCATATTTCGACGAACCCGGCTTAGAGATTGAACTGGCTAACGGAAAGATTCCGGAAGGAAAGATTAAAATCGTTTTAACAAGAAACAAACTTTTTGGACAAAAATATGAGTTCAAACAATACATGGATGAATATTATTCCATGGCTTATAAAGGGAGAAAGTTTGTGGGCATAGAATATACATACCGCGAGCAACGATATATTTCAAGGGTTGGTCATGTAAAACTAAAAGAAGAATCATTTCAGATTGCGCTGTACGATGCCAATTCAAATGGATTGTATAATGACGAAAACATGGATAAAGTGGTATTCAACAATCCAAAAGATACCGTTCTGGATGCAACCAATCCTCTTAATTTTATTGTTTTAAGTAAAAATGGGGAAAAGAATTATTTTGAAAAAAATGGCAGATTATATCAAATTATAGAAGTAGATCCCGCCGGTTCTTTTATAAAAATAAAAACAAGCAATGATGATGTGCAATTTGACAGGGTAAAAATTGGGAAGAAGGTTCCTAAAGTAAAATTTACACTGGCAAAAGGTCAAAAGTTCAAGCTTACCAAATTCAGGAGAAAAGAGGTTTATATTTATTTCGCAAATAAAACAAGCAAAAATTTCAGATCAGACACTTTGATTCTGCGCCAAATAGCAGACCTTGATACAAACCGTTTAAAAGTAATTTGTGTTTTGTATGTAAACAAAAGTTATGAATTAAGGATATTCGGAACAGATGCCAATCCAAACTATTTGCTTGCTTTTGGAGGAAAAGAACTAAGCAAAAAATTAGGAATTAACAGTTTGCCACAAAGTTTATGGTTAGGTAAAAGGAGAAAGGTTAAAAAATATGGTTTGAGGCCTAATGAATTCCTGAGAAACTATCTTGCTGAAGAGACTAAAAAATAATTATTACCAGCTTCCTCCGGCTCCGCCGCCACCAAAACTTCCACCCCCAAAACCTCCAAAGCCTCCTCCACCAGATCCTCCACCGAAACCTCCTCCGCTAAATCCTCCGCCGCCGAAAGTTCCAATAAATGGACCACCCAGCAGCATCCCTCTGCCCATTCCACCTCCACCTTTTCCTTTAAATATCATAACCAAAATAATTATTACGATAATAAAAAATATGGATAATGGTGAAGGCGAACCTTTTTTTCTCCCATGTTTGGGAGCATCATTTATATACTCTCCCGAAGCCGCCCTGATGATAATATCAGTAGCCTCACTTAATCCCTGATAATATTGCTGTGCTTTAAAATTTGGTTTGATATTCTCTTCAATGATCCGCTTGGATAAAGCATCTGTAACGGTACCTTCCATCCCATAACCATTCTGAATCCAAATTTTATGGTCATTGATGGCAATGTAAATCAGGAGTCCATTATTTTTGCCTTTCGTTCCGATATGCCAGGATTCTGCCAGTCGCTGACTATAATCGAAGGCATCCTCCCCTTCTAAACTCCCTTCCATAACAATCGAAATTTGCGTGGAAGTTGAATCAAAATATTCAAGTAGTTTCGATTCTAATGACTGAACCTCTTCTGGTGATAAGGTATTCGTAAAATCATTAACGAGTTTAGGTGGATTGGGTTGCTTGGGTAATTCTTTAGAAAAACTTACACAAACAAGCAAGGAAAAGAAAAAAAACAGTGATAGTTTACGCATCAGAATCCTTTCCAAAAGATATGTCATTACTCAATTCATTCGAATCAGTAATCTGATAAGGAAAATGCAACTTTAATTTCTCGCCAACTTTTCCGATAGCTTCGGTCAAACCTGTAGTAAATTCTCCTTTTGAAAAATTTGACTGCATAATCTCCCTCGCTTCATTCCAGAACGAATCCTGAACCTTTTCGTGAATTCCTTTATCCCCTATAATCGCGAATTTTTTATCATCGGTCGCCAAATAAATTAATACGCCGTTTTGTAAAGCAGTTGTGTGCATTTTCAATTCTGTAAATACCTCCAATGCTCTTTCAACCGGTTCTATTTTGCAACCTGGTTCAATATGAATTCGAATCTCTCCGGAAGTTTGTTTTTCGGCCAGCCGAATGGCTTCAATAATTTTGGATTGATCCGATTTTGAAAATAGTACTTTAGCCATTTGAATTGTTGAGGTTTAAAAATGCAGGATGGAATAAATTACCAACCTGCATTTTTATGATTAAAATTTTACTTCAGGGGCTTTGTCAGAACCTGCTGTTGCTTCAAAATATCCTTTTTTATCAAACCCAAACATTCCCGCATATAAAACCTGAGGAACGCTGCGTATGTATGAATTATAATCCTTTACCACTTCATTGAACTTCTGACGTTCAACGGTAATTCTATTTTCAGTGCCTTCCAGTTGAGATTGCAATTCTTTAAAATTTTCGGTGGCCTTTAATTGAGGATATTGTTCGGCAACTACCATTAAACGACCCAAAGCCTGGCTTAAATTACCTTGTGATGCCTGGAACTTCTGAATCTGTTCAGGGCTTAAATTACTTGCATCAATTTTCATCTGAGTTGCACTTGCCCGGGCATTGATCACATCGGTTAATGTTTTTTGCTCAAAATTAGCAACACCTTTAACCGTATTAACAAGATTTGGAATCAGATCTGAACGTCTCTGATAAACATTTTCTACCTGACCCCAGGCTGAACTGACAGTTTCCTGTTTGCTCACCATTTTATTGTAACTGCCACATCCGTTGAATGCCAGCAATAAAAGAGCTGCTACAACGGCCAAAAGAATAATTGTTCCTTTTTTCATATTATTATTTATTAAATATCCGATGCAAGGTACAAATAATCATCCAAATTATTTTGTCAGTGACAAATTGTTCAATGCTTGACACAAAAAGCATTATTTTAGCCTAAAATTGTCTTTTTAACATCTAAAACTTAGGTTTGCCTTAATCGTGGCAGGTTTTAGTTGAACCCAAAACAAGTGTAATTTAGTTAAACAATGATTTATAAAGCTGATTGCCTTCATTTTAAAGGACATATACCGTGCAAACCGCATAAACAAAATGGGTACCATTGCGAGGATTGTCCGGTCTATACGCCCGTTTCCAAACGCATTCTCATTATTAAATTAGGTGCTATCGGAGATGTTATAAGAACCACTCCATTGGTAGTAAAATTCAAGACGCTCTACCCCGATTGCAAAATAACCTGGCTTACTTGGACACCGGATATTTTACCCTCCACTCAAATTGATGAAATTTTAAAATGGGATCATAATTCATTGATGTATGTACAAAATGCCACCTGGGATATTGCCATTAACCTGGATAAAGAAAAA
This sequence comes from uncultured Chitinophaga sp., assembly GCA_964355075.1. Lineage (GTDB taxonomy): Bacteria > Bacteroidota > Bacteroidia > UKL13-3 > UKL13-3 > B1. The sequence continues at coordinate 42,005 of CAYHCF010000010.1, forward strand.
GAAGCAGGTGCCCTCTTAAAAATAATTGAGGCTGACGAAAAATATGGTTTCATTTTAAAAGACAATGAAATTCAACCCATCAACCTGTTGGCGCAGCATAAATTTGAAACAGGAATTTTTGATGATGTAAGTCAGTTGAATACGAAAAGCTACCTTCAGGAAATATTTGAAATTTGTGGTTTTGAACACAAGGGGGAACCCTATTTAATGGATAACCACAGTGAGAAAGGATACCACTGGAATTTACCTAAAAATAAAAAAATTATTGGAATGAATACCGGATGTGGAGGCCGTTGGACCACTCGCTTGTGGAGCATTGACAAGTGGGTTGAATTGGTAAGCTTGGTAAGAATACAACATCCTGATTCAGAAATATTATTATTGGGAGGTGAAGCCGAAGATTTGAGAAATAAAGAAATTCAGAAAAGATCCGGAGCAAACTATCTGGGCTATTTTAGCTTGTTTGAATTCATCAACCTTGTTGACCAATGTCACCTGATCATTACTCAAGTTACCATGGGCATGCACATCACCTTAGCTCTTGGCAAAAAGATCATTTTAATGAATAATATCTTTAATCCGCATGAATTTGATTTATTCGGGAAAGGAGAAATTGTGATGCCGGATAAAACCTGTAAATGTTTTTACAGAGGGAGCTGTGTGGATGGAACCAGCTGCATGGAAGAGCTGCCACCTTCAAAAATTTCTGCAGCCATCGCGAGACACTACTAATACCGTGAAATAATAAAATATGGTTTTATGGAAACCTGAACCCATTGCCCTATTTATAATAGTTGGGTACTGTGCTTTTTGGTATCCACTTTTTCTATAATTTTTTCGATTTTACCTTTTTCATTTATGACAAAAGTAGTGCGTAAAATTCCCATATACTTTCTCCCATACATACTTTTTTCACCCCAAACCCCATACGCTTCGGAAACAGAATGATCTTCATCAGCCAAAAGTGAAAACGGCAAATTATATTTTGCTATAAACTTAATGTGAGCGGATCCCTTATCCGGGCTGACACCAAGAATTTCGTAGCCCTGCGCAATAAAACTATGGTAATTATCACGCAGATCACATGCTTCCGCAGTACATCCGGGCGTAGCATCTTTTGGATAAAAATACAATATCAGCTTTTTGCCCTTATAGTCGGCTAAAGAAATTTTCTTGCCATTTTCATTTGTAGCGAAAAATGCGGGAGCTTTATCTCCTTCTTTTAATATAATAGCCATAGGTTTTATTTTAGGTTTTATAAATTGATTTTAAAATTTTTCAGAGAGCCATGGACTGTACTCCTTTTCAGTTTTGTTTCCTTTTCTATCGGTAACAATTATGATCAGATCCGGTTTTAATTCAAGCAAACTATCGTTTTTAATTTTGTCAATCTCCTTCTGCAAATCAAAATATAGTTCATCAAAGCGATAAGTTAATAAATTATTCTTGGCATCAAAATCTAACAGGATCCATTTACCATCCAGGTAGGCTTCGTACTTATCTATACCGGAAAAATTGTCTTTAATTTCAAAATCCCATTTTAAAGTATCTTCGGGGTGCTCCTCATCTTTCAAAAAAACTTGTTTTACGGTAGGTGCGATCGTGTCGATACAGACAAAATAACTTCCAAAATTTGTCATCTTCCCATGAACAAATCCGTTTTCATAGTACCCACCTGCTGAACGAAAGTTATTTTCATTTTTATCAAAATAGGCCAATAATAATTTATTCTGAAGGGATTTGGGAGTATAAAATGGCTTAATGGAAATATCGGCAGATTTATGGATCGGCGTAAGCGGATGATGAATTCTATACGTATTTGAATAAGCGTTCTTTAAAGGCTCGCTAACGTCAAATTCATAAAATATCGTATCATAAATTGCACACGGATCCATTTTTAAAACGAAATCCTGTCTCTTAATTAGATTCTCTTTTAAGGGGTAAAAAGCTTTCTTTCCTTTTATGTTGTTATTGTATTCAAGCCTATCTATGTTAGATTTTTTTAAAGCTGTTTTATAACATAACCTCAGGTTAAACTGGTTATTATTATAATCAATCACCCTTATATCAAAATAACCGCATTGATTTGGATTCAGGTAGAATCTGCCTTTTAATAAATCAGACTTATAGCTGCTGAATTCATTTCCATCATCGACAAAACATTTCTGTATCCTTGTTTTTTCAAGTTTATAATAGGGATAATCAATATGCGCATTGATAAATTTATTTTCATCAAACGCAAATTTGCTCAACTGATGTTGAAATTTAAATTTCCCATCTAACCAAAGCTGGTACTGATAAATCACCTTTTCATCCTTGGCATTATGAATATAATCATAGGCTTCAATTCCTATTCCGTATAAATCGGGGTCAAACTGAATGGTATCGATAAATAAAAAAAACGAATCACAATTCAGGAGTTGTTTGGGTTGTAGAAAGATTCTTTTTTTAAGCAATAACCCTTCTGTTACGAATTTATAAAAATGTACACTCAGAATAGTTGGTTTCAGGCTATCCTGTAATGGCATCCCGAAAAGAAGTGGATTAATTATTTTTTCGGATTTCGTATCCCTGATTTCATAGTGAAGATGAGGGCCTGTGCTACCCCCACTATTTCCACTATAACCAATGGTATCGCCCTTTTTTACGAAAAACACCGGCCTTTCAAATATTTTATCCAATTCGAATCTCTGATTCTGATATTGATATTGGTGTATCCATTTTGCAAGCGGGCCATTGTATCTCTGAAGATGACCATAAACAGTCGTATAGCCATTTGGATGATCAATATAAACAGCTTTTCCGTAACCTCCACTTTGAATTTTTATCCTTGAAATATAACCATCTGCCGACGCATAAACCGGCAAGCCTTCCCTTTGATTGGTTCTTAAATCTGCACCACTGTGAAAATGATTGTCACGCAAGCCTCCAAACGGGGATATATAATTAGGAAGTGAATCGAGCGGGTAACGAAAATAGTTTTGGGGATAGGGTTGAGCAACAGATTTGAAAATTAAAAAATTAAAAAATTGCAAGATTAAAATGGTTAGAACCTTAATCAAATTCCAAGCATGCAAGTAACACTTCATCCGTCCAAAATGCTTAAATAAACTCATTTTACCTCACAACTCAGCATTAATTTATCTTCAATATATCCTTCCAACTTGTCTCCAATTTCCACCTTTCCTACACCAGCCGGAGTTCCGGTATAAATCAGATCCCCTACTTTTAATGTAAAATATTGCGATACAAAAGCGATTATTTTTTCAAAAGAAAAAATCATGTCTTTGGTATTTCCCTTCTGAACCAAAATTCCATTTTTATTCAAAGAGAAATTAATTTCGGTGCGTGTTACTGAACCCGCCTCACCGGTTTTCAGGTAAGGAATAAAATTGCCCAAAGGGGCTGAAGCGTCAAATCCTTTCGCCAATTCCCATGGAAGTCCTTTTGCTTTCAAGTTGGTTTGCAAATCACGTGCGGTAAAATCTATTCCTATCCCAATTTCATTAAAATAATGATGGGCAAACTGCTCCTGAATTTTTTTGCCCACTTTATTAATTTTAATAACCAATTCTATTTCATGGTGCACATCCCTGCTAAAATCTGGCAAATAAAATGGTTCTCCATTTTTAAGGAGTGCAGTATCCGGTTTACTGAATATTACCGGATTTTCAGGAATGGCATTTCCTAATTCTTTTGCATGTTCACCATAGTTTCTTCCGACACAGAATATTTTCATGATTTGTTTTTAGAAAGTGTAATAAACATATAACTACTTGTAAGCTCAAATATAAAGTATTTTTGAATTCGTTTTTCAGGTAATTTTCATACCTAAAAACCGTTTTTTGAACCACAATTCAAAACTTGGATCTATTAAAAAATATTCGCCCTTGCGTTTATCAATAATCTCATCAAAGTCTAATGCTTTAAGCGTTTTGGTAACATTGGCCGATGAACCCAAATTAAATTCATTGATTACTGCACCTGAACTCAAACCAGAATGATATCCATTGGCAATGGCTTTGATGATAGAAATCTTTGAATTGCTCATACTTTCCGCTTCCCGTTCAAATAAATTTTCATTTTGATTTATGAGATCTTCAATGGAGGCAATTAAATCCGTATCTTTAACCAGCTTGTCCGACCTGATCCAAAGTAAATAACACAATTGCTGGATATAATAAGGATGGCATTGCATCAGATCAATAATTTTAGAAACCTGATCCTGCTTTATTTTCTTTTTCCCTTTTAAAAAAGCATTGGTAATAAATGTATCCCAATGTTTAGCCGCAATTTTTTCAAGATACATCATATCCCCAAAACGATAAAATGGCATGCTTTTTTTTTCGAAAAGTTGTACCAACAAACTTCTTTTGCTGCCAAATAAACAATAGGTCACATTCTGGTGCTGCTGCCAAAAACTTCTTAATCTTTTTTGGAAAGAAAGACTTTCGGTAAAACCATCAATATTTTGAAATTCATCAATACAAATAATTATTTTAAGCTTTTTTGTTTTAGCAATTTTTTCAGGCAAATTTAAAATGGTTTCATAATTTTTTTTGATATCCTTTACATCAAAACTTAATTCAAACTCATGAGAGGCATCTCCCCCAATACTAACTTTTGGAGTTACATTTTGCAAAAACAATTTGGCATTATTGATCCATTCGTCAAATTTTGTTGAACTGCATTTTATAATTTCTTTTGCATAAGCCTCATAGAATTCTGATTCAGTACGGATACTAAATAAATCAATATAAGCAAACCGGTACTGCTTATTGGCACGGTGCATTGCAGTTCCCACTTCTTTAACAAGACTCGACTTTCCCCATCTTCTTGGTGAAATCAAAATGGTATTCACCCGATTGGCAAAATTAAGAGCAAGTCTTTTCTTTTCTGATGTCCTGTTCACAAAAGTGTCGCCAACAGCTACCCGGCCAAAAGCAAATGGAGAATTGTATTCTTCTAAGAAAGATAAATCCATCACTAAATTGATTTAGACTACAAATATAATACAATTAGTTTACTAACCAAGTAGTAACTAACCAAGTAGTAACTAACTACCTGGTTAGTTATCAAAAAGCCTATAATTACTGCGCTTCGGCCAATTTCTGCTCAACAAATAACATCAAATCTTTGATGTAGTTCTGAGAAAAATTAAATTCGATTCCGGCTGTTTTATATATTTCACCTATGGTTTTTGTGTACCCTAAACTTAAAGCCGCTTTGTATTGTTCAAGGGTTTTGGTTTTATTGGAATGGTAGTTTTTCCAAACAGCCAAAGCTCCCAACTGGGCCATTCCATATTCAATATAGTAAAATGGCACTTCAAATAAATGCAATTGTTTTTGCCAGGTATAAGCCTGCACTTCCTCATATCCTGACCAATCAACCATACCGGTGCCAAATTCTTTGTTTAACTGTGTCCAATATGTTTTGCGTTCTTCAAGAGTATGGCCTGGGTTTGAGTAAAGCCAGTGTTGAAATTTATCTATGGTTGCAATCCATGGCAATATTTTTATGATGCCCTCTAAGTGTTCTTTTTTAGCCCTGTTTAAATCTTCCTTATTGTGATAAAACGCATCCTGCCCGTCGTAACTGATTAATTCCATGCTCATACTGGCCAACTCGGCTACTTCGCTTGGGCAATTTTTGAATCCTGCCAATTCTAAATCTTTGCTTAAGAACGAATGTACTGCATGACCGCCCTCATGCACCATGGTTTCCACATCCCGGGTTGAGCTTGCAGAATTCATAAAAATGAAAGGCACACTGGTTTCAGCCATCGGATAATTATACCCACCCGGTGCCTTTCCCTTTCTGCTTTCCAGATCTAAGCGCCCCATGTCATCCATTGTTTGAATACACCAAGCAAAATAATCATCTACTTTTTTAAAACATTTAATCGTTTTATACAACAAATCTGCACCACTGGTGAATGGCTCAAGGGCTGGGCGATTACCGGTATCAACTTCCATATCCCATGGTCTCAAATCGTGACCTAATTCTTGCTTTCTGGTTTCGTTAAATATTTTTATTAAGGGGATAACTTCCTTTTGAATTGCATCATGAAAGGCAAAACAGTCCTCCGGGTTATAATCAAACCTACCCATGGCCGCAAACATATAATCTCTGAAATTCTTAAACCCGGCATTTACCGCAACCTGATGCCTGAGAGCAATCAATCGGTTAAATAACTCATCCAGTTCTGTTTTGTGTTCAGCCCTTTTTGAATTAATCTTAATAAATGCTTCTTCTCTTTTAGCTCTATCCGGATTTTTCAGGTAATTTGAAGCTTGTTGTAAAGTTAGCTCCTTGCCCTCCATTTCAACGCTTAAGCTACCCATAATGGAACCATACTTTTGAGATTCAGTAGCAATTTCAGCTTGTAAGGCAACATTTTCCTCTCTAAAAATTTCAATCTCTTTTTTAATACCCCGCAGATAAATGAAATACTTATTGGGTTCTAAATCATTTGTGAATTCACAATGAATTAACTTTTGATTCAATTTATCATTTAAGGGTGCTATTTTAGGTTCAATTGCAGTCACAAAAAACAAATAGGCTTTTTCAAGCTCTTTATTTCTCGTATCGCAGGTCATATGAACATAACGCCAGGCCAAATCCTCACTTACAAATGCTTCCAATTCGCTTCTGTCTTTAAGCCATTTTCCCAATTCCTCCTTTGAACCTATTTCGCGGTCAAGTAATTGGTTAAAATACGGTTCCAGTATTCCCCACTCTGTAACTTTTAATTTATCCGGTAAAAACCGGCGATGAATAATCGTAATCATGCCTTTTTGATTGTAGTTGTGTAATATTTTTTATAACTGTGCGAATTAAAAGCTTGTTTTCACAAATTCATAGAATAATTCAATATGTTTTGCAACTCCTGATAATAGCTGGGTTTCACATTATAAATCAATAATTAATATCTGTCACAAGAAATTAAGCTATTGTCATATTTGCAAAATATGGTAATAAATCATTTTTTAAGATTTTGATCCTAAACATCTTTGGCACTTATAACTTCCAGAATTATTATTATGAAAACAATTATTGAACCTTTCCGCATTAAATCAGTTGAACCCATTAAAATGACTTCCCGCTCTCAAAGAGAACAATTTCTGGAAGATGTTCATTATAACCTGTTTGGGCTGGATAGTGAAAATGTAATTATAGATTTTTTAACTGACAGTGGAACCAGTAGTATGAGTGCAAATCAGTGGGCATCCATCATGCGTGGAGATGAATCGTATGCGGGTAGCCCCTCCTATCACAGGTTTGAGAAGGCCGTAAAATTTTTAATGCCTTTTTCAAATATTATCCCCACGCATCAGGGCAGAGCTGCCGAAAAAATTCTTTTTTCAGTAATCGGAGGGAAAGGAAAATACATTTTAAACAATACCCACTTCGACACAACCCGGGCAAATATTGAGTATACAGGTGCTGAAGCCATTGACTTAGTAATTGAAGAAGGTAAACACCCCGAAATAGAACATCCATTTAAAGGCAATATGGATATTAAAAAATTGGAAGCCTTTATTATTGAAAAAGGGGCAGAAAACATTCCGATGGTTATGTTAACCATCACAAATAATTCGGGAGGTGGTCAGCCGGTTTCCATGCAAAACATCCGTGATACCAAATTTATCTGCATGAAATACGATATCCCGCTCTTTATTGATGCCTGCAGATTTGCTGAAAACGCCTATTTTATCAAAATTCGGGAGAAAGGATTTGAGGATAAAAGCATCGTTGAAATTGTTCAGGAAATATTTTCCTATGCCGACGGTTGTACCATGAGTGCAAAAAAAGATGCACTGGTTAACATTGGTGGATGGTTAGCCATGAACAATTCTGAATGGGCAAGTGCATCCCGAAATTTACTGATTCTTACTGAAGGTTTTCCAACTTATGGAGGGTTGGCGGGCCGTGATTTAGATGCCATAGCAACCGGATTAGAGGAAGTAGTACAGGAAGATTATTTACATTACCGGATTAGTGCAACCCAATACCTTGCTAAACATTTAATAGATGCAGGAATCCCCATTGTAAGACCAGCCGGAGGACATGCTGTTTATATTGATGCACGGACTATGTTACCGCATATAAAACCTTTGGAATATCCAGGTCAGGCATTGGCAGTTGAATTATATCTTCAGGCTGGAATAAGAGCTTGCGAAATTGGAACGGTAATGTTTGGCTTGCAAGCAGATGGTACTGAAAAAGAGGCTGCAATGGATTTAGTAAGATTGGCGATACCAAGGAGGGTTTATACCCAAAGTCACATTGATTATGTGGTTGAATCGCTATTGGAAATAAACAGCAATAAGGCTAATCTGAAAGGTTTTCATATCTGCTGGCAACCCGCCCAGTTACGCCATTTCAGCGCAAGATTTACGCCATTAAATCAAAAAGAAACTCAAAAAGAGCATTTTTTAAAGGCATTTCAAAGCGCTTAGAAACTTTTGGTTTTCAAAGAGTATTATACTGTTTTTGATCGATAAGTAGTGTTGGGACCACCCGACCCTTTTGTATTCGCCTTTGTTGCCACATTTTTTGGAGCGGCCGATTTAGGAGTTGGTGCTTTTTGAGTTAATATCCTTTTTCCTTTGGATTCGTCCGGATGCGTTTCAGTAGCATTTTCACTGTTTTCAGAAACCGATTCAGCATTTTCATCAGAACTTTCTGCCCCAATGGATTCCTCCAATTTACTAAAATCAAGTACATCCTTGAGGAGATGAAACCAGTTGATTAGTTTTTTAATATCATTATCGTATACCCTTTCACTATCTAATTGAATGGTATCGATCAAATATTTTCGAATTGCCTTTATATCTTCCTTCATAGTAGGCACTTCGGCCGAACTCTTTAGCTTTAGCAGGGCTTTGTTCAGGCGCATATCTTCATCCGCTGTAAAGATAGATATGTCTTCTAACACAGATACTTTATCCTGAAAATTAGTGGCAAATCTTCTTCCGGATCCTATCGTTTCAACAATTAAACCATTTTTTGTTCTTCCAACAATTTTATGCAAACCACTTTGGCCCGCAATTGCAACAACATCTTTCAATTCCATATTTTGCCCTTTTGAGGTGGCAAATGTAATAATTTTTGAAAAGAGATGACTTAAAAAATAAATTTCGCTGTTTTTGATTTGGCATTTTCACAAAATTAAACAGCTTTTTAATGGCTGAAACCTTTATTTTTGCTTAATCTATCTTAAAATTACTTTCCAATGGAAATTGAAAAAAAATATGTCCCGAAAAACAAAATTCGTGTAGTTACAGCCGCGGCTTTGTTTGATGGACACGATGCTGCCATTAATATTATGCGTAGAATTATTCAGGCAAGTGGGGCAGAAGTAATTCATTTGGGTCATGACAGAAGTGCCGAAGAAGTTGTGGATACTGCCATACAGGAAGATGCAAACGCAATAGCTATGACCAGCTATCAGGGAGGCCATATAGAGTACTTTAAATACATGCATGATCTATTGGAACAAAAAGGTTGTGGACATATTAAAATTTTTGGCGGAGGGGGTGGTACTATTCTACCAGAAGAAATGGAGGAACTTCATGCATATGGAATTGCAAGAATTTATCATCCGGATGACGGCAGAACCATGGGATTGCAGGGAATGATTAATGACATGCTTGAAAAGTGCGATTTCGCAACCGGGGCTAATCTTACAGGAGAGGTTGAGAATTTGCGATTAACGAATCATCAGATTAGCAAAGATTATAAATCAATAGCCAAACTCATTTCTGCTGCTGAAAATTTTCCTGAAGAATTTATTTCTTATCATAATCAAATTGCGAAAGACATTAATAATCAGGTATCCATACCCGTATTAGGCATTACTGGAACAGGAGGGGCTGGAAAATCCTCACTGGTTGATGAATTGGTTCGAAGATTTTTAATGGATTTTAAAAACAAAACGGTAGCAATCATTTCTGTTGATCCCAGTAAGCGCAAAACAGGTGGCGCTTTATTGGGTGACCGGATCAGAATGAACGCTATAAAAAACCCACGCGTTTATATGCGTTCATTGGCCACACGTCAAAGCAATCTGGCGCTTTCCCGGTATGTGAAAGAGGCAGTTGATATCGTAAAGGCGGCTGGCTTCGATTTGATTATTCTTGAAACATCCGGAATTGGTCAGAGTGATACAGAAATTATTGAACACAGTAATATCAGTTTGTATGTAATGACTCCCGAATACGGAGCGGCAACGCAACTTGAAAAAATTGATATGCTGGATTTTGCAGATATTATTGCCATTAATAAATTTGATAAAAAAGGGTCTTTGGATGCCTTGCGTGACGTAAAAAAACAATACCAGCGAAATCATAATTTATTCGACAGGGACCTTTCAATAATGCCGGTTTATGGTACCATTGCTTCCCAATTTAATGACCCTGGAATGAACCGCCTTTACAAGGCCATAATAGAAAAAATTGTTGAGAAGACGGGAGTAGAATTAAAATCAAGCTTCCTGATGAGTGAAGAGATGAGTGAGAAAATATACATCATTCCTCCTTCGCGGATACGTTACCTTTCGGAAATAGCCGAAAACAACCGGGACTATGATAAATGGGTAGAGAAACAAGGAGAGATTGCCGATAAATTATATAGCATTAAAACAACGGTTGAAACCTTAAAGACCGATAAGAATATTCATCATTTTGAAAACAAAGAAGCTCTGATTGCTTCCTTAGAATTGGCATACAAAGAAATAGAATTGAACCTTGACCCCCGGAACAAAATCATCATTGATCGTTGGGAAGAGAAGAAAAACAATTATAAAAACGAATTCTATATCTATAAAGTTCGTAATAAAGAAATCAAAATTAAAACACATACTGAATCTTTATCGCATACACAAATACCCAAGATCGCTGTCCCTAAATTTAAAGCCTGGGGGGATGTATTACGTTGGAGTTTACAGGAAAACTTCCCGGGAGAGTTCCCTTATACAGCCGGAATTTATCCTTTTAAAAGAGAGGGTGAGGACCCCACCAGAATGTTTGCAGGAGAAGGTGGACCCGAACGCACGAATAAACGATTTCACTATGTAAGTCTGGGTATGCCGGCAGCACGTTTAAGTACCGCTTTTGATTCCGTAACCTTATATGGAAATGACCCCGATCACAGGCCGGATATTTATGGCAAAATTGGAAATTCCGGCGTAAGTGTCTGGAGTTTAGATGCTGCAAAAAAGCTGTATTCCGGTTTCAATCTGGTTGATCCGAAGACATCCGTTTCGATGACCATTAACGGTCCCGCCGCCATCATTTGTGCATTTTTTATGAATGCCGCCATTGATCAACAATGCGAACACTATATTAAGAAAAATGGATTGCTCGATGAAGTAAATAAGAAAATTGATGCAATTTTTAAATCAAAAAATTTATCAAGACCCATTTATAATGAAGCGCTTCCCGAAGGCAATGACGGCTTAGGATTGCTGCTATTAGGTGTTACAGGAGATATGGTTTTACCGCCTGAGATATACGCCCAAATAAAAGCTAATACCCTCACGCAAGTCAGAGGAACCGTACAGGCAGATATACTTAAGGAGGATCAGGCTCAAAACACCTGTATTTTCTCAACCGAATTCAGCCTGCGGGTAATGGGTGATGTTCAGCAATATTTCTCTGACAATGCGGTACGCAATTTCTATTCTGTATCCATTAGTGGATACCATATAGCAGAAGCCGGTGCTAATCCAATCACTCAATTGGCATTGACCCTGTCAAACGGTTTTACCTTTGTGGAATACTACCTGAGCAGAGGCATGAATATTGACGATTTTGCTCCAAATTTATCCTTCTTTTTCAGCAACGGAATTGACCCTGAATATTCGGTTATTGGCAGAGTAAGCAGAAGGATATGGGCCAAAGCCATGAAACTGAAATACAATGCAAATGAACGTAGTCAGATGTTGAAGTATCACATCCAAACCAGTGGGAGAAGTTTGCATGCTCAGGAAATTGATTTTAATGACATAAGAACCACCTTGCAGGCATTGTATGCCATCTATGATAATTGCAATTCGTTACATACCAATGCCTATGATGAAGCCATCACTACGCCCACAGAGGAATCGGTAAGACGTGCGATGGCCATTCAACTGATTATTAACCGGGAGTTGGGATTAACAAAAAATGAAAACCCTTTACAAGGATCATTTATTATTGAAGAGTTAACGGATTTGGTGGAAAAAGCCGTTTTGAGTGAATTTGACAAAATTAATGAGCGCGGTGGTGTATTGGGAGCGATGGAAACCATGTATCAACGAAACAAAATACAGGAAGAAAGTATATTTTACGAAATGCAAAAACATTCCGGGGAGTTCCCAATCATTGGGGTAAATACATTTCTTAGTTCAAAAGGGTCCCCAACGGTTTTACCTAGGGAAATAATCCGTTCAACTACCGAAGAAAAGGAGTTTCAAATCAGTATGTTGAACCAACTCAAAAAAGCCAATGAGGAGAAAGGAAAAGAAATGTTAAGCAGATTGCAGCAGGTTGCCATACACAACCAGAATGTTTTTGGTGAGTTAATGGAAACCGTTAAGTATTGCTCTTTAGGCCAAATCACCAATGCCTTATTCGAAGTTGGTGGTCAGTATAGAAGGAGTATGTAATGGAAATAGCAATCTCAATAAATAAAATTCCGATAAGGATAACAAAAGAAAGATGGCAGCATATAACATTAGGACATCCTGAGATTGCAGGATTCTATTATGATATATTGGATACAATTGAAACTCCAGATTCTATTTATGAAGGTAAATTTGGAGAAATAATAGCTACAAAACATTTTATGAAATTAAATAATAAATTTGTTGTCGTAATCTATAAAGAAATATCTGAACAGGATGGATTTGTTATTACAGCCTATTTATCAAATAAATTACAAGAATTCATTAAAAGAAAAAAAATATGGAACTCGCAGAAATAAAAGAAATTAGTTATCTATTGCCTTACTTCATAAAGCATAAAAATCTTTGGTCGGATTACGATGCAGAAGCTGATACCCTATATATACATTTTAAAAAACCAAATCACGCTGACAACTCTGAAATGACAGATGATAGTGTGATTATTCGATATGAAAAAAATGAGGTGATTGGTTTAACCATATTAAATGCGAGTAAGAGAGGAATGGATGTATAATGGAAATTAATTTGGAGATATTGGAAAAATAATTATAGATTCGTTACCCTAAACAAAAAAACTATGATGTACTTATCAATTTGCGGCACATTGCTTACGCTTATAGCTGCAATGTATTTTTTGGCCAAAGTTAACAGAGAAAACCTTGGCTCCTTTATTAAGTGGATTACTTATGCAGTAATCACCATTGCTTTGTTAATTCTAATTTGTCAACTTACCCGTGGTATCGGCAAAATGACCTGTAGTAAAGAAAAATGCAAAACAGAATGTAAAATGGATGGCATGGGTGGACCTAACAAGATGATGATGCAGGGAATGCGCTGTGAAAGGGAAGAAATGGAATGTTGTGAGGAAATGGAACAGTGTATGGAAAACCATAAATGTAAGGGAGATAAAAAATGTGAAGGGGAAATGAAAGACAGTACCGCTAAGGAGTAGGTCAGTAATCGGTATTTGGTAATCAGTAATAAGTATATTTTAATGAATGAATGATTACCTGTTCAATTAGTTTTATAAGATAAGCATGATTTAAGAAAGCTCCAAGGCTCTTACTTCATGCTTATTTGTTTTTTATCTGTAGCATGGTTATCGAAGATCCCCGGTAAATTCGATGCGTGGCTTTAATAAAATCCTTTTCATCTGCCTCAAAAATATTCATAAACTGCTGTGGGTTGCGGTCAACCAAAGGAAACCAGGTACTTTGAATTTGAATCATCAGACGGTGACCCATTCTGATGGTATGGTTAATGTCATTTATTTCAAAATTTACATCCGTCATCTGATTCGGAATAAAGGGTTCGGGTTTTTCAAAATTATTTCTGAATTTTCCCCGCATTATTTCCCCCCTGATCAACATTTGATATCCTCCTAATGAAACAATTTTACCATTGATGGTGTCATTGGGTTCTTTATCAGGGTAAACATCAATAATCTTTACAACCCAATCGGCATCGGTGCTGCTGGTTGAAACTTTTAAATGCACTTTAACCGGACCGGCAAAAGTTAAATTCTCATTGGCGATATCCGTTTGATAAACCAGAACATCCGGTCTTCTGGCTGCTTGACGTTGGTCGGCAACCATATATTCTCTTGTCATTCCCAATTCACAATTTACCATATATGGAACAGGTTTTTCAGGATCACTCAAAAATTCATCGTTAGTATTATTGGCCGGAATATTTGTACTTAACATACTATTTTCATTCAGAAAATACCTTGTTTCAATACAATTTGCAGGAGGCCATTTATCGTAGGTATGCCATTCATTTGAGCCTGTTTCAAACATATAGGCCTCTGGTTGATTCCTCACCCCCATCCCTTTCAAATAATAATTAAAAAAGGGAAATTCAATGCTATCTCTATAAAAGTTAGCTGTTTTTTGTTTGAAGCTCATGTCACCAAGATATTCACCCGTGCCCCTGCTCCAACCACCATGTACCCATGGACCCATTACTAATGTACTGGTAGTATGCGGACTTTGTTTTTCAATTGTTTTATAGGTTTGTAATGCTCCATATAAATTCTCTGCATCAAACCAGCCACCTACAGTTAATACAGCAGGTTTGATATTCTTTAAATGAGGACGTAAATTCCGAACCTGCCAAAAAGAATCATAGGTTTCATGTTGTGTCATCTGCTCCCAGAAAGCAATATTGTGCTTGTAGTATTTATTTACATTTTTTAAACCACCCAATTCAAGGAAAAATTTATATCCATCGGTTGTTTGATAATCAATGCCCTTCCAGGAACCTAAGCCCGGTGCCTGACGAGGTTGACCGAAACCATAAAAGAAACCAAAAAAATGCGGAACATAAACAGCACCGTTGTGATGAAAATCATCTCCGGTAAACCAATCGCAAATAGGTGCCTGAGGCGATGAAGCCTTTAGGGCGGGATGTGCATTAATCATTCCCGCAGCAGTATAAAATCCGGGATAGGAAATGCCCCACTGACCCACCTTTCCATTATTATTTTTAATGTTCTTTAACAGCCATTCAATGCAATCATAAGTGTCGGTGCTTTCATCAATATCTAATTTATTTTTATTAATTGCATTGTGTGGAGTCATATTCACAAACGTTCCTTCCGACATTGACTTTCCACGTACGTCCTGTAAAACAAAAATATATCCATCTCTGGCAAACTGATCAGAAGGCCTTAATTTTTCAGGGAAGTTTTCTGTACCATATGGGGCAACTGAATAGGGTGTTCGGTTCAACAATATTGGATACCTGATGGAAGAGTCTTTTGGCGAATAAATAGCGGTAAAAAGTTTGACTCCGTCGTGCATGGGTATATAAACTTCCCTTTTTACATAGTTGGCTTTTACATCAAAATTCTGGGCATAAATTTTACAATATGTGCATACGATCAGGATAACAAAAATTTTAACTGCTTTCATTGTGTAATGTTTTAACCAAATGTACTCATTCAGTATCAAAATATTATTAAATTTACAACAATTGATCAAATTCCATTTTGAACCAATGAAGAATTGCACCCATTAAAATGCTTACAAAAGAAAAAGGCCATCAGATAAAACTAACAGCCTCTTTCTTTAAAAAAAAAATACTATTTTATGAACCACTGAGAGCAGCAGCACCACCCACAATTTCTGAAATCTCGGTAGTTATGGCAGATTGTCGGGCACGGTTATATTCAAGTTTCAATGCCTTTATCAATTCACCTGCATTATCGGTTGCCTTATCCATGGCAATCATCCTTGCTCCATGTTCTGAAGCAAAAGAATCAAGCATGCAGCGGTAAACATGCGTTTTAAGAATTCTTGGAATTAATTCCTGTAAAATTTCTTCTTTACCCGGTTCAAAAATATAATCGCTCTTTGTTTTTTTACCTGAACTTATTTTTTGTTTTATGATCGGCAAAAACTCATCGTTCGTTAATATTTGAGTAGCCGCATTCTTAAATTGGTTGTAAATGATTTCAACCTTATCAAATTTTCCTGCCTGATATTGATTTAAAATAAAATTGCCAATAGCAAAACCAGTCTCAACATTTAAGGAATGAAAACTCTCCTTATAATCTGAATGCAAAGTAACATTCAGCTTGTTAAAAAATTCAAACGCCTTTTTCCCGATTGGAAGTATAGTAATATTTTTCCCTGCATAATCTTCTTTTATCAAGCGATTAGCAAGTTTGTTTACATTGGCATTAAATGATCCACATAACCCTCTGTCAGATGTAATTACCACCAATAAAACATTCTTAACCGGACGTTGATTAAAAAAGATTTTTAAAGATTCTACATCCATTGAATCGGATAGATTTGACAAGATCGTATTTAGTTTTTGTGCATAGGGCCTCATTTGCACAATGGCATTTTGTGCCCGTCTCAACTTGGTTGCACTTACCAATTTCATTGCTTTGGTAATTTGCTGAGTTGAATTAACAGATACAATCCGAATACGTACTTCTTTTAAATTAGCCATGTTTCAATTTTGCGAATATGAAATATAAATGAGGTTCAGAAATGAGAAGCTGCCGAATCCCTTTATTATGATGCATTATATTTTGCTGATAATTCTTTTGCAACCGTATCAAGAACCTGAGTAACATCTTCACCGATACTTCCCTTTTTAATTGAATCCAAAACATTTTTATGCTTGTTTTCAAGATAGGTCAGGTATTCTTTTTCAAATTCGCGAATTTTATTTACCGGAACATTGGTTAATACCCCTTTTGCTCCCAAATAAATAATAGCAACCTGTTGCTCAACGCGAAGTGGGGAGAACTGTCCTTGCTTTAAAATTTCAACATTACGTGCACCTTTTGCTAAAACCGATTTAGTAGCTGCGTCCAGGTCGGAACCAAATTTTGAGAAAGCCTCGAGTTCACGGTATTGAGCCTGATCCAATTTCAGAGTACCCGCAACTTTTTTCATTGATTTGATTTGTGCATTTCCACCTACGCGAGATACAGATATTCCTACGTTGATAGCAGGACGAATACCGGAGTTAAACAAGTTTGCTTCCAAAAATATCTGACCATCCGTAATAGAAATCACATTGGTTGGGATATAGGCAGAAACGTCGCCGGCCTGCGTTTCAATAATTGGCAAAGCGGTTAAAGAACCTCCGCCTTTAACCATATGTCTGATTGATTCAGGAAGATCATTCATTTGTTTTGCTATATCATCTGTTCCAATGATTTTAGCAGCTCTTTCCAATAAACGACTGTGCAAATAAAACACATCACCCGGATAAGCTTCACGGCCCGGAGGACGACGTAACAACAAAGAAACTTCACGGTAAGCAACCGCCTGTTTCGACAAATCATCGTAAACTACCAGAGCCGGGCGACCTGAATCGCGGAAAAACTCTCCAATTGCTGCTCCGGCCATAGGCGCATAAAACTGCAAAGGAGCAGGATCGGCAGAGGTTGCCGTTACAATTACCGTATAAGACATTGCACCGTTTTCTTCCAGGGTTTTTAATACCTGAGCAACAGTAGATGCCTTTTGACCACAGGCAACATAAATACAATATACAGGGTTTCCTGCATCATAAAATTCTTTTTGATTGATAATGGTATCAATACAAACAGCCGATTTTCCAGTTTGGCGATCGCCGATAACCAGTTCACGTTGACCCCGGCCAATGGGAATCATTGCATCAATTGCTTTGATACCGGTTTGTAGGGCTTCTTTCACCGGTTCGCGATAGATTACACCCGGAGCTTTGCGTTCCAATGGCATTTCATATAAATCGCCGGTTAACGGACCTTTTCCATCGATAGGAATTCCTAAGGTATTAATTACGCGTCCAACCATTCCTTCTCCCACTTTAATGGAAGCAATTCTGCCGGTGCGTTTTACAACATCTCCCTCTAATATCTCTTCAGAAGAACCTAATAATACTGCACCCACGTTGTCTTCTTCAAGGTTCAATACGATGCCTTCTACGCCATTAGAGAATTCAATCAGCTCTCCCGATTGAACCTTTGTTAATCCATATATACGTGCAATACCATCGCCCACCTGGAGCACGGTACCCACTTCTTCAAGTTCGGTTTCAGACTTAAAATTGCTTAGTTGCTCTCTTATTATTGCCGATACCTCATCAGGTCTTATTTCTACCATATTGAAATGTTATTTTGAAATGTAAGTATTTAATAAATCGTGTTTTGCTTTTTTTAATTTGCCAGATATGCTGGCATCGTATAATTTATCTTCCATCTGAATAATCAAACCACCAATAAGATTGGGGTCAACAGAGGTTTCCAAAATTACCTTTTTCCCGGTTTGTTTTTCAATAAAGGCTTTAACCTCGTTAATTGCTTCGTCACCAATCGTAATGGCAGTTTTAATCCTTGCAGTGGTAATTTTATTGATTTGGTTGTATTGATCAATGAAAGCATTGGCAATATCCAATAAATAATATTCCCGATTTTTACGAATAACAATATCAAAAAATGACATGGTTAAAGGGTTAACTGCTTTTTCGAAAATTTGCTTAATGACGGTATTTTTTTTATCGGAATTAACAATCGGACTTTTAAGCATAATTAACAGTGCAGGAGTTTGAGTCACTGTATTTTTAAAAACCAAGATATCGGCATGAATGGTTTCGAGGATGTTCTTTTCCACCGCAAGACCTATCAATGATTTGGCATATCTGCCAGATACTCTGTATTCCGACATTTTATTTTAAACTGATTGATTTTAAATTTTCGTTCACAAAAGCTTCCTGCTGCCCACGATCTTCCATTTTACGGCGAAGAACTTTTTCTGCCAAATCAACTGATAATACGGCTACCTGAGTTTTCAGCTCATTCAAAGCATTTAACTTAGCCGATTCAATCGTTTCGCTGGCTTTAATAATGATCTTACGCCCCTCTTCTTCCGCTGATTTTTTTGCCTGAGAAATGATATTGTCTTTCATTTCATTTGCTTCCTTCAACATTTGATCGCGTTCGGTACGGGCCTGATTCAGTAAACGTTCATTATCCGACTTTAAGGAATCCATGGCTTTACGTGCATCTTCAGCAGCATTGAGGGCCTCGTTAATAGAATCCTCTCTTTCTTTAAGTGATTTCATTATGGGTTTCCATGCATACTTTGAAAGTATGAACAACACAATTCCAAATGTTAAGGTCATCCAGAAGAGTAATCCTATTTCGGGTTTTACTAAATCCATATTATTGTTTTTTGATAAATGAAACGATTTTCTAATGCATAAAACAATATCCTAAATCCGATAGCTTCCGGATTAGATTACTGAAACATTATCTAACCGTTAATTTTATACGAATACGATCAAAAGACATAACACAATGGCGAAGAATACAGCCCCTTCAACCAATGCCGCAGCAACGATCATGTTTGCTCTAAGATCGCCAGCCATTTCAGGTTGACGAGCCATTGCCTCTAAAGCACTGCCACCAATACGTCCGATACCAATACCTGCACCAATCGCAGCCAAACCTGCACCTATACCGGCTCCCATTTTAGCAAATCCCGGATCCGTTGCAACCTGTAAAATAATGTTTAATAGTGTCATAATTGTTTTGTTTTATTTTATTGTTAAATTTTATTGTAAAATGTATTATTTAATGTATTTCCTCATGATGGTGTTCTTCAACAGCTGAACCAAAATAAAGTGAAGCGAGTAAGGTGAAAACATATGCCTGTAAAAATGCAACCAGTAATTCAAGAAAATACATAAAAGTACTGAAGGCCACAGATATAATTGAAACTCCATATCCAAGTCCCATGTTTATTTCTGCAAAAATGAAAATCAAGCTTAAAAATCCAAGTATGATAATATGGCCTGCTGTAATATTTGCAAACAAACGCACCATCAATACAATTGGCTTATTAAGCAAACCAATAATTTCAATCGGAATCATCATGGGTAATAACCACAAAGGCACACCCGGAGGTAACACAATATGCTTCCAGAAACCTTTATTTCCGTTATAAACCATAATGGCAAAAGTGAAAACTGCCAAAACCAGCGTTACTGCAATATTACCTGTTACATTCGCTCCTCCCGGAAAGAATGGGATCAACCCGAATAAATTATTAATAAAAATAAAGAAAAATATAGTCAATAAATAAGGTAAAAATTTTGCGTATTTCTTTCCAATTGACGGCTTTGCAACTTCATCTCTTATAAAAATTATTAATACCTCAATGATATTAGCAAGGCCTTTGGGAGCTTTATCTTTATGGGTAGAATATTTCCTTGCTACCGAAAGCATTATCCACATTAGAAAAGTAACAGCCAGTAACATGCTCAGTACATTTTTGCTTATGGAAATATTAATAAATGAAGCCTCTTTATTGGCAGAACCATCACTGTTAACCGCAACAATTTTCCCCTTGTCTAATTTATAGCCTTGATAAACAGCATGCCCATGTTCAAATCTGCTGGATAAGAAAGTTCTTATTCCCGAATTATCCTTCAGAATAATTAGCAAAGGGATGGTAATATGCTTATGGCCAATCGTAACAACATGCCATTCATAAGCATCGGCTATATGCTCCATGATTAATTTACCGGCATTTAGTTTCTCTTCCGCTTTTTCGGAATGTTTAGCTTCAACAGTTCCTATATCACCCTCAACAGCAGCTATTTCAGAAGAAGAGGCTTTCACGGTTGTGTCGGTAACGGAACCTTCACCATGGCCTTGTCCAAAAACATTGATACCTGCATACCCAAAACAAAAGACAAGCAAAAAAACTGGAATTAAGTACCTGATAATCTTTTTGTTATATACCTGCATGAATGTTCTTATTTTTTTTGAATGGGGCGCAAGGTAATAACTAAGCAATAAATTTCAAAAGCAGTGTAAAAAAAATACATCAAAAGGTACACAATAATGAAAGAGATTTGGTGCTCTCTGACAAAAAAAACATAAATAATCATTGGGAATACCGAGAATATCAAACGTAGCCCAATTGCACTATATATGCGCCATAAGAAGGTTTTATTATTTTTATCCAATGCGGAATAGGATATTTTGTAGATAACCAAAGTAAGTACTGAAAAATAAATTAACGCAGCCCACGACAGATTGCCAATTTCAATTTTCAGTTGAAAATTCTGGACAATAAATAATATTACTGCAAGAACTATGGTAAATAGACCCAAACTCAAATAAAATTTATTTTTTTTCATTTATTTCTTTAAAACATCTTTGAGGGAAAAGTAAAGTGCGGCAAAAACAGAAAGAACAGTGCCTAAAATGGTAAACACCGGAAAGTGATTTGCTAATTCCTTATCTATATATTTCCCTCCAAAACTACCCAATACAATTATAACAATCATTTGAATAGCCAAACTGCTATATTTAAGAAATTGGTTATACGGAGGCTTTTTCGGCGAAGTGTTCACTTAAAATAGGAGTTTTGGTTTCAATAGGAAGCCCATTTCTGAGTTTGTAGTTTACATCATTCAATTTATTGGTATCAGTGGTACTCATAGAACTCTTGCCATTAAACTCAGCACCAGCCTCAATAATCAGTTTTGCAGAATGAATATCTCCTAAAATATTGGCGGTCGTTTTTACAGTAAGCAACTCATTTACAGTTATATTACCCTTTATTCTTCCGGAAATATCCAGATTTTGAGCATTAATATTCCCGACAACATTTGCAGAAGCTCCTAAAACCAGTTTTGATTTTACACTGATATTACCGGTAACTGAACCATCAATACGCAAATCTCCTTCTGAGCTTAAATCTCCGTTTATTTTAGTACCGGCATTAATGATATTAATCTCCTGGGGATTAAATGCTGACTTTTTTGTTTGGTTAAAAATGGCCATAGGAATATTAATTATAGTTTAACAAATTATTTGGGTTAATGGCAATTCCATTTTCCCAGATTTCAAAATGAAGGTGAGGCCCATTACTTAATTCACCTGTATTACCCACAATAGCAATTACTTCACCCAATTCTACAAATGTACCAACTTTTTTTAAAATAGACGAATTATGCTTATAAATACTTACTAAATTGTTTTTATGCTGGATAGCAATGGTATTTCCAGCCTGCGGAGTCCACTCTGCAAAAATAATGGTTCCTTCGAGAACAGCTTTGACCGGCGCATTGGGTTCGGCAACAATATCAATGGCAAAATGTTCCTCGTTTTCGTCAAAATCCCTGGAAATAAGCCCTTTAGCCGGATTTATTAGATTTAATCCCGTGCGGCTTTGTTCTTTTACCAGGGATGGTTGAACCCAATTTTGAGCGTTTTTATTATTTTGTTGGGCTTCAAATTTTTTTTTAAAAGCGGCATCTTTTTCAAAAATCTTGCCGGAATTATCCAAACCAACAGGATTAGAGCTATGAATTGTTGAATCCTGTAAGCCTTCTCCACCATTAATAATATTCACAATATTTTGATAATAAAGCTCTTTCAATTTTAATACCTGCTCCAAAGAATCTGTTTTATACAAAAGCTGCTGAATATTACGTTTGGTTAAAGTATCGGTATATCCCGGAACATATTCCTTCAAAGGAGTAAAAAATATCAACATGATAATTAAAATGATAAATAAAACCAGGGAGGAACTAAAACCCACAAAAACGTTCATTGGTGTTAGTTTGAAAGAAATTTTTTCTTCAAACGACTCATCATTTATCAGTACTAAACGGTATTTATACCTAAGCTTATGAATTAATTTTTTTTTCTGTTGCTCCATCTTACTACCAATTATATTAAAAGTTTGGTTAAAATTGTGCGATCAATCATTCAAATATAAGTAAAACAGAAGCCCCTTTGCAACCCTTAAAAAACATATCCGGAATAATCTTATTTGCAATTTTCGTATTTGCATCCTGTAATCCTACTAAGGATAAATGGGCAAACAGGAAATTTCACACACTTACAGGCCATTACAATATTTACTTTAATGGGGAACAAAAATTGTTGCAAGCCATCCAGCAAATTGAAGCTACCCACCAAAATAATTTCAATAAAATTCTTGATGTATTCCCTATGGGTACGCCTGAAGCCGCAAAAAGCGCAGGAAATTTATTAGATGAGGCTATAAAAAAATTCTCAGGAGCTGTTCAACTTCACACCGTTGGAAGCTATACCGATGATGCTTATTATTCACTGGGGATTTGCCGTTTTTACAAACAAGATTATTTTGCTGCCATTGAAACCTACCAATATATTATTGGCAGATATAAAGACAGCGAATTCGCAAACAAGAGCACTTGTTGGATAGCCAGGTGCTACGTAGGTTTAGAAAAAATTGGCGAAGCCGAAGCCATTATGGGTCAATTGCTGGCAAAAAAAGATTTACCCAAGAAGGACATCGGATTAATCTACGCTGCTGCTGCCGAAATAAATATCCAAATGGAGAAGTATCTTCCAGCTATTGAAAATTTAAAAATAGCTTTAACCGGAAAGCTTTCCAAGGATCAAAAAGTTAGGTATAATTATATTTTAGGGCAGCTTTGCTTTCAGGCAAATAAAAAACCGGAGGCCACCTACTATTTCAATAAAGTAATTTCATCAATCCCAACTTACGATTTTGCCTTCAATGCTAATATTAGCCTTACAAAGATTTATAATTCTACCGATAAAAGATCCGTTGCAAAAGTTAGAAAGAATCTTAAAAAAATGGCCAGGGATGATAAGAACTTAGATTATCTTGATCAGATTTATTTTGAATTGGGAAGGCTGGAACTTTCTCAAAAAAACATGCCTGCTGCCATAAATTGTTTTCAGACCTCCTGCGCTTTAAGTTCAAAAAATAAAAATCAAAAGTCATTTAGTTATTATGAACTGGCGAAAATCTTTTTTGACCAGAAAGATTTTAAACGTGCACAGGCATATTATGATAGTACAGTTCAGATTATGGATCCGAAATGGAAATTTTATGAGTCCATAAAGGAAACAAAAATCGTTTTATCTGAATTAATCACCAACCTGATTGTATTTGAAAACGAAGATTCCTTGCAAAGACTGGCTAACTTAAGTAAAGATGAGCTTGAAAGAAAAATTGATACTTGGATTGCTGAAGACACTAAGAAAAAAGAGCAGGACGCTAAACTTGCCAAGAAAAGGGCTAAAGACGCCATGAGCGTTGCTAATAATCAAAACTTCATTCCTTCCTCAGGTGGAAATGTCTTACCCGATGGTGGCAGTACATCCTGGTATTTTTACAATCCCCCTTTGATGGCTTCAGGTGCCGCTGAGTTTTTTAGTGCGAAAAGATGGGGACAAAGGGCAAATGATGATTATTGGAGAATCGCCTCAAAAGAAAAACAAAAGACCGAAACGCAGGAAACAACACAATCGGATGGAGCAGATACCATATCTAAAATAAAAGAAGCTCCTAAAAAAGTTATTGAAACGTATAAACCTGTTGACCTGTTAACCGGGAATCAGGAAAAAGATAAATGGATAAAAAATGTTCCCTTTACAAGTGATCAGAAAAAGAGTTCGAATTTAAGAATGTTGGAAGCCTTACACAACTTAGGACTGCTTTATTACGACAGGCTTAAAAACTATACGGAAAGCATCAAATATTTTGAATTTTTAGAAAAAAAATATCCCTTAAATGAATATGAGCCTGATGCCTTTTTTTACCTGTATAAGAATTATTCTGCACTCAGGCAAACCAAACCTGCCACCCAATATAAAGAACAGTTGATTAAACAATATCCTGAAAGTCCTTATAGTTTACTGGTTGAGAATAAGTATATCAAATCTGCCGAAACAGATAATAACAAAGCCCTGGTTGCACAGTACGAGCGAATGTATGAGGCCTATAAAAACAATAACTTTACCGGGGCAATGTCCCTTAAAAACGAAATTGATAAAAATTTCCCAGGTAACATTTTACGGCCTAAATATGAATTATTAAATGCCTTTTGTATAGGTAGAACTCAAAGCAAAGAAGCTTTCAAAACTGCTCTAACATCGGTAAGCAATAATTTTAAAGAAACGGATGTAGCTAAAACAGCTATTGAATACCTGGCGGTAATTAACAGGGAAGAAAAGAGAGAAGAAATAATAGGTAAAGACAGCACGCTGAATGATTTAAATTTTGATATTGAAACGGAAACGCAATTTTATTATTTATTTGCCATCAAAAATGACAAAGCTGATTTCACAGATTATGTATCGAAATTTACTTCCTATAATGAAGCTTATGCCTCTGATAACAATTTGAAAGTGAATGCCATGTTGAGCAATGAGGGATTTCAGTATGTGCTGATAAGAGAGTTTCAGAGCTTTAGCAAGGCAAACGATTATAAAAAGGGAATTAAGGCAACCGAATTTATCACGAAGCAATTACTGGTTAGCGAACCTTATCTGGAATATGTTATTTCCAGTATCAATTTAAAAAACGTTCTTAAGGAGAAAAAGCTCGAAAAATTCAACTTATTTTATCAAAAACAGGAAGAAAAATTAAATACAAAAAAATGAAATTAAAGAATTTCTTTTTTAAAAGTCCTTATTGGAAATTTATCAAATGGCTCTGGATAGGTGCTTTTGCAGGAATTCTTCTTTTGGCCGGATTTATTGCAGTAATTGCCATGGGTTGGTTCGGGCAATTGCCACCTATCGAAGAATTAGAAAACCCAAAGACTTTTTTAGCGAGTGAAATAATCGCTGATGACGGCAGTCAGTTAGGTAAATACTATTTGCAAAACCGCAGTAATGCAAGTTATGAAGAATTAAGTCCACAACTCATTAATGCGTTAATTGCAACTGAGGATATTCGTTTTTATGAACATAGCGGAATTGACAATAGTCGTTTATTTACCATTATTATTTATAACCTGATAGGAAAGAAACAAGGAGGAAGCACCATTTCACAGCAATTGGCCAAGAACCTTTTTCCAAGAAAAAAATTCAGAAGTGTTATAGATAAAATTGTAACGAAAGTGCAGGAATGGATAACTGCCTCCTATATTGAACAAAGATATACCAAAGATGAAATTCTCACCATGTATTTTAATACCGTTGAGTTTGGAGGAAATTCATTCGGAATCAGAAGTGCATCCAAAACATTTTTCGGAAAATCGCCTAAAGATTTAAATGCCAAAGAAGCGGCATTATTAGTTGGAATGTTAAAAGCTCCAACTAAATTTAGCCCGATTCGTAACCCTGATAAAGCGATAAACAGGAGAAATACGGTATTGAACCAAATGGCTAAAAGTAATTTTATTTCTTATGACTCCTGTGTAATTTTTAAATCTCAACCCATTGAATTAAATTATTCTGAAGAAAGTCATACGGAAGGTTTGGCCACCTATTTCAGAGAGACCCTGAGAATTGAATTGTTGAATTGGTGCGAAGAAAACGGGTTTAATTTATACAAAGATGGATTGAAAATTTATACCACAATCAATCCGGTTATGCAGAGCCTGGCTGAAGATGCGGTTCATGAGCAATTAAAGGATCAACAAAAGAAATTCAATGCACATTGGAAAGGCAGGGATCCCTGGGGAGAATTTGGAGAAGTTTTGATTTCGGGGATGAAAAGAAGCGACCGTTATCGTCTTGCAAAAGAGTTAGGTAAAACTCCCGAACAAATCAAAACAGAATTTAACACACCGGTAAAAATGAAAATTTTTACTTATTCCAGAGGTGAGGTTGATACCGTGATGACTCCAATGGACAGCATTAAATATTACAAGTATTTTATGCAATGCGGCTTAATGAGTATGGATCCTAAAACAGGAAACATAAAAGCCTGGGTTGGCGGTCATAATTATAAGTACTTTCAATACGACCATGTAAACATTACTGCAAAAAGACAAGTTGGTTCTACCTTTAAACCTTTTGTTTATACTGTTGCTGTCGACAATGGTTTCTCTCCCTGTACCATCATTCCGAATAAGCCTGTAAGTTTTGAAGGTTACCCCGATTACAACCCGGGAAATGCGGATGATGAATTTAGCAAACCGGAAATGACCATGTATGGAGGATTACAATTTTCAATGAATCTGGTTTGTTTAAATCTATTAAAAATGCTGGGTGAAGGCGCCATTAAAAGTGTGATTGAACTGGCAGGAAAAATGGGCGTAAGCAGTAAGATTGAACCCTACCCTTCTTCTGCATTGGGAACGGCTGATATTTCGGTTTATGAAATGGTTGGTGCCTTCTCAACTTTTGCCAATAAGGGAGTTTGGATCAAGCCAACCTATCTGACAAGAATTTTAGACAAAAACGGAAATGTAATATTTGAAAACATACCTACCACCAAAGAAGCTTTAAGCGAACAAACAGCCTACGTAATGTGTAAAATGCTTGAGAAAGTTACCACTCATGGAACAGCTGCCAAAGTAAAATATCAATATAAAATACCCGGTGCCGTGGGAGGGAAAACGGGCACTACCCAAAACTACAGCGATGGTTGGTTTATTGGCATAACGCCCAATTTAGTTACCGGACTATGGGTAGGTTGGGAAGATCGTGCCATACACTACCGAACATTGGATTTAGGTTCTGGTTCTGCAATGGCTATGCCTATTTGGGCTACTTATATGCAAAAAGTTACAGCGATACCCAATTTGTTAAAAATAACGGATGAGTGGCCTGTCCCGCAAAATCCGATAAGTATTGAATTAGACTGCAATAACTTTATTCCTGCAAAATCTGAAAAACTTGATTTTATGGAAGAATAGTTCCATTATGGATTTGAAACATATTATATAATGATCGTAAATTCGCCTTTTAAATGAAACACACTATGACATCAATATTATTCTTACATGGAGCGCTTGGCTCAAAATTGCAATTTACGCCACTCATACAACAATTGGAAGGTGCTTATGACTGCCATTCACTAAATTTTTCCGGTCATGGCGGGGAGGTCATTCCCTCTCAGGGTTTGACTTTTGACACTTTTGCGAATAATATTCTTCACTATCTGGATCAACATAAAATTGAAAAAATTAATCTTTTTGGTTTTAGCATGGGTGGTTACGCCGCATTGTATTTTGCAAAACTTCATCCGGGAAGAGTTGAAAAAATAATTACTGTAAATGTAAAATTTAATTGGGACCCAATCAGTGCTGCAAAAGAAACAGGGTTTCTTGACCCGGATAAAATGATGGAAAAGGTTCCGGGTTTTGCAAATAATCTCATGATGCAACATGGCTTAAACATCTGGAAGAACCTCTTAAAAAGCACCAGCGACATGATGAACAAACTGGCAGAAACCGTTGTGATGAGCAATGAAGAATTGGGGGCTATTCAAACACCGGTATTGCTTGGAATTGGTGATAGAGACAATACCTGTAGTATAAAGGAAACTGTTGATATTTATAAACTCCTGCCCCAGGCAAAATTAATGGTTTTACCCAATACTGCCCATCCTTTTGAAATGATTGATTTGGATTTTTTACAGCTAATGATAGCCAAGCATTTTAATCCATAAACTCATTTTGTTGATTTTTGGTTCAATTTTTGTTCCCTTTTGCCTTTATCTTAGGTTTGAAATTTACATATGAATAAAATCACCTTGAAAAATGGGTTCCTGGCCATCTTAGTAATGGCAATATTTTGCTCTTTTAAATCAGTTACAGACGATGGTCTGAAGTGGTATAGCTGGAACGAAGGCTATCCATTAGCGGTTAAAAGTAAAAAAATCATTTTGGTTGATGCCTATACGGATTGGTGTGGATGGTGCAAAAAAATGGATCGTGATACCTATTCAAATGTGGATGTAATCAAAAAACTGAACAAACATTTTATTGTGATAAAATTTAATCCTGAGCTGAGAGATTTAACATACAATGTAGATAGCATTCAATATTCCGCCAGAGACTTTTTCGGGCAATTGAGCAGGGGCGAGAATACCGGATTCCCGACCACTTATTTTATCGATCCTCAAAAGAAATCCTTAATGATTGATCCCGGTTATCACGATGCAAGCTCCTTCCTTCAAATTCTGGAGCGGGTAATTGATGACGCGAAGAAGAAGTAAAGTAGAAAATAGGAAATTGGAATTAGGAAATAGTAAAAAGGAAAAAGGAGTTAGAAAGTTGGCAGTTTAATGCAGGCAGATGGAATTGGCAGGGTAATTTGCTATCTTAAACTGTAATCTCCTGCATTTGTAAATAGGGTATCACCTGCATCTGATTGCTTCTTTTTTGAATTTCATTTCCTCCGTAAATTACAGTTCCTCCCTCCTGTTTGGTGATCTTATTCCATAAGACCAGTCCTTTAAAATAATCATTGGTGATGGTCTGACCCGATTTTATTTCAATGGCATTCAGGTGAGTTCCATTATCCATCAACAAATCAACCTCGTTGCCAACATTATCCCTCCAAAAAAATAAGTTGGATGGCTTAGCCTGATTAAACCTCCGTTTCAAAAAATCAGCTATAATCAGATTTTCAAACAATGCCCCTTTAAATGGATGCAAATCTAATTGGGTTGCAAGGTGAATTCCCAATAAGGAAGTGGCAATACCGGTATCGCAGAAATATAATTTTGGCATTTTTACAACCCTTTTATTAAAATTCTGATGATAAGGCTGAAGCCTGAAAATCACATAACTGCTCTCTAACACACTTAACCAAGAAGCAATGGTTTTGTTATCAACTCCTACCTCTATCGAAAGGTTATTCATGTTCAGCAATTGCCCTATTCTGCCGGCACATAACCTTAAAAATCGTTCAAAAGTATGAAGGTTATTGATATTTTTAATTAACCTCACATCCCTTTCAAGATAAGTTCTGATGTAATTGTTATACCAGGTTTCCGGATCAAGGTTTTCATTGAATAATGAAGGGTAACTTCCTTTCCAAATGCGCTGTTCCATACTACTCATTGAATCATTTATCTCTTCAAAGGTTAATGGCAATAAATTGAGGTAAGCAATCCTTCCAGCCAAACTCTGTGAAATGGAATCCTGTAGTAGAAAGTTATTAGAGCCCGTAATAATAAACATCCCTTTTTGATCCGATTCGTCAATAATTTGCTGTAAATATGAAAATATGCCAGGTACTTGTTGAGCCTCGTCAAAAATAGCTCCATTGGGATAGCTTGCTAAAAAACCCCTTGGATCCTCAATTGCAAACAATCTAACATCCGAGTTTTCAAAATTCACATAGGGCTTATGTCCGAATATTTTTTTTACCAACGTGGTTTTACCCGATTGGCGCGGGCCAACCACCGCGACTGCCTTATATTGTTGGGCCAAAATAATCAATAGTCTTTCTGCTTCTCTCTTTATCATCCTGCAATTTTACAATATTGGAGTTAGATTCCAATATTGTAAGAAAAAAATAATATTCGATATTCGTTATTTCCCAATAAAAAAGCCGGCTTGATGGGTTCAGGCCAGCTTTCTTAAAAATTCAAAAATCTTAGTACCTGTACATATCCGATTTAAACGGACCTTCAACCGGAACTCCGATATATTCTGCTTGTTCAGAATTCAATTTTGTTAATTTGGCTCCGATATGTGCAAGGTGCAGGAATGCTACTTTTTCGTCTAAGTGTTTTGGTAACACATATACTTTGTTTTCGTATTTGTTGGTTTGGGTCCAAAGTTCAATCTGCGCCAAGGTTTGGTTAGTAAACGAGTTACTCATTACAAAACTTGGATGACCCATGGCACAACCCAAATTAACCAAACGACCTTCAGCTAAAATAATCACTTCTTTTCCATCCACATTATAGATATCAACCTGTGGTTTCACTGTGTTTTTGCTGGAACCGTAGTTTTTATTCAACCAGGCCATATCAATTTCATTGTCGAAGTGACCAATATTACATACGATAGATTTATCACGCATGGCTTTAAAGTGGCGTTCACCAATGATATTTAAATTACCGGTAGCGGTAACAAAAATATTTGCACGCGTACAAGCCTCTTCCATGGTAACTACCTCAAAACCATCCATTGCAGCCTGTAAAGCGCATATAGGATCGATTTCGGTTACTAAAACCCGGGCACCTGCTCCACGCAGAGATTCGGATGAACCTTTTCCTACATCGCCATAACCTGCAACAACGGCAACTTTACCTGCCATCATAATATCGGTAGCTCTGCGAATCGCATCCACCAAAGATTCTTTACAACCGTATTTATTATCAAATTTCGATTTGGTAACCGAATCGTTTACGTTGATGGCCGGAATTAACAAAGTACCTTTCTTCATACGGTCATATAAACGATGAACACCCGTAGTAGTTTCTTCTGATAGTCCTTTGATATCTTTGGTTAACTCAGGAAAACGGTCGAAAACCATATTGGTTAAATCGCCTCCATCATCCAAAATCATGTTCAGGGGTTTGCCACCTTCAAAGGCGGTTAGTGTTTGTTCAATACACCAGTCAAATTCTTGTTCGTTCTGACCTTTCCAGGCATAAACAGGAATACCGGCTGCAGCGATGGCCGCGGCTGCATGATCCTGGGTAGAGAAAATATTACATGAACTCCAGCTTACTTCAGCACCTAAAAGATTTAGGGTTTCAATTAATACAGCAGTTTGAATGGTCATATGCAGGCAACCTGCGATACGAGCCCCTTTTAGCGGTTGTTGCGGACCATATTCTTTTCTGATTGACATTAAACCTGGCATTTCGGCCTCGGCTAATCGAATTTCCTGACGACCCCATGAGGCCAGGGAGATGTCTTTTACTTTGTAAGGAAGAGCAGTTTTTGCATCTGGCATAGCTTTGAATTATTAAATTTAAGGCTGCAAAGGTAAGCCTAATGCGCTGATTATAAAAATAAAATTTGAGTAAAATTTTTAGTCATTCGCTGATGTATGACTGACATAAGTTCAGATTTGCTTATCTTGGCTCAACTATTGAAATACTAAAAATTCATTCATAAATATTAACTTAACAAAAAAAATAAACTATGCCGTATCCTGAAATGTTAGTTGCCCCCATGCGGCAACAATTAGAGAATGTCGGATTCAAATCATTATTGAAATCAACAGATGTTGAATCTTCATTACAAAATGCAAGTGGAACTCAACTATTGGTATTTAACTCTGTTTGTGGCTGTGCTGCCGGGACCGCTCGTCCGGGAGTGATTGCCGCCGTAGCAGGTTCGGGTAAAAAGCCCAATGAATTATTGACAGTATTTGCAGGGCAGGAGGCAGAGGCGGTAGCAAAAGCCCGTGAATTCACCCTGCCTTACCCACCTTCTTCACCTTCCATTGCCTTGTTTAAAGATGGCAACCTGGTTCACTTTGTTGAACGCCATATGATTGAAGGTCGCAGCGCAGAAATGATTGCCGAAAACCTGAAAGCCGCTTTTGAAGAATATTGTTAAAAGGATTAGAAAATCTTTAATTGAGCCAAACCGGTCATAAAAAAAGCTTCTAATAAATCAGAAGCTTTTTTTATGCGTTAATATCAAAAGTATTCATAAAGGAGGTATTGAAGTTTCCTTTTTTGAAATCTTCATTTTGCATGAGTTTAATCTGGAGGGGGATGGTGGTTTTTAATCCCGGACCTTCAATGATAAATTCGGCCAAAGCGCGTTCCATTTTTATGATGGCCTCTTCACGGGTTTGAGCACTTACAATCATTTTAGCAATCATACTATCATAATTGCTTGGAATGGTATAACCGGCATAAATATGTGTATCAACCCGAACACCATGTCCACCAGGTTTATGCAGGTAATCGATTCTGCCGGGGCAAGGGCGGAAATTATTAAAGGGATCTTCAGCGTTGATTCGCACTTCAATAGAATGTCTTTGTGGATAATAATTTCTGCCACTGATTGGAACTCCTGCTGCAATTAATATTTGTTCTTTTACCAAATCAAAATTAACTACTTCTTCGGTAACCGGATGTTCAACCTGGATACGTGTATTCATTTCCATGAAATAGAAATTGCGGTGTTTGTCAACCAAAAATTCAATGGTTCCCAAGCCTTCATAGCCAATTGCCGAAGCACCTGCAATGGCAGCAGCACCCATTCTTTCACGTAATTCATCCGTCATAAAGGGCGAAGGACTTTCTTCTATTAATTTTTGATGACGACGTTGTATCGAACAATCTCTTTCCGAGAGGTGACAAACTTTTCCAAATTGATCACCAGCTAATTGTATTTCAATATGTCGAGGGTCTTCCACATATTTTTCCATGTAGATACCATCATTCCCAAAAGCAGCCGCTGATTCTTGTCTGGCACTATCCCAATTTTTCTCAAACTCCTCGTCATTCCAAATGATACGCATTCCTCTGCCACCCCCACCTGCCGTTGCTTTTATAATAATAGGGTATCCAATATCCTTGGCAATTGCTTTTCCTTCCTCTGGCCCGCTTATTAATCCCTCAGAACCCGGAATTACAGGAACTCCTGCTTTTTTCATCGTTTCCTTGGCATTGGCTTTATCACCCATTGAATTAATCATTTCGGGGCTGGCACCAATAAATTTGATTCCATGATCACGACAAACCTGCGAGAACTTTGCATTTTCAGATAAAAATCCATACCCGGGATGAATGGCATCGGCATTTGTAATTTCGGCAGCGGCAATAATATTGGTAATACTCAAATACGATTGAGCCGAGGGAGGTGGTCCAATGCAAACAGCTTCATCAGCGAATCGAACATGTAGACTATCCCTGTCGGCAGTAGAATAAACCGCTACTGTTTTAATCCCCATTTCGCGGGCTGTGCGAATGATTCGTAAGGCAATTTCACCTCTATTAGCTATAAGTATTTTTTTAAACATGTTGAACAGTTGAAAAAATAAAAAACAGGGCTGTATTTTTTATATCGATGAATTAAATTATTGAGGTTCAACAAGAAATAATGGTTGATCGTATTCAATTGGAGAGGCATTTTCTACCAATATTTTCACAATTTTACCCGATACTTCTGATTCTATTTCATTAAATAATTTCATAGCCTCAACAACACACAAAACCTGACCTGGTTTTATTTGGTCACCTACCTGAACACAAGCTGGTTTATCGGGAGATATTGATTTGTAATAAGTTCCGATCATGGGTGATTTGATGGTAATAAAATTGCCGGCAATGGTCTCCGTTTTACTGGATTGTGCTTCTATTTTTTCAGTCATCACAGGAGCATATCCAGTATTGGAAGCTTGTATCTCCATGGGTTGATTATACGCTCCATGTGATTGATGATGCACTATTGTAGCTTTGCCATCCGACTTTTTTATCGAAATTTTGAAATCGCCACGCTCAACCTCAACCTCAGAAACGCCCGCCTCAGAAACTAATTTAATTAGTTCTTTAATTTCTTTTAATTCCATTATATTATTTTTTATAGAAGATCAAAATTATTCAAAAAAATGAAATGCCAATAGTTTTTGCAAATTGAATAACTATTTGGGTAACTCAATTGCTGTTGTATGCCCATTTTATATAAATAGCTCCCCATGTAAATCCGCCACCAAATGCGGCAAGTACGATATTATCCCCTTTTTTTAGCTTTTTCTCCCATTCCCACAAACAAAGAGGTAAAGTGCCATTGGTTGTATTACCGTAGCGCTCTATATTTATCATTACTTTTTCCTTATCAATACCCATTCTTTCAGCGGTTGCGTCAATTATCCTCAAATTTGCCTGATGGGGAACCAGCCAGGCCACATCATCCGGTTTAAGGTTATTTCGTTCCATAATCTGAGCTGAAACATCGGCCATACCGTTAACTGCAAATTTGAAAACAGTTTTTCCATCTTGGTAAACAAAATGCTCTCTGGCGGCAACGGTCTCAAAAGTAGGTGGTTTAAGAGACCCTCCGGCCTTCTGGTGCAAAAAATGCCGGCCCGAACCGTCAATTTTAAGTACAGAATCCATAATTCCCATTCCTTCTTCGTTTGGTTCCAGTAAAACACATCCACAACCATCTCCAAAAATAATACAGGTATTTCTATCTGTATAATCAATTATTGAGGACATTTTATCGGCTCCCACCACTAAAACCTTTTTGTACACACCGCTTTCAATAAATCGCGATCCGGTTTCTAATGAAAATAAAAAACCCGAACAGGCAGCTCCCAGGTCAAAACCAAATGCATTTTTTGCGCCAATTTTATCAGCTAAAATACAGGCTGTTGAAGGAAAAATCATATCTCCTGTTACGGTAGCAAAAATGATTAAATCCAGATCAGCAGCAGTAATACCACGTTTTGTAAGTAAGCCGTTAACCGCTTCAACTGCCATATCGGAGGTAGCCAGACCGGGCGTGCTTAATATATGTCTTTCCTTTATTCCCGTTCTACTGAGAATCCATTCATCATTCGTATCAACAATTAGTTCAAGGTCTTTATTGCTTAATATGTTTGGGGGAACATATCCATTTACAGCAGTTATGGCAGCGCTAATTTTATTCATTATTATTGAGCAGATGGCACGATATTCTGGAACGCATCGTGAATAATGGTGACTAAATTCGAATTTACAACATTTCGAGCAGATAAGATCATGTTATTGAAGGCTTTCGCATTCGAAATTCCATGTCCGACAATTACAGGAGCATTTACCCCAAGAATAGGTAAACCTCCGTAATTTTCATAATTTAAACTTTCAAGATATTCATCATGAATACCTCGCTTTTTCATTACGAAATACAACGATTCTATTGCTTTCAGAACAACATTTCCTGTAAAGCCCTCACAAACAACCACATCCACTTTTTCCGAAATTAAATCTCCTCCTTCCACATTTCCGATAAAATGAAAAAGGTTACTTTCTTCCATTAAACGATGGGTTGAAATCGTAACCAAATTGCCTTTTTCTTTCTCCTCCCCTATATTTAACAGACCCACTTTTGGATCGGAAAAGCCAAAAACATGTTTCATCATTAAGGAACCCAAAATAGCAAATTGAAAAAGCACATCTGGTTTGCAGTCGGCATTTGCACCAATATCAAGCAGCAAACCTATACTCCCATTAGCTTTTGGAACGATTGCTGTTAAGCAGGGGCGGATAACACCTTCAATGGGTTTAACCGAAAACATGGAACCAACTAACATGGCTCCTGTATTTCCTGCACTGACAAAAGCATCAATTTTTTTTGCAGCCAGGTGTTGGAAACCAACAGAAATACTCGAATCTCTTTTTTGGGCAATGGCTTTGGTAGGATGTTCTCCCATTCCAATTACTTCTGAAGCATGAAGAAAATCAAAATCTTCTACATTACCTCCATCATTTATAAGATGATGAATGGCCAGATCTTTGTCGCCGATAAGAACAATACGAGCAGTTTCCCCTAAAATTTTTTGGGCAATTAAAGCACCTGCAATGGCTTCTTTGGGGGCATAATCACCCCCCATTATATCAAAACCGATTTTCATTTAAAAGAATATTTTGCTTTGATAATCAAGCAGTTAAATGTCTTTTTTCATGTCGGGGAAGGCTAATTTCCCTTTGTAGTATCCACTTGAAGTTACCCGATGGCGTAAATGGGTTTCTCCGGAGGTTGAATCAACCGATAAGGTTGGTTCTGCACCTTTGTAATGGGTTCTGCGCTTATCGCGTCTTGAATTAGAAATTTTGCGTTTTGGATGTGGCATTTTATATTTCTCCTAAAAATTTAGTTTAATAAGTCTTTTAATTTATTCCAACGGGGGTCATCTTCTTCATGACCATCATCTTCGTTATCTTCGTCGTCATCAATTTTTTCTACTGAAGCAAGTTTTTTTATTACTTCCTGATTACAAGGCTTCGGCTCTGGCAATTCATCACAAGTCTTACGTTGCGGAACTGACAGTAGCAAACTCTCGTACAAAAATTGTTTTAAATCAAACTCAATTTCTGTGCGGGCGATGTAAATAATCTCACTGTCGTCAAAATTATTAGCCTCACTGAGCTTTATAATCAGACCAAATTTTTCATTAATTGGCAGATTAATATCCTCAGCACATTTATCACAAACAACTTCTACAATTCCTTTAAAATCAAATTTTAAATCGTAAAGTGTTTCTGTTTTAATAAGTTTCAAGTCAACCTCAATAGAAGCCTTGTTAAAAGGCGAATACTCAAATAGTTCTAAAAACTTATTGTCAATAATAAAGGTATATTCATTAAGCCCCGGTTTTAACTTATTGAATTCAATCAAATATGCTTTCGATCTTGCTCCCATTATTAAAGCCTACAAAGATAAAGGATATGAACAAAATTTTTGATTATTTTTAAATATAGCCTCATTTCAAGCACTAAACATATTGATTTTAAGGCATTTTGCTTAATATTGAATTCCGTCAAATCAGGATTTTTTAAAAATCTATTCTGAACCTTTCCCTTTTACTTTGGGAAAGTGGAAGCGGATTATGATTGATTTCGGTGAAATTATTCCGTTTTGCCCATATATCAACTGCCAGGTACAGGGCATTTCTCATGGATTGCTCACTGGCAAGGTTCTTTCCGGCCAAACTATAGGCCGTTCCATGATCGGGTGAGGTGCGCACAAATGGAAGCCCAGCCGTAAAATTAACTCCCGTTTCAAATGCTATGTGTTTAAATGGAATTAGGCCCTGATCATGATACATTGCCAAAATTCCATCAAACTTTTTGTATTGGCCTGCTCCAAA
Organism: uncultured Chitinophaga sp.; assembly: GCA_964355075.1. Taxonomy (GTDB): domain Bacteria; phylum Bacteroidota; class Bacteroidia; order UKL13-3; family UKL13-3; genus B1. Next base: position 79,678 of record CAYHCF010000010.1, read on the forward strand.
AAATCCATCGGCCGGATAGGGGCCATAAACTAAAATCTGATCTTGATTTCTTGATTTTTCAACCGCCGGTATGATAATTTCCTTCTCCTCATTACCCAGTAATCCGTTCTCACCGGCATGTGGGTTCAGCGCTAAAACTGCAATTTGAGGTTTTATGATTCCAAAGTCTTTTTTCAAACTCTCATTTAACAATTTAATTTTCCGCAAAATCAATTCCTGGCTTAATTTAGACGCTATCTCCTTTAATGGAATATGTCCGGTAACCATCGCCACTTTAATATCTTCAGAAGTCAGGAGCATTAAATACTCAGAACCTGTTTGTTGTGCCAGATATTCAGTATGTCCTTTAAAAGGCAATAACTGATTATTAACCGAATTTTTATTTAAAGGTCCTGTAACGATTGCCTGTATTTTCCCTTCAAGAGCATCTTTGGTAGCCATTTCCAGAGACTTAAAAGCATATTTTCCGGCTAACTCGGTTATTTCTCCGGGTTTTATTTCTACTTCTTCTTCCCAGCAAACCATAATATTTGAGCGTTTATGGTTCACCTGATCTATACTTTTTATAATATTTAGCTGGAAATCAGGAAATCCAATTACTTTTTTCCAATAGGAAATAACTTTCAGGGAGCCATAAACCACGGGAATACAAAATTCATTGATCCGATGGTCGGTTAATGTCCTTATGATAACCTCGGTAGAAATACCATTTATATCGCCAATGGTTATGCCTATTATGGGTAATTTACTCATGTTTATATTTATCTGGTAAGGTAGTCAATTTCGTAAAAGGTTTGCAATATATTCAGTTATTGTTAAACAACCATCAATTGGCCGGTTTGTTTCAGCTTTTTTCGATTATCAGGATTAAAATTATTCGCTTTGTACTAAATATTTTACGAGATTAAAAATAAGCCTGACGCCCACCCCTGAACCTTGCTTTCCGCGATAACTGTCAGCAGTACTTAAAAAAGCGGGGCCGGCAATATCGAAGTGCATCCATGGATAATCGGTAAATTTTTCTAAAAATTTCCCGGCTGTAATGGCTCCACCAATGGGTCCCCCGATATTTTTCATGTCTGCCAGATCGCTTTTTATTAGATTGGCATAATCATCCCAAAAAGGAAATTCAACCAAACGCTCATGTACTTTGTTTCCGATTTCTTTCAGCAGCGTTTTTTCTTTATCAGCGGCGTTTCCCATGCAAACAATTCCGAATGAGCCAATGGCCGCCGCGGCAGCTCCCGTAAGTGTAGCAAAGTCTAAAACCAAATGCGGTTTATATTTTTTTGCATAAGCCAAAGCATCCGCAAGTAACATTCTTCCTTCAGCATCGGTGTTTAAAACTTCCACTGTTTGGCCATCATACATGGTTACCACATCACCGGGGGTATAGGCATTTTCTCCGGGTCTGTTATCAGTTGCCGGAATCAGAGCGATAACATAGTAAGGTAATTTTGCCTTTCCAATGGCACAAATTGCAGCGGCTACAGCTGCTCCACCGGCCATATCACATTTCATGGTATCCATGCTGTTCGGAGTTGGTTTTAGGCTAAGACCACCGGTATCGTACACTACACCTTTCCCAACCAGAACCAAAGGTTGTTTATTTTTTGCGTTTTTTGGTTTGTATTCCAAAACTGTAAAAGTTGGAGGTATTTTACTTCCCATATTTACAGAAAGTAAGCCACCCATTTTTAAAGCCTCAATTTGTTTTTTGCTTAAAATCTCCGCTTTCACATTTGATCCAACAGCCAATGCTTTGATCTCATTTGCAAAAGTTATCGCATTCAAATAGGATTGGGGTTCATTCACCCAGGTTCTTGCTATACAAACTGCATCCAGCAATATTTGCAATTCATCCATTGCGTTTTGGTTTGAAATATCAGTCTGGATGAAAACTTTTTCGAGTGTGTTTTTGGTCTTGGTTTCACTTTTGTATTTTAAAAACTGATAGTTAGCCAACGCACAACCTTCGGCCACTGCCAGAACATCTGCAAAATTATTTTTTGATGCGCATAGCAATACATCTTTATATTTATGTGTATTGAGAGCAGCATTTATTTTATACCCCAGATGTCTATATGCCTCTGATTTTTCATATTGATTCTTCTTTGAGAAATCTTCAACAAACTGAATAAATGCAAGAGAATTCAATCTGTTTATTAAAACATAATGATCACCTGCCTTTAATTTTTTTCGCAGATAGGCTTCTTCGTTTTTATTGAATCCCAATGCTGCTAATTTATCTTTTTTTGAACAGATAAAAAGAGTCGATTTTCCATTTAAGGATTTTGGTTGAAGTACTAATTGTATATTCATTTTATATTTTGTGTCAGGCCAATACAGCCGTTAATTTTGTCGGTCGAAAATAATATTTAATAGCATAATGCATCATAAAATCTTTTTAAATGTATCAACCTGGTTTCCCTTTTCCCGGATGGTTTGAAATACATGCTATTATCTTATGGTGCAAATATCCCTTCTCTCAATATCTTTGCAAAAAATTATGCAAGCAGTAAGGGCTAAAAAATATTTAGGACAACATTTCCTGAAGGATCAGAATATGGCACATCAGATTGTTCATGAACTGGTAAAGCTATATCCAGACGGAGATGTTCTGGAAGTTGGACCGGGAATGGGGGTTTTGACCCAGTTTTTGCTGGCCGAACCCACTATTAAAACCTGGGCAGTTGAGGTGGATATGGAATCCATCAGCTATTTAAATACTCATTTCCCGGCTTTGAATAATAATTTGATTCATGAAAATTTTCTGGATATAAATTTCAAAAAATATTTTGCAGGGGAATTCAGTATTATCGGAAACTTCCCTTATAATATTTCATCTCAGATAGTCTTTAAAATGATTGATAACAGAGCCCTTGTTCCCTATATGGTTGGCATGTTTCAAAAAGAAGTAGCGGAACGTTTGTGTTCAATTCATGGCAATAAAGTTTATGGTATTTTATCGGTAATTGCACAAGCTTTCTATAAAGTTGAATATTTATTTACAGTCAGTGAAACTGTTTTTGATCCGCCCCCAAAAGTAAAGTCGGCGGTAATCAGGTTCAGCCGAAAAGATATCCCATTGGCCTGCGATGAAAAGTTGTTCAGAAATGTAGTAAAAGTAGCATTCAATCAACGCCGAAAGAAACTTCGTAACAGCATTTCCATTTTTAATCTGAACGACCAGCAATTGGGCGAATACGCCTCTAAACGTGCGGAAGAATTAAGTGTGGATGATTTTGTAAAATTAAGTTTATTGATAGCCTCCACAAGATTATGAAATTTAGCCATTTGACAGGGTTCCAAATAAACAATTCAGCCATGGATGCAACCCAATTTTAAATTTTGATTACTAATAAAATGAAAGAAAACCAGAATAGCTCAATAGGGGACTTGAACATATTTATTGCAGATGATGTTCATGAATTGTTGCCAAATGGTTTAAGAGAAGCTGGATATAATGTTCTTTATTTACCAAATGCCACAAGGGAAGATATTCTTGAAAACATCTTCACAATGAATGTTCTGGTAATTAGAACCAAGACTCAGGTTGATAAAGAGATCATTGATTTGGGCGAAAACCTGATTTGTATTGCGAGAGCCGGAGCCGGAATGGATAACGTTGACGAAAAATATGCTGAACAAAAGGGAATTGTTTGTTTGAATGCAGGGGAGGCAAATGCAGACGCGGTTGGAGAGCATACCATTGGAATGTTGCTGATGTTAATGAACAATCTTTCCAGGGCTCATTCTGAGGTGAAACAAAAAAAATGGAGAAGAGAGGAAAACAGAGGTTTTGAGCTCGCAGGAAAAACGGTGGGAATTATTGGTTTTGGGAATACCGGAAAGGCTGTGGCTAAGAAGCTTCAGGGATTTGATGTAAAAGTGCTGGTGTACGATAAATACCTGGTTAATTACGGAACCCCTTACGCGATTGAATGCAATTTGCAACAAATATTTGACGAGGCAGATATTGTTTCATTTCACATTCCATTAAATGATGAAACACATTGGATGGTGGATCAGAATTTTTTAAACGCGTTCAAAAAGAAGATATACCTGCTCAATCTTAGCCGCGGAAAAATCATAAAAAGTGAAGATTTGTGCCAGAATTTAAAAAGTGGAAAAGTTTTAGGATGCGCCCTGGATGTTTTGGAAAATGAAGATTTGGAATCATTAAATGAAGGAGAGAAAAGAATTTTTGAGTACCTGATCGCCAAAGAAACGGTTGTTTTGGCACCGCATATTGGTGGTTGGACGGTGGAGAGTTACCGAAAAATTTCTCTGGTTTTATTGGATAAGTTGCTATCACTTAGGGGTAATATCCAAATTAACCAAATAAAAGGTGAATGATTAGTTGTTATTTTCAATATAACTTCTTTATTTTACCGCTCATAAAAATTATTTACAAATTGTTAATTATACGTAAATGAAGAAAATATACGCATTAGTGGTCGTTCTTTTTAGCATCCAATTTTATGGAATTGCACAGTCAGGTATGGGAACTATTCGGGGTACCGTTAAAGATGCTAAAACGAAAAAAGGGATGGACGTAGTAAGTATCACCCTGAAGTTAAATGGCATTACCAAAGGAACTGCCATAACAGATGACGACGGAGGGTTTGTTATAAAACCATTACAGCCCGGTGAGTACGATCTCTATGCTTCTTATATGGGGTATAAAAGTCAGGTTATTAAAAGTATTGATCTGGCAGCCGATGAAGATCGTTTTGTGAATTTTAGCATGGAACCTACTGATGGAACCCATTTAGAAGATGTGGTGATTATATTTAAAAATCCGCTGGTGGATCCGGGTGGAATTAAGGGGGATAAAAAATCATCCAAAGAAATTATGGCTTTGGGCACCCGAAATGTAAATGCAATAGCCGGAACTACTTTAGGGGTGGAATCCAGGTCAGGTGGAACGCCAAACTTCCGCGGAGCTCGCTCTGATGGTACTGCCTACTATATTGACGGGCAGCGTGTACAATCCGGAACCATTGGTATTCCTGTAAATGCGATAGATCAAATTCAGATTATTACCGGAGGAACCCCCGCTCAATATGGCGATTTTGTTGGAGGTGCAATTGTTATGACTACTAAAGCTCCGACCAAAAATTTTGTCAGAAGCCTTGAACTCACCTCTGCTTCTCCTTTCTATAAAACGCTTGACAATTCAAATTTTAATAATGGACAAGTGCTTATCTCCGGACCTATCAAAACAATTAATAAAGGCAGAGGACTAGAGGAAAGAGTGATATTAGGCTTTTTGCTTTCCGGTTCGTTTACGTATGTGAAAGACGGGCGTTTACCTGCAGTTGATATTTATAAAATAAAAGCAGATAAATTAAAACAGATAGAAGAAAAACCATTGGTTCCGGGCGCCAGTGGAACTTTATTTCCTGCGGCCGAGTATCTGACAAAAAATGACCTAGTAAAAGCCGATTACCGGGAAAATGTTGCAGCTATAAGTACAGATTTACTCGGGAGCTTTAACTTTCAGCCCAAAAACAATATCAATGTGACTTTAGGTTATTATGGTAACTACAATCAAGGTCGTAATTACAGTAGTTATAACTCTTTGTTAAATGCTGCTACCAATTCTTTCAGCAGAGGTTATACAGTAAGAACTTATTTAAAATTTACCCAAACCTTTAAGAAAGAGGAAAAGGATAAAGAAAAACGAGAAGAGGAAAAGAAGAATTCCAATATTTCAGATGCGTTTTATACCGTTCGATTATCCTATGAAAGAAGTTTTGGTGAAGGGATGGATGCCGAACACATGACAAACTTATTTAATTATGGTTATTTAGGAACGTTCAAAACGTATCAGATGCCTGTTTATAACCGTATCGTAAAGACGATTGATCAAAAACCCGATTCATTTAAAATGGATAACGGGAAATACCTGTACCTAACCTCCTACTATCAACAGGTAGGCTTCGTTGATACTTTGTACACCTTTGAACAAGACAAAAATATTAATGTGGTAAGGGGAAATTTCACCAGATCTGTTTATGATTATTTTGGCGCAAATAACATCAGATCTATGGGTACTGTTCGCGCGTTTGGTGGATTGGTGAATGGAGATAATCCGAGCGGTATTTATTCGAATATGTGGGGGAATGTAGGTGGAAGCCAGGCCGGTTATTCCAAATCAACATCCGAAGCTTTTAACCTGTATGTAAGCGGTGAATTTAGCATTGCCCCAAAAAGTAATCCCAAAGCGAAACATGAGTTTCAGTTTGGTTTAAATATGGAACAACAGTTCAGGGCGAGTTATTCAATCGGTGCACAGGGATTATGGACTTTGATGCGATCATTGGTAAACAGACAATTTAGTGGTTTAGCCAATACGTCCGATTCAGGCATTTTAAGTTTTGATGCCAATCATGTATTTCAGGATACGGTTTCCTTTCAGAGAAGAATTGTTCCGGAAAGCCAAACCAATCTGGACAAAAATTTACGTGATAAACTGATGGCTGAAGGAGCAGTTGACGTGTATGGAAAACCAATAAACCAATATTCTTACCTGGATGTAAATTCTTACAAGCCAAATACCTTTGCCTTAAACATGTTTACCGCAGACGAATTGTTAAATAATGGTAATTCATATGTTAGTTACAGTGGCTATGATTACCTGGGAAAATTCTCCAGAAAGAGCACAGGCATCAACGATTTTTTGAACAATCCGGCAACGCGTCCTGTGCCATCTTATCAGCCTACATACATGGCTGCATGGTTACAAGATAAGTTTGTGTTTAAAGATTTAATCGTAAGGGTTGGGGTTCGTATTGAACGCTTTGATGCCAACCAATCCGTTTTGAAAGATCCCTATTCAATGGTGCCTATTATCACAGCAGGAGAAGTTAAGAAAAATGCAAATGCGGATATCAAAAAACTTAGCGATCAGATTCCTTCTAATATTGGAAATAATTTTGCAATTTATGTTGATAAGGACGCCGATCAGCAAAAGAGCAGTCAGGCAAATATGAATATAGCAGGGTTCCGTGATGGCAATAACTGGTTTGATAGAAATGGTAACCCGATCAGTGACCCGCAACAAATTGCGCGTTTTGCTAAAACCAATAGGAATGTTCCTTTATTGTTTGATCCTAAAAACCCTGACCGGCCAACCCGGGAGTCATTTACCGATTATGTTCCGGATGTGAAGGTGGTACCTAGGGTTTGGTTTAAATTCCCTATTTCTACTACCTCGCAATTCTTTGGTACTTATGATATTTTAACCCAAAGACCCAATACCAATGTGGGTCAGATTGACGATTATTTCTTTTTACAAAACAGGTTAGCTGGTGGAGCCATTGCCAATCCAAATTTAAAAATGGTTCAAAATACCGATTACGAAATCGGCTTCATACAGCAAATAGGACAAGATGCCTCCCTGGCTATTACTGCCTCCTATCGCGAAACACGTAATATGATTCAATTGTATCGTTATGTTCAGGCATGGCCTTACGATTATAATACTTTCGGAAATTTAGACTTTGCTACCGTAAAGAGTTTTGGTATTGAATACAATATTCGTGATTTGGGTAATATTACCTTAACTGCAAATTATCAATTGCAATTTGCTGATGGAACCGGATCAAATTCAACATCAAGCGGTTCGTTGGTAGCGGTAGGTTTGCCAACTTTACGTACAATTTTCCCGCTTGATTTTGATACACGAAATACCTTTAAAGCCATATTTGATTACCATTATAAAATGGGGAAAGACTATGATGGTCCGGTTGTAAACGGGAAGAAAATTCTTGAAAATGCCGGTATAAACTTTATTTTCACTTCATTCTCCGGCCGGCCATACACACAGGATTTAAATCCTACACCGGGTGGTGTTCAGTCGGGGGTAGCTATAAGAACCCCAATTAAAGGAACAATAAATGGTTCAAATTTGCCTTCTCAATTTAATGTTGACCTGAATGTTGACAAATATCTGCAATTCAAGAAAAAGAAAATTGACGGTAGCACAACGCTATACAGACTGCGTGTTTTCCTTTTGGTTCAGAATTTATTTAATACTTCAAATGTACTTGGTGTATTCCGCTATACCGGTTCTGCTTATAATGATGGCTTTATTGCATCCCCTGCAGCTAAAGAACAAATTAATTCAGCAACCAATCAGCAGGCATATGTCGATTTATATAATATCCGTATGGTTAACCCGGACAGATTTGCCTTACCTCGATTAACCCGCCTTGGCTTGGCGTTATATTTTTAGCCTGCTTTATGTTGAACCTATTATAAATAAAATTATGAAGACAAAATTTAATAAATTTTTTACCGAAGCATTGGCATTTTTGGCCCTGGTTACCTTTACCGGTAATCTGAAAGCAGCCGAAAATATGGGAATGGGTAAGAAACAAACCCGAACCTCTAAATTGAAAATGGCAGGCTGTGCACAGGCAACCCAACAAAAAGATTTGGATATCAATAATGTGCGTACTACTATCTTAAATGGAGGCGATATGTGGTGGAATCTGAGTAATGCCCGATATGAAATTCCGAAAGTTGAACCCGGAACCGTGTCAAAACACTCTTTATTTTCAGGAGCCTTGTGGATTGGCGGCGTAACCCAGGGAAACTTAAGAATTGCGGCTCAAACCTATCGTCAGAGTGGAGCAGATTATTATCCCGGTGCTTTACAAGTTGATGGTTCCGCTTCCATTGAAGCAAGTCGTTGCAAAGAATACGATAAAATTTGGAAAATTACTTTAAATGACATTGAAGCCTTTAGAAGCAATCCGCTTGGTTTTAATAAGCCACCGGATATTATCGCAAATTGGCCGGTAATTCCAATTGGGTCCTCTGCTGACAGCAATAAAACAGGTGAAGCCAATTTTTTAGCACCCTTCTATGATTATGATACAAGCGGCACTTATGACCCAACCCGTGGTGATTTCCCCTCTTTTGATCAGAATAACTGGGATAATATTCCGGATATGATGTTGTATACCATCTATAATGATAAAGGCTATATCCACTCCGAATCTGACGGATTGCCAATAGGCCTTGAATTGCACACCCAAAGTTTTGGGTATACTACCAATGATGAAGTGAATAATATGACTTTTTACAGAACCACTATTTATAATAGAGGAACTGAAATAATTGACAGTTGTATTTTCGGGCAATGGGTGGATGCTGATTTGGGAAATTATTCGGATGACTATGTAGAATGTGATGTGAAAAGGAATTTGGGTGTTTGTTATAATGGCGATGATAATGATGAGGGAATTTTAGGTTATGGAATAAATCCTCCAAGTGTAGGGGTAAACTTTTTTCAGGGACCTATCAAATATGCCAATTGTTCGGATACCGCAGGAGTTGAATTGGGATTATCAAAATTTATCTATTATAATAATGACTGGTCGATAACCGGAAATCCGCAAAGGCCTGAGCATTATTGGAATTATCTGAATGGACGCTGGAAAGATGGTTTAGCCATTACCTATGGAGGAAACGGCAGGGGCGGATCGGATACGGCCAGCTTTATGTTCCCTGGAAAAACAGATCCGGCAGGAAGAGCGGATTGGACGGAAAGAATTGCCGGTAATACGCCCGGAGACCGAAGATTTTTGCAAACGGCAGGTCCGTTTAGTTTATGCCCGGGAGCGGTAAATCAGGTTACGGTTGCCGTGGTATGGGCAAGAGCTACAACCGGAGGAGCAACCGGTTCGTTCAACCTGCTAAAAGAGGCAAGCGATAAGGCTTCCGTTTTGTACAAAAATCACTTTAAACTGATTGATGGCCCCGGTATTCCGGATTTAGAAATTGTTGAATTGGACAAAGAAATTATTTTAAACATCAAAAATTACAATAAAACAGAATCTTATATTGATTCAACAGCAGGACTTTGTTCAAGTAAAACCATATTTAAATTTCAGGGATATATGATTTATCAATTGAAAAAGAACTCTATTCCAAGTGATCTGTATAATTTGGATGAAGCAAAATTGGTAGCTCAGTGTGATCTCGCCGACGGTTACGCATTCCTGGTAAATCAGGTTAATGATGCCGATCTGGGTACCGTAAAGAAAATTATGGTTAATGGCGAAGACAAAGGAATTAGACACAGTTTTAAATTAACAAAAGATTATTTTTCTACTTTTTCTGACCCTACTTTGGTTAATTTTCAAAGCTATTACTATTTGTTGGTATCCTATTCCAATGCCCAAAATTGTGTTGTTGATGCCATGCAATATTTAGCGGGCAGAAAAATGGCTAATGTTGATCCTAATTCAACTGAACTGGGAATTAAGGTTTATACAGCTACTCCTCATAATCCAACCCCTCATAATCAGGGAACTGTTTTGGGATCCAAATATGGCGATGGGCCTGAAATAACCAAAGTGAGGGGAATTGGAAATAGTGGAATTGCAGTGAGGTTATCTTTGGCCACTATTGAAAAGGCGCTACTTTCACCTTATTACGTAACCAATCCGGTATATGAAAAAGGTAAGGGTCCGATTAATGTTAAAATAACGAATCCATATAAAGTACCCCTTGCCGATTTTGAATTAAGAATGACTGATTTTTCTTCTTCAGCTGTTAAATATGATACCTTATATTCGGATAGTACGGTTTGGACTTTGAAAAATCTGAACACAGGTGAAGTGATACCCAGTGAAACAAAACTAATTAACCCCAATGAACAATTATTCCCTCAATGGGGCCTGAGTATAACGCTTAACCAGGTAAAAAAAGCCGGTTATCCGGATGATCCTTATGATAATTCAAACGGGTTTATTTCTTCCTCCATTGAGTATGCCGATAAAACAAATCCGTGGTTGCCGGGTATCCCTGATGAAATAGGTTCAATGGTTCCATTTAACTGGATTAGATCAGGTAACGGAGGAACCCCTGATTTTAAAAATCCATATGAAAACGATTTCAATGATCCGGCAACTAAAAGAGCGGTTGATCCGAGAAAACAATATGCGAAGATTGTTAACGGTACCTGGGCACCATACGCATTGACTGCACGCGCTATGGGAGCTACCAATATGACTTATGGTCCGGGATGGGCAGTAGGTTCTGATGTACCCAGCAATAATTATGGCGCTGGTGGTTTTTCTACCGATAATCCATTGGGTGACTTACATAGTATTGAATTTGTACTTACACAAGATCAATCCAAATGGAGCAGATGTGTTGTATTAGAAGCCGGAGAAAATCCAGCTACTACCATTGGAGGGGCTTTAAAATTAAACAGACGCAAATCACCTTCACTTGGAATTAATGGAAAACCTGATGGGCAGGGAAATGGATTAAGTTGGTTTCCAGGTTACGCGGTTGATGTAGAAACCGGAGAACGTTTAAATATTCTATTTGCAGAAGACTCTTCTTTACCGCTTGATAATGGAAATGACATGCTGTGGAATCCTACGTCTAACCTGATAAAAGGTACAGCTGGTGGATTAGAATACACTTTGGGGGGCAAACATCATATTTATGTGATGGGTGCAAAACAATTTAAATTGGGTGCTGTTGTCAAATATACAGGTCCGAGATACGATTCATGCAGAAGCTATAATGCTTTATTCGATTTAATTGAAGCAGGCAGCTCTGTTGCAATCAATAAACGCTATATATTTTCACAAGCCATGTGGGTTTCTATGACTGCCGTACTTCCTAATATGAAATTTGGCGCCCCCAATGATGGTTATATTCCTTGCAATGTAAAAATCAGGATCAATGTGAAACGTCCTTTTGCAGCATTAAATGCCAATGGAGATACCAGTAATATCAATAAAAGTATGCCGGTTTATACATTTTCAACGGCCGGTTTAGCTGAATCTGTTGCTACAAAAGAGGCCGGTAAATCTGCTCTGGATCTGGTTTCCATCACTCCAAATCCATATTATGCTTATGCAGGTTATGAGGATCCGGGAAATCAGTTAGACACGAAAATAAAGATCATTAACCTTCCTACAAAATGTGTGGTTTCCATTTATACGCAAGGGGGATTTTTGGTAAGAAGGATCAAAAAGGATGATAATACCAAAACCTATTTAGACTGGAATTTAAAGAACGACGCGAATGTTCCCATTTCAAGCGGAGTTTATCTGATTCACATTTACGCCGATGGAATTGGAGAAAGAGTGATTAAATGGTTTGGAGTGATGAGAACGGTAGATTTTGACACCTTTTAATAAATATTATCTTTAGGTATATGGGTTCAAAACCAAGCCATTGAAGTAACATTAAAAAAAAATAATTACAGATGAAAAAAGTACTATATCAAATAGGTTTATTTAGCCTGGTATTAATCTCTTCAGGAGCATTTGCAGGAAATCCGGATCGTTCGGGCGGAGCAGGAGCAACCCAATTGCTCGTAAACCCTTTTGCCCGTACATCAGGTTATGGTGGAACCAATTCTGCTTCTGTTCGCGGAATCGAATCTTTTAACCTGAATATTGCCGGATTAGCGTATACCCAAAAAACAGAAGTGATTGTTTCACGCATGGGATTTCTGGTGGGTGCAGGGGTGAATATTAATAACCTGAGTCTGGCTCAAAAATTAGGTGATGAAGAGGATGCAGGCGTAGTTGGACTTGGAATTTGTTCCTGGGATTTCGGCAGTATTCCAATTACTACTTTTGATAATCCTGATGGCACCTTACCTACATTCACTCCTCAGGTACTCAATATTGGTGCCTCCTATGCAAAAAAGTTCTCAAATAGTATCACAGGAGGTTTTCTGATTCGTTTAATGTCGGAAGGAGTTCATGATGTGAAGGCACAGGGGATTGGATTTGATTTTGGTGTTCAATATCAAACCACACTGAACCCCAGAATAAATAAAAATAAAATCAAAAAGGAGGACTTCCGACTGGGAATTTCTTTGAGAAATATTGGACCCGATATGCGTTATTCAGGTGATGGATTGTCTTTCAAATCAATCAATTCGGCAACGGGCGCGGATAGAAAAGCCTATTTTTCGGCAGACAAATTCAATCTCCCCACTTTAGTTAATATTGGTTTGGGTTATGATATGCGTTTAGATAGAAATCCGGATACCTATTATAACCGGTTAACAGCTTCTTTTAATTTTAATTATAATGCCTTTCAATCTAATGTTTATGGTTTTGGGGCAGAATTTGCCTACAAAGAAATGTTTATGATCAGGGCGGCATATAATATTACCGGGGATAAACAACTTTTTTCCAGAAACCAAACGGACCCTCAATATTTGAATCCTGTTTATGGTTTTTGGTCAGGCGTAACTTTTCAGGTGCCGGTATCCAAATCCGGAACCTCTTTTGCCCTGGATTATTCTTATGCTCCAACCCGGATTTTCAATGGAATGCATACAGTGGGTATACGGTTAACTATTGGAAGCGGGAAAAAGGGATAAAATTTCACTATATTTGAACGCGTATTTAAGAAACGTTTCACTATCAGGTGGAACGTTTCTTTTGTTTAAAAATTGAAGGCTAAATGAATCAGATATGTCAGACATAAATTATGTAACACAGGCAGGATTGGATAAGTTGAAAGCAGAACTTTATGAATTAAAGTATGTTCAACGTCCTTTCATTACCAGGCAAATTGCGGATGCAAGAGATAAAGGTGATTTGAGTGAAAATGCCGAATACCACGCTGCAAAAGAAGATCAGGGGATCATCGAGACAAAAATTGTACATTTAAACAACCTTATTACCCTATCGAGGATAATTGATGAAAGTAAATTAAGTACCAATAAAGTGATGATGCTTACCAAAGTAAGGGCATTAAATCACAATACAAATAAGGAAATCTGGTATATGCTGGTAAATGAAAAAGAAGCTGATTTAAAATCAGGAAAAATTTCATTCAAATCACCGATTGGTGTGGGTTTTATGAATAAAAAGGTTGGAGATATTTTTGAAGTAACCGTACCTGCCGGAAATATTAAGTTTGAAATACTGGAAATCACTTTGTAAGCATGGCAAGTATCTTTTTAAAAATAATAGCAGGAGAAATTCCTTGTTATAAAATTGCTGAAACCAAAGACTATTTTGCATTTTTAGATATCAGACCCTTAACAAAGGGACATACGCTGGTTGTGCCCAAGCAGGAGATTGATTATCTCTTTGACATGGAAAATGAATCTTATGCGGGTTTGCAACTGTTTGCAAAAATTATTGCCGAAGGAATTAAAAAAGCTATTCCCTGCCTTCGGGTGGGTGTTTGTGTGATGGGACTTGAAGTTCCGCATGCCCATATTCATCTTATTCCATTTACGACGATGGATGAAATGAACTTTACAAATCCCAAATTAAATCTGCCTCCTGATGAGATGGCAGAAATTGCAAGGAACATTGCAAGTCATCTTTAATAAATTATTTTTTGATGATTTTTGCCTGATTTTGGTTTACATAAGCTTCCCATGAGGAGGCTTTCTTTTTAGCAGGAATTTTTGATTTAGTAGAACTTGGTTTTGCCAGGGCATCCAAATTATTTTGCATAAAATGGCAGAACGCTGCTGCTAATCCATCGGTTGCATCCAGGTATTTCGGATCAGGCGTAAAAAGTAATTGTTTTTGTAACATGGCCGAAACCTGCACTTTGGTAGCATTTCCGTTACCGGTAATAGATTTTTTTATTTTTTTGGGTGCATATTCAACAACCGAAACTTCACGGCTCATTGCAGCAGCGATGGCAACCCCCTGCGCCCGCCCAAGCTTTAGCATGCTTTGAACATTTTTGCCATAAAAAGGAGCTTCAATAGCCATTTCATCGGGTTTGTATTGTTCAATTAAACCAACGGTTCGTTCAAATATCTTTTTAAGCTTGATCGTATAATCTTCATATTTCTCGAGTTTTAATACACCCAAGGTTAAAACTTCCACCTTTTTGCCCTTTGTTTGTATGACCCCATACCCCATCACAGAGGTACCCGGGTCAATTCCAAGTATCACTTTTTCGGATATGCTATTTGGTTTGCTCAATTTACAGCTTGTTTTAGGATAATTGTTTTGTTAATTTGTCAAACTTAGTTAATCATTAAACTTGTTACAAGCCTATCCATATCAAAGGTTACTAAAAATTGCGAAATATGTTCTTTTGCTGGCAATTTCGGGGTTTATTTTTTATAAACTGATCTATGCCTATAAAATTGACCAGCTTTTCAGGGAATTCTCAAGAAATGACCATACTACTTCCCTCTGGTTTCTTTTCATGGCAATTTCCCTTGTTTGGTTAAACTGGGGTATTGAATCCATCAAATGGAAATATTTGATTGAGAAATTTGAAAAAGTATCTTTTTGGAATTCGTATAAAGCAGTTCTTTCAGGCGTTACGCTGAGTATTATCACCCCGAATCAGATTGGAGACATAGCCGGGAGGGTCATTCATTTGCAGGTTTTAAACAAAATAAAAGGTTCACTGATAACGGTTATAGGACATACCGCACAAATGCTGATAACCTGTTTTTTTGGAATATTTGCTTTGTGGTTCTTTTGGGGTCAGCAATACGGTATTTTTTTACCCCTCCTTTCCATAGTCATAATGAGTCTTTCAATTTTTGTATACCTGGATTTAAAACGGGTATTTTCTAAAATCGAAACGATTTCATGGGTTCGGCATTTTGAAAAATACCTGAATGTTTTTGCCTCCTATACGCCTGGTGAATTATTGAAAGTTTTATTTATTTCTTTTGTAAGGTACTTAGTTTTTCTGGCACAATATTATTTCCTGCTGAAATTTTTTGATGTTCAGGTAGAACCTTTTCAGGCTATTATTTGCATCATGGCTATCTTTTGTATTCAATCGGTGGTGCCCTCTTTTTTGTTGCTTGAACTCGGTTTAAGGGGTGCAAGTGCCCTTTTTGTTTTTAATTGGGTTGGCATTCATTCAGCTGGTATATTACTTACAGCATACAGTTTATGGATTATCAATATCATGATACCTGCTCTTTTCGGAATGTGGTTTATTTATAAAGTTAAATAATGGAAATCTGGCAAGCTGTTTCATATGGTTTATTAATTGCCTATTCAGGGTTGATTTTATTTTATTTTGCGGGTTGGATTCTCATCAAACCTTTCAGGCGATCGGGCTTTGAACCCAATGTTCAAAGTTTCTCTATTCTTATTCCGGCGCGAAACGAGGAAGAAACCATTATTCCCTGTCTGGAGAGTATCGTTTCACAGAAATTTGCAACCGCTCATTTTGAAGTTATTGTTTTAAACGACCATTCAAGCGATCAAACGGCCCATCTGGTTCAGGCGTATATAAATGAGAATAATACATTTAATATTCAATTGGTAAATCTGGAAGAACATATCCCGGAGGGAGCCAAAAAAGAAGCGATCACGTATGGCATTTCCATTTCAAAAAATCAATTTATTATTCTCACGGATTCTGACTGTACAAGAGGGGAAACCTGGCTGGCCGCCATTGATTCTTTTATTCAAAAAAAGAATTCAAAAATGATTTACGCTCCCGTATTGTTTCATGCAAAAAATGCATTCGAAAAAATTCAGGCATTGGAATTTTCAGGCCTCGTTGGAATTGGTGCATCAGCCATTCGTTTAAAAAATCCGAATATGTGCAGTGCGGCTAATTTGGTTTTTGAAAAGGCGGTATTTGCCGAAATCGGAGGGTATCAGAATGACACTAAATTAGCCACCGGCGACGATGAATTTTTATTGCACAAGGTTTTTAAAAAGTATCCGGATCAGGTTTTCTTTTTAAAGTGTGAGGATGCCATCGTTGAAACTTCACCCAATCATTCGGTTCAGGAATTATCGCAACAAAGAAGACGATGGGTTTCGAGAAGCACCCAATACGACAACCGTTATATTACAGCCATTTTAGCCGGAGCTTATTTTTTTAATTTCACGATTGTATTTAACCTGCTGGCAGGATTTGCGAATCGGGATTTATTAAATTTAGGACTGAACCAACTCATCCTAAAAATGTTTATAGAAGGTTTGTTCTTATTTTCCATTTTAAGGTTTTTTAAGAAAAGCTCATTGATCTTTTATTTGCCCTTGGCAGAA
>CAYHCF010000011.1:0-30401 GCA_964355075.1 uncultured Chitinophaga sp.
CAAATGTATTTTGGCTGGTATGGTGATGCCAATGCCAGCCTGGGTCTTTTGTTAAATACACCCTACCCGGTTAGTTTGCCCACAGTAGGCACCCCTAAATATGCTAATGGGGTTACCGCAACGCAAATGTCAGGTGGTTCAGGGATCTCATTTACCAACCCAGCTGTTAACGGTAATAATTGTTTCGGAGCTGCCAATGTAAATTCCAACTCCTATTCTGTGTCCGTAACAAATAATGATTATATAAAGGCGACTATTGCAGTTCCAAGCGGCAATAATAAAATCAGACTTTCAGGGACTTCTATTGCATATGTTGGCCCGGCGGCCTTCTACTGGAGTCTATCCATATATAATTTGAGTACCAGTACCTTAACAAACCTGTTTAATAGTCGTAACATCTCATCCGGAACATCCACACGTACTGCTCCATCCGACTTTACAGCGTACGAAATGCTCCCTGGTAACAGTTACGAAGTTCGCTGGTATATACATAATAGTAACAATACCTCGGTTACACGCAATATTGATAATCCTCAATTGTATTTTCAAGCCTCAATTACAACTCCTGTTTTAGGAACCATCACGCAACCAACTTGCGCGGTGCAAACCGGAAGCGTTGCCTTTAGTGGTTTATCCGCTAATGGAACCTGGACGATAACCAGAACTCCCGGAGCGGTAACCACCACAGGAACCGGAACCAGTACTACCGTATCCGGAATTCCAGCGGGTACTTATACTTTTACTGTAAGTAACGCTGAAGCATGTGTTTCACCGATTACTTCAAGTGTTGTTATCAATGCTGCACCTAGCCCTGCTCCAACCGTTGCAGCGATTACCGGAACAACAACTGTTTGTGTTGGAGCAACTACCACCTTATCAGATGCCACAGCAGGTGGAACCTGGTCTTCCGGAAATACATCAGTGGCTACGGTAAATTCAAGTGGAGTAGTAACAGGAGTAACTGTAGGAACTGCCGTAATATCTTATGCGGTTACTAATAGTTGTGGAACAACCACAGTAACAAGCAGTATAACCGTAAGTACTGTGCCAAGCGTTGGAGCCATTACCGGACCATTAACCGTTTGTGTTGGCAATACAACGCTTTTTGCGGATCCAACTTCTGGTGGAACCTGGTCATCAAATAATACATCCATTGCTACGGTTTCTTCAAATGGAACGGTTACTGGTGTTGCTACCGGAACCGCTATTATTAGTTATACGGTTTCCAATTCTTGTGGAAATACTGCTGTTACTAAAAGCATTGTGGTGGGCAATTCACCTACTGTTGCAGCTATTACCGGAGCTTCGAGCGTGTATGTGGGAGCAACCATAACCCTGGCAAATGCAACTGCAGGCGGAACCTGGTCGTCGAATACGCCTTCGCTTGCAACTATTAATTCAAGTGGAGTAGTTACGGGTGTTGCAGCCGGAAGCGCAATACTGGCTTATGGTGTAACTAATTCGTGTGGAACAACCACCAATACCAAAACGGTTACAATAAACAATGTCTCACCGGTTGCCTATAATGATACAGCAGTAACTTTATACAATACTCCTGTCAATATCAATGTTGTTTCAAATGATGTTGCCGGAAGTTCAGCTCTGGTGGCATCTTCTGTGGTTTTGGTTGGCGCAACGGCTCCAAATCCAAGCAGTGTGGGTACTTTCACAAACAATAATAACGGTACGGTAATGTTCGTCCCGGTTACAGGTTTTCATGGAACAACTACCATACAATATACGGTTTCCGATTTAGCAAGCCTTACTTCCAGTGCCTATATTATTGTGACTGTTGATCCTCAAATTATCATTGATGTTGACAATGACGGAGCGCCTGATGCAATTGACGAGTTTCCGAATGATGCCAACAGGGCGTTTAATAATTATTTTCCTACAACAGGTTACTCCACACTCATGTTTGAAGATTTGTGGCCCTATATCGGTGATTTCGATTTTAATGATCTCGTAGTGGATTATAAATACAATACCATTACCAATGCTTCAAACCAGGTTGTTGAAGTTAAATATACATTCGTAACCAGGTGTGTTGGGGGTGGTTTACATAACGGATTCGGATTTCAGTTAGACAATGTAGTACCCGGAAAAATTTCTTCCGTAAGCGGTACAAGAGCTTCCGGTGCGAGCTGGTTAAGCAATGCTTCCAATGGTACCGAAAACGGGCAGACTTATGCCAATGTGATTGTTTTTGACGATGCCTATAAAATTATGCCATGGCCGGGTTTAAACCACTTTGTGAATGTGTATGCCGATGCGCCTTTTGTTATGCCGGATACCAATCTGGTTATCGTAAAATTTATTGAAAACGGCGTGCTTCCTTCAGGAGGTGCACTTAGTATTAACAACCTGCCTAGCTCTGCTTTTAATCCTTATCTGATTACTGGCGATGAAGGATCTAATGATCAGATTCGTTCAAAAGAAATTCACTTATCAAACCATCCCCCAAGCAGTAAAATGTCCAATGACTACTGGGGAACTGCCGATGATAACAGCAGCCCTTCTGCCGGCCGGTACTACAAAGATATCCGAAACAGACCCTGGGCTTTAGAAGTGAATGGCACCATGCCGTATATGCTCGAGAAAAATGATATCAGCGAAGGTTATAATTACTTCTTAGACTGGGCTACCAGCAATGGCACAACCCATACCGATTGGTATATGAATACCAACGGGTACCGAAACAATATTAAATTATATATCAGGTAATCTGTTCCAACCCCTAGTAAAAACTCCGGTCTTGTTTACCAAACGAGACCGGAGTTTTTTTTGTTAATGAATTCGAATATTATTCTTCCGGAGGTGTTTCATCTTCTCCTTCAACCGGTTCATCATCCTCCTCACTGAGTTCATCCTCCTCCTCTATTTCCTCTGCGATTTCATTTCCATTTTCTATTATTTCCTTATCGGTACCGGCTATAACCTCAAATCCTTCAACGATAGTACCCTCTTCCATATCCGCTTCACCTTCGCCCTCTTCTTCACCCGGAATATAATTGATTTTAGCAACACTGGCAATTTCGTCCTTACCACCAATATTGATCAATCTTACACCCTGGGTAACCCGACCTAAAACCCGTAGCGAGCGCATACTTAACCGAATGGTAATTCCACTTTTATTGATAATCATGATGTCGTTGGTATCATCCACATCTTTGATAGAAACCAATTTGCCGGTTTTATCGGTAACATTCATAGCCATCACGCCTTTTCCACCCCGTTTGGTGATGCGGTAAGCTTCCACTTCGGTACGTTTACCCATGCCATTTTCACTAACCACCAGCACATTCGTTACTTTTGGATCCTCAATAGACACCATACCGATCACCTCATCTCCATCGCCTAAACGGATGGCACGAACTCCTGTTGCATTTCTGCCCATCGGCCTCACACCTGCTTCATTGAAACGGATGGCTTTTCCCATTCTGCTGGCTATCACTATTTCGCAGCTTCCATTGGTCAAACGGGCTTCAACCAGCGTATCGCCTTCACGAACGTTCATGGAGTTGATTCCATTGGCTCTCGGCCGGCTATAAGCTTCCAGAGTGGTTTTTTTGATGGTGCCTTTCTGAGTAACCATAATCACATTATTGGTATGTAAATATTCCGGATCACTCAATGTTTTTACGCATAAAAAGGCTTTTACTTTATCCTCCACCGGAATATTAATCAGATTTTGAACGGCACGGCCTTTACTGGTTTTCTCCCCTTCAGGAATTTCATAAACACGTAACCAGAAGCATCTTCCCATTTCGGTAAAGAGCAATAAATAATTGTGATTGGTGGCCATAAAGATATGCTCCACAAAATCTTCCTGCCGTTTGGCAACGCCTCTGCTGCCTCTTCCACCGCGGGCCTGGGTTCGATATTCGTTTAAACTGGTACGTTTCATGTATCCCAGGTGCGAAATGGTAATCACCACCTCTTCGTCCGGAATCAAATCCTCCATACTCATTTCATTTCCCACCATTTCAATCACACTCCTGCGGGCATCACCGTATTTGTCCTTCATTTCTGCAAGCTCATCTTTGATGATTTGCATTCTTACCCCTTCGTTTTCCAGAATGGCTATCAGCCGATTGATCAATTCCATGATCTGAGCATATTCATCCTTAATTTTATCACGTTCTAGGCCGGTTAAACGCTGCAAACGCATATCCAGAATGGCTTTCGATTGAATATCCGATAAATTATAGGTTGTCATCAATCCCGTTCTGGCTTCATCAGGCGTGCGGGCAGCACGAATTAGCGCAATTACCGCATCTAAATGGTCCAAAGCAATCAATAACCCCTCTAATATATGGGCGCGTTTCTGAGCTTCTTCCAATTCATATTTTGTTCTGCGAATCACCACCTCATGGCGGTGCTCAACAAAATGAACGATCAGGTCCTTTAGGTTCAGCATATGCGGACGACCTTTAACAAGCGCAACGTTATTTACACTAAATGAGGTCTGTAGCTGAGTGAATTTAAACAATTTGTTTAAGACTACATTTGGAACACATTCGCGTTTTAAATCAAAAACGATGCGCATACCGTCACGGTCACTTTCATCGCGCACATCGCTGATTCCTTCAATAACCTTTTCATTGATCAGGTCGGCAGCCTGTTTAATGAGCGTGGCTTTATTTACCTGGTAAGGAATTTCATTGATAACTATCTGATCTTTACCAGTCTTTGAAATTTCAAAAACGGCTTTTGCACGCATCACAATTCTTCCGCGACCGGTTTCGAAAGCTTCTTTTACCCCTTCATAACCATAAATGATACCACCGGTAGGAAAATCAGGTGCTTTGATGTATTTCATCAATTCCGGAATGGTAATGTCATGGTTATCAATATATGCAATAATGCCATTGATACATTCAGCTAAATTATGCGGAGCCATATTGGTAGCCATCCCCACGGCAATACCTGAAGCTCCGTTCATCAGTAAATTCGGCACTTTTGAGGGAAGAACGGTAGGCTCCTGTAAGCTGTCGTCGAAGTTAGATTTAAAATCTACTGTATTTTTTTCGATATCACCCAGCAGTTCTTCAGCCATTTTACGCATACGTGCTTCGGTATATCGCATAGCCGCTGGCGGATCTCCATCCACCGAGCCAAAATTTCCCTGCCCGTCAACCAACATGTAACGCATATTCCATTCCTGAGCCATCCTTACCATGGCGTCGTAAACCGAGGAATCACCATGTGGGTGATATTTACCCAAAACCTCTCCTACAATACGTGCCGATTTCTTGTAAGTTCGGTTTGAAGCCAATCCCAGTTCGGTCATGCCGTACAAAACCCTGCGGTGAACGGGTTTTAGGCCGTCTCTTACATCAGGTAATGCGCGACTTACAATAACCGACATCGAATAATCGATGTAAGCGGTTTTCATTTCATCTTCAATGTTGATCTGAATAATTCTATCTTCTGCCATATTTATTTTTTTGGAGCATTTAGCAAACAAAATACATTAAGAGTCTGCAATACTTTAAAATCATTGCAAAATAAGGATTTGTTAGCAATATTCGATGCAAAAATTCCCACAAAAAATATGAATTTTGTGGAAAAGAAATCTTTAAATTTTTTCTCCTACCTTTGGAACTAAATGAGGAAATTAGTATCCATTTTAAGCTGTTTTGTTTTTCTCGGTCTGAACCCCGATAAAGCTTGGGCATTTGTAACAGATCAAATTGTTGTTAAACACTATGATATCAGTGTAAATCTTAGAAATTTAAGCGCTAAAACGCTGCAAGCTACGGTTCAGATCCATGCCATTTTCAGAGCCGGTCCCTGCAATAGCATTACACTCTATTTATTAAAACTAAAAACCACTTCCGTAAAAACCGGATCAACCGACCTTATCTTTCAATACACGGATTCAACTTTGGAGATAATATTAGATAAAACCTATAATATTCAAGACACCATAAACCTGACCATCACATACGGCGGTTCACCTGCGCTGGATCCAAAATGGGGTGGATTTTATTTTAACGGAAACTATGCTTTCAATATTGGAGTGGGAATGGCATCGGTACCACCCGGCTTTGGCAGATGCTTGTTTCCCTGTTCCGATAATTTTTACGACCGTTCCACTTATTCCTTCCACATCACTACCGATAGCGGCTTTGTTGCCGTTTGCAGTGGTTTACAGGATCCAAAAACCATCCATCCCGATGGCAGCATTACGTACCATTGGCATTTGGCTCAGGCCATTCCTTCTTATCTTGCCAGCATAGCGGTTGGGAAATATGCCTTTGTTCAATACAATTTCACCGGTATACAGGGAACCTATCCTGTTATTTTAGCGGCTGAACCTAAAGACACCGCCAATATGCGGGCCTCTTTTATCAGGCTAAACGCGGCACTGCAATGCTTTGAATCAAAGTTTGGACCCTATTTGTTCGACCGGGTTGGCTTTACAGCGGTTCCCTTTAACAGCGGAGCCATGGAACATGCCTGTAATATTTCTTACCCCATTTATGCCATTGATGGAACCACAAACTATGAAACCCTGTTTGCCCACGAACTTTCGCACCATTGGTGGGGAAATCTGGTAACCTGCCAAACAGCAGCCGATATGTGGCTAAACGAAGGCTGGGCAAGTTATTGCGAGTCCTTGTTTTTAGAATGCGTGTATGGTAAAGAAGCCTATAAAAATGATATTAAAAACAAATTATTTACTTCCTTACGATGGGCTTATGTGAGAGATGGCGCTTACTTGCCGGTTTCGAATGTACCATCGGCTCAAACCTATGGAACAACAGTTTATACAAAAGGCGCATTGATGGTGCATAGTTTAAGAACGATCATGGGGGATTCATTATTTTTTAAAGTTTGTAAACAATACCTGAAAAATTATGCTTTTAAAGATGCCGGAACTAGTCATTTGAAAGCGGCTTTCAGGGCACAATCTTCTGAATATCTCGCTGGTTTCTTCGAATCGTGGATATTAACAAGTGGTGAAGCAGATCTAGTTCCATTAGATTTAGATACAACACATAACGAATGGGTGCTTAATATTGCACAAATGCTTAAGCATAAAGATGCTTTTTTATATTTAACACCCATCACCCTTTCATTTTACCTGCCTGATGGTAAAATTATTAAACAAGATGCAGTGTTTATGGGCGGTGAATGGGAACAAACATTTTCCTTTGAAAAAATAAATGGATTAGGTAAAGATTTTATTTGTGTAATTGATGATGAACATGAATTAGCTTTAGCCACTACCAATTATAAAGAATGGATAAAAACCACAGGCGTTAAAACCTATGCAGATGTTTTGTTTACAGCCACCATTCAGCAACTGCCCGATTCGGCCTTTTTATATGTTGAACATCATTTTACCAAACCCTGGCAGCAGGAAAATAATTTACTGAAAGGTATCAGGGTTTCCAATGAACGTTACTGGAGCTTAAAAGGATTTTGGCCTGATGGGTTTAAAGCCACAGCCTTTTTTAACTATGATGGCTCCACTCCTGCCACAAAAAATGCAGGGTTTTTAGACAATGAACTGATTACAGGAACAGAAGACAGCCTGGTACTTCTATACCGACCTAATGCCCAATCTGCATTTACGGTTGAAACCGATTTAACCAAACAAACCGGTTCAAGCAAAACCGATAAAACCGGCAGGTTCTGGGCAAACAACCTTAAAAAGGGAGATTATGTTTTCGGCTATTATGATGTGAAAGCAGGCATAGGTTCTACAGAAACTGAAAAACGCCTGTTCAATATTTATCCAAACCCGAGTGATGGAATTGTTGTGATCAATTTTCTGTTTGAACACCAAAGTGGCATGCTTGAAGTATTTGATATGAGCGGGAAATTGGTTCACAATGAAAAAGTAGAATCCGGCAAAAATGAACTCAGGATTAAAACTCCACTATGGAAAGCCGGATCTTATGTTTTGCATTTCCGCGATGAAATGGGTAAGGTGAGTTCAATATTCATCGTCAACTAATATGATTAAACCGCCTGTAAGTCCTGCCGAAGTAATCAAATTTAAAGGAAATGAAAGCTCTTTTCATCACGATTTACTCGCTGTGGAGGAACCGCTTGAAATACGCTTGGGATTTGGCCCTATAAACAGCCGTGGTCAAAAAATCATTTCGGTTACCATGCGCACTCCCGGACATGATTTCGAATTGGCTTTGGGTTTTTTATTTACCGAAGGAATTATCAAAAGTAAGGATGCTATCTTGCAGATAAAGTATTGCACCGATGCCCAAACAAGCGAGAATCATTATAATATTGTCAGGGTTGAGTTGCATGAAAAGGTATCTGTTGATCTCGAAAAACTTCAAAGAAATTTCTATACCACTTCAAGTTGCGGCGTATGTGGAAAAGCCAGTATAGACGCCATTCATACGCTTTGCGACACGCATCAAAATAATGATATTGTCATAAAAAACACCCTGCTTTACCGCTTACCCGAACTGCTTCGTAAACACCAGAATGTTTTTGAGCATACCGGTGGTTTGCATGCATGTGCCATTTTTAATGAAAAGGGTATACTTAAAATTTGCCGTGAAGATGTGGGCAGGCACAATGCCTTAGATAAATTAATCGGTGCTGCAATGGGCAGTAATCAGATTCCCTTATCAAATTATATTTTATTATTAAGTGGCAGAGCCAGTTTTGAACTCATTCAAAAAGCGGCCATGGCCGGTATTCCAATAGTTGCCGCAGCAGGTGCTCCTTCAAGCCTAGCCCTGCAATTGGCTAAAGAATTAAACATTACCCTGATCGGTTTTTTGAAAGCAGATCGCTTTAATATCTATACGGGGAAGCAGAGGATTGAGCTAGAAATGTGAGATGAGAAACAAGAAACGAGAGGCAAAGTAGGAAATGTACTATTCCATTAGGAATTTAGCATCATTGCCCCTGGCTTTAGCCAGGGGTTAATGGGTGCACAACCAAAAAGGTGCGGCGTCACAAATCATAATTAGATCAAAAAATTTATGCCGCACAACGTGTACAAATTATCTTAGAAGCTGTCAAGAAATGAGATGGGAAATGAATTCCGGTCTCGTTTCTCGCCTCTCGCCCTCTCGTTTCTATCCTTTTCACGAAACAGGATACCTTTTTTCCATCCCCGCTTTCTGAAGGAGATTATTTATTTCCTTTTTAAGTTCTACCATTCTGAGTTCTCTGTTAATAAAGTAGCTGTTTAAGTTTTCTAACTCCATGGTCTTTTTTAATAGCTCCGCTTCTCTTGTTCTAATTTCGGTAATATCCTGAAAGAAACCAAAAACGCTGCGATTTTTCAAGTCGGCCTCACCTATAGCCTTTACCCACCGGTGATTTCCTTTGGCTGTAACTATCTCCAATTCTTCATTAAAGGTCTCGCCAAATTCAATGGCACGATTTATCGCTCTTTCGATGATCTGTCTTGATTCCGGAGTATAAAATCCGACACCCTTTTCAACTGTTGGTTTAAACGTTTTATCTACTTCATGTATGGTATAAATTTCATCTGTCCAGGTTTGTTCCAAAGTATCAATATTAATTTCCCATCCACCTACCTTACCGATGGAAGCGGTATTTACAAGTAATATTTCGCTCTTTTTCAGTGCAGCTTCTGCCATCATTATCTCGGTAAAATCTTCGCTGTGTACCATCACAAAATCGGGAGGAACATAAGCGTAATTCACATGAAGAAACTTAGTGTGATCGCTGAATTGGAACTTGTATTCCATATCCCGTTTAATCACTGTTTTCTCATGGAGACACCGCATTAATTCATCCATAATGGTAGGATTATCCTTATACATTTGACTTGCCATTATTCTTATATGCTTCTCAACTTCACCATAAGTGAAAGTCAAAGCGGCATCATTATAATCAATCAGAACCAGGTCCTCGCCTGCTTGCTACCAGGTATAAGTAGGAATGGGTATAGCCTTATATAGCGCACGGAATTTTTCTTCACTTAAACGTAATGCTTTTTCGGCCGCTTTACGTTGGGTTATGTCGGAAGCAATACTGAGCATGGCATTGGTATCGCCCCATCTGGTCGTCAAGGCATAAACATCCATTGGTAATATTGTTCCATCTTTTTTAAAATGCTCCACTTCAAAACTTGCTTCCCCTTTTTCAAGTATTTCTTTCATCCGGGTCGGTATTTGTTTTGCTGTTTCGGGTGTATCCAGTTTATCCAGAGGGAGTGATAAAAACTCTTCCCGGGTATAACCGTGCATATCGAATGTTTTTTGGTTGGCGTAGAGAAATGCTCCATTAAAATCATGAACGGTAATGGAATTTGGCGCAACATCCAGCATCTTAGCCATTCTTTGGATATTTTCACCGGCCTTTAACAAACTATTTTCCTGCTTCAAAATCTGTAACTCTTCTAATAGTTCATCTTTTGTTTTTTCCTGAATTTTCATGTTCAATTTTATTTAAAGAAAATGATTACCATCAAACAAATGCCAATTACTGCTAAGAGATTAACACCTCAAAAAGCATTTAAGTTCAACTACAACAAGAAATTTATTGGGTAGAGACGAATGCTTGTATCCATTCATTATTCAAAATTATATGATTACAAATTGGTTTCAAACCATTGTATGAATGATTATTATCAGCTCGGAGAATTAAGGCTATTAGGCTGTAGGCTGTTAGGCTATCAACCTAAACCCCTTTCCCATCCTGAGCTAGTCGAAGGGAAGTGTCCCATTTCTATTCCGCATTCCGGTTTGTAATCTGTATTCTAAGATAATTTATGCTCGTTGCGCGGCTTAAATTCGCTTGCCTAATCGTACGTTTTGCGCCGCGCCTTTTGATTGTGCTTCCTTTAACCCCCGGCTAAAGCCAGGGGCAATGATGTGATATTCCCCATTGCCCCTGTCACCCTGAGTAGTAATTTTTTTCAAAAAAAACAATATACAACGAAGTTTTTGCAATGTGCTAATAATCAGGATATAATACAATAACGTCAATGGTAATAATCAGAAAATAATACAATAATGTCAATTGTAATAAAAAGAGAATTAACCCCAACATGGTTCAATATTCATAGCCCCTGGCTTTAGCCAGGGGTTAATGGATACACGATGATTCAGCGCGGCGAGCAGAAATTTTCTGAGAAATGAAATCTATTAGCCGCGCCTTCTCCACAGATAGGAAGGCAACGAATATCTAATTGGCATCGGAATTAGGAAATGATAAATGCCGAATATCGAATGATGTAATTTGAGTAAAAGGAAGCATTTCCCAGTGCCCAGTGCACCTTTCCCATCCTGAGCTAGTCGAAGGGAAGGGTCCCATTTCTAGCTATCAAACAAGCTCCTCCTCAATCTCCTCCTTATAAACCATATCTTTTTCGATACGCAAATTATCAATAATGAAGGCTTGCCGGTCCATGGTATTTTTTCCCATATAATATTCGAGCATTTTTTGAATGGGTGTATCGGGTCTGACTAAAACAGGTTGAAGGCGCATATCTTCACCAATAAATAAACCAAATTCCTCAGGACTAATTTCACCCAATCCTTTAAACCGGGTTATCTCCGGACGCGCGCCTAATTGATGAACCGCTTTTTGTTTCTCCTCTTCACTGTAGCAATAAATGGTTTTTTGCCTGTTACGAACCCTGAACAAAGGCGTTTCCAGAATGTATACATGTCCGTTTTTTGCCAAATCAGGGAAAAACTGAAGAAAGAAAGTAAGCAGCAACAATCGAATATGCATTCCATCCACATCGGCATCGGTGGCAACCACAATGCGGTTATAACGTAAATCTTCTATACTTTCTTCAATGTTTAAAGCATGTTGCAAGAGGTTGAATTCTTCGTTTTCGTAAACTATTTTTTTCGTTAAGCCGTAGCTGTTTAAGGGTTTTCCGCGCAAACTGAATACTGCCTGTAATTCCACATTTCTCGATTTGGTGATGGAACCGCTGGCCGAATCTCCTTCGGTAATAAATAAAGTAGTATCAAATCTTCGCTCGTCTTTGGAATCGTTATAATGTATCCGGCAATCCCGTAATTTTTTATTATGCAAATTTGCCTTTTTTGCCCGCTCGTTGGCCAGCTTTTTAATGCCTGCCATTTCTTTACGCTCGCGTTCACTTTGGTTGATCCTTTTTAATAAAGCTTCAGCGGTTTCAGGATGCTTATGCAGGTAATCATCCAGGCTTTTCTTTAAAAAATCAATCATGAATTGCTTCACACTTTGCGATTCAGTAGGTGCCATATTGGTTGAACCCAACTTGGTTTTGGTCTGACTCTCGAATACAGGCTCCTGAACCCGGATGCTCACTGCAGATATGATGCTTGCCCGAATATCGGCCAGGTCAAAATCCTTCTTATAAAACTCACGAACTGTTTTTGCAAAGGCTTCCCGAAAAGCATTTAAATGGGTTCCTCCCTGTGTGGTATGCTGTCCGTTTACAAAACTATAATACTCCTCCCCATACTGATTTTCGTGGGTTATCGCCACTTCAATGTCCTCCCCTTTCAGATGAATAATGGGGTAACGAAGCGCTTCTTCATTGGTTTTGCGTTTCAGTAAATCCAAAAGTCCATCCTTTGAATAAAACTTTTTATCGTTGAACCAGATGGTTAAACCCGAATTCAGGTAAACATAGTTCCACAACATATTTTCGATGAATTCGGCAACGAAACGAAAGTGCTTAAATATACCCTCGTCGGGAATAAAAGTGATCGCGGTTCCATTCGGTTCAATGGTATCCTGTAACCTATGATCTTTTATGAGCTTACCTTTATCAAACTCAACGATCTTGGTTTTTCCATCTCTAAATGACTGCACCTTAAAATAAACCGATAAAGCATTAACAGCTTTTGATCCTACTCCGTTTAAACCCACCGACTTTTTAAAAGCCGTTGAATCGTATTTTCCTCCTGTATTGATTTGTGAAACACATTCGATTACTTTTCCCAAGGGAATTCCTCTTCCGTAATCTCTTACAAATGCCTTCACATCCGTCACCTTAATATCAATCTGGCGCCCATTTCCCATTACATATTCGTCAATGGAATTGTCTATTGTTTCCTTCAACAAAATATAAATACCATCATCCATGGCGCTGCCATCGCCTAATTTACCAATATACATACCCGGGCGAAGGCGTATGTGTTCCCTCCAATCCAACGACCGGATGCTGCTTTCGTCATACCTAACCACTTCTTCTGCCATAACCATTTCTAAACCGTAAAAATACAATGCTTTGCGTTCAGGTTAAAGCCATATTTTGCACATAGCTGTGGATAAATAAATGCTATTACCCACAAAAAAGCCCCGATGAAAATGAATTCACCGGGGCTTTTTAAATTTCGCTTAAATACTATCTGATAGCAGCTTCGAATAATGGATTTTTGAAAAATTTCACAAATTCAAGATCATCTTTTGCCATATTTCTTGCTTCGCCATTTAAGGATACCGCACGGGCCATATTGGTGGTACATACATCCTGGTTATTCAATTTGGCACCACAAATAGCACGTAAATAATAATGTTCCCAGGTTAAGGTTTCAGGAGTCAGGTTGTCGATAACTGTTTTTGCCCCATTTGGGTCGCCACTTAACAATTTAGCCAGAGCAGTATTATAATCGTTCTTTCCGCTCTTGTTATAATTGCTGACTGCCGAGGCATAATTACCATATTTAATATCGAAAGTTCCCAGGTTATAACTAACATTGGCCCCTTTATCGGATGCCTTTTTGTAATAGTTATAAGCACCGCTATAATCGCCCTGCGCACGAGCCAAAGCACCCATATTCGCTAATACCATTCCATTATCCGGACTTAACTCATTTGCTTTAGCCAGACTGGCGGCGGCATCAGAAAATTTGTTTTGTTTAATCTGCACTGTACCTAAATCAGAGAACCCTTTCCAGTCGCCAGGATTTTTGGTATTGTATGCCGTATATACCTCAACTTTTTGGTTCAAATCTGTAGTAATAGTAGCCAGATGGAACAATTCAACCGGAGATAATAAGTCGTATTTTCCATAGTAATTAATTAAATCTGCGTCATTCTTAAAAGGTTTTCCACCCACTAAAACCAATTCAGATCTGCGTAATTTTGGTAAAATGTTTTCGGTAGCAGCTTTCCATGATTTTTCATCGGTTCTGCGCAGTAAACTTTCCCGCTCTTCATCGCTGATGCTTGTATTATTAATGGTTTCGAGCATCTTTTCTTTGCCCACAATATTTGAAGCTTCCAATTCCGTTTTGAATCCCTTCCAGTCTTCAGCAAGCATATAGCCCATACTGAAATTATTATCATTGGCTTCGGCAAAACCTAATTTCTTCAATTCTTTTTTGAAAAATGCAAAAGTAGATTCTGAACGACCTTTCGACAGGTTATTATTACGTTCCAACTCTCCATCCGGAGAAGCATAAGCGTTAATGGATATTCCTTTTATATTCCAGTTTGGATCGCTTTTTAATAATTTCTTCAATTCAGAAATCTGGTTTTTGTTATTTAAAGATTTGCCCAATTTAAAATTCGGATTAAACTTGTCGCCATCCATCTCGAAATAGATATTTACCACTTTATTGTTCAAAACCGGTGCATAATTTTCCTGGTTCATTAATACTTCATCTGTAAATTTCACCAAACCAGCAGTAGTAATGGTTCCAAGTACCATAATGCTATCCGGTACAGGAAGTGCTTTGCCCTGATAAGTGAAGCGTGGCAACATTTTTACGCGTTTTAATTCAGCGGTATAAGGTATAATATCGGAATAAGTAATTTTACCGCCGGTTTTGGTATTAATAGTATAATCTGCTGAACCTTTAGCTGTTGTTCCCTTAATAGTTACTTCTTTCAACTTGATTTCCTTGCCGTCTATCGTTTTTAGTATAGGTTGAAAAGAAACCAATGTACTGGGCTTAATGGATTTAGGCGGTACATTTCCCACAATTACCACGCTCACCGAATCAGCTCTCATTTCAAGCGGATTTGGGCTCACTGAATAATTATTTTTTGTAAAATTGGCTGGACCACTACAGGCACTTATGAATAATGCTGTTACCAAACCCATAGGTAGAACTTTTTGCGAAAAATCCTTCATGATTTAATTTTTTTATATTGTGCAATAATACTTATTTTGAAACAAACAAAAACAAAATATTTATCAATTTGTATATTATTAAAATAAAAGGAAAGGCAAAAATCCCAGATTATCTTCAGATACGGGATGAAAAATTTACATTAATTGCTTATGCACGTGCCGACAGGCCTGAGCGGGCACTTGAAAAATGTGGCCTGGGTGATAAAATTAAGCAGATTATTGAATTGATGAATTCCATTCCATTCGGACAAATGACTAAACTAGATTTATCATGAAAAAAGAAAACCCAATTATTTCGATCGAAGGAGGCAGTATATTTCAAGGACATAGCCTCGTTCTGTCTGATATTTCATTACAAATTGGTCCCTCAGAATTTGTGTATTTAATAGGTAGTACCGGGAGCGGAAAAAGCAGCTTACTCAAAACACTTTATGGCGAGTTGCATTTAGAGTCGGGAGAAGGCGAAATTGTTGGTATTCAGTTGAAAAATCTTAAAAAATCTAAAATTCCTGCGCTCCGGAGAAAACTCGGGGTGGTATTTCAGGACTTTCAATTGCTTTTTGACCGGGATGCTTTTGATAACCTGCTTTTTGTTTTGAAAGCAACCGGATGGAAAAAGGAAGAGGATATCCATACAAGGATTAAAGAGGTTCTTGAAATGGTAGGATTAAGTACCAAATCTCATAAAATGCCTTATGAATTGAGTGGCGGCGAACAACAGCGATTAGCCATTGCCAGAGCTTTATTAAATAAACCGGTAGTAATTTTAGCCGATGAACCCACGGGCAATCTTGATCCTAAAACCAGCGACGGAATTTTATCTTTGCTTCATCAAATCAGCGAAAAGGGAACAGCCGTTTTAATGGCCACCCACGATTACCGCGTCATTAGCAAGTTTCCGGGAACCATTTTTAAATGTATGGATGGAAAAATAACCGTAAATAAATGGATCAAAGAAGCGGATGAATAAGACGTTTTAAAGCAGCTGCCTGAACCGATACATTAAAAGTTTGGTTCAAAATGACCTTTCTCTTTTCAATTTCTGCTTCAGTAAAATCCATTTCCATCATCTTTGGAATGGCTTCAATGAAAGAACTTGCGTCGGTTTTTACCTCACACAAACTTTCTAAGCCGGTATTATGTACCATAAACGAATTAGCTAACACAAATCTGCCTTTAAATAAAACATTCAGCAACTTTAATTTTATACCGGTTGGCTGAAAAGTGACCAACACATTCAGGTGCGCATTTTCAATATAAGTATCAATTTCAGAGGGGGTCAAACCTTCCCTGAGTTCGATATGCTCATGTTCAGAAATGGCCTGCTTCAATTGTGTTGAGGCCTCATCTCCGGCTATGATTAACGGAACTTTTAATTTGCTGAAAACCTCCTTTACCCAAAACAAGGCTGCCTGATTATTTTCGGCAATACTTAATTTGCCGTGATAAAAACAATATATTCCCTTACCTAGTTTTGCAGTAACAGACTGGTTGCTGTGAAAAGCAGGCAAGTAAGAAACTTTGGAACCGAATTTCCCGTGAAGCTGCTGATAATCGTTTTGAGAAATAGCCAGGAGCCGATCAGCATGAACCAGTATTTTCTCGTAAGCGCTTAGGAGAACGGATTCGAAATAATAATAAATACGTTTAAATAGATGATGTTCTGCTTCTGCCAGTAGCCGATAATAATCATGCTCAATATTGTGAATTCTTACCAGCTTCATGCGCTTTCTCAAGCCGGGTGCATTTAAATAATAACAACTGTGTAAAGCCTCAAATAAAATAGGGGCATCGTCGGTTTGCAAATTTTTCAGAAGCCGGGTATCCTTTCTTGAACCTATAATAAGCGGAACCAATGAAAATGGATTGCTGATTTTTTTTCTAGGATAATAATGTACTTGAACACAGTATTTTTCGAGTTCTGCCTGTGGTTTTCGGTTGCCATATTGAAAACAGTGAAGCGTTATTTGAACGCCTGTTTCTGAAAGCGCTTTGAGTTTATAAAACACATCTATCACCCCACCGTAATTAGCGGGATAGGGAATATCAAAACTGATAATATGTAATCTCGGATCCACTAAAATAAGGAGCTGTAAATACGGGTTAATTTATTTGCTTCCCTTTGCAAATTATAAACTTGTGCGGCCTTTCCACAATTTTGCTGAAGCCTTTGATATAAAAGCCTATTTGATAGCAAATTATTTAATTGAACGGCAATTTCGTCTTCCTTACAATCACATAAAATAGCCACTTCAAATAATAGATTGATCTTCCTGTATTCAATAAAATCAGCACACAATTGCGGGATCCCTGCATGGATATAATCGAAAAATTTATTGGCTAATGAATATTGATAACTCAATCCTTTAGGTTCAAGCAGATTAATGGCAATTTTTGCACTTGCCGATAATTCCGGCAAATATTCAGGCTTTACAAATCCCAAAAATTCAACCTTATTTTCCAAACTGTTTTGCTGAACCAAACTTCGCAAACTTTCACTTAAATCTCCTTCACCGGCAATTTGCAATCGTGCATTTACCTGCTTCATCGCAACGATCAGCTGTGCTAAACCCCTACCCTCATTTAAAGCACCCTGATAAAGAATGATATTCTCTTTTTTCTCCGAATTTTTAAATGAATGGGTTTGGAGTAAGGGTACATTTAAAATCGTTTCAAATGCGAGCCCGTATTGTTTGGAAAATAATTCAGCCAACTGCGGCCCCACCGTATAAGCCTTATCCACCAAGGGGATACACGCATCGCCCAA
The DNA here is from genome assembly GCA_964355075.1 of uncultured Chitinophaga sp. Taxonomy (GTDB): domain Bacteria; phylum Bacteroidota; class Bacteroidia; order UKL13-3; family UKL13-3; genus B1. The sequence goes on from CAYHCF010000011.1 coordinate 17,820, forward strand.
TATCTGCCAGATGGCCTTTGTGATAGGTCTATGCACTACTTCCGGTACTTCCGTAAAGTATTCATGCGCATCAAAAACCAATTTTGAGCCCCTTATTTTTGCTGCCAGGGTACAGGGCAATAAAGTATCTAAATCAACCGCTCCATAAACTTGTGCCTTTTTGAATAATAAATAAAAAAACAATCTGATATTGTATTCAAAATAAAAAAGTTTCCCGTTTTCAAAATAGCAATTCAAACGGGTTTGCCCGAAAGTTTTTGGGTCTAACGGAATTGAACTTTTTCGCTTCCTGCCAATCAATTCTACCTCAAAACCGGCTTCAACCAAAACTCCTGCAATACGCTGCATCCGTTGGTCGTAACTCAGGTCATTGCTTACGGTAAACCGAATTAATTTTTTACTTGCCAAAACAATAATTGTTGTGCGTTTAACTTTATAATATTTTTATCTAACAAAATGCGAATCATTCCAATAATATCTTCGGGTTTATGGTTTGGAATATTTTCTATCAATTTTCTGATCTCTATTGGGGAAACCGAACAGGTATTTTTAATAGCCAGCTCAATATTAGTATATTCTTTGCTGTCTATCAACCGCCTTCTTTTTTCTATGCAAATATCACACGAACCGCAATCAAGGGCATTGTCTTCATCAAAATAACTTAATAGCATCCTGCTTCTGCATAAATGCTCACTACTTGCATAATTCACCATTTGATTTAATTTGTGTTCAAACAGCTCTTTTCTTTTTCTGATAAAACCCTGATTCAGGTTTAAATACTTTGCCTCTACCCTTTCGGTTAATAATAAAATTTGTGGTTTATCGGTTTGAGGCAAATAATTTAGCACCTGCAAATCGTGTAATTGTTTCAGTTTTGAACCCATCTCTCTTTCCGAAACATTCATTTTCATGGCAAGAAAATTCTCATGAATAACACATAACTGATCAAAGATTCCACCATAACTTCTGAGGATCAGTTTGATTAATTCATCATGCGGTTCATGCTCCACCTGAAAAGCATAAAGCTCCTTTTGCCTGAGTAGAATCTGCAAACGCGAAGGAGCGTAAAATGCTTCATTCAACAGCACATAACCCAACTGCGACAATAGTTTTATGCTTGAAAAAACAAGCGCCTGATTCAGGGAAATATATTTTGAAAACAGGGTCAGATCAAAATCAAAACTTTCTTCTTCTTTTTTCCCAAGTGGTATTTGTAAAAAGCTTCCCAAAGCATCATACACTTTCCGGATCATTTCTTCAGGAGGAAAATTCTGTTCAATCCGATGGCGAAGTTCCAGCTGATCTGCCTCATTGTATAAAAGCACGCAATACGATTTATCCCCGTTTCTTCCTGCCCTGCCCGCTTCCTGATAATAAGCTTCCAAACAATCAGGCATTTCAAAATGAATTACCACTTTACAATCGGGTTTGTCTATTCCCATTCCAAAAGCATTGGTGCAAACCATCATGCGGGTTTTGTTTTTGATCCAGTTTTCCTGTCGGTTTACCCGAACAGCGTTGCTTAGGCCGGCATGGTAAAAAGATGCATTGATACCCGATTTTACTAAAAACTCGGCCAGCTCCTCGGTTTTCTTTCTGTTTCTGACATATATCAACCCGCTTCCGCTCGTTTTTTTAATAATATCCAGCATTTTATCCATCTTTCTTTCGGTAACCCTAACCACATAATGCAGGTTGAGCCGCTCAAAACTGTTTTTAAATACTAATTTTTTTTTAAAGCCCAGCTGAACCTGGATATCTTCTACCACTTCTTTGGTTGCGCTTGCCGTTAAGGCCAATACCGGAATCGCCGGCATAATTTCACGTATCTCAGCAATGCGACGGTATTCGGGTCTGAAATCGAAACCCCACTGGCTGATGCAATGCGCTTCATCTACGGCCAGCAAACAAACATCCAGTTGGGGTAAATAATCTCTGAATAATTGGGATGAAAGTCTTTCAGGCGATAGGTACAAAAATTTAGTGCCCCCATGAATGCAATTTTTGAGAATGATATCAATTTCAGAATGATGAATTCCGGAGTAAATTGCCTGCGCTTTTATTCCCGCTTTTTGAAGAGTTTCAACCTGATCTTTCATCAAGGCAATAAGGGGTGATATTACAATACACAATCCTTGCATCGCCAGGGCAGGAACCTGGAAACAGATTGATTTCCCGCCGCCTGTAGGCAACAAGGCCAGGGAATCATTTCCCTTTAAAACTTCCTCAATAATTTCCTGCTGGGTGGGTCTGAATGAATCATAACCCCAATAATGTTTTAAAATCTGATGAATGGTCACCCTGCTATTGTTTAAAAAATCACACCATCTTTTATGGTTAACATCCGGTCGCTTTTACCGGCAAAAACCTGATTATGGGTAACAATTACAAAAGTCTGATTAAACTCTTTTCGCAAATGAAAAAACAATTGATGCAATTCTTCGGCCGATTTAGAATCCAGGTTTCCTGAAGGTTCATCAGCAAAAATCACTCCCGGGTTATTAATCAAAGCGCGGGCCACAGCTACCCTTTGTTGTTCTCCTCCGCTTAAAGCAGCCGGTTTATGGGTTATGCGTTGGTTCAGACCTAAAAAATCCAATAATTCTTTCGCTTTTTTTTGTGCTTTCGAATCATTCATGCCGCCAATCCATGCCGGCATACACACATTTTCGAGCGCAGTAAACTCGGGCAGTAGCTGATGAAACTGAAATACAAAACCAATATTTTTATTTCTGAATCTTGCCAGCGTCCTTCCTTTCATACCGGAGACTTCGCGCTTATCAATGATCAGCGAGCCCGAGTCGGGCGCATCCAGGGTACCCATAATTTGCAACAGGGTAGTTTTTCCTGCACCCGAAGCACCCACAATGGAAACGATCTCTCCTTTGGCTATTTGCAGGTTTACCCCTTTCAGTACCGGCAATCCTCCAAACGATTTATATAAGTGACTTACCTGAATCATGTTTCGTCAATATTACAAAATTGGACATTCAAACCTAAAATTTTTGAATGAAATATATGGAATAAGCTTCAAATTGTTCAAAAATCATTTAAAGAGCAGGATTTTCTGCCCGTAAATAGTAATTGCAGATTAGAATAAATCTAAAGGTGCGGCTTAGATCCAACGGAGGTGTGAACAGCAAAAGGTTTGGCCCGAGGGCGTTGGTCTGTGTCTTGTCCTTTAAGACGAGATTGGTGCCCTTTTTTTGGCAGGCATTAAAGACACAAATTATGAATGGAACCGCAATTTTGTTATGGAAGATTGTTGGCTTTTTCACCCCCTACAGAACGAGATAGTTAAAAAATGCTAAGTGACAAAAAAAATTACGACTGATCTGTGGTTATTTGAAAATATTGTAATATTGAAAAATAAGAGTGGAGTCCAGCGACTACTGTACAAACATGGTGATACCGAAAAACCAGTGCGTTAGTAAATCAAAAAAATTGCGTAATTTAGCTTTTAAATATGGCTGAATATAAAAAAGAGAAATTCAATGATCTCGGATTGGGTGAAAAGCCATCTTCCGGAAAGAATCGCGCTTTAAATAAAGACGGGTCATTCAATGTTAGGAAGACGCATATTTCATTTTTTGAGCGAATTAATTTCTTCCATTCTCTCATTTCAATGTCATGGCTAAACTTTTTTGTTCTGGTCATTTTGGGTTATTTAATTGTCAACCTGATATTTGCCTCAATCTATATGTTTATTGGTGTTGAATACCTTACAGGTATTGAGGGATCAACAGATTATGAAAAATTTATTGAAGCCTTTTTCTTTAGTGCGCAAACAATTACTACCCTTGGATACGGTCGTATAGCCCCCACCGGAATCCCGCTCAATACCGTTGCCGCAATTGAATCATTGCTTGGATTGCTTTCATTTGCGCTTGCAACCGGGATGCTATATGGAAGGTTTTCAAGGCCATCCGCAAAAATAAAGTATAGCACTTGTGCTGTAATTGCGCCTTACCGGAACATCAATGGCTTTATGTTTAGGGTGGTTAATCCGCAAAAAAATCAACTTCTGGAAGTTGAGGTAAATGTTACGCTTTCAATCAAAAAAGAAAATTCTGAATTAAGAGATTTTTTCCTTCTTGAACTGGAGAGACCCAAAGTCGTTTTTTTTCCATCCGTTTGGACGATTGTACACCCAATTAATGATTCAAGTCCGCTTAATAAATTAACCGAGAGCGAAGTTTTTGAAAAAGAAGCTGAATTTATTGTAATGATTAAAGCATTTGATGAGTCATTTTCTCAAACAGTTTATTCCCGTTCTTCCTATAATGCGTCTGAATTAAGGTGGGGAGAGAAATTTGTTTACCTGATCAAACAGGAAAATGATGTGATTTCGGTAAATGTGAGCAGAATTGATGAAACAGAAAAAGCTGCATTGAATGAATAACTTTACCTGACAAATTAACCCGGGCAATCACCACCGACAACAGTCGTGGGGCAGTTACCTGTCACTTTAAATACAATGAACTGAATGAAAATTGAATTTACACCCATCGCAAGCGTTAAAAATTCAAGGACAACCGTGATAGACGATAATTGGGGAAATATTATATCCGAAATTGTACTTGCTGATAACATTCCAATAGAAGCTTTTAACCACATTTCTGATTTCTCGCACCTTGAAATTATTTATTACTTTGACAAAGTTAATAGTAAAGACATACTATTTTCCGGACACCCGAGAGAGAACCCAAAATATCCGTCGGTAGGCATTTTTGGACAACGGAAAAAAGACCGGCCCAATAGAATCGGTATTTGTACCGTTCAACTCTTAGAACATAATGGGCGGACCATCAAGGTAAAGTATCTTGATGCAATTGACAGAACACCTATTTTGGATATAAAACCCGTATTTAAAGAATTTCAACCCAAAGGAGAATTTAAACAACCTGACTGGGTTACCGATTTAATGAAAGATTATTGGTAATGTACAACAACATATTGGTGCACCAATCCCTTTACTTAACCATTTATATCCGTACTTTAGTGAAGGCAATCAGTAAATCTAAACCAGCTACATCTCCCCTGCCTGCACAATTTTTCCATCCTGAAGGGTAAAGATATTCGTTTCGGCAGCCTGGCGTTTTTCGATATAGGAGGCATATAGAGGCGAATAATCTTTGCGTTCATCCATACATTGGTTATAGGTTCCGGTTAAACCTATCATCAGCTCGCATGCCTCACGTACAGCGAAGTTCCCACTTTCATGGGCGGTGATATAATCAGCTAAATTATTCTGAACAATGTAGTTTTTAAACAAGGGATTAGCCTTTCGGTTTATTAAAATCCGCACCCCGCAAACGGCAGCAATGCTCAAATCCAGTACGTCATCAAAAACATAACAAACCTCCCCCACTTTTATTTGGTTCAGCCCGCAAAAGTGATTGAGCGCAATAATTTTATGGGGTGTTTTGTAATAGGAAGCACTGAAATGTTCACGCTGACAAAAGTAAAAAGCCATTTCATTTTTCTCACCCGAAATAATGGCTGTTGCCGGTAAAACCCGGTTATGAATAAAATGGTTGAACCGGAGCATATTGGTTCCCATGCTGTCGGCTTCATTGAAATTACTGCTTTTGTTTTCGTTTTTTACGGCATTATTAAACACGCCGTCCCAGTCAAAAACAAAGGCTTTTATGGTTTTTAACTTTTCGGCCAGCAGATCAGCAGGGGTACAAAAAACACCCCCTATCTGTTCAAAAATAGATTCGGTATGGTTGGTATTCATTGGATTCAAATAACGGTAAAATAATGGAATATTAAATCCAAAAGGAACAGATAACTTTCATTAAATTATGTTTACCAAAGTCTGACCCACCATTTATTTAATGAATTACCTGATCTGTCTGAAATTCTGAATAATTAAAAAAGCCACGAAGGCGCAAAGGTTTATTCCGTTCAATCCTTCGCGCCTTAGCGCCTTTGTGGCAAAAAAAGCAAACTGATCTTCCCTATTCCTCCAAATCCTGAATATCCAGCATACCCATGGGTTTGCCGTTTTCGGTTACCAAAAGGGTATCCACTTTGGTGGTCTTAAATAAACTGGCAGCCTCATTTAACAGTGCTCCTGCCTCAATGGCTATTGCCTTACCATATACAAAATCACCCATATTTTTGCTTAATACATCACGGCCTTCAGTTTGTATCATTCTGCGTAAATCACCATCGGTAAAAACGCCTTTCAAACTGCCATCGGCATTTAGAACCGTAATAGCACCAAAGCCATATTCAGTCATTTTTACAATGGCATCGGCTAGATTTGTATTTGTGGCAATTACCGGATTTACAGCATTCATGGCTTCCCTTACCCGAACCGTCATTAAACGGGTATCATGAATAAACTGCTCGGTTCCAACCGTAGTGAAATGATTTTCGGTTAGCTGCTTCATTATCTTCAATGGAACCGTAATGGTATGTACACCCAGGTTAATCGCATTGCGGATATGTTCCATGGTACGAACCGATGAAAACATTACCTTGGTATCGTATCCGTAGTGTTCAACCGCCTCAACAATTTGTGCTACCAAATCGAGCGCATCATGACCCTGATCCTGCAAACGGCCAACCAATGGGCACACATACGTTGCACCTGCATGCATGGCCATATAGGCTTGTTGCAAGGTGTAAACCAAATGAATATTAACCAGCAAACCTTCATTGCGAAGCATTTTACAGGCACGAACGCCTTCAAGCGAAACCGGAATTTTAAAAACTGTTTTCTTTGGGTCAAGACCTAAAGCCAACAACCTCTTTGCCTCGGCCAATACATCCTCGGCAGAATCCCCCAAAGCTTCAATTTGTAATACCGGAACCATTTTTGAAAGTTTCACAATCATGGCGTCAACGTCGGTAATTCCCTCGCGCTGCATGAAGGTGGGTGTGGTGGTTAATCCGTTTAAAAAGCCCAATTTAAAGGCTTCTTCAATTTCTTTAAGGTTTGCTGAATCTAAATATAATTCCATTTTTATCGCAATTTGATTGTGTTTTGCACTTTTTGACTTGGCGCAAAAGTAATTTTAATTTACTAAAAAGCTAAAAAGGAAGATAGAAAGCCAATATTACCTGAATGCAAACTGGTAACAAAATCCAACCAAAAACCCACCACTGCTCAAAAAATTAAGCGTATTGATGCCTATATCATTTATAGGGGCTAATGCCAGAGCCACATCGGTTTGGGTGCTGTTTGACTTCACAGTAACAAAACTATTCGTGAAATCATATCTGGCCTCATTGAGTTGAACGGCATATCCAAATTCAATCAGCATTCTGTTTCCTCTCTTTTTGCTTACGAATTGCCTCTGAACCGTTAAATTCAGATAACTTACCGGGTGAAAGGTCATAAATGCGGTAGCGGTTTCTGATTTACCTAAATAAGTAACAGATATTGTTTGCTCCTGATTTACCTCACCCATGGATCTCGAAAGACCTATGGAAGGACACCAATGGTTAGTTTCATTTGCCTTAAAAGTTGCTGAAAGGCTGTATTTATTTCCCCACCCACCTACGCCACCGGCGGCATCCATAATTAAATTGTCATTAATCCTTGCCGCTATTCCCAAACCGATCACCCCGAATTTATAATTAAATCCTGCCCCGGCTTCCAGGTATATCTCGGCCGGCCTTTTGGGGCCCTTCTCCTGTATGATCCGATCACCCGAAGCACTTATTTGACTGGTGGGTTCATATTGACTAAATACGCTATTCAATGAACCAAATAAAAATACCAAAAGGAATAATTGATTTTTCATTGTATTTAAATTAAGTTTCAAACTTATATATTTTTTTTGAGTTATTTATTTTAATGAAATTAATGCCCCATCGGGGTGATTCGGCATTACTACCAATTCAACAAACGGGTAATGTTTTTGAATTTTAGACCAATAATCAATAGTGTTTTGTCCTAGGTTGATGGTTGAAACCATAATCATATCCGCGCAATCGGGTAGATGGTGTTCTATATTTGCATTGATATTTTTCCATTATCACACAATTTCTTAAAAAAGGTTTTTGGTTTCGTGTTCAATGATTTGCCGTAGAGGCGGGCAATTGCCCGTCTCCACGTTGCGCACGTTCAATGTATCATTCTTCCAATTCAATGCATCATTTTCCCTATTCAATGTATCATTTTTCCAATTCAATGCATCATTTTTCCAATTCAATGGATTATCAATAATATATTGACGAATGGCATTCAATGCCCTTTCGTTGCGAATTATCCGATCGTGATAACTAGATTGCCATTCAAATTCGATTTTATTTTGGTTTGCATATCGTTTTACCGATGATTTAAATGCCCTGATTACCGCACCGAGATTTTGCGATTGCACACCAAATTGATTCGGTTGCCAATCTGTTTTACCGATTTTATTAAAACACAAAATACCATGAATGTGATTGGGCATTACCACAAATTCAAACAATTCAACAAAAGGGTAATGTTTTGGAATTTCCGACCAATAATCAATGACGGTTTGCCCGATGGGGGTTGGTTGTAGAGACGCACCATTGTGCGTCTCCTTGGTTGATTCGTTTGTGTTATTAGACGCACAATTGTGCGTCTCCTCGGTTGGTTCGTTGGTGTTGTGTGATGGGGAATTGTGCGTCTCCTCGGTTGGTTCGTTGGTGTTGTGTGATGGGGAATGGTGCGTCTCCTTGGTTGGTGGTTTGGTGTTGTGTGATGGGGAATGGTGCGTCTCCTTGGTTGGTGGTTTGGTGTTATTAGACGCACAATAGTGCGTCTCTACGATATTACCGAAATAATGGAATCGTTTTTTTGTGCAAATCGTTACAAAATAAAATCCATTTGAACCATAATCGTATCCCTGTAATCGGGTAGAGGGTATTCTGTATTTGTTTTGATATTTTTCCATCCTCACAACATTTATATTACAAGGTAATTTCTTTGGTGTTCATTGGTTTTGTTCAATGATTTTGTGGAGACGGATAATTATCCGTCTCTATGTTATGATGTGGTTTGGTAATAATTTTTATTGAAGCACAATCACTTCCTAAAACTAACTTCTGTATGATGGATTTCAATCAAGGGCTTCAAAAACTCTTCGAGGTCATATACGCAAAGCTGAGATGCTGCATCACATAAGGCTGTTGCAGGATCTGGATGGGTTTCGATAAATACGCCATCCACTCCGGCTGCCACTCCTGCCCTGCTTAAAACCGGTAAAAACTCCCTTGCACCCCCTTTGGCATCCGCACTTGGAATTCCGTATTTTCTGATGGCATGGGTAATATCAAACACTACAGGGTAGCCAATTTGACCCATTAAAAAAAAGCTCCGCGGATCCACAATCATATCATTATACCCAAAAGTATAACCCCTTTCTGTAAGTATGATTTGGTCATTGCCCGAATCTATGCATTTCTGAACCGGATGTTTCATGTTTTCGGGAGCCAGAAACTGACCATGTTTGATATTGATCACACGTCCGGTTTTTGCTGCTGCCACCATCAGGGTGGATTGCATACACAAATATGCAGGAATCTGCAATACATCGCAAACTTCACCTGCAGCCGCTGCCTGATCGGGATAATGAATATCCGTTAGCAAAGGAAAACCAAACTGCTCTTTTACTTTGGCCAGTAGCTTTACACCTTTATCCAAACCCGGACCATCATAAAATTTCAAACTGCTGCGGTTATCTTTTTGAAACGAAGATTTGTAAATCATTTTGATGTTCAGCTTTTCACTCACTTCTTTGAGTTTTTCAGCTGTTTTCATCATAATGGATTCATTTTCAATTACACATGGACCGCTAATGAGAAACAACTCTTTGCTGCCACACTCAATATCTCCTACTTTTACTATTTTTGTCATAATTTTTAATGAACCTAATGAATGCCAAGATCATTCAAATATGAAAATATTTTTTTGCCGGTATCCGAATTTTCGTTTATTTCTATTTCGTATGTCATATACAAACTTAACAATAAAAAACTTTACAAACCTTACATTCTTCTATACAATCCTTCAATTCTTTCCATTGTTATTTTATCCTTCCAATCGGTACCAATGGCATGGTTCCACATATGAGGCAAATTATAGGCTACCGTCGCCATGGCTTTTATTTGTTCATCTGTCCAGTTATTACTCAAACCTTTTGGCAAAATAATATGGTGTTTGAGAAGCATTTGATTGAATTCTGTTATTGCATCAGGATAATAATCGCCCAAATGCTGAAATGCAAGACAATTGGCATAGCAATGCTTTTCTCCAAAGATTTTACTCAGGCCATAACTCAAGGCATGACAAACACCCACCTCGCTATACGTTAAACTCAACCCACCCATTAATGAGGCCACCATTAATTTATCGTCATTCTCCGGATTCTGACCAGCATTTTCACCCAAAAAAATGTCCCGGCAAAGTTTCAAAGCTTGTTCACCGTATGCAAAACTATAAGCATTGTTTAGAATCCCATCCCGACTTTCCACGCAATGAATAAAAGTATCCATTCCGGCGTAAAACCACTTGTCAACCGGAACTGTCGCGGTAAGCTCAGAGTCAAGTATAACCTGGTCAAAGATGGTCCAGTCACATTTTAAACCTAACTTCTTTTCCGGTCCTGTTAGTACGGCAGTCATCGAACATTCAGCACCAGTTCCTGAAATTGTGGGGACTCCCATATGGTAAATCCCGGGTTTTTTTACCAGGTTCAAGCCTTGATAAAGTGTTGAGGAACCATCATTGGTAAGCATCAAAGAAAGTGCTTTTGCAATGTCCATAATACTTCCCCCGCCTATTCCAATCACACCTGATGGCAATCCCTTGGAAGCCAGTATGTGATCCCGTAATTGATCAATTTGCTCAGTAGTGGGCTCATGCGGATCAACATCAATAAAAAAAATGGTATCTTCCGGCTTGGCCGGCAATCGCATTTCGAGGTCCTTCCCGTTAAAGAAATTGTCGACAATAAACAGCATATAACAATTGTTTTCAATGCGTTTCGGAGCAATTATTTCATCAAGTTGATTGAAACTTCCCCTGCCAAATACTGTTTTTTCAATACTTTTAAAATTTTTATGACTCATGTTAAATTTAAATCTAAATAATTCTTTCTTTTTTTAGGTTGAACACAAAACAGGAAATACATACTATTTTTGTGCAGTTAGGGATAAGGCCGATTGAATGGAGATACTTATTTTAGCCAATAATTCCTTCAATTCCGTATCTGTCCAAGTAGTTTTTATGCTGAAAGAAATCAGTCGGCCAATGGTTTCCTGCGTTTTTGGTAAATCCAGATTTTTATAATCCTGAGGTGCACCCAGCAACTGAACATTGGTTCTGGCAGCTACTCTTCCCTCTTTAATATGATCCCATTGATTGATAAAATGATACATATTGGTGAACCAATAATTGAAACCTCCGATTCCATCTTTGTTAAATTCTTCAACCGTTCGTTTGGCAGCTTCGGTATTGGGTAACAACATATTCAAAAAAGTGGCCGAATCGCCGTCTGGATCAGGAATTCTTGCAAAACTTATACCCGGTATTTTGCCCAGAACACCCATCATAATACTTTTATAATGATTGTTCAAATCCCTGATAGTAGGTACCCTTCGGGTTTGAGCCAATCCAATGGCAGCATGAAGTTCAGAAATCCGGTAATTAAAACCCAAAACCGGATGATTTTCCATACCCCTGTTATTTCCGATATGATCGTGTCCATGATCCGATACATTGTCGGCCAATTTATAGGCGGTTTCATCATTGGTAACCATCACTCCGCCTTCTCCGGCAGTTGCAATCTTAAAGAAATCGAAACTATAACAACCTGTTTTACCCCATAATCCCGTTGAAACTCCTTTATAACTGGCAGCTAAGGCCTGACCTGCGTCTTCAACCAGAATTAGATTGTGTGCTTGAATAACCGGCATAATTTCATCCATTTGTGCCATTTGACCGCACATATGAACCAGAAGAACCGCTTTGGTTTTTGGGGTGATGGCTTTTTTAATTCCTTCGGCACTCAGGCAAAGGGTTTCATCAATTTCGGCAAATACAGGCAGTGCTCCCGCAAAAATTACTGCTTCAACCGTAGCGATATAAGTAAACGGAGGAACAATTACCTCATCTCCGGCGCCAATTCCCGCAGCTGCCAAAGCACAGGTAACCGCAGTGCTACCGCTCGAAACGGCATGCGCATATTTTGCCCCAACCAATTTAGCAACTTCAGCCTCAAATTGTCTGGCTTTCCAGATGTTTTTTCTTTGTGCATCGTGATTAAACCGGAAAAAGATGCCGGTTTCCAATACCTCATTGATTTCTTTGCGCTCCTCAGCGCCATAAAATTCGGTTCCTGCCATGTGTATGTAATAAAGTTTGCAATTTAGTAATTTCTTTCAAGTACCTAATAGCAATTTTCCTAAATTGCAGATTATCTCATGACAGTTATCCCACTGATTATTTACATACTGAAAAAGGTATGACTTTCATACAACCGAATTACAACTGAATTACAACCGAATTACAACTGAATTACAACCGAATTACAACCGAATTACAACTGAATTACAACTGAATTACAACTGAATTACTAACGTATTACAATC
>CAYHCF010000011.1:30501-45132 GCA_964355075.1 uncultured Chitinophaga sp.
TACAACTGAATTACAACTGAATTACAACTGAATTACTAACGTATTACAATCGAATTTCAACTGAATTTCAACTGAATTACAACTGAATTACAACTGAATTACAACTGAATTACAACTGAATTACAACTGAATTACTAACGTATTACAATCGAATAACGACTGAATTACCACCGTATTACAATTGTATTTCAACCATATCACATGCAAAAAAAATGATGACTTATCCGAAAAAAAAGTTATACCTTTGTCTAAACCTTTTATTCAATGTCAATTAACTTTGGTAAATTACTTTTTATCTTTTGGGTTCTTTCCAGCATGGCGTGTCTTAAATTACCACCACCCAAAATAGAAACTCCTGTAAGTTCCAATAAATTTTCTACTCTAAAAGCTAGTCCTGTATTCACCTGGCAAACTTCGAAACAAATAAAAATTTATGTGAACGGTTTAGCAACAAGAACACCTATTAAGCGTACCTTTTCCCTATCTGATAAAAGCGAAAAAACCAAGTATATTTCTGAATTGCATACCATGAACGAAACATTTAATTTCACTCTGACGGTTCCAATTAATGAGGATTCGATTCTGATGCGGTATGGGGATATCAAAAAAATGTATAGTTTGAACAGTAGTTCTGTTGCAGTAGATTACTTACCTCCGGTAGTACCAGATTAATATTTTAACGAATGAAAAAACTATTATTCTATTTGTTGATTTTAACAGGTATTCAACTTAACCTTTCTGCACAAACCCTGGTTTTGGATTGTGAAACATCTGCAACCTCCCAAAGTACAGCCAACAACAGAAATTATGATATGGCCAATTGCTGGAGTTTTAACGGAGTTACTTATACAACGGCAAATAAAATTACCGGTGATTATTCAACACTGAGTGATGTGGCCGATGATTTAACCCCAATCACTTTATGGATAAAATCTCCCTGGTTTAAACCGGGTTCCGGAAATATTACCCTAAAAACAAAATTGCATGCCTCAAGTGGCAATTCAAGATTTCTCAGGCTGGCTTATATTCCGTATAATTCCAGCCTGGCTAGCCCGAAGGAGGGCACTAGGGTTGATTTTTATACCTATACTTTTTCAACTTCAAATACCAATATTATTGACATTTCACAAGCCATACCGTCGGCCATAGCCAATTCCAGCCAACCCTATAAAATTATGGTCATGTTTTATGGCAGTGGAGGAACCAGCAAAATTCTGACTGACGATTGGTCAATCCCCGGAACCTATTGGGCTGACCCATCTTCGAGTTGTTTGCCTTTAACAGTCATTCAGGATGCCGACAGCGATGGTGTTGCCGATGCAGATGACGCTTACCCGAACGATGCCACACGCGCTTATAACAACTGGTATCCCGCAGCAGGTTTTGGAACACTCATGTATGAAGACCTCTGGCCTGCCACCGGTGATTATGATTTTAACGACCTTGTTTTGGATTACAGATACAATTTAGTAACCAACGCTTCCAATAAAGTGGTTGAAATGAAATCGAAAATTGTAACCCGGGCCATTGGTGGAAGTTTCCGTAATGGTTTTGCCTTTCAGCTAAACGGACTTTCCCCTTCCAAAGTAACCGCTGTTACCGGAACCCGAAGTTTTGGCGCCAACTGGATCAGCAACGCTGCCAATGGTTGCGACAATGGCCAGACTTATGCCAATATCGTTGTTTATGATGATGCGCAACAAATCCTGCCTTCGCCCGGAGGCAGTGGAACCAATGTGATTTTAACAAACGGATATGTGGCACCGGATACCACCAGTGTTACCCTAACATTTACCGCTGTAAGCGGACAAATGATTGCTTTAAGTGAAGTAGTTTTTAACCCGTATATTATCGTGAATCAGGTGAGAGGAAAAGAAGTACACTTACCCGATTATCTGCCTTCATCAAAGGCATCATCGGGTTTCTTTGGCCAGGATCAGGACAATACCAATCCCGGTTTAAACCGGTATTACAAAACCATAAACAACCTGCCCTGGGCATTAAATGTAACTTCATCTATACCCTACACGCACACCACCAATGATTTTATTTCTGGGTATTTACATTTTGCCGAATGGGCGCAAAGCGGCGGATCAAGCTATACCGACTGGTTCTCGAATACCGGTTCCGGCTACCGCGACAATACGAAATTGTATATCAGGTAATTCAATAGATATTTTCAGCTTTTCCTGACTTATACTCTGCTAATGCTTCTTTTGCCATCATTGAGAGTTTATTCTGTGTTTCTAAAAAAGTACTATCCCATTTCAATTCATCCATGATTAATTGGGCAAAATTGTTTTGTTCCTTTTCAGGTAATTTTTTAAGTTCAGAAAGAGCCTTTTCAAGTAATGTTGTCATAAAACGAAGTTAAATAAAAAGATACAAATGTTATTTCAGTTCTTTCCTATTGAACTATAATATTTTTATTGGACAACATAATGAACATCATTAAAATAAATATCCGTAGCTTGTATAAATACTCCGGTTCCTCTTCCTGTGGCTCCTCCTGAAGGACAATCCACCTCAATTACTTTACAGCAATTCTCACTACCGTTCAAACATGAACCCGCAGTACAATACACACATCCATTTGAAAAATTTTTATTGCATAGTTCCTCGGAACTCTCTTGCATCCTGGCAACACATGGGCATTGACAATCATAGCAAACTGGATTATTTACAGTATATACAATTACAGGCACTTCCTCATTTTCATAATCAAAAGAGATATACCAATATGTTCCATTATTAACCGGAACAGTAACTTGAAGTCCTGAGAAATACGCACCATCTAATAGATAAGCAGCATAAATATCACCTGATTGAGAACTTAAATAGGAACCGGAAATTGTAACTGAATTGGTTTGTTCATTTCTATCAATTTCGAATTGAACAGTTGTAGATTCATCTATTTTAGATTGTATTACAAATTGAGATTGAATTCTTTGAGGACAATTGGAAGCCCAGGAGAAATTGTTTACCAGAAGGATCATCCAGATCGCGATGGCAGAATTAAATAAATGTTTTTTCATAAGAATTTTAATTAAATTTTAGTTTTTATTTGACGAATTAATTTTAATGTGCTATCATTTGGCTTTGCACCATTTTTTTTGGAAATTAATACTGCTTCCTCTGCAAAAATTAATGCCCGATCATACTTTTCTGCTTTATAGAGTAAGGCTGCGTATGTATCAAGATTATAACTATTCCTGTTAATTTCAATTGACCTTTTGACCCAATCCATTGCGATCTTATTTACCTTTTTCGAATAGGCACCTTGATATATTTCCCAAGCAAACTCATTTAGAGCCTCCCAATCATTTATGAATTTTACTTTTACTTCTTTTAAACTAAGATTCAATAGTTTTTTTTCAAAAGTTGCATTGTAAAACTTAATTTTTAAGAAAAGTAAAATATCCGGATTTGAAATTAATCCGGAAGAATCACCCCCATCATTTACATAGTATTTATAAAGTTTGTAATTTTCATTAATTAAAATTTGACTTGATTGATTAAATAAATTCAAACTTTTGATTTTGATAGCATCATTTGCACTTGCAATTGCAATCCAAATAATGTTTGATTTCACTTGTTCAATCGGAAAAAACTTCAAAACATCTTTCTGATTGTCATAATAATATTTAAAGGCTGAATGATCAACCAAAACAATAGGTATAAACTTAAAATAAATAAATCTATGAAGATATGCAATATAATCCGAAGCAGACAAATTGGAATCATTAAAAGTTTTTAGGCACAGTTTAATAATACTGGTATCCAACTGGCTTGCATCATATAAAAGATATGAAAATTCCAATAGGAAGTTAGCTCCTCTTTCTCCATTATGAAATTTCTCCTTATATAACTTTAAATTCTTGTCCTTAAACAAAAAATCAGTGAGGTGTCGTTTTACATTATCCCGACTAATCCTGGTTAATCGGTGCAGCTCTTTTAAATTACTGTCAACTATCAATATTGTTGAATAATTCGTCACCTTATAAGCCTTTACATAATCTTTAGTTATTTTGGATTTTGAAGATGATTTTACAAATAGAAAATTATCTCTAATTAAACTATAAATCGTCGAATCGAAAAAAATCTGATTTTCCCCAGAGTTACATTGGTTGCTGACCGGATTATAAAAATAAAAAATAATTCTCTTTGTATAATCCGGATATTTTTGAAATGTTTCAATTGAAAGGAATGAAGTGTCGAATGTATTTATAATACTTTTCTGAGAAAATAAATAATCAACTGTTTTCTTCTCCTCATTTGTAATAGTTTGAGAATACAGAAAAAAGGGGATAATTGAAATTAATATGACTAAACGCATTTGATAAGGGTTTCAAATATCTTTTAGTTTGGTTGGTACTGAATATTATTGAAATATAGAATTTCAGCGCTTATCACTAAAACGCCACCATTTGCAACTTCCTTTGGTACACAATCACATGTACAACTTGTGGTACAACAATGAACACAACCATTACTTTCACCTACTGTTTCACAACCCCCAGAACCACCAGAACATACTTGGTCATGCATCAGTCCACTTACACACTGACATTCAATTTTAATAGGTGTTGATGGAGAATATAGAGCTACTGGTGAGGATTGATTTTGGAAGTTAAAATAAATTCTCCAAAAAGTTTCGGTTTCATTAGGTACCTGAACTTCATAATCATCATTTAAATAAGACCCATCAAGAAGATAGGATGCGTATATATCACCAGACTCTGCATCCACATATTCTCCGGAAATTACATAAGTATTCGTTTGGCTATTTTTTTCAATTGTAAACTCAACTGATGTGACTGAATCAATCCTTACTATTAAAATAGTTTGATCGAGTACTTTTGATGTACTTGATGACAATGCAACTTCCGGACTTAATAAAAAAAATAAGCCAAAAAGAGATGTAAAAATTTTTGTTTTCATTGTAAAATATTATTTGTTTTGAAAAAATGAAATTATTCTTTAACGAGAACAAATTTATATAAAAAAAAAAATCAAAATAAATCTTAATATTTTCTTAATATTTTCTTAAATTTTAAGCACAAAACCGAATTTTATTACAAGCACTTCAGCAATTGCCGAAACTTTGACTAAATTTGAGATACAATTTAATAAACTTATTATGATTTTTGAAATTGAAATTGACGAGAAAACCGATAAGGGAAAAAATTTATTTGATTTCTTAAATGAGCAACAAATAAAATACTTTCCAAAAATACTTTCGGCAAAAGATGTTGATTTTGGTATTGGCAGAAAAGCAACAGATGAAGAGCTGGCAGCATATTTACTTCGTTGCATGGAAAGTGAAACTTTGGACATTGAACAGCTTATTCATGACACAAAAAGTTAAGCTCTCACAGGAGGCTTGGGCAACGTTGAAAGAACTTAGAGCTTTCTATATCCTATTCAAATACTCCAGCAATTCCTCCTCCACTAAATCCAACTTAATAATCATAGTGGGTTCTCTTTTTTCCAACCCAAATTGGTATAATTTATCGTAATAAGCCAAAACAATTTTCACCCATTCCTGCAGGTTTCCTTCCTCTAAAAAGTTTACTGCTTCCCGGGTTTTTAAATCCCCTAATTTTTTCTTGATTTTTTGAGTAGATAATATCAGCTCTTCCCGTTTGAGCTTTCCATATAAATTCAAAATGTTTTCGCAGCGCTTTTCAAAGGAATAATCCAAAAAATACACCTGGCACCTTCTGATGGCTTCATGAATTTTTATGGGTATTTGAAATTTGCCGATCAACCGGCTTTCATCTTCCACCCAAATGGGTTTCGATAAATCCATATTGTTCAGTTCAGCATAAATGTCATTTTCAAATTGCTCCTGGCTAACCTGTGCCGGCAAACCAATATTGCCAAAGGCCGAACCCCTGTGATTGGCCAAATCTTCCAAATCGAGCACCTGCACACCCAGTTGCTTCAAATCCCTCAGAATAAAAGTCTTATTGCAACCGGTAAATCCACCCAACACTTTAAACTCAAAATCTCCTGCTAAAAAATCCATTACCTCTGTTCGGTAAACTTTATAGCCTCCTTTTAATAAATGCACCTGATAACCGGCCGATGAAAGCAAATTGCCCATAATCTGACTTCTAAGCCCGCCGCGCCAGCAATGAATATAAATTTCGCCAACAGGAAAATTGGAATAAGCATATTTTACCAGATCTTCAAATTTAGGCCCAACTAATCTGTAACCCAATAGTACGGCCTCCCGATGTCCTTTTTGTTTATAACAGATACCCACTGATTTTCTTTCCTCATTATTTAAAATAGGAAAAGAAATTGCCCCCGGTAAATGTCCCTGAAAAAACTCGCCTTCACTTCTGCTATCAAGCACTAGTGCATTTTTAGGCCGGTTCAAAAACTCATTTATGCTTATTTGTTTGAGCATTGTTGGAAAAGCATTCTACAATTTATGATAAAAATTATTGAAATTCGCCCCCATCATCATGGAAGAAAAAGTTCTCATCATTGATTTTGGGTCGCAATATACCCAATTAATTGCCCGCCGCCTGCGTGAGTTGAATGTTTATTCAGAAATACATCCCTGTACCCATTTACCCCAATTGGATCAAAATATCCGAGCCGTAATTTTAAGTGGCAGCCCTTACAGCGTGAACGATGGCATATTGCCCAATCTGGATTTAAGTATTTATAGAGGCAAACTACCCATTTTGGGCGTTTGTTATGGCGCTCAGCTTTTGGCAAAACAAAATGGAGGCTTTGTTGTTCCAAGCAAAATAAGAGAATACGGGCGCACCAATCTTCAATTCATCGAAAAAAATGTATTGTTTGATGATATTCCCACCGGTAGTCAGGTTTGGATGAGTCATGGCGATACCATTCAGGAAATTCCGGCAAATTTCCAGGTTATTGCCAGTACAGAAAGTGTAAAAGTGGCTGCCTTTAAAATTACCGGAGAAGATACCTATGCCATTCAATTTCATCCCGAAGTAACGCATAGTACCGACGGAAAAACTTTATTGCATAACTTTATTGCAAAGATTGCAAAACTCAAACAAAACTGGACTCCCAGACATTTTATTGAGACCACCACCCTTGAATTAAAACAAAAATTAGCAAACGACCCTGTTATTTTAGGTTTATCGGGTGGCGTTGACTCGTCGGTTGCAGCAGTTTTGTTAAAAGAAGCGATTGGCGCAAACCTTACCGGAATTTTTATTGACAATGGATTGCTTCGTAAAGATGAATACGAACAGGTTTTGCATGCCTATAAAAATATGGGTCTGAATGTGATTGGCGTAGATGCCCGCAAACGTTTTGTGGATGAATTAGCAGGCATCAGCGACCCTGAAACCAAACGTAAAACCATTGGACGGGTTTTTATTGAAGTATTTGATGAAGAAGCGAAGAAACTCAATGATATCAAATGGCTGGCTCAGGGAACTATTTATCCTGATGTGATTGAGAGTGTGAGCGTTAAAGGTCCGTCGGCAACCATCAAATCACACCACAATGTTGGAGGTTTACCTGAAAAAATGCACCTCAAAATTGTAGAACCACTCCGCATGTTGTTTAAAGATGAGGTAAGAAATGTAGGTGCTGCATTGGGAATTGACGCTATCATATTAAACCGCCATCCTTTTCCGGGTCCGGGTTTGGCTATTCGGATATTGGGAGATATTACCGAAGAAAAAATAAGGATATTGCAGGAAGCAGATTATATCTTTATCTCCGAATTAAAGGATAAAGGTTTATACAATACGGTTTGGCAAGCCGGAGCCATCTATTTACCCATCCATTCGGTTGGAGTGATGGGCGACGAACGAACCTACGAAAATGTGATTTGCTTACGGGCGGTAACCTCAGTGGATGGAATGACAGCTGATTTCTGCCATTTACCCCATGAGTTTTTAGGATTGGTTGCCAACCGGATTATCAATGAAGTTAAGGGGATAAACCGTGTGGTATATGATATCAGCAGTAAACCTCCGGCTACTATTGAATGGGAATAATTTTGAGAACATGTTAAAAAAAGACTTGCAATATCTTCTGTTTTTTGTCCTCTTGATTGGAGTGCAAACAGCACTTTTTGCCCAAAAACCGGTAACATCGGGTTTAGCTGAAAAAAATCCGAATAAGATTGCGGTCATCATGCCTTTTTGCAGCAAACAAATTCTGGCTGATCCAAATCATAAAAATGCAGCACTGGGCAATGCCTGCAGAGAATATTACCAGGGGCTGCTTATGGCCATGGATTCTTTTAAAAAAAGCCCAAATCCCATCGAATTAACCATTTATGATACGCAGGGAGACAGCAATGTGTTCAGACAAATACTAAACAAAAAGGAATTTCAGGAAAATACGCTCTTGTTTGGGCCGGTTGTAAGAGATGCACATCCGATAATGAAAGCCTATTGCGAGAAATTTGAGGTGTATTATATCTCTCCTTTTTTAACGCTCACCAAGAGCAAAATAGACAATCCTTACCTAATTTCCGCCTATCCCGATTTAGGTTATTACGCCGATTTCATTTTGAATCATATCCGAACAGGGGGCTTTGAAGATGAAAATGTGGTTGTGTTCACCAATAAGAGTGCGAACGAAAAAATTATTGCCGACCGGATGCTCGCGCTTCAAAAAAAATACAGCGATTTTAATCTTAAAATTCTTGATATTACTAAGTACGCTGAATACAGCAGTCTATTTCTATTGGGAAAAGCAAATTATGTGATTATTGATTGTGACAATGAATTTTTAGTGAATAATACTTTACGATTTTTATCCGACCCTACTAAATTCCAGGGACTTACTGTTTATGGATCAAAAAAATGGCTCGATTTCAAATCATTCAACTTAACGGTTTGGGAGCAAATAAATGTTAATTTGGTTAATCCATTTTATGTAGATTATAATAATCCAAAAGTGAAATCTTTTATTGCATCTTACAAAAAACACTATTACACCGAACCTAGTGAATATGCCTTTCACGGCTATGAACAAGGAATTTTCTTTATCAATGCCTATATTTTATACTCAGGAAGAATGGATTGTTTGTTAGAGCAAAAACCAGAAAAAATCTTATGTAATTGGTTCAAAATAAGCAGAAAAGACAATTCTAAAGGTATGCAAAACACCAAATTAAACTTACTATATTTCGATAACGACGAAATGAAGTGCTGGGATTGAATTTTTAAATAAGGCAAGGGCAAATCGTAATTCCGGAGTGAAAAGATGATTTTTCACCATTTATCACAAATCAAACCAATACTCAATTTTTGTTTTTACTTTCGCCAACATTAATAACTCTAAAATGAAGAAATTACTTTACTCCCTGGCAACCTTGTTGTTGCTTTCCACCTTTTCGGCTAAAGCCGATGAAGGAATGTGGATTCCGCTATTGCTCAAAAAATACAACTATGAGGCAATGAAAGCCAAAGGGCTCAAACTGACTCCCGAACAATTATACGATGTAAACAACAGCTCTTTAAAAGATGCAGTAGTTTGGTTCAACGGTGGTTGCACAGGTGAAATCATATCAAAAGAAGGACTGGTTTTAACCAATCACCACTGCGGTTACGACGCCATTGCTTCCAATTCAACACCAGAACACAATTATCTCGACAACGGTTTTTGGGCAAAAAATCATGGAGAAGAAAAACCAATTGCCGGAATGTGGGTTTCTATTGTGCAGCGAATTGAAGATATGACAGATCGTGTTCAAACCGAATTAAAAGGAGTTGAAGAAAAAAACAGGGCATCAAAATTACAGGAGATCTATAAAAAAATAATCTCGGAAGTAACGAAGGATAATTCTTACGAAGCTCAAATGCGTGAAATGTTTAGGGGAAATGCCTATTATTTATTTGTTTTTCAGCGTTATACAGATATTCGCCTGGTTGGAGCTCCTCCTCAATCAGTAGGAAAATTTGGCGGTGACGCAGATAATTGGATGTGGCCTCGCCATACCGGTGATTTCAGCATGTTCCGCATTTATGCCGATAAAGATAATAAAGCCGCAAAATACGCTCCTGATAATAAGCCTTATCAACCTAAACATGCCTTACCGATCAGCTTAAAAGGCGTTAAGGAAGGTGATTTTGCTATGATTTATGGATTTCCGGGAAGAACCAACCGTTATGAATTTTCTCAGGGCATCGATCTGGCTATTCAGAAAACCAACCCAACCATCGTAAATCTGCGCGATATCCGCCTGAAAGCCTGGAAAGAGGTGATGGATAAAAATGAAGGCGATCGCCTCAAATTGTCGGCTGATTATGCTTCCATCGCGAACTATTGGAAATACTTTATTGGTCAGACTGAGCAAATGAAACGCTTAAATGTTTATGATTATAAAAGAAATGTTGAAGCTAAATTTACCAAATTTGCTACCGGAAAACCTGAATATGAAAATGTATTGACCAATGTTGAAAAAGCCTATGCCGCTTACCTTCCTATTGCCCTTCAAAGGACTTATTTGGGTGAAGGAATCTTAGGTGTTTCTATGAATAAAATGGCCGTAAACCTGATACCTTATGAATCGAATACCAAAGATAATAAGGATACTGCCATGGCCAATAAAGCACTGAATGCCGCCCTGGAAAATTCAGAAGACTTCTATTCGTCCTTTTTCCCGTCTGCGGATGAAAAAATATTGGCTCAGATTTTAGAGATGTATTTCAATAATATTCCTGCCGACCAACATCCGGCGTATATGGCTACCATCCTGAAATCGAAAGGAAAAACCAATACCGAAAAGTTTCAAAACTTTGCCAAAAAGGTTTATGAAAAAAGTTTCTTTGTGAGTAAAGAAAAGTTTGAGGCCTTTGCCAAAGCGCCTAATTATAAAAAACTGATGGCTGATCCGTGTTTTGCCCTGGTTTACGCTTTTTATACTCATTATTTGGATAATTTCAAACCAAAAGTAGATGCATTTAATGCCGCTATCGCGCCTGAAGCCCGAGCTTATGTAAAAGGTTTGATGGAATTAAACCCTGAGAAAACCTGGTATCCGGATGCCAATTCCTCCCTCCGTTTAACCTATGGTAATGTTCAGTCGTATGATCCGAAAGACGCAGTTCATTTCGATTTTGCGACTACTTTAGATGGCGTGATGGAAAAGTATAACCCGAAAGATTTTGAATTTAACGCTCCTCAGAAATTGATTGATTTATACAATACAAAAGATTTCGGAAAATACAAAAATGCCGCAGGCAAATTGCCGGTAGCCTTTATCACCAATAATGATATAACCGGCGGAAATAGCGGTAGCCCTGTAATTGACGGGGAAG
This sequence comes from uncultured Chitinophaga sp., assembly GCA_964355075.1. Taxonomy (GTDB): domain Bacteria; phylum Bacteroidota; class Bacteroidia; order UKL13-3; family UKL13-3; genus B1. The sequence continues at coordinate 41,781 of CAYHCF010000011.1, forward strand.
GTCGTTTAATCGGTATCGCTTTCGACGGAAATTGGGAAGCCATGAGTGGAGATATTGTTTTCGACGAAAAATACAAACGAACCATCAATGTGGATATCCGGTATGTGATGTTTCTGATCGATAAATTAGGTGGTGCGCCCCATATTGTGGGTGAAATGAACCTGGTTGAATAAACCGGTTGGTTACGAATCTGGAAACGTTTTAAAATCAGGCATTTCAGGCAAAGCTGATTTTCATTAGTTTCAAGCTATTGTTGAAACATTGTTAAGTAGTAAACTGTAAAATCTATTTGATTTGAAATCAAAAAAAATGAGTTTTACAAGTATTATCAAGTTTTTCACGCCAAAAGACAAGATTTTCTTCACACTTTTTGAAGAGGTGGCCGTTACCGTTGCTCAGATGGGCAAATTAATGAAAGAAATTGTTGCTGAACCCGACTTTGAAAAAAGAGGAGTATTAATTTCTCAGATGGAAGACCTTGAACATAAAAACGATGATACTACCCATCGTATTTTTACCGAACTGGGTTTAAATTTTATTACCCCTTTTGATCGGGAGGATATCCATTATCTGGCTACTTCCCTGGATGATATTTGTGATTATATCTACGCTTCCGTAAAGAAAATCAACTTTTACAAAGTGAATCCAAATGAAATAGGCATGCAGAAAATGGCAGATATTATAGCACTAGGATCTGAATCTGTAAAAACGGCTGTATTCGAGTTGAGAAACATGAAAAACATCCGAAATATTACCGACGCCATTGTTAAAGTGAATAGCTACGAAAATCAGGCAGATGATTTATTTGATATGTGTATTGAGCGTTTGTTTGAAACCGAAGACGATGTAAAAGTATTGATTAAAAAACGTGAAATTTATCAGGTGATGGAAATTGTAACCGATAAATTTGAAGATGCAGCAAACGTGATGGAATCCATCATCGTTAAGTACGCTTAATACAAAAAGTCATTTATGAGTTATATCGTAATTATTATTTTGTTGGCGTTGATTTTCGATTTTATCAACGGTTTTCACGATGCGGCAAATTCCATCGCAACCATTGTTTCTACTAAGGTTTTAACACCTTTTCAGGCAGTGATCTGGGCTGCTTTTTTCAACTTTGTAGCTTTCTTTATTTTTAAAGATCATGCCGTTGCAAATACAATAGGCAAAACGGTTCATACCGAGTTTGTAACCCTTACCGTTATTTTCTCTGGCTTGATTGCTGCCATTATATGGAATTTATTAACCTGGTGGTACGGTATTCCTTCCTCCTCCTCCCATACCCTGATTGGGGGCTTTGCCGGAGCTGCGATCGCCCATGCTTTTTATACCAAAGGGGCTGTTGCATTTGGAAGTGTAATTGAAATAGACAAAATTACCAAAACCATACTTTTTATTTTCCTTGCACCTATTATCGGTATGGTCATTTCTATGTTTATTACCCTATCTACCATCATAAAAGAGGTTTGGTGGAGAGTAGCTGTTATCTTGCTGGCTGCAATTGGAACCTGGTTTTTGTTCGACAAACTGGAACAAACAAGGTTAAATGAAAACCTGACAAAATATTATCAAATTGAAAAGCTAAAAAAAGAGGTTATAACACATCCCGCCTTACAAACAAAATTAGATTCTGCTCTTTACTTTTTGGAAACGGCTAAGCCATTATTGGCAGCATACAATCAACTGGGTGCGGATAAAATGGCTCACACCATTATAACAACGGTTGACCCGACAGCTGATGAAAAGAAACTGAGTAAAGAACTTTATAAAGCCGATAACTCAATGATTGTTTATGGGATCATGGTGGTTATTTTAATTTTTATCATTACTTTCATTTACGTTGAAAAAATAAAAACACCGAATGCGCATAAGATGGCTACCATGTTTAAGAAGCTCCAATTGGTATCTTCCGCTGCATTTAGTATCGGACATGGTGGGAATGATGCCCAGAAAGTTATGGGTATTATTGCTGCCGCTTTAGTAGCCAACGGAAATATTGATGACATCAAACAGATGCCCGATTGGGTGCCTCTGGCTTGTTATACGGCCATTGCACTGGGCACCATGAGCGGTGGATGGAAAATTGTAAAAACCATGGGTACAAAGATTACCAAAGTTACTCCTTTGGAAGGTGTGAGTGCAGAATCGGCCGGTGCCTTAACATTATTTATGACCGAACAAATGGGTATTCCGGTAAGCACAACCCATACCATAACCGGTTCAATCATTGGTGTGGGTGCTGCCAAGCGTTTATCGGCCGTAAGATGGGGTGTAACCGTAAACCTGCTTTGGGCCTGGGTCTTAACCATTCCTATCAGTGCCGTGCTGGCTGCAATAACTTATTTAATTGTGCGCATGGTCTGATCTTGAAGCGCTTTAGTTGGGCAAACATGGACCGGGGGTGGCTAACAGAGTTGTTTAGTATGCTTTTGGGCTTAATTTTGGATAGCAATCATTCTTCCAAAATCCGGATTAAATCGGTATTCAGATATCTGTTCATTTTCCGGAAAAATCAAGCCTCATGTTCATTTTTTAGCAAAAAACTGAACATGTGAGGGTTTTGCGTTCAGGTTTGAACATCCATTTTTCGTGTCTGCTACTACAATATTAGAATAGATAATAAAACCCGGTCACTTAATTTTTAACAGTCAATACTTCCTACCATGCAGCAAATAATAGCAAAGCTGTTACAAAAGGAGAAAATTTAAGTGCAAACGGTATACATTTAAATTGAAAAAAGCCGCTTTGCGGCTTTGTACTCGGGGCGGGACTTGAACCTGCCTGCCTGCGCACCCGCCTTTGCTGAGGCAGGCAGGCCCGCACATCTTTATTGTAACCTACGTTTCAATTCCATTTTTCCAATACCGCTCTTCCAATACTTCTCTCGTAATCTGGCTAATTCCCGCGTTTCGCATACTTCGGAATAAATTAAGTTAAACGGGGAATATGGTTTAGTTGTCTTTTCAAAACCCCCATTATGCCTATGCAATCTATCATCCAAATTTGAAGTCATTCCAACATAAATGTAATTTCTATTTATGGAAGATATTGCGTAAACGGTATACATTTAAATTGAAAAAAGCCGCTTTGCGGCTTTGTACTCGGGGCGGGACTTGAACCCGCACATCTTTAAAGGATACAGGATTTTAAGTCCTGCGTGTCTACCAATTCCACCACCCGAGCAATCTTTTAAGAACAATTTACCCAATAAATTTACTTTACTGGCAAGCTTAAAGAAAAAAAGTTATAGTTAAACCTATAACTTTCCTTCTTCTGAGCAAGAGACGAGGCTTCTCGTCCTGAGACGAGACGACCTCAACCTTCCTTCTATGAGCAAGAGACGAGGCTT
>CAYHCF010000011.1:45232-96336 GCA_964355075.1 uncultured Chitinophaga sp.
CTCGTCCTAAGACGAGACGACCTCAACCTTCTTTCTATGAGCAAGAGACGAGGCTTCTCGTCCTAAGACGAGACGACCTCAACCTTCTTTCTATGAGCAAGAGACGAGGCTCGAACCCGCGACCTCAACCTTGGCAAGGTTGCGCTCTACCAACTGAGCTACTCTCGCATATCATCTACCTAAGTCAAAGCCAAAGATAAATTTTCCCCTTTGGGGGATACAAATATAAGCAGGGTTCTAATGTTTGCAAACCTTTTTATAAAAAAAATATTGAATATCTAAATCGCCTGATTCTCATGGAAAAATTTTGATACTTTGCTATTTGCCCCACATTTATATTTATTTTGCGAAACAAGCGACTTATTTCGCGAAGCTATTTTTATTAAAATGACGAAAGAAATTGTAGTGAGTGGCATCAGACCAACCGGGAATTTACATCTTGGGAATTACCTGGGTGCGGTAAAAAATTTTGTGAAACTGCAGCATGAACATAGCTGCTATTTTTTTATTGCCGATTACCACAGCCTTACTACGCACCCTAATCCAGCCGATCTGCACAACCATGTACGTCAGGTTTTGGTTGAATACCTTGCCTGTGGTTTAGATCCGGATGCCTGTACCTTATACATTCAAAGCGACCTGCCCCAAATACCCGAGCTGTATATGATGCTGAATATGCATGCGTATAAAGGCGAATTGGAAAGAGTTGCTTCCTTTAAAGAAAAGGCCCGAACCCAACCCAATAACATCAATGCCGGCTTATTAACGTATCCGGTTTTAATGGCTGCCGATATTATCATTCATAAGGCAACTAAAGTTCCGGTTGGAAAAGACCAGGAGCAACACCTGGAAATGGCCCGTACCTTTGGAAATCGCTTTAACCGGATCTATCAGAAAGAGATTTTTCCAGAACCCCAAGCCTTTAATTATGGAACAGAACTGACTAAAATTCCAGGCCTGCAAGGTGGCGGTAAAATGAGTAAAAGCGATGGAGAGGGTAATGTGATAAACCTGATTGATACACCCGAACAAATCCGAAAAAAATTGGCTAAAGCAGTGACCGAAACCGGCGCAGTGGAAAAGAACTCCACTCCTTCACAGCCGATTCAGAACTTATTTGATCTGATGAAAATTGTTTCAGGTACGGATAAACTCAATCATTACCTGCAAACTTATGCTGATTGCAGCATCCGGTTCGGTGATTTAAAGAAAGATTTGGCCGAAGATATGATTCAATTCCTTACCCCTATCCGCGAAAAAATTGCTGATTTGCAATCTGACGATGCCTTGTTATCCAAAATCGTAAAAATGGGAAGGGAAAAGGCTGCAGAGAGCGCTGATAAAACCCTTTCCGAATGCAGAGAGGCCATTGGATTCAGGAAGTTTTAGCCCTATTAATCTTCGCGCCTTACCGCTTTCGTGGCAAAAAAATACAATTGTTTCTTAGTTTCTTAGTAGCAAAAATAGATCATCTCTATTCCTCCATAAACAAATAAAAATCAAATTTTACTATTGAATAGAAAACAGTACGTTTGTACAAACTAAATAATTACTAAAATGTCAATCACTACAGTTGGTCAGTTTATCATCGAAAAACAAAAAGATTTTCCCTATGCCAAAGGTGAATTATCCCGTTTATTAAGAGATATTAGTATCGCGGCAAAAATAATCAGCCGAGAAGTTAATAAGGCCGGACTTACTCAGATACTGGGTGATCACGGCTCCATTAATGTGCAGGGAGAAGACGTGAAAAAGCTGGATATTATTGGTAACGAAACTTTTATCTGGGCCTTATCCAAAGGGGGTGAAGTTTGCGCCATGGCCAGTGAAGAGAATGATGACATGATTCTGTTGGATGGTGAATTTTCCAAATACGGCAAGTATGTTATCTGTATTGACCCATTAGATGGTTCAAGCAATATTGATGTAAATGTTTCGATCGGAACCATTTTTTCCATATACAGGAGAATTACTGAACCGGGAACTATCGCCACGCGCGCCGATATCCTGCAGGCCGGAAATAAATTAGTGGCTTCGGGATACATTGTTTACGGTACTTCAACGATGCTTGTTTTCAGCACCGGAAATGGGGTAAATGGTTTTACGCTCGATCCAAGCATCGGCGAGTTCTGTTTGAGTCATCCTGATATTAAAACACCGGTTGATGGTAAAATATATTCCATTAATGAAGGAAATGCCGCTGAATTTCCACAAGGCATTACCGATTTCCTGAAATGGGTAAAAGAAAATGACAAAGCAAGCTCTCGCCCCTACTCGTCAAGATATATTGGCTCCATGGTAGCTGACTTTCACAGAAATTTATTAAAAGGAGGTATCTTCATTTATCCACCCACTGCAAAATCTCCAAAAGGAAAATTACGGCTGATGTTTGAATGTATCCCCATGTCGTTTCTGGCTGAACAAGCTGGTGGGATTTCTACAACCGGTAAAGAGCGTGTATTAGAAGTTGAACCCACCGAAATTCATCAACGGGTTCCGGTTATTATGGGTTCAGCCAATATGGTAAAAAAAGTGCTTGAGTTTATGAAAGGACAAAATCCGCAACAGGTATAGAGATTCCTGTTTATATGAATTTTATGATTTGTGTATTTTTCATACATTTGACTCATATCAACCATTATATATGAAAAGAATTTTATACATCCTTTTTATTATATCTGCTACGCTAAGATTAGCTGCTCAACCTGTGATTACCACAAGCATTTTGCCTTCAATCGGTGATACCATTTTAGTTGGTGTGGATACTTTACTGGTATCACCCGGAGCCGCAGGGGCCAATATTGCCTGGGATTTCAGAGCCCTGCCCCTGCATATTTTATCCTCCAGGATTTATTTGGATCCGGCGAAAACTACCTTTTTTAATTTTGCACCAGCTGCAACAATGGCACGCACCGATGCCGCCCAAACAGTCTTTTCTTTTTGGAAGAATACGGCCAATACTTCAACCTATTATGGCTTTGTTGAACTCAATAAATATGATCAGAATTTTAATTCATTACCGATAGCTTACTATAAATTTCCAATCTCATTAGGAAATAATTTTAATGATTCCTTTTCGGCTTATACCAATCCGGGAGGTATTAGAGGCCCGGGAAAGTACTATTTCAGCGCCGATGCATGGGGTGCTTTATTTTTACCTCATAAAACAGTTTTAAATACCTTAAGAACCAAATCCATATTATATGTAGGTGATTCAAGCGTAAACAATTACTCCCTCACCGTTGAATATGCCTGGTACCTGGAAGGGAAAAAAGATCCCTTGCTTGTAATCAGCTCGGTAGTAATTAATAAGGCTTTGTATAAAAAATTCGCTATTTACGACTATGCTTCCGGACTTGGAATTACTGCCATCAATGAAAAGCCAATTTTAAAAATATATCCTAATCCCGCTCAGCAAACCTTATTCCTGGAAAGAAATGAAATTTCAGGAAATGAAAATATAAATATTAAAATATATGATAGAGCTGGTAGTTTATTAGAAAGCCAGTTGATGAGCAACAAAACGGATATTCAAAAAATCGACCTGGCTCAACTCCCATCGGGCTTCTATTTTGTTGAATTATCTGATCAGAATAAATGGTTCCACTATAAGTTTATCAAAGAGTAGAGCTATACTGAACCTATTGCAGAATAAACTGTTTAAAAACAATTCCATAACCGGTAAATGATCCAATACCTCCGATAATATTTGATTTCACAGCCACAGGTGTTGAAAAGGGTCCGCCATTATTGGCCGCATTCCGGAATGAATCCCAAAAAATATATTCCGAACGACCAATCGATGATAAATAAACATTCACCGTATCGCCATATTTGAAAGGGTTCATATTGAGAAAAGGCCTTGGCGCATTATTTATGTATGCATCGTCAAAGGTATAAAAGCGATCGGCTGCACCCCATCCGGTTAAAACCGAATCCGTACTATGCCAAATGGCCATGCGGTAATTGTTCTGCTCCGGACCATCCTTCCATTGAAGATAAAAAAAAGCGTTGGTGTCCTTCTTATTATAATTAAACCAGAAATGGGTACTGTCAAAAATCATGGGTGGCGGAATGAAAGTTTTTCCGGTAATTTTTCTTCCATCTTTTAAGGTAATTTCTAATAAATAAGGTTTGTTAACCTTACCGATAAAAGAGGGATTTACATATATTCCGGGTAAAATAGTATCCAGTACATCAATAAAGGGAACGCGATTTGCAACTTCAAAAAGGGTATCGGTTCCTGTAATTTTACCCTCAGTAATATACACTTTGGCTCCTCCCACGGCATTCAGGCTTAAATCGGGATTGAAGTAATCAACCGTTTTTGAAATGATTACATAATTCAGACTTAAAAATCTTTGGTTGATACTTGCTTCCACCACAATTTCCTCCTTTGAGGGTGGAACATCCATCACAATTCTTTTTTCACAAGATGCCAGCGAAGCGGCACAGAAGACAAAAAACAAATAGTTGATCCACTTCATGATTTAAAACTTAAAATTCCACATGATGGAAGGAACAATCGGAAATAAATATACCATAAATGCATTTACATTATTATTAACCTGATCGGGGAAAAAATAAATAAAATAAGGATTAGCCCTGTTATAAATATTGTAAAGGGAAAAATTCCAGCTGCTCTCCCATATTTCGGTTTTCTTACGGATATAGGTAAACGATAGATCTGCCCGGTGATAGGCAGGCATCCTGTAAGAATTTACTGCACTGTACTTATCTATGAAAATAAATACCGGTTTGTTTTCTTTCGAATCATAGCCAAAGCGGTATGCATAGCGCGAATCGGGCAAAGTGGTTGCATTACCGGTTCCATATACAAAAACAAAATTGGCCGACCATTTTTTATTGATTTCGTATGATAATACAATTGAAATATCGTGGGTCCGGTCGTAACGGTAAAAATATTCTTTCCCATCATTCAAAGCCTCAAACTGTCGGGTACTTCGGCTCCATGTATATCCAATCCAACCGTTGAGTTTTCCGGTTTTTTTTCGCAAAAACAATTCCAGTCCGTAACTCAAACCATTCCCAAAAACCATTTCATTTTCAAGATTCTGATTTAAAAATAATTGCGCACCGGGTTTAAACTCAATCTGGTTGTACATGGGTTTATAATAAACTTCGGCACTGGTTTCGAACATATTATCCTTAAAATTTCTAAAATATCCCAAAGCATACTGATAAGCTAACTGGGGTTTTACCAACTTAGAACTCGGAACCCATAAATCAACCGGAAACTGTGCGCCACTGGTAGTTGCCAGATGTAGAAACTGGTAGGTTTGCGTGAAAGAAGCTTTAATTGAAGACTCTGAATTGAGCAAATAATTCACACTAAATCTGGGTTCGAGCCTGGGATAAAAGGCAATAGATTGTCCATTCGAATAACTTATAGTGCCTCCTGTAGGCAATTGGGTGTCCTTATCATAAACGGCTTGTGAAAATGGCCCAACCAAATTAAAGGCTACTGCCCTTAAGCCGTAGTTTACCGACCAGCGATGGTTCATTTTCCACTCATCCAGCAGGTAAGCTGCCAGCTCATGAGCATATTGTTTATGAATGGTTTCATTAATTTTTGAAACACCCACTGTACCAACTAAAATACCCGGTTGAAAAGTATGGAATGAATAATTGAGGCCAAATTTTACAATGTGGTTTTCATTGGGAAACCAACTGAAATCGCTTTTCAGATTCCAATCCTGAAGGTTGCTTCTCACGCTGAAACCGCCACTTCCAAAAGTGAAATCATTGAACAAATCGTAGCGGTTAAAAATGATACTGGTATTGCTAAATAATTTCGAACCGAAAAGATGATTCCAACGGAGAGTTGCAGTAGAATTTCCCCAACCAAAATTAAAGGAAACGTCTCTGTTAAAATTACTCTTGAAATCCAGAATATCTCTTCCGAAATAACCCGAAATAAATAACGTATTCCTATCATTTATCGTGAAATTCGCCTTCAGGTTCAGGTCGTAAAAATAATAAGTATTTCCTTTTATCTTATCCGGTAAAAAGGGTCTTGCAAGTGCATCAATATAGGTTCTTCTGCCTGAAATCAAAAAGCTGCTTTTACCTTTTTGAATAGGACCTTCAAGCGCCAGACGAGATGATATTAATCCAACACCGCCACTGCATTTATATTGTTGATTATTCCCTTCACGCATGTTAACATTTAATATAGAGGATAATCTACCGCCATAATTTGCAGGCATACCGCCTTTGATGATATCAATATTTTTAACCGCATCAGAATTAAATACCGACAGGAATCCAAACAGATGCGATGGACTGTAAACAACCGCTTCATCCATTAAAATCAGGTTTTGATCAGGTCCGCCGCCTCGTACATAAAATCCGGTGCTGGCCTCTCCTCCACTTTTTATCCCCGGTAATAAAGTGATTGCTTTTAATACATCGGGTTCCCCAAATATTACGGGCAGCGATTTAATTTTTTCGCCACTTATCTCAATTCTGCCCATTTCGGTGCTGCGTACATTTTTATCTTCCCTCTCACCTGTAATTACAACTTCTCTGGCCTTTATATTCTGGCGAACGAGAGCTGTATTTATAACCAGGTTTTTAAAGAGTTTAATCGGGATATTCTTGGTTTGATAGCCTATGTAAGAGTATACCAACACATAAGTTCCTTCAGCTAAAGTAAGTGAATAAAAGCCATAAACATTGCTTACGGCTCCGCTTTTTGAACCCTTAACATGCACCGTGGCACCTATTAAGGTTTCGCCATTGGCCGTATCTTTGAGGTAGCCACTGATGGTAAATTTATTCTGAGCCAAACCTGAAAGCGGTGCTAAAATTAGCAACAGCGATGCAATGAGAAAACAATTTTTAATTAGAATATTTCGATCAACCAAAACCAGAAATTTGAATGGCTGCAAAGGTAAGGTAATTGAGAGCTTGTAGGAATTAATTTTTATCTGATAAGTAAATCCACTTTATTCAACACAGGATTAAATCGAAGTTCCGCTTCGTTTAATCCATATAAGTTAAAGTCTAAATGTAAAGGAAAAGGAAAAGAAAAAGTTCCGCATTTCTACAACAGCCCAAGCTGATTTTGCATCTGCAGGAGTTATGGCGGTATTTATAAGTCAAGAACAATGCGAATGTTTGTCATCAATTTTTTTATTTGTTCCTTATTCAAGTGTCCCAGTTTCTTAATGAGTCTCAGATTATCTATTGCTCTTATTTGGTCTACCAAAATATCACTTAACCTATCAAGCTGTCCTTTTTTTAAATGGACTCTTAACAAGTTTACTTCTGTCATTACATTTGTTGTTATTGGGCAAACCAAGGTCGATAAATGAGTTTCATTTAACAAGTCGGTCTGGATAATAACAACAGGTCTGGTTTTACCCGGCTCAGTGCCACGACTTGGGTTAAGGTCTGCGAGCCATATTTCATATTGCTTCATCTTCATCGATAAGCTTTTCAAATTCATGTAATACGTCCATATTTTCTTTACCCGTAAGTTTTGATTCTTTAACAAGCTGATTCTTCAATAGACGTTTTTTGTTGATTTGGTTATAAATGCGCACGGCTTCATTAATATAGCGATTTCGTGCAAGCTTGAGTTTAGCAGTTATTTCCTCAGTGTCATCAAAAATTTGGTCGTCGAGTTTTAGTGATAAAGCTTTCATGGTCTTGGTATATTTATACAAAGATATATACTAAAAGTATATACTGCAAATAATAAGTGATAGTTTTTTCGCGCAATAACTACATACGGTTTGCAGGCACCAAAAGGTGGTCTTCGCCAAATAAAGCTATAAACCAAAAACCTGCCCGATTTGTGCAATGTGAAAACCGTTTTTAATTACCGTTTTGGCCTGTTCGCTTTTGAGGTTTATGATTGGATTGGTATGGTTAAAATGAATAAAATATACTTTGGCTTTTTCGTTGGCAGGCAGATTCTTAAACTTCTCCATGCTTTCAATGACAAAAGGATGTGGAATTTCCGACATTTTTCGAATATTTAATTCGTTGCCATCGTAAAAAGTGGCGTCAATAAAAGCATAATCTACCTTTTTTATTTCCTCAATTATATTTTGATCCCATACCTCCCACTTATTGATATCCGGGATAAAGAGTACTTTTTTGTTCGGACCTTCAATCAGGTAACCTGCCGTTTCCGAATATTCATCCCGGTGCGGAACCAGAAACGGGGTGATATTTATTTGGGACGTCAAACTGATTTCTTTCTTGTTTTCAATCGGTTCAAGCCGGATATTTTTGAGGTTTACCAACTGACTCCAGGGACCGTTGCTTTCTAAAAACGATTTCATTTTTGGCAAGACATAAACCGGAATAATATTGGCGCTCATGGCTTCCCTGCCCAGATACATCAAGCCGGCATAATGACCAATATGTGCATGGGTTAGAAAAATGCCTTCAGGCGTTTCTTTGATTTTATAATCAGCGGCTGTCTTCAGTGCTTTCATCTGTGAAGGCAGATCAGGAGTGGCCTCGAATATATAATTCATGCGGTTAATGGGATCCACCAAACCCAATGAAACTACTTTTCTTTTAGGATCAGGGTGTAAGAATAAATCTTTGCAGCAGCTCCTGGAACAGCCGATATGCGGGGAACCTCCATCCTGCAGCGTTCCCAGAATAATCAGTGAAGGTGCTTCCATGTTATTTTGCAGTTTTTCCCGTGGGTTAAAAGCAAATAAAATGGGAATAAAAATGAGTAGTTTGATTAATTTCATTTCTTAAATATTTTGTTCCTTTGTTGCTTTGTAGCAAAAAAATAACAGAGGCTACAAAGAAACGAAGAAACGAAGGTTTAACAATTTTTTAAAACAGATACCTTGCTTCCATTTTGCCAACGTGCATAATCGGAGTATTTCCAGATTTTCGTCCATCGTAATTGAAATTAACCTGTAGGTTTTGTCCGATACGCTGCTGTATGTTTACTGTCCACAATTGGTTATCTCCCTGGCTTAATCCCTGTAACATATCATAGGCCAGAGGACTGCTTGAACTGCCGGTAAATTCTACCTTATAATAACTGTATTTGATCGTTAAAACGCCAATTTTGGTAAAGGTATAGCGCAGTTCGGCACTTCCCTCATTGATATTGCTTTTTTCATTTCCCAACTCGGGCAAATTCTGTGCATTAAAATAAGAATAATTAATTCCTAAACGCCACCGCTGCATATATTGATAACTGAGTTTGGGTTTCAGTTCATGATAGCTGTATTGATAATTGTTTTGGGTAAAAAACTCAGACTTATAAAAGCGTGAGCCGGTATTTACCGTGCTAAGAAATGACCAGTCGGAGGTAAAATTCCACCTGAGATTCATTCCGTACTCCTCCCTGTTTCTCGATTCAAAACCATTGGTGAGCAGGCTCTTGTTTTTTTGCTGATTGATACTGAAATCCATCCCGAATTTTGGGTTATTTCGCAAAAAGAAAAGGGTGTTTCTAAAAACTGAGCCAATTGTTATTAAGCTGGTATCCGCCAATCTCAAATCCACTAGTTTTTGAAAATCGATTCCTTTGGTAGCAATTACTTTACGATCGAACCGGATGGCCGCCTGATCACTGAAATGGCTTAAAAACTTTTTAAAACCACTTGCCCTTTGCCAGTCATTCGATGGATTTATATTGAGTGTTTGACTAAATTGGGTACTATTGGTTCTGATTAAGGTAGTAGTGGGCAGAAAAACTTTTATATAATTTGCGCGGTTTTTATCTGCAAACGAGGCCGCTAAAAACTCGTTGATTTGCTGATGCCCATCTTCGTTAAAGTCTTTCCAAATGTAGATTCCTTGTCCGGCAAGTACTTCTATGTATTGAAAATCTCTTTTTAATTCATTCCCTGAACCAATCTGTACATAAGTATTTGCGGTGATTACCCGCTTAAATAATGCATAATCATATTCAACCCTGCTCAAAATGGTTTGCTCTGGTTTAAGCTTACTGAAATTGGTATCACTGATGGTAAATTCTCTGAATGATAAGTCAATTACGAGCCTGTTAAAATTGCTTTGCAACAGGTTCAATCCGCTTTTTATCTCTTTTGAAAGGGTTGAAGGATGGAATGTTTTATCCAAAGGTGATTCATCCTGCCGCTGATTGTATTCCACAAAGTATTTTGTTTGGTTGGTATCCGCACTTTTAATAAAAAAACCAAATTGCTGATAGGCAAAACTTCCTGCCAATAAGCTGTCATTATGATTTTTATAACTGCTTTTTTCGCTTGCAATTTTAGCACCTGCCTGAATCTTCCATATTTTACGGGCATAATTGGCCTTTAAATTTTGTGTGCTATTATCAAAGCCGGTATTGTTTGCAAATGGTTTTTGTTGCGTTTGCATAATCTCCAGCATTCCGGTGAAACTATTTCTCCTGTTGAAAACATTCGTATTTATTTCGTGCCTCAAACCGTTAAAAGCGTTTTTATCCCGGTTAAAATAGCCCAACTGGTAATTGAAAAAGCCAAGATTGGTTTGTTGTAAGCCCGTTTTTAATGATAGTATTTGTTCCTGATAGCCGGTATCTAATTGACTTTGATTGTTTAATTGCCGGTTCCAGATTCTTTCAAATTCAACATTACGATAGCGTTCAATATACCTGAAATTTTTATCAATCATTTCAAATTGAGCTTCATTTTGCCAAACTAACTTCCTTGAACCCATTTCTCTTTTATGGTTTATGACAATCCGTGCCCCATAACCTGCATCATTTTGTTTATCCAATTCACTAAACAAATTTCTGTTAAAGGCACTGCGGGCCAATTCAATTTTTAGATTAAAATTAGAATCCAGTTGAATGTCGCCGCCCACCGTAAGCAATTGCATTCTATTGGGAGCAATCAAAACGATGATGGGTTCAAAATCCCCCTGAGGCACGCCATTTACAGGAGGTACCCAGGCAAAAACCCTTCCATTTGCACCGGTAGCACTCTGTTTGTAATTTCCATTATTTGAGCCGAGAAATGAAAATTTCAATTCATAAAAAACAGTATCCGCATGGGGATCAGCAGTAAAAACAAAGATGCCCTTATAACCCAAACTATCGGTTTTTCTATATAAGATCTTTTTTGCATCAAAAGTATTTCGGGCAAGGGAACTATTTACAACGGCTGCTTCCAAATTATTACCCACCGAGCTTAGCAAGGCTTTGTTGCTATCTGTTAAGCTTTGTTGAAAGGGTTGATTTTTATTATCCTGTTCGGTGAAATAATTTAAATAAACAGAAGCTTTTTTAAAATCAAGCCTGGTATTCATACCCAATAAAGTTCTTGCATAATTTCGATCTGAATATTGAAACTCTACAATAATCCGGCTGTATTGTGTAATCATACGTTTGGCCATAAAAGTAATTTCGCCACTATTGTAATCAATAATATAATCGTTTTGCTCGCCGCGGGATAAACGCTCACCATCTAAATAAATGGCATCGGTACCCGAAATGATGATGATAAACAATTCGCCATTTGGCCCGCTTAAGCGGTAAGGACCTTGGTTGCCTTCCACCCCATTAATCGTATTTCTCACAAACCTTCCCCTTGATAAAGCCGCCTGAGCCTCTACCCTTAAATTAGCCTTTTCATTTAATTTAAAGTGCGTATGGGTTTGCAAGCCTCTCGATTTTTTATAATAATTTAAAAAATAGGAAGGTTCCGGTCGCGTCATTAAAAAATCGCCTACCACCAGCTTGTTTTTATTTTTACTAAATTGAACATATACCTGATCAAAGTCCTGCAGTTCCTGCGAATTTCCTTCCGGCTGAATGGGATTATTATCATCGCTGATGGCTGCAAGGATGTCTACATCATTATTGATTTTACCCGCCAATTGCAAATTAAGATTTGAATTTACAATTGCATTTTGGCCGTTTCCAAACGACAAACCCCGCATGATACTTCCGTTCACAGTCAGTCCGTCACTTTTGGTAAAGGGGTTGATGGCTGAATGATCGGGCGTATAAAAAAAAGGGTTTTTGATATCGGTAAATTCAGGTTGAATAATAGATTTATCTTTCAAACGGTAAACCTTTTTAAGATGGTAAAGGATGGGAGTATAAGAAATCTGAATCAGGGTTCCCTTCTGAATATCGAGGTTGATGAAAGTTCCGGTGAAATAATTGAACCGATAATCAATTCCCTCCACATAGGTTTTGTTATCAGATATTACCTTGATTGATCCTTTAACAATAACGGCGGTATCTATTTGGAAGGAATCCTTATCCAGTACAATATTTTGAACCCGAACTTGCTGATAAGGTTGTGCTTTGATTTCAAAAAAACAAAGACTACTTAATAATAAAAAAGAAAGTACACCCGGACATTTCATTCAGATTTAT
This sequence comes from uncultured Chitinophaga sp., assembly GCA_964355075.1. Lineage (GTDB taxonomy): Bacteria > Bacteroidota > Bacteroidia > UKL13-3 > UKL13-3 > B1. Next base: position 57,582 of record CAYHCF010000011.1, read on the forward strand.
TTAACGGAAGCAGGATGGTAAAAGTTGTACCGGTTCCTTCGGTACTGGTAAAGCTAATTTCACCCCCTCCACTTTCAATCATGCTTTTAACAATAGGCAAGCCTAAACCCATTCCAATTACTTTGGTACTGAAATAAGGCATAAATATTTTCTCTTTCTGGGCTTCACTAATTCCGCAACCATTATCAGAAACACTTATTTTTACTTTGTCGTCAATATGCGCTGCCTCAATGCTGATTGAGCCCGATCTGTCATCAGGAATAGATTGTGCAGCATTCTTAACCAGATTTGTTAACGTTCGGTTCAGGTATCCCGGATCAAAATAAATTTGAAGTTCCGGATCGCAATGAAAGGTAATTTCTCCTTCAAGGGTTGGGGATTGTAAATGAACCACCTGATCAATCATTTCATACAAGTTTATGTACTCATATTTTGGAGCAGGCATTTGGGCAAAACTGCTGAATTCGGTTGCCAGATCACTTAATGTATCTATCTGACTGATGAGCGTTTGAGTAACTCGTTTGAATGTCTCCGGGAGTTTGGCGGATTGATCTTTCCAGGCACGTTCCAAATGCTGAACACTTAATTTCATAGGCGTTAAGGGATTTTTGATTTCATGGGCAATTTGCCGTGCAATATCACGCCAGGCACCTTCACGCTCACTTCTGCCTAATTTTTCAGCACTTTCCTCCAATTCAGCGATCATTATATTGTATTGTTTTACCAGTTCGCCAATTTCATCATTCCGGTTCCACAAAATAGTTTCGTTTTTCTTACCGATACGGGTTTGACCCATTTGTTTTTGGATCAGCATTAAGGGGTATGAAATATTACGGGATACTAACCAGGCAACAATACCTATGATCAAAAACATGAATGCATAAAGATTGATAAATCCAACAATAATGGATGAGATTTCGGAATACAAATCAGTGCTGCTGTAAAAATTTGGAAGTTGTATATATCCTAATAAACTTCCGTTTTTGCTAAAGGTAGGTACATAAGCTCCATTATAGCTGAAGGTTGCAATTTGTTCGGTTTGAATGTATTGTGATTCACGTAAGATATTCAAATGATAATAGGCCTCTGCATTAATAAAGGGTGCTATAATACCATCATCGTACACTTTTTTAACGGTTGAAGTGATCAGCTCACCTTGTGTATTGTAAAATGATATATCGGTATTATAAAAGTCCGCAATCTGGTTAATATAGGCCTCTGAATCCGTTGGCTTGAGTGAAAAATTTCCATCCTGACTCTCATTTTCCACAGCACTCACCACATTGCGTAACTTTTTAATTAATCTTTCATTTTGCTTTTCGGCATTCTGATTGCTTAAAAAATTAATGGTAAAATAGGCAGTAACCCCCAAAGTTGCGAAAACAATTAACACAACCCCTAATTGTATCCGGGTCCGGATCAGCGTAAGATCTGCTTCATTTACAATTAGAATATTATTTACGATACCCTGAAAGCGCCGCCAGTATTTATTTTTATGAAGGAAAGATTCGTTTACCCATGGATTATTAAAAATTAAAAAAACGCCCAGAGAAGCCATTAATATTAAGGTGAAGAAAGTAAATGAAAGGGAAAATAATCCGAAAGGTTCATACCAGGTGGAGGCCTTTTTACTTACAACCACAAACAATTGGTCATTTTCTTTAAAGATCAGGTGGCTATATCCGTCTTCCTCAAATAAAAGACTTTTATTCTTCACATCACTATAGGTATAAGTAGTTCGATAGGCAAATTCACCACTCTGACTAAGTAATTTGGTATCGCGATAGATGGCATAGGAATAATCATATCGCTTCCTGCTATTGCTTCGGTATCCTTCAATCAATAATTCATCAAACCGGTTTTCATCCTGCAATAATTTAGGTTGTAGATGTATAAAGAAATAACCATTAATTCTTCCATTATGCCTGATAATAAATTTTGCCAGATACCCTTTTAGATAGGCATTGTTCTTTAAAAATTTAAAATTCTCATTGATGGTTTTTGATCCCAGTTTCTGATAAATATAATTTACCTGTTTATAGGTAAAAACATTTCTCGACAGGTAATGGTTCTGACTGGAATCAAAATCATAAACAGAAATATCGTACTTGCTTAAATAGCCTGAAAAGTATAGCTGCCGTAGCTTTTTAACCAATTGCGACTTTAAAGCGATGGGATTGTTGAAATTGGATTTAATTAGTTTATCGGATGCAATTTTCTTCTCAATATCATTTAAAAAATATTCGGCATTAACATCGTTCTGAGAAATCAATTTCCCGGCAAATAATACCCTGTTTTCTTCCTCTTCGCAGTTATTCCAGTAATAGATGGATACGGCAGTAAAAATTGAAAAGATAAATACCAGAATAAAATATTGCTGAAACCGGTTCAGGAGTTGTTGGATAAAGTGTTTGTAAAAAAGAAAACACAGGATCAAAGTAGAACCTGCTACGGGGTAAAAATCATGGCGTTCGTATAAATAGATAACCAGGTAAGGGTGCAAAAAATAGAAAACAAAACCAAGCACAAAGAACTTCTCATACTTGTTTAAGACCGGTTTACTCAATGTTTTATATAGAATGAAAACCATTTGATACACCAGCATTAACAGCATAGTAGATAGGATCAACCCTAAAAACGTGTATTCATTCAGGGCATATATATTATTAATATCAAACGAAATTTGAGAATCAAAAACAAGGCTTTTGATACTGTCGAAAGTTGCATCCGAAAGCGTTATGGTAAATAAGGATACCATAATGAGTTGCAGAAACAAATTGATTTTTTTTACCGGGTTGAACCAATTTACACGTTTTATTAAATACAAATACCAGAGTAAAAGTGCTACTGCCGTAATAAAATCACCAAGAGAAGGGTTATACGTTGACGAAGCGTATATATCAGAACTAAAAAGCCGGAGGTTATAAACAAAAACAGGCAAGCGATACTTTAAGAAAAACCAGTGACCGGCCTGTGTTAAAAAAATAAAAATTGCTGAACCCAAAAGAAAGTTCCGTTTTACCACCCAAATTGATAAGAAATGAAATAGAACAATACACAGCAGGATATTCAGAATCAGAAAAATCCTTAACCACAAAGGGGTAATTTTCGGAGCCCCGAATATTTGAATTGAGCAAAGGTATTTGCCACTAATATCCGTTAGATCAGTGAAATCCTTAATGGGAGAAGGGCTAAACAACGCCGATCCCAGAAAAGAAAGTTCCGGGTTAAAATGGTTTTGAATAAATTGATTCTGATAGCTATAATTTGTTTTGATTTGGTAAAAAATAGCAAATTTATAGTTTCCAGTATTTTTAAAGGATACCAGGTAATAGCCGTTATGGGTACTTAAATAATAAAATCCATTCGTTAAAACAGGTAAGTACTTTTGAGAATTGATGGTGTTATCTGTCCAGATTATTAAGGAATCATTTTTGAAAATATGAATACTTAAATTTTCTTGTTTCGACAAGTTGATGTATTCAACCCACTTACGATGTAATATAGTTGTATCCATCGAAAGTTTAGATAACAAAGCCTTTTGGGCAATTTCTTTACTGTGGAAAGTACGCTGCGCCTGTTCATAATAATTAAGCGTTTGCCGCTCCGAATTTTGAAGAATACCTGTTTCAGCAACTAACAGCAAACCTAGCGCAATCAAACTTGCAAGCAACCACAGAAATATTTTAATCGGCGATTTCAATTTTTTATCTAAATAAATTTCCCCTTTTCTAAATAATTTTGAACGTAGTCCTTCACCCCCTCCTCAATATCAGTAAAACTACGCTCATAACCGATTGTTCTTAATTTGCTCATATTGGCTTCGGTAAAATACTGGTATGTATCCCGGATATCTTCCGGTATAGGAATATATTCAATAAGCGCTTGAAGATTCAAAGCAGAAAAGATGCTTTTGGCAAGGTCATTCCAGGTTCTTGCATTTCCGGTACCCAGGTTATAAATACCACTGTTTTTTCGGTTATGCATCAGGAAAAGACAAACTTCACACAAGTCTTTTACGTATATAAAATCACGCTTTTGTTCTCCGTCTTTATATTCATCCAGATGAGATTTGAAGAGCTTTACTTTCCCTGTTTCTTTTATTTGATGGTAGGCGTGAAAGATCACACTTGCCATACGGAGTTTGTGATATTCATTGGGGCCATACACATTAAAAAACTTTAAGCCTGCCCAGAAATAGGGTTGTCTGGCTTGAGCCAAAACCCATTTGTCAAAATCATTTTTCGATTTTCCATAAAGGTTCATCGGATTAAGGGTATCCAGTTTTATCTCATCATCGTCATATCCGGTTTCGCCATTTCCATAGGTGGCGGCACTCGAGGCATAAACCAACGGGATGCCCTCAAAAACGCAATAGTTAAAAATGCGTTTGCTAAAATCCAGATTCAGTTCTTTGAAAATATCTGCATCCTTTTCGGTGGTATCCGTACGCGCACCTATGTGAAAAATAAATTGCACCTCATGCGCATTTCTTTCCATCCAGGTAAAAAATAATTTTCGTTCAATTTTTTCTTTGAAAACCTTTCCCTGTAGATTTAAGTTTCTGTTTTGAACAGAATCAAAATCATCTACCAATATCAAATCGTTAAAGTTCTGTTGGTTCAAAAAGCCCACCAAACAACTGCCAATAAAGCCTTCAGCTCCTGTTACTACTATCATAGATTTGTTTAAAGGAAGCGAAAATAAACAAAAGGAGGCGTTTTTATTGATTATTGAAATCAATTCCATTTATATTCGCGTTCTGTTTTTTGAACCAATAATTGTTTAATCATGCTTAAAGCTTATGTTTTCCCCGGTCAGGGTGCCCAATTTGTAGGAATGGGAAAAGACCTATATGAATCAAATGAGACCGCTAAAGCACTGTTTGAAAAGGCTAATGAGATTCTTGGGTTTCGTATCACGGATATAATGTTTTCGGGTACTGAGGAAGATTTAAGACAAACCAAAGTTACCCAACCTGCTATTTTCATTCATTCGGTAATAAAAGCGCTAACCCTTTCTGATTTTAATCCGGATATGGTGGCAGGACATAGCCTTGGCGAATTTTCAGCGCTGGTTGCCAATAAGGCTTTAACTTTTGAGGATGGCTTGAAATTAGTTTATGCCAGAGCCATGGCGATGCAAAAAGCCTGTGAAATGGAACCATCCACCATGGCAGCAGTTTTAGGTTTGGATGATTCCCGGGTTGAAGAAATTTGTGCTTCCATAACCGATGATATTGTGGTTCCGGCCAACTATAATTGTCCGGGGCAGCTGGTCATTTCGGGAAGTATTGCGGGTATAAATAAGGCCTGCGAATTATTGAAAGCTGCCGGAGCCAAGCGTGCCTTGGTTTTGCCTGTTGGCGGTGCCTTTCATTCCCCGCTAATGGAACCTGCCCGAATTGAACTCGAAGCTGCTATCCATGCTACAAATTTTAGTACGCCAATTTGCCCTGTTTATCAAAACTATGTAGCCACTGCAGTAAGTGAAGTGGATGAAATAAAAAAGAATCTGGTTGCACAATTAACGGCTCCTGTAAAATGGACTCAATCGGTTCAAGCCATGGTAATGGATAGTGCCACTCATTTTATAGAATGTGGACCGGGTAATGTCTTACAAGGTTTGATAAAAAAAATATACAGGGAAGCCATTACGGAAAGCGCAGGATAAATGGTAGCCGATCCTTCGGCAAGCTCAGGATGACACCCCAGCCCGTTATATTTGGCAATGATTTTGGCGAGTTAATTTTTTTGCAAAGCAAAAAAATTAACTCGCCAAAATCACTACTTCACATGAGTTACGAAATGTCATAGTGAGCCTGTCATAGTGAGCCTGTCGAACTACAGTAATCAGTTCAATCGTAAATCAAAAATCGTAAATTCTAAATTCTTAATTCTAAATTCTTAATTACTAATTCCCCCCTACCGCTCTCCGATTTGCTGACGCCACATGGCGTAGTATAAGCCTTTCTCGGCAATCAAATCTTCGTGTTTTCCGGTTTCAACCAGGTCGCCTTTTTCTAAAACAAAGATTCGATCTGCGTGCATAATGGTTGAGAGTCTGTGTGCAATCATAATGGTTACATGTGATTTATTGGCACTGATTTGCCTGATGGTATTGCTAATCTCCTCTTCGGTAATGGAATCAAGAGAAGAGGTTGCCTCATCAAAAATCAATAACCCGGGTTTGCGCAATAATGCACGCGCGATGGATAAGCGTTGCTTTTCACCCCCGGAAATTTTAATTCCGCCTTCACCGATAACGCTATTTATTCCGTGATCGCTTCTTTCCAATAAACCCTGGCAGGCAGATTGGTTTAGAGCCAATAAAATTTCTTCATCCGTAGCCCGTGGATTCACAAATAATAAATTCTCTTTGATGGTACCTGAAAATAGCTGCGTATCCTGCGTTACAAATCCAATCTGAAGGCGCAATTCATCAAAATTGATCTCTAATGAATTGATGTTATTGTATTTTATTTCTCCTTCGTCTGGTTTATACAAGCCTACGAGTAATTTTACCAGCGTGGTTTTACCCGAACCGGAAGGCCCCACAAAGGCGATGGTTTCGCCGCTATTTGCTTTGAAGCTGATCTGGTTGAGTGCAGAATTACGCGCAGTTTTGTGTTTAAACGTTACCTTTTCAAACGACAATTCCTTTATTTCATGGATGGGTTCAGGATTTACAGGTTTCACTTCCTGCGGTTTTTCCATAATCTGGTTAAAGTTTTGCAAGGAAGCTTCCGCCTCACGGTAACTCAAAATAACATTCCCCATTTCCTGCATGGGGCCAAAAATGAAAAACGAATAAAATTGCAAGGTCATTAATTGCCCAAGGCTCATTTGGTCTTTAAAAATCATGTAAAGGAGCAAAAACAAAATACTTTGACGCAGAAAATTCACAATGGTTCCCTGAATAAAACTAATACTCCGGATGTCGCGAACTTTCTCCAATTCCAACTTTAGAATTTTTTGAGTTGAAAGATTCAACCTTTTAATTTCCTGATGGGTTAACCCAAGGCTTTTAATGAGTTCGATATTTCGCAGGGATTCGGTGGTTGAACCTGCCAGAACACGCGTTTGCTGAACTATCTTTTGCTGAACCCTTTTAACCCGTTTGGATAAATAATTGGTAAGAACGGCCAATAAAATACTGGTTCCAAAATAAATCAGGATCAGCCAGGGCTGTACGCTAATGGCATAAATGATCACAAAAACAATCCCAACAATAGATGTAAAAAAGATATTGATGAAATTGAGAATGAATTTTTCGGAATCGGTTCTAACTTTTTGCAGTACATTTAACAATTCACCACTGCGTTGGTCTTCAAACTCCTGAAAGGGTAATTGCAATGCATGTTTGATACCATCGGTATAAACGGCGGCACCGAATTTTTGTATAATTAGGTTTAACGTATAATCCTGGAAGGCTTTCGCAATCCTGCTAGCCATGGCCACTCCTATGCCGGCAAAAACTAATAAACCTATTCCGTTAACAAATCCTGACTCGTTATAGGCATGCGGTTTGGTGGCAAACCGGTCAATGATCTTTCCATATATGTAGGGATCCATCATTGAGAACAATTGATTCAGTGAGGCTAAAATCAAAGCCAGCAATACCAAAACCTTATATTTTTTGAGGTAGCGAAGTAAAATCTTCATAGAAATAATTTGTAAGCAATTCTTCCATTGCCAAAAATCACGTTAAGTCTTTTGGTATTTTTTATAAAATAATTTTGCAAAAAGCGTATAGTCCGCTCACTTGATTTCTTACCCGTCAACCTAAAAAAAAATAATTACTGAACAATAATTTTCCGGGTATAAACTTTCGTCCCATCATTAACCCGAAGAAAATAAATTCCTTTAGGAGCGTTTGTAAAATCTATTTCATTGGAGCTTAGCTGTTGATTCATTTCTTCGCCTAATAAATTAAAAATCTGAATTGAGAATTTTTTAGTATTGTCTCCTTCAATTTTAACTAAACCCGAAGATGGATTAGGATAAATATTTACAAAATCATTTGTATTCACTAACTCGCGTAGTCCAGTGCCTGTTGGTGTATACGACCACAATTCAAGTCCATTAGCTACATCGCTATTCGAAAAGAAAACAGTATTTTTGAAAATGAAAGGATTGCCGGGATAACTGGAAGGAAGATATTTTTTTGTTCCTGCTTCTGTACCATCCGTTTCCCAAAAACCTTTGATTTGAGTGGATCCTGACATGGTAAATCCAGTGTACATTTTATTATTTAAAACAATAAAAGAAGCGTGCACACCCAGACTGTCTGAAACCCGCACAGTTCCTGTGGCAGTACCATCCGACTTCCAGTAACGCATTTCAGAATAAGGCGGTACAGTAAGGGATTTCATATATAAAGTAAAAAGGAAATTGTTGTTCGCACCGATAACCTGTCCCGCTGAGTCCATTACTAAGGTTGTTCCTGAGGCCGTTCCATCACTCTTCCATAGCTTTCCATTGGTAGTAAAAAACATTTTGTTTGCAAAAATAGTGGCTTTGTTAAAAGCGGTATCTGTAATTTTCAACGTGCCGGCAGCTGTACCATCCGTTTTCCAAATCCCGGTTGCACTATTCGTTCCAAAATATAATTCGTTTTGATAAACAATGAAGTTTCCGGGATTGGTGATTCCTGCTTTTACCAGTGTAGTTCCACCTGCTGTACCATCACTTGAGTAAAGCTGATACAAGCCCAGCGTGGTGCCGGCTGAGAAATACACTTTCCCTTTAAAAGCAACCATTGGTTTTCCTTCCGATCCACCATATTTTAATGTTCCTCCATTGTTTCCCGGATTCAAATCAATCACCTCCTGAGTTCCACCCGCAGTGCCATCAGTCACCCAAAGTTCGCGTCCGTTATATTGCCACATATCAAAAAACAATTTATTTCCCACCACTGTAAAATTTTGGGGATATCCTCCTCCGGTTCCAGGATAGCCGGGATGTGGCATTGTCTTAACCAGAACCGGAATGCTTCCGTCGGTTTTCCATAAGTGCGTGGTATCGCCCGAGGTAGTCCCTTGTTTATTCACAGAAAAGTATAAAAACCCATTCACACCCGCTCGCAAAGTAACCACCCCCCCAATAGCCGAGGATATAATACTGTCTTTTAAAACCACTGTATTTGCTGCCGTTCCATCCGATTTCCATAAGGCATGCCAATAAGCTCCTGAATTTCCGGCATTCGTATGAAAATACATTATTCCGTTTACCTCCATAAATTGGTCTGGTTGTGAAACAAAATTAGCCCCAGGATTGAGGTCTTTAAATAATGCCTGAGCACCCGAATTAATACTCCAACCCATTAGGCCAAACCAGGTGATTGCTACCAATTTAGTAATTTTTGTTTTCATTTTAATGATATAGTTATTGTCAATTATTTTCAACTCATTTGGCTTTTCGGTACCGCCATGATTTTTTTCTGGTTTCTGATCTCCACTCTAACAAAATGTTTTTAATGGTCAAAGCCAATACAAGGGTAATGAAAAATAACTATTTATTATACGATACATAGAATAATTTCATCAAATATTAAATACTAAAATATATATTTTTCCGGTTAACCCATTAACAGGATCGAAAATCCTAACAAAATATTTCCGATAAATTTTCAATAATTCGGTAAAATGGAAGGATACAAATTAGAAAATACTACTTTTGTCGAATAAAATCAGGTTGTAATGTAATAAACATCAGACCTATTTACTTTGAAACAGAAGAAAGATACCCAAGTCTTAAATATTTATCTTTATCGGACAAGAATATTAATCGTTTAATAATTGTAAAAAATTAATGTGATGAAAAAAATCAATTTGGTACTATTTTTTTTGTTTTCAATGAACATTTCTTTTGCCCAAAATTACGAATGGGCAAAAAGCGTTGGAAGTAATGCCTATGATGCCGGCACCTGTCAGGCAATGGACAGCTCAGGTAATGTAAATATTACCGGCCATTTTCCGCCCGATCGAAGTACAACAATATAAAGACAAACACAGGCATTCGATGAATCCAAATTTTGGATCAAATAGCAGGATTGTTATTAACCCGATTTACTGACTATGTAATTATTGATTAAAATAGCATTAATTTTATATGATTATAATCACATTAATGTTTGTGATTAATATCACCTTAAAAGCCAATAAGCGTCATAAAATTGCCCTGCCCAACAAAATACCTTTGCCGCATTCATATTAATATTCTTTTTAATCAGAAATGATTACCAAATCAATTTATTTTAGTACGTTATTAATCTTTTTGTGGTCAGTCATTATGTTCCACGAAATAATTCCACATTACCATCCCGAAGGAAATACGCAAAAAGTAAAGATATTATTAGATAACACGCACAACAATAATACCAATAACAGTAACGAAAAGAGCGATGAAGATGGTATTTTAGATAATATCCTGGTAATTCTATACAAACAACGTATCCTGATAAGTCCATCTTTTGTTTTTGTTACTATTTCTCCTTTTATAGTAAAATTGGTTATTCCATACTCAATAAGTTCCATTAAATATTTCAAAACAAAATCTCCGCCTATTAAATTGATTAGCGGTAGATTGCGATTATTACGGGCTCCCCCATTTTCGTAAATTTATCTTGTATTGGCAGGTATTTAATTACCTCCAATTAACAAAAACAATCCAGTAATAATAATTCGAAATAGATAATTAAGAAATAATAATTAAATAATAACAAAATGAAAAGTAAAAATATATTAAAAATAGCATTAATATTTGCTATCGGTTCAATTTTTTGGGTAGGTTGTAAAAAAGATGAAAAAAAGATCGTTGATCCAATTGTTACACCAACTACAAGTACCACAGAATTGACCTCCTTAAAAGTTACCACGGCACCTACATTAGATGGAACCGTAGATGCCGCATGGGCAAACTGTAATAAATTAACAGGAACAGCATCGGTTCCAAACCTGACTGATTTCGCTTTCTTTACCGGTGAGAAATATTCTTTTACCATGCGTTCCATGTATGATGCCAGTAATGTGTATTTTTTAGTTGAATACGCTGATCCAAAAGAAAGTGTTGACCGTGAATCCTGGTATTTTGATGCTGTAACAAAACTTTGGAAACAACAAAACAAATTTGCAACTTCGGCTACCGATAAATACTATGAAGATAAATTTGCTTTTATGTGGCCTACAAATACTGCAGCAGCAGATTTTACTACAAATACATGTTATTCAACATGCCATGGTGTTAATCAAACACTTGGATACACTACTACTACAAAACACTATTCTGCAACCGGTGAAGTTATAGATTTATGGCATTGGAAAAGAGTACGCACGGGTGTAAATAATCAGGTTGACGATCAAAAATGCATCGCCATCGTTGATGTAAATAATCCTACTGCTACTGAAAAGAAAGAAGGAGGCAGAGGATCAGATGCTAAAACAGCCGGTGGATATTCTGATAATATAATATCCCTGCCACTTGGCGGAGATACTACTAAAATGGTTACCGTACCTAAATATGTAATTCCAAATAAAACCGACTACTCATCTATTGCACAGACAGATATTGATAATGGAACTGCTAAACTTATTACTGCTGTTTCAACCAATGGAGTACTTACTTATTCAGGTGGAACCATTGATCCAACAAGCGATGCAGGTTATAATGCAGGTACCGGCGCAAAAAGATTTCCAAGTGTAACCAATGCGGGTGCTTTTGTTGGAAGTCGCGGAGATATTACCTGTTTGGCTAAACATACCGGAACCGGTTGGGTAATTGAAATAAAACGTGCCCTGACCACAACAGATGCAATTAATGATGTTCAGTATGATGTTAGCAAAACTTATATGTTTGGGTTTGCTATTTTTGAAAATGCTGCCATCGGACATGGTATTAAAACAAATTTGTTATTGAAATTTTAAACCAGATTAATTAATCCAATGAAAAGGCTGCCAATGAAAGGCAGCCTTTTTTTTTCAACAAAATAGATCATAAATTCAATTCGGTCACGAATAACCAATCAACTGCTTATTGTCTTCAGATAAGCTTCGTTAAACCGGATCCACATCCGCATAAACCGTAACACTGCGGAATAATTTGTCTTCTTTTAGTAATTCCATACTCCGTGCTATATGCTGTTTAACAGCAACCAGATCCGAATCATTTCTTTTTATTTTTATGAGCATTTCTTTGAGGTACTGATTGCGGATTCTGCCTACATGCGGACTTTCAGGTCCGAGTAAAATAATTTTTCCTTTTTGCAAAAAGATCTCCTTTAAATGTGCAGCAGCCCGATCCACTAATTGATAATCTTTGTGTTTTAGAATTATTTTAATAAGCCTGAAATAAGGAGGGTATGCATATTTCTGACGTTCATCTAACTCGCGTTCAAGCAAAGCCTCATATTGATGATGGATTACCGCCTGCAACACAAAATGATTCGGAGTGCTGCTTTGTATGATTACCTTGCCCTGCTGGTGTTTTCTACCTGCTCTTCCACTTACCTGAAGTAATAGTTGAAAGGCCCGCTCATGCGCCCTGAAATCAGGAAACGCCAGTAAAGCATCGGCATTGATAACGCCTACCAGGCTTACATGTTCAAAATCTAAACCCTTGCTGAGCATTTGAGTTCCTACCAAAATATCAAATTGTTTTTCCTCAAAGCTTCTGATAATTTTTTCGTGACCGAATTTGGTTTTAACGGCATCTAAATCTAATCTTGCTATTCGGGCTAAGGGTAATAACCGGTGCAATTCATCTTCAATTTTTTCGGTACCTACTCCTTTTAATGTTAAATGCGTGGAACCGCAAGCTCCACAGGTATTGGGCAGTTTTTGGGTATAACCACAATAATGACATTTTAAGGAATCAATAAATTTATGATACGTTAAACTGATATCGCAATTTTTGCATTTGGGTACCCAGGCACAAACATTACAGGTGAGTACAGGTGCATATCCCCTCCTGTTCTGAAATAAAATGACCTGTTCCTCTTTTTCCAGGGCATCTTTAATGGCATTAAACAGTGCGGAAGAAATGTTTTCCTGAACCATCTTTTTGGTTCTTTTTTCTTCAGTAAGGTTGCAGGTTTCGATGATGGGCATGGCCACATCTCCAAAACGCTTATCAAGCACTACCCAGGCGTATTTTCCCTTTTGAGCCTGATAAAAAGTTTCGAATGCCGGTGTGGCGGAACCCAGTATGGTATGGCAGCCCCAAATACGGGAAAGCATCATGGCAGCATCGCGTGCATGGTAACGGGGTGCAGGATCATTTTGCTTAAAACTCGATTCATGTTCTTCATCAACAATGGTTAAACCCAGGTTTTGAAAAGGCAAAAACACTGCACTTCTTGCACCAATAATCACTTTATATTTTCCTTGTTTCACCTGTTGCCATATTTCAACCTTTTCGTTATCGCCATATTTTGAATGATAAGAAATACACTGATCGCCAAAATATTTTCTTACGCGGTGAACAATTTGAGAAGTAAGTGCAATTTCAGGCAATAAAAATAATACCTGTTTACCCTGAGCCAGAATCTCTTCTATGAGCCGCACATACACATGTGTTTTACCACTGCCGGTTACTCCCTGTAGCAGAGTAATATCTTTACTGATAAAGGATTCCTTTATTTTCAGAAAAGCCTCCTCCTGATCTGGGTTCAAAATAAAATCTTCTTTAGGAATGGCTTCAATTTTGATCCGGTCAACGGTGATCGAATAGGTTTCTAAAATTCCTTTTTTAAGAAATGTATTTAAGGTTGATAGTGAAACATTTGCAGTTCTTAATAACAATGCCTTGTCGATATGAGCGTTTTCAGGTTGTAAATGAAGAAAGGCCATCAAAAGGTTTAATTGTTTCTCCTGTTTTTCCAGTTTGGCAAACAAATTTTCCAGGGCTTTTTCGTTTGAATAGGCCTCATTGAATTTGTAACAGATCAGCACTTTTTCTTTATAGGCTTCTTCCAAATCTTCTTTAATCAGGATGGCACCTTTTACAGCCATACTTTTTACCAGTGGAAATACATTCTTGAGTTGAATAATTTCACTTATTTCCTGCAAAGTTAAAACATGCCTTACTTCAATGGCTTCCCATATTAAATACTCCCGATCATCCAGTTCAACAGAACCCGGTTCAAAAGAAGGATGAGCAACAATTTTTGTTTCACTTTCAAGCTTCAGCGCGGCCGGTAAAGCTGCATTCATTACCTCTCCCAGGCTACATAAATAATAGTTACTGAGCCATTCCCAAAATTTTAAATGAATGGGTTCAACAACGGGCGCCTCATCAATGACCGAATAAATATATTTTGCCTCATATTTTAACGGGGGCTGGTAATGAATATGATAGATCAGGGCTGAATAAGCCTTTTTGCTTCCAAACTGTACTGCCACTCTTTTCCCAATAGCCAGTTCCTGCTCCCATTCTTTGGGCACACGATAGGTATAAACCTGATTGAGGTGCAAAGGAATAATAACATCTATGAATGTGGCAAAGTTTTCAGACACGATTTTTCTAATAATTAGTGCATTTTTTGGGGCTCCAATTTAATCTATTTTTACAGGATCCGGAGATTATTAAAAAATCATTTCTTATTATTGTAAATGGTAAAAACCTATAAAAAATTCATATTCTTCTCGTTTTTCAGTATTCTGTTTTTTGTTTCTCCGCTGATTTCCAAAGGCCAGGATATCCTTATTAAAAAAAACGGGGATGAACTGAAAGTAAAAGTAACAGAAATTAACCAAATTGATATTATTTTTATTTATTCCGACAGCCTTTCCGGACCGCTATATATCATTTCGAAATCAGAAGTATTCATGATTAAATTTAGCAATGGGGTAAAGGAGGTTTTTGATATAAATAAGGATGAAAATTATAATGATAATCAGGGTCTTTCCGCAAAAAACAGGATTGAAATAAAGGCAGGGAAATATTATCACCAAAAAAGAAGAATAGGTTATAGCGTTTTATTCAACATGATCGAAACAAGTAATAATCACGCTGCTATAATAGAATTAGAAATAGCCAGAAGACAAAAGAAATTGCGAAGCATTTTTTTATATTCCTCTTTTCCCCTTGCCTATGCAGGTCTTGGTTTTCTTATCAATGGTTTAGAAACTGCATCATACGGTTCTTATGATATTAATGAAGGCGTCTTCCTGACCGGATTGGGAGTTATAGGCATCTTAGGGGGTGGAACGCTCCTGTCTTTATCTATAAAGTCGAACAGTCATTTTAAAATGCACCTTGAAAAAGCCATCAAACTTTACAATAAATCCTAACGATTAATTGTTTTAATCCCTAACTTTGAATGGATACAAAATCTCATTTTAAAATATGAAACAAATTCTTTTTTTGCTTGTTATCTGGTTTTTTTCGATTACTTGTTCCGATGCTCAGGATATCCTCTATAAAAAAAATGGAGAGGAATTACGGGTGAAAGTTTCGGAAATTAATGCTACTGATATTATTTTCAACTATTTCGACACCCTTGAAAACCTTTTATACATCATACCAAAGGCGGATGTTTTTATGATAAAATATGCCAATGGAATCAAGGAAGTATTCAATTCGGGTCCTGTACCAGATTCTAAAAACCGTTACAACGAGTCTTCAAATAATAATATAATTGAAAAAAGAGGATTTAGGTATTATCAAAATGGAGTATGGTTAGGCAAAGAATCTGTTGAAGGGATTATTCTCGAATCAAAAAACCATGCCGCCATTGCCGAAATGAAATTAACCAAATCATCCGAACGATTTGGAAGCGGATTGATTATTTCGGGTATTGTTATCGGATCCATCAGCCCTTTCGTGCTTTTTATTGGGATATTGGATTATTCCTCTTATAATTCGGGTATGAATGAATACGAGTATTTAGGTATAGTGGGAACTGCCGCCGCACTTGCTTCTGTTATAGCAGGCACCACGGTTAAGTTTCAGGCAAAACAGCATACCGACAGAGCCATTCAAATCTACAACAAGGGACTTGAAAAATAATGAACGAACACCTTTTTGAAAACCCTGTTATTTATTTTGTTTTCAAGAAGAACCTAAAAGAAATAAATATTAACCATAGAAAGTAAAATGAACACAAAAATGAAAAATATAATATTGGTCATCAGCATTCTGATTACATCTAATAGTTTTGCACAAACTTTATATATCCCAAAAGAAGATAAACAGAGTGCTACAACCATTAACAAAAACCTCTCTACCGATAATAGTATAAAAGATCAGGAGAATCCGGTTAATACTCCTGTTTTTGATAAAAAAAATTCATTGAAAATGAGTTTAATCAGTCCATTCATTCAAACGTTTACGCTGTTTTATACCCGTTATCTGAATGAAGAAAAAGCCATTCAGCTTGGAATTTCCACCATGAATGAATTTACCTATAGTTCCAATAAATTCACCATAACCTCTCAGGCATTTACAATAGAATACCGTTATTTATTGAGTGGAACCCATGGCATGGGTAGTTATATTCAACCCTTTTCAAGAACCATTAATTTCAATTCAACAGTGGCGATTAATGGGGGTGGTTATTATGATTACAATCAGGGTAAATACATTTACACATCCGGATCCTCCTACCATGAAAGCTGCATTTCCACAGGTTTGGGCTTTTTAATTGGCTTCCAGAATACATTCAAAAACAGAATCCTGCTCGATATGTACCTGGGTCCGGTTTATTCCATTCAAATGTTTAAAAAAACAAACGCACCTGCTGGTACTTATCCAACCACATTCCCGGATCGGGCAACATTGGATGACGCTATTCTTAAAAATTATGGAGCCAGAGCCGGTTTAAGTATTGGCTTTTTATTCTAAGCCTCAATTAATTGTGCGATTTCTAGCAAGTGATTCGTTGTTTTCCAGTTTCTTGTGGTCGCATACAACTTCAATTTTTTCTCGAAAAAACCATTCGTCAGTTTGGTGTTTCCATATCCATGCGGGCAGTATAGATAGATTGATTTGTGAATGCATATCATTTCATCATCACCGTAGTCTCCCTCACTAATTTTTATTATCTGTTCAACATCCGGTATCTCTGATAAAAAAGTTACATGAAGTTTGGATTGATCTAAACTTTTGTTTTCTACAAAAGGATTTCCTTTAACTATTTCTTTTATTTCGGAAATATCTTTTACCATAACCTGAATTTCAAACCCAAAATCAGCAACTATTCTCTTTGAAATTTTTTGTTCCAAACTTAACAGCGATGTTTTTTTTGCCTGAAAAACAATGTTTCCACTCTGAATATACGTCTGCACATTTTTGAAACCAAGGGTCGTAAAGATGTCTTTGAGATCGGCCATTTTAATTGGGTTCTTACCACCCACATTAATACCTCTTAAAAAGCAGATATAAGTTAACATTCAGCCTAAATTTTAAAAGGCAAATTACTGATGTCAACGTTTCCGCCTGATAATATAATTCCAACTTTTTGTTTAATAAAGTCGTCTTTCCTGTTTATAAAAGCGGCCAAAGCAACCGCAGCTGAAGGCTCTACCACAATTTTCATGCGCTCTAATAAGAGTTTCATCGCAAATAAAATTTCATCTTCACTTACCCTGATGATCGCCCTAACATATTTTTGGATAATAGGGAAATTGATGTCTCCTAACTGCGTTTTCAATCCATCTGCAATGGTATCGGTTGAAGAATTATGCTCAATTTTACCTGATAGGAATGACCTGTATGCATCGTCAACCGCACTGGGTTCAGCACCATAGGCTTTACAATCTGATCCAAAAAAATGGGCAGCTAAGGCAGTGCCGGCCAATAAGCCTCCACCACCTACCGGAACTATAATGGAATCAATATCAGGATAGTCCTCCAGTAATTCCATGCAAGCTGTTGCATTTCCAATGATTACATCCAGGTTATTGGAAGGATGAATAAAAGTTGCGCCGGTTTCCAGTTCAATTTTGCGAGCCATTTCCTCCCGGTCTAAGGGGTCATTTCCGCATTCAATGATAATACCTCCATATCCGATAACCGCTTCTTTTTTAACCCAGGGAGCATTTTCAGGCATAACAATATAAGCCCTTGCTCCAATGTTTCTGGCGGCCAACGACAAAGCCTGTGCAAAATTACCGGACGAATGGGTAACGACTCCGTTCTTTTTCTCAAAATTGGCCAGATTTAAGATGGCATTGGTGGCACCTCTCATTTTAAATGCGCCCATTTTTTGAAAATTCTCACATTTAAAGAATAAATCTACGCCGCAAAATTTGTTAATCCACTGAGAAGTCAATACCGGAGTTTTATGAATATAAGGTTTAATACTTTCGTAACAATTTATAATATCTGTTTTATTCATCACGCAATGATATAAATAATAATTAAATCCTTTTCAACTTTGTATGCAAACCTTTTTTTGGCTTATGGAAACTTTGGTGTTTGAATTCATTACTTACCACACTGATATTCCCATCCTGTTCAAACATCGCCAATGCAACATCATCAATGCTCATCACGCCATGCTCTCTGATTGCTGCATTGAGCTCGGAAATACTTATATTTTCATTTTTTAGGTTCACCTCATTTACCTTTCCTTTATAGACTAATACAGTAGCCTCTCCCTCAAAAAGCTTTTCCAAACGCGGGTTTTTAAAAATTACTTTTTTGATGATATAGTTCATGCAAAACAAAGTAAATGCAGCCATCAAACCTCCCTGAAGAGAGGTATCGGGTCCAACCATGGCGTTTTGTACCGCATTGCTGATAAGTAAAATCAGAATTAAATCGGTAATATTTAATTGAGACAATTCCTTTTTACCAAAAATCCTGACGGCAATAATCATAAAAATGTAAACGGCTCCGCTGCGTAAAATAATTTCTATATAGCTATTCATAAATATTTTATTTCATTTCGTGTAGAACCGGTTCCAAATATCCGGCCAATAAAAATAGGTAAATTCATTCTAAAAGTTTATTGATATATCTCATATCTGTTCAAATGTAGTAAGTTCGCAACAAAATGAAAACGACTCTGATAAAAAATGCAACATTGGTAAATGAAGGTGAGATTTACCCTGCCGACGTATTGATTGAAGGAAGCTTCATTGCAAAAGTTGAAAGAAAGGGAATTTCGATGCAGGCTGATGAAACAATTGATGCCAAAGGTAAATACCTTTTTCCCGGCTTAATTGATGATCAGGTACATTTTAGAGAACCCGGCCTGACTCATAAAGGAGATATTTACACTGAATCGAAAGCCGCTGTAGCCGGTGGAATAACCTCCTATATGGAAATGCCCAATACCATTCCGGCAGCAATAACCCTGGATTTACTGGAAGAAAAATATGCTCGTGCAGCCCAATGTTCTATGGCTAACTACAGCTTTTATATGGGCACCACCAATCACAATTTAGGAGAGCTGTTTAAGCTTGATCCATCGAATATTTGTGGAATAAAAATATTTATGGGTTCAAGCACTGGCGATATGCTGGTTGATGATCCAAAAATATTGGATAATATCTTCAGGAATGTAAAAATGCTCATTGCAACACATTGTGAATCCGACCTTCTGATAAAGCAAAATTTAGCAGGTTTCATCGAAAAATATGGCGATAATTTAAGCAATGAACTGCATCCTTTGATCAGAAGTGAAGAAGCCTGTTTTCAATCTTCTTCTTTTGCTGTTTCGTTGGCTAAAAAGCATCATACCCGGCTTCATGTTTTACACATAAGTACAGCAAGAGAACTTGAACTGTTTGATAATAATATCCCTTTATCCGAAAAAAAAATTACAGCCGAAGCCTGCATTCACCATCTTTGGTTTAGCGAAGAAGACTATGCAAGCAAAGGGAATTTAATAAAGTGGAATCCCAGCATTAAAAAATCCGGTGACCGGGAGGCACTTTTACAGGCCGTTATGGATAACCGAATTGATATAATAGCTACGGATCATGCTCCTCACACTTATGAAGAAAAATTATTGTCTTATCTGAATGCGCCCTCAGGCGGACCCTTGGTACAGCATAGTTTTAATGCCTTATTACAACTTTATAAATATGGCAAAATATCACTGGAAAAAATTGCTGAAAAGACAGCTCACCATGTGGCCATACTATTTGAAATAGACCGTCGTGGTTTTATCAGAGAAGGATTTTATGCCGACCTTGTTTTGGTTGATTTAAACCAAAATTATACCGTCACAAAAAACAATATTCTCTATAAATGTGCCTGGAGTCCGTTTGAAGGTCAGCAATTCGATTCCGTAATTACGCATACCTTTATCAATGGCCACTGTGCCTATAAAAATGGAATGATTGATGAAGAACAATTGGGAATGCGTTTGCGTTTTAAACGTTAAAACTAAACGATTTCCATTTCGGAATTTTTTAATTTCGTTGCGTATTCTAAAATCAGGTTAACGCTGGTTGGTGAAGGTTCTTCAGAAAAAGCATCTAATGCCTCAATCCCGCTTTTTAACTGCAAATAACTTTCATACAAATCGCTGTTTTCAGAAAGTTCTGCCTTGATAAAAGCGGTTTCATTTTCTGATAAATCTTTGTATAAATAGAGAAGCAGGTCGTTTTCAGTGTATATTTTTATCATAAGCTGGTTTTACAAGTTATACAAGTAAAACGCAGCTATGATATTTTTTATTTTGACCTGCTTAAAAAATTAACTATTCAAGCTCAAAAGCAAGGTTAGTTGGCTCATTATGAGGCAAATTGTCTTTTCGGTATGGAACAGTAGTAACTACTTTGTTATCAACCACCTCAAAAGAAAGGTTATCAAACCACAATTGTCCGCTGCCACTTAACAATGCTCCATATGCGATATTATTGGCCTTTTTAGGCACATCAACAATAATTTCACATTTTATCCATTCGGTTGAACCCATAATTTTCCGATTGCTCATATTATCAAAAGCTAAAGGAACAGAAGAGTTTTCCTGATCGATCCGTAACCAGAAACCAGCCCATCCATTTACCTGATCTGTTTTAATATAGCCGGACATCCGAATTCTTTTTCCGGCATAATTACCCGGTTGAATGTTTTGTACCAGCGTGCCAAACCCTCTTACACGATTCGCAACTGATTTTATTGTTGCCGCGTTCGTACCGTCAATTCCGGCCCCTTTTTCAATACCGATTTCATAGAATTCGGGTGAACTTCCCGCTTTGTACCAGCCTTTTGGAACATCGAAAGAATAAAGTGCTATCAGTACCACCAATAACACTGCTGTTTTTGCTACTTTTGTTTTCATAACAGTTTTTAATTAAGGGTTAAAAAAAAGTTGCAAAGAAACGCGCGGGCAAGAAATTCCTGCCTAAATCTGAACTCCTTTGGCAACCATCATCTTTCGTAAATTGTTTAATGCATATCTCATACGTCCTAAAGCGGTGTTTATACTTACCCCTGTTTTATCGGCAATTTCTTTAAAGCTCATATCACCCCAATGACGCATGATAAGAACTTCTTTTTGCTCTTCAGGCAGAAGCTTGATTAAATTCCTTAATTGACTTTCAGATTGAAGCTTGATCATTTTATCCTCTTTGCTCTCTTCGGCAATGATTAAATAATCGAAAATGCCGTTTCCCTGACTATCGGTAATGGTCACATCCCGCTTCATTTTACGTATGTAATCAATCGTAAGATTACGACCAACCCGCACAGCCCAACCGGCAAATTTCCCTTCCTCGTTATAATGACCAGAACGCAGGGTGTGGATGATCTTAATGAAAGTTTCCTGAAAAATGTCTTCAGCCAAAGGCCTGTCTCTTACCAACAAATTGATAGCAGAGAAAATACTCCTTTTGTGGCGTTTGATAAGTTCTTCTAAAGCAGCTTGTGTGCCGGATTGATATAGCTTCACCAATTCCTGGTCACTAATTTTCTGCATGTTCATGGTTTTAAAATTTAAGGGTTAAACCAAAGCGGATATTAGTGTAGAATTTTTTACCTATAAGCTATATATTTTTTTGTAGTTGTTTGAATTTGGTAAAACGAATATAAGGAAAGATTTTTAATATCCAAGCATAAATCAAAAAAAATTATTTATTTTTTTTCTAAATTTCTTTTCAAAAGAAATCTCAGACCCAAATAAAAATTGCCATAATTTAAGGGTACATCAACCTTAACGGGCACAGTTGAAAGTATTGTTTTGCCATTGATATCCGAATATTTCTCGTACCCATAATTTGCCCTGGCATAATAATATTCATAACCTAAACATAAAGATACACTGGTATTCACATAAATATGAGTCCCCAATCCAACTGAATATGCAAGTGCATTTACGTTTAAAATATTGTATTTAATTACACCAATTGAATCGTGAAGGACATTGTATCCGAATGTACTCAACCATCCCATCCCTATGCCTCCCTTTACAAACAAATCAAAATTCTCTCCGAAATAATTATAACGTGGGCCAATGAGTATGATGGACTGATTCCAGGGTTTAAAGGCCTGAAATCCTTTTATTGCCGGGTCAATAAATTTGTAAAATTTATCCGCCGCTGCTTCATCTATTTTATTATTATTATAGGTGTACTGAATAAAAGGACTAAAAATTCGGCCTTTTCGGTTATCATCAAAAATAACGGATACAGTATAACCCGTTTTGGCCATTCCCGGAGCACTTTTTGTAAAATCGGCGCTTCCGTAAATATCATAGGGTAAACTGGGTCCGGCAGAAATAGAAACAGATTGAGCCATTGACACTGAATAGTTCGCAAAAAAAATGATACCCATACAAATTAGCACGCATGTTTTTTGTAAACTTGCACGGATTCCGTTTTCGGTAATCGATTTATTCATTTGAAATGCAAGATAAAGATATTTTTATAAAAGGTGCACGTATGCACAATTTAAAAAATGTGGATGTAAGGTTTGAACGCAATAAACTTACTGTGGTTACAGGTGTATCGGGAAGCGGGAAAAGCAGCCTTGTTTTTGATACCTTATATGCTGAAGGGCAAAGACGGTATGTGGAAAGTTTGTCGGCATACGCCCGTCAGTTTTTGGGCAAAATGAATAAACCGGATGTGGATTTTATTCATGGCATATCCCCTTCCATTGCCATCGAACAAAAAGTAAATACACGTAACCCGCGAAGTACGGTAGCTACCAGCACCGAAATATATGATTATCTAAAACTCTTGTTTGCCCGGGTTGGAATAACCTACTCACCTGTTTCCGGAAAAGAAGTAAAACGGGACACCGTTGAGTCTGTTTCCGATTTTATATTCCGTTTTGCCGAAGGAACCAAAATATTTTTGCTGGTTCAAACGCGTGGAACAGGTGAGGTTTTAAAGAAAGAACTTGAGTTACATTTACAAAATGGGTTTTCAAGGGTTTTTATAAAGGATGAAATTAAATCGATTGAGGATTACCTCAATACTTTTCAGGAAGAAAATAAAAAGAAGCCTTCAAAAAAGAAAGAGGAATCCCTATCAAAGGCAACAAAGGCCGATAAATTGTACTTATTGGTAGATCGTTTTTCTATTGTACCTGATGATGAAGATTTTTCCAACCGGGTTAATGATTCCATCCAAACGGCATTTTATGAGGGACATGGTGAAATTGTATTAGAAATTATGGAAGATTCGAAAAGGTCGTTTTATGAATTTAACAACCGTTTTGAAATGGATGGAATACTATTTGAAGAGCCAATAAGCAACTTTTTCAGCTTTAATAATCCCTATGGAGCCTGTAAAACCTGCGAAGGTTTTGGCAATGTAATTGGTATTGATGAAGATCTGGTGGTTCCCGACAAAGGATTGAGTGTCTATGAAGATGCCATCGTTCCCTGGAGAGGAGAAAAAATGCAGGAATGGAAAGTTAATTTTGTGTCCCTGAGCCGAAAAAATGATTTTCCTATCCATAAACCCTATCATGAGTTAAACAGAAAACAATTAGATTTTCTTTGGCAGGGTGACTCCAACTGGAACGGAATAAATGGATTTTTTAAAGAGCTTGAACGCAATACCTATAAAATACAATATCGCGTAATGCTGGCCCGGTACAGGGGAAAAACGGTTTGCCCGGATTGTAAAGGAACCCGACTCAGAAAAGACAGTGCCTATGTAAAAATTACGCCGTCGCATTTTAAAGAAAATCATCATTCTACAGAAAAGGATGAGCGGAAATCCCTAACAGATATTTTATTGATGAGTATTGATGATTGTTGTCATTATTTTAATCAACTAACCTTGCGTGAAGCACAGCAAAAAATTGCATCACGCATTCTTACGGAAATCTCAACCCGTCTGGATTTCCTGAAGAAAGTTGGTTTAGGCTACCTCTCGCTTAACCGCTTATCCAATACCTTAAGCGGAGGCGAAACACAACGCATCAACCTGGCAACTTCATTGGGTTCAAGCCTCGTTGGCTCTTTGTATATTCTGGATGAACCCAGCATTGGCCTGCATAGCCGGGATACGGAAAAGCTGATTGAAGTTTTAAAATCCCTGCGTGATATTGGCAATACGGTAATCATTGTTGAACACGATCAGGATATCATGGAACAGGCCGATCAAATTGTAGACATGGGTCCGTTGGCGGGTATTCATGGTGGAGAAATTGTAGCAAGCGGAACCTTGAAGGAATTGAAAAATAATCCAAAAAGTTTAACCGGCAGGTATTTAAAGCAGGAAGAAAAAATTGATATCCCGCAACGAAGGAGAAAATGGACGCAATACATAGAAGTAAAAGGGGCACGTCAGAATAACTTAAAAGGCTTTGATGTAAAATTCCCCCTGCATGTGTTAACGGTTGTAACCGGTGTTAGCGGAAGCGGCAAGACTACTTTGGTAAAAAGCATCTTCTACCCTGCCCTGCAAAAAATGATTGGCAATTACAGCGGAGAAAAGACCGGTATTTTTGACAAACTGGAAGGCAACTTAAAATCGGTGCAGCAAATAGAATTTGTTGACCAGAATCCAATCGGGAAATCTTCGCGATCCAATCCGGTCACCTATATCAAAGCTTATGACGCCATACGTGAATTATATGCCAATTTACCTCTTTCGAAAACGCGCGGATACAAACCCCAGCATTTTAGTTTTAATGTAGACGGCGGAAGATGCGAAACCTGCCAGGGAGAAGGCGAAATAACCATAGAAATGCAGTTTATGGCTGATGTGCATTTGTTATGTGAGGAATGCAAAGGAACGCGGTTTAAAGAAGAAGTGAGAGACGCACAATACAAACACAAAAGCATCAGTGATGTATTGGAACTGAGCATTGATGAAGCCATTCTTTTCTTTGAAGAAGAGAAACCATTAGCCAATAAATTAGGCCCCTTGCAGGAAGTTGGATTGGGGTATATCAAATTAGGTCAATCCTCCAATACCTTGAGTGGTGGCGAAGCACAAAGAGTGAAACTGGCCTCCTTTCTGGGGAAAGGCAAAAACAGTGATCCTGTATTGTTTATTTTTGATGAACCTACCACAGGTTTGCACTTCAACGATATCAAAAAACTCTTAAATTCATTTTATGCTTTATTGGATCAGGGTCATACCATCATTGTAATTGAACATAATATGGATATCATTAAATGTGCCGATTGGATTATTGATTTGGGAGCAGAAGCCGGCGCCAGTGGAGGAAACCTTGTATTTGCAGGCTTACCGGAAGATTTGCTGAAGGTGAAAGAAAGTTATACGGCGAACTATTTGAAGGAGAAATTTTTGACTGAAGATGGGAAATGAGATTGGTGTGCCGCCTCTATAAACATGGCCACAAAGACGCAAAGACGCGAAGAAATATAAGCAAACCCTTCGCGCCTTTGCGCCTTGGTGGCAATGCCTTTTTATAGGCTACAAAGCAACAAAGAAACAAATGAACACCTGCTTCTTCCTGGCTTTCAGTTTCCCTTTTGGGTTGCGGCTTGTGTGGATTATTTCATTTTAACAAAATCATCAACTTCAATATCAGCCTGTTTTAAAATTGCGCGTAGTGTTCCTTCAGGCATATCACCAGAATGATTAGGTATTGTAGTGAATCTTTTTGTATTTAAATTATGCCAAATTTCATGGCTGCCGGCTGCTTGTCTATGAAACTCAAAACCAAATAGCTTTAATATCTTAATTATTTCCCTATACCTGTATCCGGAAAGACGGCCCATCTTAAACTCCTATTACTAATGGATAATCAAAGCTATCATTAAAAATTAATAAATTAGGGATCTGATCTTCCTGAGCCTCAATTAGCTTTTTGGCAACATCCTTTGCAATTTCTATTGTCTCTGCAATAGTCCTGCCTTGGGCAATAAGACCTTGAATATTATCGGATGTTGCAAGATAGTAACCTTCTGGAAGTTTTTCTATATGCAGATTTATCATTCGTTCCATGGTAGATTTATTTTACCAAATATAAAGAAATATTATAATTGTTTTAAGAAAATTTGTTCCCCTTTGTTTCTTCGTTTCTTTGTAGCAATAGTAATAATTGGGGCTACAAAGAAACAAAGAAACAAAAACCATTCCTGCCTTGGTGGCAATGCCTTTTTATAGGCTACAAAGCAACAAAGAAACAAATTAATACCTACTTCTTCCTGACTTTCAGTTTTCCTTTTGGGTTGCGGCTTGTGTGGAATATTGAATTTATGATTACCGTTTTACCATATAATTCATAAACAATAAAATATGGAAAAATTTTAAGAGGTGCTTCTCTATAATGTTTATAATTCCTTTGAAAAATGAAAGGATTAGAAATCAAATGTTTAAAAATAATTTCAATTTCAGCTTCAAACCTGAGCCCTAGCCCTATTTGTTGTAATTCATAATATTGATAAGCACTGACAAATTCGTTTTCGGCCAATTCGGTAATTAATATTTTATAGAGAGCCATAAAATAATTTAAACAGAACGCGCCTTCCTTTTGACTTCACTCCAGGTAGTTAGCTTTAATTTACCTTCATTTAATAATGTTGTTCTGTTTTCAACTTCTGCTTTTTGAGATTTGCTCAATAAACTTGAGTCTCCATCACCTTCGTAAATCTTCAGCATTTTATATACCACCTCCAATACATTTTCATCTGCATGATTAACATATTCAATTACTTTCTTTCGCATTGTATTTGCAGTCATATCTTTATATTTTTACGAATATAATAATTCAACTTAAATTTTCGATTTACTTTTTACAGATTTATCATTCGTTTCAGTATTGAATAATTTTGCCAAATGTTGAAATATTATAATTGTTATATTTTAATTGGCTTTGTTCCCCTTTGTTTCTTCGTTTCTTTGTGCAACTGGAAATTATTAAATAGTAAACCCTTTGCGCCTTCCCGTCTTGGTGGCAATATATTTTTATAGGCTACTAAGCAACAAAGAAACAAAAAAACTTCGCGCCTTCCCGTCTTGGTGGCAATGCCTTTTTATAGGTTTTGCCCGCTATCCACAAAACGTTGGATAATTTCCTTTTGATAATAAACTGATTTAGCTAAATTGGTCTTTTAATAAAAGCCCTATGTCTATCCAAAAACTCATGGTCGCCAACCGTGGCGAAATTGCCATACGCGTGTTTAGAGCTGCCGTTGAACTTAACATCAAAACGGTTGCCATTTATACCTATGAAGACCGCTACTCATTGCATCGTTACAAGGCCGATGAAAGTTACCAGATTGGCAGAGAAACGGAACCTTTAAAACCTTATCTCGATATTGAAGAGATTATTCATGTTGCGAAAAGCCACCAGGTAGATGCCATTCATCCCGGCTATGGTTTCTTAAGTGAGAATGCAACATTTGCTCAACGTTGCCTGGAAGAAGGAATTATTTTTATCGGGCCTGACCCGAATGTAATGAAACAACTGGGAGATAAAGTTCTGGCAAAAAAAGTTGCCATCGCTGCTCAGGTTCCGGTTATAGCGGATAGTCACATTAAGTTGGATTCATACAAAACAGCTTTAAAAGAAGCGATGCGTATCGGGTTTCCTTTAATGTTAAAAGCAGCTGCAGGAGGTGGTGGAAGAGGCATGCGGGTTGTAAAACAGGAGTCGGATCTGGAAAAGAATTTTAATGAAGCAAAAAATGAAGCCAAAGTTGCATTCGGAGATGATACCATTTTCCTGGAAAAATATATTGATAAACCCCGGCATATTGAAGTGCAGATCATGGGCGATAAACATGGAAACCTGGTTCATCTGCATGAACGCGATTGCTCGGTTCAGCGCAGGTTTCAGAAAGTTGTTGAAATAGCTCCTGCACCCGGTATCAGTAACGAAACCAGGGATGCCCTGCATGCGTATGCCCTGAAAATTTGCAAACAGGTTCATTATAATAATGTGGGTACGGTTGAGTTTTTAGTAGATAAAGAAGAACGCATTTATTTTATTGAGGTTAACCCACGCATACAAGTTGAACATACCGTAACAGAGGAGGTTACCGGATTGGATATTGTTAAAAATCAAATTCACATTGCAGACGGTTTAAGTTTAAAATCTCCTGAAATCAATATTCAACAACAAAGTGATATCAGGGTTGAAGGATTTGCCGTTCAGGTTAGAATTACAACAGAAGATCCTTCCAATGGGTTCAAACCCGATCATGGAATTATCATTGCCTACAGAAATGCAGGTGGGCCAGGGATCAGGCTGGATGAAGGAAGCGCCTATCCCAATGTGAAAATATCTCCATTTTTTGATTCCTTATTGGTAAAAATTACCGCGAGCGGCAGAACTTTGTTTGAAGCTTCAGAACGCTTAATACGGGTGTTAACAGAATTCAGAATTCGTGGAGTTAAAACCAATATCAGCTTTCTTGAAAATGTGTTGCGACATCCAAGCTTTTTATCCGGACAAACTACCGTTAATTTTATTGATACCCACCCTGAGTTATTTAAGTTTACACGCCGCTTAGACCGGGGTACCAAAGCGTTAAAGTACATGGCTGAAATATCGGTGAATGGCAACAGTGATATTAATTTTGTTAACCATGAAGCCCGGTTTAGAAATCCAGTCGTTCCGGATTTTGACAGGTATTCTGATTATCCAAAAGGTTCAAAAGACCTGTTAAATAAATTAGGCAGAGAAGCCTTTACAGGATACATCAAACAGGAAAAGGCCATTCAATATACCGATTGTACTTTGCGTGATGCACATCAAAGCTTGTTGGCCACCCGAATGCGTACATTGGATATGCTAAAGGTTGCCGAATCATACGCGAAGAACAATCCCCAAATCTTTTCACTCGAAATGTGGGGAGGTGCTACCTTTGATGTTGCCTTGCGTTTTTTGCATGAAGATCCCTGGCAACGTCTGCAATTATTGAGAGAAGCCGTACCTAATATTTTGTTTCAAATGCTGATCCGTGGTTCAAACGCAGTAGGCTATAAAGCATATCCTGATAATTTAGTCGAACGATTTATTGAAGAGAGCAGTAAAAATGGAATCGATATTTTCAGGATTTTTGATTCCTTAAACTGGATAGAAGGCATGCGGGTGAGTATCGCTGCTGTGAACGAACGTACTCCTGGTTTGGCAGAAGCCTGTATTTGTTATACTGGAGATTTTCTGGATCCTTTAAAGAATAAAAAATTTAACCTGAATTATTATATTGATCTTGCCCGGAAATTGGAAGATGCAGGTGCACATATACTAGGCATAAAGGATATGGCAGGTTTATTAAAACCCTATCAGGCAGAAGTTTTAGTAAAAGAATTAAAAAAGGTAATTGACATTCCCATTCACTTGCATACGCATGATACCAGCAGTATTCAGGCGGCCACTTATCTGAAAGCAATTGAAGCAGGGGCAGATATTATTGATGTTGCCCTGGCCAGCATGAGTGGTTTAACTTCTCAACCCAATTTTAATTCTGTTGTAGCCATGATGCAGGGGCATCCGCGTGAGCAGAAAATGAATCTCCCCTCCTTAAACCAATTTTCAAATTACTGGGAAGCTGTGAGAGAATATTATTATCCCTTTGAACACGAATTAAAGGCCGGAACTGCTGAAGTTTACGACCATGAAATTCCAGGCGGACAATACTCCAATCTTCGGCCCCAGGCACGTAGCCTCGGTTTAGAGGAGCAATTTGAAACCATTAAATATAATTATGTAGTTGTTAACCGCATGTTCGGCGACATTGTGAAAGTTACTCCATCCTCAAAAGTTATTGGGGATATGGCGTTATTTATGACCGCCAACGGGTATTCTGAAAAAGACATTTTTGATAAAGGTGATACGATCTCTTTCCCCGATAGTGTGATTGAATTATTCAGAGGAGATTTAGGCCAGAACCCCGGTGGATTTCCGGCTAAGTTGAGTAAACTGGTTTTAAAAGATGAAAAAGCTTATCACAACAGGCCAAATGATCATTTAGAACCCATTGATTTTGAGAAAACTTTTGCTGAGTTTCAGGAAAAATTCGGGCATCATTATTCATTCTTAGATTGCCTGTCATATTTGTTTTATCCTAAAGTATTTGAAGATTATTCAACACATAAAGAACTATTTGGTGAATTGTATCATATACCCACACCGGCCTTTTTCTTTGGGTTAAAAAACAATGAAGAAATACTCATTGAACTTTCGGCAGGCAAAAACATTTTGGTTCGTATGTTATATGTGATTGATGAGGGAGAAGGAAAAAAATCGGTATTTTTCAGATTAAACGGACAAACACGAAGCATTGATGTAAAGGACCGCAAATTCAAAAGCACCAAGGCGGTCAACAAAAAGGTGAGCAAGAAAAGCGAAATAGGTTCACCTTTGCAGGGAAGGCTCTCAAAAATTCTGGTAAAAGTTGGAGACAAGGTATCGAAAAACACACCCCTGTTTACTATTGAGGCCATGAAAATGGAAAATACGGTAATCGCCCCGCATGCAGGAAAAATATTGAATATCCTGTTAGCAGAATCCAGTTTGATAGAGCAAGATGATGTGGTGGTAGAATTTAAATAGAATTTAAATAATTATGGGGACAGGTCGCGACCTGTCCGTACATTTGCAGATATGGCGGATAAATAATTTCGATGAAATTAAGGATATGCGATTCAAAAAAATATATTTGTATGTAATCAATCATTCCGGGGAGATATAGAAATAAGAATCAATTATAAAAACATAAAAATCTATGAAGACTTTAAAGCTTTTTCTATTGTTGATCCTACTATTTGGTTCAGTAAAAATATTTGCCTATAAACCTATTCTTACGGATCAGGAAAAAATTAAGTTAATCCTGCAATATCAGGAATCGGCCTGGAATAATGGCAATATAGACAGTTTTATGTTGTATTACTGGAACTCTCCGGAACTTAGATTTATATCAAAAAATGGCATTAGAAAAGGTTGGCAGGAAGTTTATGAAAATTATAAACAATCAAACGAGACCAAAGGCAGGAATGGCAAATTGACTTACGCGGTTACCTCGCTGGATATGATTAACCAGAATAATGCCTTATTAATTGGAACCTGGATCATCAGAAACGATAATGGTGCTTATAAAGGGAACTTCACCTTATGGGTAAAAAAAATTAACCGTAAGTGGCTAATTATTCTGGATCATACAAGTTAAGTATTTTCTTTCAAAAAAAACTGATATTTTAAGTTTTTTCGAGCTCTTGCGACGAAGACTCGAGGAATATTATTTTATTTGCCTTCACGCGTCGTGCTTTATTCTTTTGCTCCTGATTTAAGGCCTGATCCAGAGCTACATTCAAATCAAATCCCAATAATAAAATAAAGGTATTGATGTAAATCAGCATCATAATCACCAGTAAAACTCCAATTGAACCATACACTTTATTATAGGAGTTAAAATGATTCACATATTGAGAAAAACCATATGTAGTTAATAAGATAATCAGGGAAGCAAAAATAGCTCCGGTAGAAAAGAATTTCATTTTGCGGGTTTTAGCCGGTGCGAAATAATAAATCGCGCTAACTATTCCCAGCACGATAAAACCAACTACCAAAATATTAAATCCGGAAATGAGGAAAGGTACCGTTTTACCGGGAAAGTATTTCACTTTTTCAAGATAGCTTATTACAATGGTACCTGTTGTTACCATCAGCACCGAAAACAGAATTAAAACGGTAATAAAAATGGCCAGGCCTATCGCGATCAGACGTTGTTTCCAAAAAGGCCGTGTTTCTTTCATGTGGCTGTATTTATTCAATAGATTCATCAGATTATGAAATCCATTGGTTGAAAAATACAAGGCAGAGAAAAACCCTAAAGATAACAATCCGGAACGTTGGTTCTTCAAAATATCTTCCAGTGTTTCTTTAATGGTAAAATAAACATTTGAAGGAATGGCACCGGAAATAAAAAACAAAACTTCGTCGTGACTATAATGTAACGGCAAATAGGCAATAAGCGTAAAAAAGAAGATCACTGTTGGAAACAAAGCCAGAAAAAAGGTAAAAGCCAATGCCGAAGCTCTCAGGTTAAGCTCAGTCTTTCCAATATTGCGGATATAGAATTCCAATACTGCATACAAAGAGACATCTTTATGGCCAGGCATGGAGATGGCTGCCGTTTTTCGGTAGAGCCATTTTACCGGTCGGGTATGTAATAAAGAATTGCGTTTCATACAGGATCAGTAAAAAAAACCGCTAATTTTTTTGCCAGTAAATCAGGGCATTTTACAGGAGTTTGGGTTTCCATATCAATAAATGCCAAAGTGGTTTGACCGATTCCCAATTCAAGTTCCGCTTCATTAAAAACAGCATAATCAAAATGCACACGAACCCTTGGCATTTCTTTAATAGTGGTTATAATGGTAAGCAAATCGTCGTATCGTGCAGGTTTATAAAATTTGCAGTTTAAACTCAAAACCGGCATCATCAAACCGCTATCTTCAAACATTTTATAGGTCAATCCAATTTGTCGCAATGCTTCAACCCGCGCTACCTCGTAGTATTGCGCGTAGTTACCATAATATACATAACCCATTTGGTCGGTTTCGGCATATCTTACTCTTATTTGCGTTTTTGATTGAAACATATTCCGAATTCCTAATTTTTATTTAAAGCCATGGTGGCAATTGCTGAACCAATACTCAGACAGGAAGTTGCAGCAGGCGAAGGTGCATTTAAAATATGAATGGCCTGTTTTTCTTCAATAATTTTAAAATCGTCAATCAAACCGCCAAATTTATCACAAGCCTGAGCCCTCACTCCTGCCTCAGCCGGTATTAAATCATCTTCTTGTATTTCGGGAATTAATTTTTGCAAAGCATGGGTAAATGCAGCTTTTGAAAACGATCGGTAAAATTCCCCCAGTCCGGTTTTCCAATATTTACCCATAACCTTTTGGAATCCGGGCCAAACCAAACTTTCGAACATTTCCTGCAAATCCACATCCGACATCTGGTATCCTTCACGTTTAAATGCAAAAACTGCATTTGGACCTGCCTCTACTCCCCCATCAATCATACGGGTAAAGTGAACTCCTAAAAATGGAAAATTTGGATCAGGAACCGGATAAATCAGGTTCTTCACCAATTTTCTCTTTTCGGGCTTCAACATATAATATTCGCCCCGAAACGGAATGATTCGGGTATCGATATTTTTTTGTGTGAATCCGGCAACTTTATCCGAGTACAGGCCGGCACAATTGATATATTTCTCTGTTAAAAATTCTTTTTGAGGTGTTTGTATGCTAACATCCATTGGGTTCAGCCGGATGCCTTCCACTTTGTATCCGGTAAAAATTTCACCACCCATAGCCACAACCCGTTCGACTAATTTTTCGCATACAACGGTATAATCAATAATGCCCGTATAGGGAACTTTTAATCCTTTAAAAACTTTTAAATGCGGTTCAATTTCATTGGCTTCGGCCTGATCAATTCTTTTTATTTGGGTTAAACCATTTTCCAAACCACGCTGATACAATTTCTCCAATTCTCCCACTTCTGATTCATTGGTTGCCACAACCAATTTGCCGCACAAATCGTAAGGCACTTCATTTTCATTGCAAAAATCCAATAACAATTGGTATCCGGTAATGCAGTTTTTTGCTTTCAGGCTGCCGGGTTTATAATACAATCCGCTATGGATTACACCGCTATTATGTCCGGTTTGATGTGCTGCAACGGCTTTCTCCTTTTCGAGGACAGCCAGTTTTAATCCGGGTTTTTGTTTAAGTAATTGCCAGGCAGTTGCCAATCCAACAATACCTCCGCCAATAATGGTATATTGATATTTCATTTGGTTCACTAATTAGAGTCTGTCTATAATGTCCTCTGGCTGCGTTATTCTCGTCCCTAAAAATGCTCATGTACACCAGCACACTGCGCTTTTTAGGGACTTCGAATGCCTAACCAGTGAACATTCTAGCTCAGACTCTTGACTAAATGGACTGACAATAATTGGCAAGTATGAGCTAAAATATACAATAGGTTCAGGCTAAACCCAACCCCTTTTTAAAATCAGGGCGAATATAAGTGGTTTCAGAAATTATTGAATGGTTGAGCATAAAAATTGGACAAAAATCATAATCTAAAGCATCTACGCAACAATATTTGGTTCAAAACCTGTAATTTTGAAGTGCAAAACAGACTATCGCTGTGTGCAGAAATGCACGGGGAGGAAAGTCCGGGCAACACAAAGCAGCATACTTCCTAACAGGAAGGTACCACAGGCAACTGCGGTAACAGAAAGTGCCACAGAAAACAAACTACCTTTCCGTCGGTTGACGGACAGGAAAAGGTGAAATGGCGGGGTAAGAGCCCACCGCGTTTCCGGCGACGGAAATGGCAGGGTAAACCTTATGCGTTGCAAGGCCAAATAAGCAAAATTGCTGTGCTTCACAGCTTGTGGTCGCTTTACACACTAAGCCAAACGGGGTTTAGGTTTTGCGGGTAGGCTGCTACATCCCGTAAGTGATGGCGGGAGCAGATAAATGATAGTCAAGCTCCATAAAAGGAGCTTACAGAACCCGGCTTATCGTTTTGCAATCATACGGGGGCTTCGGCCCCTTTATGGTTTTGAGACCGGGCTATACTGTCATCAGCATGCATTCTGCGATTCACAAAAAATGCCTGCAAACATTCTAACCCGGAGTCTAAAATTTGAGAGTAAAGATTGATTTTTCCATTCAAAGCTCGGCGTTCTTCATTCATCATTTCCTATTTCCCTTACTTCGACATTCGGCGTTCGGCGTTCTTCATTCATCATTTCCTATTTCCCTTACTTCGACATTCGGCGTTCGGCGTTCTTCATTCATCATTTCCTATTTCCCTTACTTCGACATTCGGCGTTCATCATTCGATATTCATCATTTCCTAAAGTCCTGCCAGCCCATAATAATATGCAAAGAATATCAATATGGTATCGGATCAGGTAGGAGACAAAAACGAACAGGCCAAAAATATCCGGATAGTCCTTAATTCATTAATTTTAATGATCAAGGCACAAAACCCGGATACTTACAAAGCGAGCTGCTCAGCTGGGGATTTAGGAAGGACAGGTTTTAACTAAATTCAAAGGCATAAAGCCCGATAAAAAAGCTGCATCAAAAGTGCGGCTTTTTTTTGTGTTGAAAATCCCAAATATGGGATTTAGTTTGGGGTGTGATTGTTCCGGCAGAAGCTGGCCATTAGTTATCTGGAATTTGGCCGTTATGTAAAGCAATAAATTGCGCGGATGCAGCAGCGATAAATAGTAGCCATTTCTACTCTATCAGGATTGGCAATCTGCCTGTCAACCTAAAAACCTTCAGCCTATCCACCTCTATATCTACCAAAGGTTTCGACCAAATAGTGAATCCAATGGTTGAGTTGGATATCTGAAAATAAAGCTGGCATAATTTGTTAATTGTAATACATTTGTTTTAGAAAGAGCATTCCATATTTCTGAAAATCACTTAAACCCACAACATTGAGAAATATATATACGCAACTACAAAAAAAATCAAGTTTTTTGCAAACCCTTATCTAATAGGGGATTTAGCGTATTTTCCACAGGCGTGTAAGGCCGAAATATACGCAACCAGTTGCGTTTAGCGAAATGTTACAAGCAAGCCTAACAGACGACACAACAACGACCAAATGAACGACTATAAACATTAAATGAAACGCTAATTTTGACAGGTGACCAACATACAGCCCATATTTCAACTGGACAGCAACTGAGCCGACACTCATTGCCGACCCTTCTGTATTTTTTATTTTGCCCACCGCACATTTTTTTTAATTCAATTTTAGCCAGCCGCACATTTGGCACATTTGGTTTTGCCCGTCACACAAGCCAACGCTTCGCAAAACCAAAAGAGCCAAATCTCCCACCGCACAGACAACGTTGATAAAATTATTAGTGATAATAAAGTAGATTCAAAAACATCTCTTATATTTGACATTCATTGTCAAGCCAACAAAAGTAAAATGGATTCACTTGGAGAAATATTTCGGAAAGAAAGGGAAAAAAGAAATCTGCTACTTAGACAGGTTGCTTCCTCTATTGACATGGATCAAGCTGTATTAAGTAAAATTGAACGTGAAGAAAGAAAGGCAACAAAACAACAACTAATAGACCTTATAAAATTTTACGAACTGGATGAAAAACAAATAATGGTTGAATGGAATAGCCAAAAATTATTGAATCAGTTGAAAAGCGAAAACTATGCGATTGATATTCTTAATCAATCTATCAAAAAACTAAAAGCAAAGAAATAATTGATGGCAGAAGAAAAAACAAATCAAGTTCATACTGACCTGACATTTTTTACAAATGAACCAGGACAAACGCTATTAGACCGTTTCAGAACGACTTTAAAAGACACTCAATATTTTGATGTGCTTGTAGGCTACTTTCGTTCAAGTGGATTTTATCAATTATATGAATCTATAGAACCAATTGAAAAGGTTAGAATTTTAGTTGGACTTGGAGTTGATGAAGATGCTTATAAGACAATAAACCAATATCAAAATCAAACCATGTTTGATTTTGAATCACATCATAACGCAAAGAAAGAATTTCAAAAAAATCTTATAAACGAAATTGAAAATTCAAAAGAAGTTGATGAAAGACTTGAAATTGGATTAAAACATTTTATAGAATTTCTTCAAGCAGAATGTGCAAATTCAGACATAGACAAAAAACAGGGTGGAAACGGAAAGAAATTAGAAATCAAAGCCTACCCTTCTAAAAATATTCATGCTAAAGTTTACATAAGTAGATACAAAGACAATATCAGCCATATCCAATATGGTTCTGTAATTACAGGTTCTAGTAACTTTTCATTAAACGGTTTAGTTGCTAACCGAGAATTCAATGTACACTTGAAAGACAGGCGTGATATTGAATACGCATTAGATCAATTTGAAAGTCTTTGGAAAGATTCCATTGATATTTCAGAAGAGTTTGTTGATTCCGTTAAGAATAAAACTTGGCTAAACGATTCAATAACTCCTTACGAACTGTACTTAAAACTTATTTACGAGTATTTACAAGAAGATATTAATCTGCAAGATAAATATGAATCTTTTTTGCCTGACGGTTTTATGAAACTTGATTATCAAGAACAGGCAGTTATTCAAGCATTAAAAAAATTAGACGAGTATAACGGAGTTTTTTTGGCTGATGTCGTTGGACTTGGTAAAACTTTTATAACTGCCCAATTATTACAACAGCTAAGAGGACGAATTTTAGTTATATGTCCACCTGTACTTCAAGATTATTGGAAGGAAAGTTTATTAGAATTTAGAGTACCTGCCGAAGTTGAATCTTTAGGTAAACTAGAAAGCATTATAAGAAAGGGTGTAAATAAATATGATTACGTTGTTGTGGATGAAGCCCACCGATTCAGAAATGAAGCAACTCAATCTTATGCAGATTTACTTGATATTTGCAGAGGCAAGAAAGTAATTTTAGTTACTGCTACCCCATTAAATAATACAATTGATGACATTTTTTCTCAATTAAAATTATTCCAAGCTCCTAAAAATTCATCCATTCCGGGAGTTCCTAATTTAGTTTCTTTCTTTAACAAGCTCAAAAAGAAATTAGATGAATTCAGACCAAAGGTTTACAAAGATGAAGAAGGAAGAGTTTATCGTTTAAAAGAAGAAGAGGAAGCATACAAAAAAGCTATAAGAGAAGTTTCAAACGAAATAAAGGATAAGGTACTTAAACATGTAATGGTTCGAAGAACCAGAAAAGATGTTGTAAACTATTTTAAAAGTGATATAAAAAACCAAGGTATAGTATTTCCTGAAGTTCAAGACCCGAAAAAAATTGTTTATTATTTCAAAGGGAAAACCGAAACTGCTTTTAACTCAACGATTAAGTTGTTGCACAACTTCAAATACTCCCGATATATCCCATTAACCTACTCCAATATGAGAAGAAAACAAAATGAAATAACAGACAAAGATATCATAGACGATATTTTATCAAAATCTGAGATTTGTCGGATTGCAATTATGGACGGAGATAGACCATACATAGTACCTTTAAATTATGGATATTATGATAATGTGTTATATTTTCATTCAGCACCACTTGGTAAAAAGATAGATTTAATAAAGATTAACAATAAAGTTTGCTTTGAGATTGAGTATTTTGTAGAGATAATTAAAGGTGATTTACCGTGTGATTGGGGAGCAAAATATCGTTCTGTAATAGGATATGGAACAATTGAATTTGTAACTGATTTTGAGAAAAAAAAAGCTGGCCTTGATATCTTAATGAGACAATATGGAAAGAAAGATCATAATGTATATAAAGACAAAGAAGTTGAATTTATTGTGATACTTAAGCTTAAAATTGATGAGATAACTGGAAAACAATTAGGAAACTGGGA
The DNA here is from genome assembly GCA_964355075.1 of uncultured Chitinophaga sp. Lineage (GTDB taxonomy): Bacteria > Bacteroidota > Bacteroidia > UKL13-3 > UKL13-3 > B1. Next base: position 96,318 of record CAYHCF010000011.1, read on the forward strand.
TTAATAAAATGCACTACAC
>CAYHCF010000012.1:0-30401 GCA_964355075.1 uncultured Chitinophaga sp.
GAATTATGGAAGCTAGAGAACCTGATTTTACTTACGGGAATTATACTTATGCCGATTATCTTACCTGGACTATGGATGACGTGGTAGAGTTAATAAAAGGACGAGTCTTTAAAATGAATGCTCCTAAACGAATTCATCAGGATGTTGCAGGGATTTTATTTTACAAAATTTTTAATTATTTACAGGGCAAAAAATGCAGAATTTATTCAGCGCCCTTTGATGTGCGTTTGCCACAGAATCCAACAGCTATCGAATCAAAAAGGAACGAAGCAATATATACTGTTGTTCAACCTGATATTTGTGTGATATGTGATTTATCAAAGCTGGATGAGGCAGGATGTATTGGCGCACCTGATTTGATCATTGAAATACTATCGAAAGGAAATAACAAAAAAGAGCTTCAAAATAAGTACGAAGTATATGAAGAATCGGGCGTTTTGGAATATTGGATTATCTGGCCTGATGAACAAACATTGTTAATTTATACTTTAACTGATGGCAAATATGTTCCCAGTCGGGTTTATACAAACGGGGATAAAATAAGTACTCCTATTCTTCCAGGGTTTGAGTTGGATTTGGAGGAGGTGTTTAAGGAGTTATGAGGTATGAGGTATTATGTATTAGGTATTAGGTATGAGGTAAGCCCCGATAGCTATCGGGGTAAGAGTTAAGAGTGTATGAGGTAAGCCATATAGCTAACGTTCCTGGTTTTCGGCATTGAGTTCCCTCACACCCTTCCGATAAGAAGGTCTCAAAGATTTAGCATATAATATTTTTTTATTGTATATTTGAGTTATGAAAAACATGAATGATTTAATTACTGTAGATAAAGAAATTCTTTCTGGTCAGCCGGTTTTTAAAGGAACAAGAGTTCCCGTTGTTTCTTTGTTTAGTCATTTAGAAAAGGGTATTTCATTGGATGACTTTTTGGATGATTTTCCAACTGTAGACAGGTTAAATGCTATTGCTGTTTTGGCGCTTGCTGAATCTTTGTTTTCAACTGAAAATATTTTGAAACTGGATGAAATTACTGCTTGATGAAAACTTACCCAAAAGGCTAAAGGCAGATTACCCAAACCATGAAGTTTATACCGTTCGCGACATGAATTGGAATGGTAAAAAGAATGGAGAGTTAATGCAACTTATGTTGGAAAACAGCTTTGATGCACTCATTACGTTTGATAAAAATCTTCAATATCAGCAGAACTTCACTAAATATAGCATTCCTGTTATTGTTCTAAATGCTATGGACAATACCTATATTACGTTAAACAGTTTGACCCCGAAAGTAAATGTACTATTGAACGGTGAATTAAAACCGGGTGCCAACGAAATATATTGAAAGCATGTCAATCTAAAAATTGGGCCGATGTCATTCGAGACAGAGGATGCGCTGAGTATCGGAGAGTATAAAGAAAAAGGAAATGATGAATGTCGATTCCGATCAATCGGAAGAACGCCGAAGGTCGAAGTTGGGGAATTTTCCTGTTTCCTATTTCCCGTTTCCTATTTCCCGTTTCCTATTTCCCGTTTCCTATTTCCTATTTGCTATTTGCTCTGCCTCTCTGCCTCATTGCCCCTCCGCCTCCTTGCTTCTCTGCCCACAAGTCTTTCCGTCTTTCAGTCTTTCAGTCCCTATGCCCCCATGCCTCTCCGCCTCTCTGCCCCCAAGCCTCTCTGCTGAACCCTCCTAACTTCTCATTCTCATATCTTTCCTGCAACTTTCAAAGCTTGCCGGGACTCCTTGTGAGCCTTGTGCAAACCTTTGTGGCCTTTGTGGTTAAATGCAATTATTATTAACCACAAAGACACGAGGGAATACACAAGGGACACTATGGAAACAGATTTCACCGTGTGCTTTGTGTTAACCTTTGTGTATCGGTAATTGGTATTTTAAGATTATCAAAAAAATACACGGAGAACAAAGAAACGAGGGGAAATAATCCTTCGCGCCTTACCGTCTTTGCGGCAAAATTTGTTTCTTAGTTTCTTAGTAGCAAAAAGGAGGCAACCCGTTTTCGCTGAGTATCGGAAGAAAAAGGAAATGATGCCCTTCCCTTCGGCAAGCTCAGGGCAAGCTAAGCTCAGGATGACAAATTTTCCTGTTTCCTATTTCCCGTTTCCTATTTCCTATTTGCTATTTGCTCTGCCTCTCTGCCTCATTGCCCCTCCGCCTCCTTGCTTCCCTGCCCACAAGTCTTTCCGTCTTTCCGTCCCTATGCCCCCATGCCTCTCCGCCTCTCTGCCCCCAAGCCTCTCTGCCCCTTTGCCTCTCCGCCTCCTACCCTCCTACTCTCCTTGTTTAGGCGTTTGTTTTAGTCATATTTGCTAGTTTTGTTAAGTCGATGTTTGTAAAATAGCCTATATTTGCAAAATGATATTTAATAAAATATAAAAAAATGGAACTCACTCTAAAACGGGTTATTTTAGAAAATCAGGAAATAATAACGAGTAAAAATTTGATTTTCAGGGAATATTGTATTCCTGAAACAGATCATATTACCGTATTGACAGGCATAAGACGTTGCGGGAAAACACATATTCTTTATGAAAAAGCAAAAAAACTGAATCCTGAGTGCATTTTGTTTCTTGATTTTGAAGATGAGAGGCTCATTGCATTGAATACCTTACCTAATTATGATGTCATCATCGATTCTTATAAAACGTTGTTCCCTAATCTGGAACCAGTCTTGTTTTTTGATGAAATTCAAAACTTAAAAAACTGGCACTTATATCTTAAACGATTGCATGTTAAGGGATACAAAATTTATGTAACAGGAAGTAATGCACACCTGATAAGTCGTGAAATTGCAACTTTTTTAAAGGGGAGAAGTTTGGAAACTACTATTTATCCTTTTTCTTTTTTCGAGTTTTTAAAATTAAAAAAAATAATACTTCAGCCCAAAGACACTACCATTAACCAACCTAAAATAGTCAATCTTTTTAATGAATATTTGCAATACGGTGGTTTTCCTGAGGTAATAAAAGCGGAGCTTGCTGATAAAAGAACCATTGCAAAAAATATCTATACCCTCTTGTTCTATAAGGATTTGGTTGCTAAATATGATAAAGATGATTATCTGTTGAAGTTGGTAGTGAATAAAATTACTGAGAACATAACAAAAGAATTTTCGATAAGCAGTTTGGCAAACAAAATTATCTCCGTATATAAAACAAGTGTCCCAACTGTTGCCGATTATTTTAATATATTGCCCGAACCCTTTTTAACCACAAACTTGTATCCATATCGAACCTCATTTGTGCAGCGAGAATCGAAACGAAAAACCTATTTGACAGATAATTCGTTTATTTTTCTGAATAGGATTGACTTTGACAATTCGCGATTGCTCGAAAATTTGGTTTTTAATTATTTGCAACGAAGGTATTCCGATATCTATTATTACAAAACAAATAACAATCAGGAGGTTGATTTTTTTATCAATAACTCACAATCAAAAGCGTTCATACAGGTAAGTTATTCCCTCGAAAGCAACAACACCAGGGATAGAGAAATTAAATCTTTGTATAAGGCAATGGAAGAACAAAATATGGACATTGGTTTCGTTTATACCTGGAATAACGAAGAAGAAATAAAAATTGGGAATAAAACTATCAAAATAATTCCTTTCTGGAAGCTAGCATTATTAGGGAATGATGAAGTGAAAAGTGAATCCTTATAGCTATAGTGAGAAAAGCAGGAAGTGGGTTTAGCTAGATATGGGAAATGGGACCCTTCCCTTCGGCAAGCTCAGGATGACAAATTTTGCTGTCATAGTGAGCCTGTCGAACTACGGTAATTGGTAATTGGTAATTGGGTAATTGGGTAATTGGTATTTTAAGATTATCAAAAAAATACACGGAGTTCAAAGAAACGAGGGGAAATAATCCTTCGCGCCTTACCGTCTTTGCGGCAAAGTTGTTTCTTAGTTTCTTAGTAGCAAAAAGGAGGCAACCCGTTTTCGCTGAGTATCGGAAGAAAAAGGAAATGATGAATGTCGAATGACGAACGCCGAATGTCGAAGTTGGGGAAATAGTAATCGGTAATCAAAAACATTTTTGTCAGAGGCTTTAGGGTTTAATCAAAGCGTGAAGATTGCTATGGAAACAGATTCCTTAGTGTGCTTAGTGTAAACCTTTGTGGCCTTTGTGTTTAAATACAATTGTTATTAACCACAAAGACACGAGGGAAGCACAAGGGACACAATGGAAACAGATTTCACCGTGTGCTTTGTGTTAACCTTTGTGTATCGGTAATTGGTCCCTTCGACAAGCTCAGGATGACAAATTTTGCTGTCATAGTGAGCCTGTCGAACTACGGTAATTGGTAATTGGTAATTGGGTAATTGGGTAATTGGTATTTTAAGATTATCAAAAAAATACACGGAGTTCAAAGAAACGAGGGGAAATAATCCTTCGCGCCTTACCGTCTTTGCGGCAAAGTTGTTTCTTAGTTTCTTAGTAGCAAAAAGGAGGCTCGTCTCGTCTTTGGACGAGAGAGAGGGTACGCTGAGTATCGGAGCGTAATACAAAAAAAAGAGAAAGGAAGGATTTATCAAGGGAAATGTGAATAGGGTATTCTGCAATCTGCAATTTTTGTTTTAATATTGGCCGACCAAAGTGAGTAAATTTCAATTTATCATAATCGGCTATGGCCATATTGGAAAGCGGCATGCGGCTATTGTGGCAGGTATGGAAGGTTGTGAGGTGATTGGAATTGTAGAATCCAGAGACCAGAATCCAGAGACCAGAATCGTGGAGGGGAATGTGGACGGGGGTGTATCAAATTTGTTTTATGATAGTATTGATGGCTTTTTGAGGGAGCATTCCTTTTTAAACACAAAGGACACCAAGGAGGCACAAAGCTCACAATATGAAGAAAAAACTAATTCCCATAACCCAAAACTCAAATCCCAAAACCTTATCGCCGTTATTGCTACGCCTAATAATATACATTGCCAGCAAGCGATCCAATGCCTCAACGCTGGTATGCACGTGGTGATAGAAAAACCTATGGGGCTCACAGCCACGGAATGCAGGGAAGTAATTGACACTGCAAAAGCGAATAACAAACAGGTATTTTGTGTGATGCAAAATCGCTATTCTCCTCCATCGGTTTGGCTGAAAGAAATTATGGGTTCAGGCCGCCTGGGCAAGCTATTTCATGTGCAGGTAAATTGTATCTGGAACCGGAATGCGGATTATTATAAGCAGTCGGATTGGAAAGGGATACTTGCAAAGGATGGTGGTACTTTGTTTACCCAGTTCAGCCATTTTGTAGATACTTTGCATTGGCTTTTTGGTGACCTCACTCCTACCTCTGCCAGATTCTATAATTTTAATCATCCGGAAATAGAATTTGAAGATTCGGGATTTTTTGATTTTGAAATACGGAACGGGGGTATTGGGTCGTTTCATTACAGTACTTCGGCTTTTGGTTCAAACTTAGAGAGCAGCATTACCATACTGGGGGAAAATGGATCGGTGAAGGTGGGCGGGCAATACATGGATCAGGTAATTGCATGTAATATAAAAGATTACCAGATGCCGGAGCTCACTCCTACCCTGCCACCCAATAATTACGGGCATTATAAAGGCAGTGCATCCAATCATGAGTTTGTATATAGAAATATGGTGGATGTACTGAATGGCAAGGCGGATATTGATTGTAAAGCTGAGGAGGGATTGCGGGTGGTGGAAACGATTGAGACGGTTTATAGAATGAGAGATTTAAACAAATTAAAAACTTTGTGAGCTTTGTGCAAATCTTTGTGAGCTTTGTGTTTAAATGGATATCCTTTTTTAACACAAAGTACACAATGAAGGCACAAAGGACACCATGAATAGAAATGGAAAAAAAATATTTTGCACATGAAACCGCAGTTATTGACGAAGGCTGCACGATTGGCTCAGATGTAAAAATCTGGCACTTCAGTCATATTATGCCCAACTGCATCATTGGTGATAAATGCAATATTGGTCAGAATGTAGTTATATCACCTGAAGTGGTTCTTGGTAAAAATGTAAAGGTTCAAAACAATGTGAGCATCTACACCGGAGTAATTTGCGAAGATGATGTTTTTCTGGGTCCCTCTATGGTTTTTACAAATGTAATCAACCCACGAAGTGCGGTGAACAGGCGAGGTGAATATGCCAAAACTATTGTTAAGAAAGGTGCCAGTATCGGTGCCAATGCAACCATTGTATGTGGCCATGATATAGGGGAGTATGCGTTTATTGGAGCGGGGGCTGTGGTTACCAAAACAGTTCCGGCGTATGCATTGGTGGTAGGTAACCCGGCTAAGCAGATTGGTTGGGTAAGTGAATATGGACATCGGCTGGAATTTGATGCAGAAGGAATTGCATTTTGCCTTGAGACAAAACAAAAATACCAATTATGGGATAATGTTGTGAATCGGATAGTGTAAAATTGTGTCCAATTGTTAAGATTTGTGTTCAACACTTATTTTTTTTAACACAAAGAACACAATGGAGGCACAATGGACACAAAGAATATAATTTATAATGAAAACGAGCTTTCCCGAATGGCAATTGAGTCAGCAATTATAGTACATAGAAATTTGGGTCCTGGATTACTTGAATCCGTATATAAAGAGTGCTTGTTTTTTGAGTTACAGAACAAAAATATTTTTGTTGAAAAAGAAAAACCATTACCATTAGTTTATAAGGAAATTAAATTGGAATGTGGTTATAGGGCTGACATTGTAATTGAAAACAAATTAATATTGGAATTAAAATCAGTTGAAGCTATAAATGACATACATGTTGCACAAGTACTGACCTATCTTAAATTATCAGGTTGTAAATTGGCTTTACTTATTAATTTTAATGTTTTACTCTTAAAAGACGGATTGCGAAGAATTATTAAAGGTCAACTTTAATTCCTTAGTGTTCTTTGTGAAAACTTTAGTGGCCTTTGTGTTAAAAAAAATATTATGCGAATAGAATTTGTAGACCTAAAAAGTCAATATAAAAAGATCAAAACAGAAATTGATACTGCGATTCAGGAAGTAATTGACAATACTGCTTTTATTAAAGGTCCGCAAATAAAGCAGTTTGAAGAAAGTTTGGCAGCATATCTCCAGGTAAAACATGTGATATCCTGTGCCAATGGAACGGATGCTTTGCAGATTGCCATGATGGCGCTTGATTTAAAACCCGGTGATGAAATTATCTTGCCTGTATTCACCTACGTGGCAACCGCCGAAGTGATTGCCTTATTAGGATTAAAGCCGGTTATGGTTGATGTGGAACCGGATACGTTTTGCATCAATACCGATTTGATTGAAGCTAAAATTTCGGATCGAACCAAGGCGATTGTTCCGGTTCATCTTTTTGGACAATGTGCAAATATGGATGCCATTATGCAGCTTGCCACTAAATATAATTTGTTTGTGATAGAGGATACTGCACAGGCATTGGGAGCAAAATGGCAGGGGGCAGACAGTCTGGGTGAATGGGTGAAGAGGAGAAAGGGAGAAAGAGAAAAAGAAATAGGTTTTGATAATTTTCCTCCCATCATACCAAGCCCACTTCACCCTCAATCTCTCTCCCCCCTTCCCCCTATCATTCCCTCTCCCCTTACTCCCTCCACGCCCTCATCTCCCTGTCATCCTGAGCTTAGCTTGCCCAGAGCTTGCCGAAGGGAAGGGTATCATCTCTCATCTCCCATCACTCATCTCTCATCTCTAGCTTCCGCCGGATGCATGGGCACTATCGGAACAACTTCATTTTTCCCTTCAAAAAACCTCGGCTGTTATGGTGACGGAGGCGCATTGATGACAAATGATGATGAATTGGCAAAAAAGATCAGAATGATATGCAATCATGGGCAATCGGTGCAATATGTGCATGATGTTATTGGAGTAAATTCGAGGTTGGACACCTTGCAGGCGGCGGTATTGAATGCCAAGTTGCCTTACCTAGATTCGTATGCAGCGGCCCGTCAGGAAGCGGCAGGCTGGTATGATGAATTATTGGGGAATCACCCGAACATTATCATACCGAAAAGGAATCCGAATTCAACGCATGTTTTTCATCAATACACGATAATAGCTAGAAATGAGAAGAGGGAGATGAGAAATGAGACCCTTCCCTTCCCTTCGACAAGCTCAGGACAAGCTGAGCTCAGGGCAAGCTTAGCTCAGGATGACAGGGAGAAATGGGATCCTTTATCATTCAGGGATTCAATCCGAAAAGCAATGGCAGAAAGGGGCATTCCAACTATGGTATATTACCCGATTGAGTTGCATAAGCAAAAAGCTTTTGAGAAATATGCTTTGCCGGATGAAAAATTTCCTGTATCGGAGGAGTTATGTGCTACGGTATTATCCTTACCCATGCATACAGAAATGAGCAAGGAAATGGTGGCGTATATTTGCAGGAATTTGATTGAAGTAATTGAAATAGAAAATAGAAAATCGGGAAACCCGCTCTCGCAGATTTTGAATGATTAAAGCTGATTAACGCAGATTCATATCAGCGATAATCTGCTATAATCTGCGGCATCTGCGAGAAAGGGTGAATTAAGCTGTTTTCGCATAGGAATAAACATGAAAAATAAACCGTTAGCATTCATTCTGCTTTTTGCAGGTACTTATATTGTCCTAAATATTTTGTATCAGGGAATTTTATACCTCTATACTCCCCTGCCGGATCCATTTACCATTTTGGTTTGCAAGACTACCCTGCTCTTTACTCCTGAATTAGATTATAGAGAGCTGATTGCTGCACCCGGTTTGCTGGTGAGTGAGGCCGGTAAACCATTGGTTAATATAAAAGAGGGATGCAATGGAATAGCAGTTTGGATTAGTTTATTGAGTTTTATCATTGCGTTCAGATCGGATTGGATGGCCTATTTGGTTTTTATTCCTTTGTCGTTTTTTTTGATTCAGGTTTGCAATGTTTTTAGGTTATTTGTTTTGATAAAGATAAAATTACTGCGGCCAGCCTATTTTGACTTTTTTCATGTTTATGCTTTTCCGGCGATTATTTATTTGATTGCTTTTTTGTTGATGGTGGGCTGGGTGAAGCTGTTTGTGTTGCCACAAAGGCGGTAAGGCGCGAAGGGTTTTGGCACAAAGAAACAAAAAAACAACCCTTTCTCGCTGATTTAGGAAGATTAGAGCTGATTAACGCAGATTTTAATCAGCGTATAATCTGCTATAATCTGCGGTATCTGCGGTATCTGCGCGAACGGGTAACTCATTTTATGTAAACAAAATATAGTTGAAAAACAAGATAATTATATTCCTTGCACTCTTACTGATGGCTCTTAACTTTGGGTTGCAGTCGTTTGATATACTAACATTCTCCTTTAATAAATCCGGATTTTATATTTACGATGCTTCCAGCATGGAGGCTCAATCGTTTATTGTTAATAAGCTGCTCAGGTTGTCTCTGAACCTGGCTTGCTTATCCCTCTTACTTATAGTCTTCTCCGGTATTTCCAATAAACAGTTTTTCTGGTTGGTGGGTGGCATGCTTATATTGTGTGCGCTCGATTTGAATTTTGCATTTAGTGAATCGGCCTTTTTGGTTACGGTTCATCGGGTATTGAACCCTGTTATTTATAGTCCTTTATTGGGGATTGTGTATTTGGGTAGCCTGTTTATTTTCAGGAAATTTTAATTGCCACAAAGGCGGTAAGGCGCGAAGGGTTTTGGCACAAAGAAACTAAGTAACAAAAACAACCCTTTCTCGCTGATTTAAGAAGATTAGAGCTGATTAACGCAGATTCTAATCAGCGTATAATCTGCTATAATCTGCGGTATCTGCGTGAAAGGGTTATTTTATTACCTTCGCAGCATGCTCGTGCTGATTCCATACTTTCTGTATTGCCTGATCCTGCTCTGGATTTATGGGCTTATCCCTTTTATTTTTCTTAAACAATCTGCTCCACGCAATCCATTCAGTTCTTTGATAATTGGGTTTGGTGTATTGGGTATGCTGAGCCAACTTTTTTGGTTGGGTGGTCCAATTAATGCCTTTTGTTTTTATACCACGATTTGTGGAGCCATCCTTGCAGTGGCATTAAACAAAGAATTTTATTGGAAGGCTTTTAAAGTTATTTTGAAATGGGTTCAGGATAAAAGTATTACAGATAAAATTTTATTGATACTGGTTTGTATTCCCCTTCTGTACCAAAGTGCACAAGCCCCTAAAATAAATGATATGGGTATGTACTATATGCAAAGCATGCAGTGGATGCAACAGTATGGTTTGATACCCGGACTTGCTAATTTGCATCCTGCATTGGGTCTGGGTTCAGCCTGGCATAGCCTTGTAGTTTTGTTGAATCCTTTACCTATTGGGTTCAACCCGTTATGGCAATTGAATGGCGTTTTGGTTTTAAGCTTTGTTTTATTTCATGCCTTTGAATGGCGTATTAATAAATCAGTTTATTTAAAAACAACTTTTATTATTTCTTTACCTTTAGCATTTTTATACCTCACCGCTCCCAGTCCCGATTTGCCATTGTTATTGATTTGCAGCGTTCTTTTTTATTGGGTTTGCTTTGAACCCGTCAAATTGCACCCTGTCATTTTACTAATTATTTGTGTGTTTTTATTTGCTGCCAAGGTGCCTGCTTTTGTTCCTGTGGGATTGGCCGTATATGTATTTTTTAAAGAACGGGTTGGGTTCACACAGAAACTACTTTATATACTGGCGGGTGTATTATTGGTTTCCATTTTGTTTTATAAAAACTATCTGTTATCGGGTTATTTTTTGTATCCATTTAATGAACCTGAATGGGTTCAGGCTAACTGGAAGGTGCCAGCTGATTGGAATGACGCCTACCGAAAAGGAATTGTGAGTTGGGGAATATCCGATAACATGGATGTGAATACCTTTTCTCAGGTTCCTGAAAGTACTTTCAATCGTTTATTAACCTGGCTTTCGAGAGGGGGTTATAAAGGCTGGATGAACGTTTTTATTTTTATTAATTTTATGAGTGGCCTGATCCTATTGCTGGCTGAAGGGTTCAAAAAAAATAGAAAGCTGATGCCACGTGATCTGATTTTGCTGGCTTCCTTATTGATTGTTATCATTTTTGAATGGTTTTTATTGAGCCAGTATCGGCTATTATTGCCGACCCAATTGATATTGGCAGGAGTTATTTTTAGCATGATTTATTCAAATATTAAGCTTTCCGGTTTGAACCGTTTTGTGTTTATTACTGAATCAAAATTCCCGGTTTTGTTTGCAGGGATATTATTTAGCATGATGGCTTTTGTTCCTTTCAGCATTCTTTCAAAAGAATCGAGAAATAAAATGATTACGCAATCTGCCGGATTTAATGGCCATTTCTTAATTAAACCTTATGCAGGTTTTTTGAATGAACCGATGGATCAAATTTGGGTTGATTCAATAGCTATTCATTTTTATCCGAACTGCGTTTATTGCTGGGATTGTGATTTGCCTTGCCAGAGTATTTCGCAACGAAATGTTTTGTTTTCTAATTTTGGATACCGTATAAAGCCATTGGGAAAAAGAATTGAGGATGGGTTTTGTTTGGTGCGGGATGCTGTTAGATAAATCCTGATTATAGGATTTTGTTTTTTGCAGGGGGATTGGTTGTTTGGAGGGGAATTTTACCCTTTCTCGCTGATTTTGGAAGATTAGAGCTGATTAACGCAGATGGTTAATTATTAATTTTGGACTTATGGAAATTAATGATTTGACTTATCGGGTTAGAGGATGCTTATTTGATAAAAAGCAATTAGCCAGTTATCTGAATATTACAAAACTCAAAATTGGCCTTCTTGTAAATTTCAATGTACTCAACCTTCAGGATGGTATAACCCGCATAGTAAACAAACTCTAATCTGCGTTAATCTGCTGTAATCTTCGATATCTGCGAGAAGGGGTTAATTTACCCTAAACCCTAAAATTTTAAAAATATATTGCATTTATCAGAAAAAAATTATATTTGTTGAGCCTAGTATTATGAAACTACTAAAACTCCTTTTCAATAAGTCGAGCCAGGTGCCCCGCTGGTTTATTCTTATTTTTGATCTGGGACTTTGTTCTGTGGCCTATATTCTGGCTATATCAACCCGTTTCAGCATAGATTTAAATTTATCCTTATTTTTCTCGGGCCTATCGGTAATGCCTATTTTGTTGATGGTTAAAGGCATCACTATCAGCTATTTCAGATTACAGTCCTTTGTGATTCGCTACACAAGTGTTCAGGATGGGGTTCGCATTTTTTATGCCATGACGGCTTCCATTGTTATTTTACTGCTGGTAGATGCCATTTATGTTTACTTTCCTAACAACCGACTCCATTTTTTCCCAATCTCAATTTTGCTTTTTGATTATGTGCTCTCAACCTTTTTTCTTGCTGCTTTTCGGGTTTCTGTAAAATTATTGTTTATTCGTATCACAGCGAATAGTAACGAAAAGAAAATTCATTATGCCATATATGGTGCCGGTGCAGCCGGATTAACTACCAAACGTAAACTGGAGCAGGAAAGCAAAAATGGGATCAAGGTTACTGCCTTTTTTGATGATAACGTGAACCAGCATCATAAATTACTGGAAGGAATTACCATTCATAATGGCTCCTCGGAATTGGAAGAAATTATTGTCAAACATAAAATAGAACAGTTAATTATTGCTATTCCGGCTATCAGTAAAACGCGTAAACAGGATATTATCGAAAGATGTCTGGCCTTGAATGTGGTGGTTAGAAACGTTCCTCCGGTAGATAAGTGGATTAACGGCGAATTGAGTTTTAACCAGATAAAAAGCGTTAGAATCGAAGATTTAATTGAGCGGGATATTATTCATCTGGATAAAGATATTATTGGGGAACAGGTTAACGGAAGAGTGATCATGGTGACGGGCGCAGGAGGTTCTATAGGTTCTGAAATGGTTAGACAACTGCTGATGTTTAAGCCAAAAAAATTGTTATGTATTGATAAATCAGAAATAAATTTATATATTTTAGATAGTTTTATTGCTGAACACCACCAGAGTGAATTAAATACCTTTGTTGAAATTATAGTGGGTGACATTACCAATGAGCCACGCATGAAAATGATTTTCGAGAAATACAGACCGGAAATTATTTACCACGCCGCAGCCTATAAACATGTACCATTGATGGAGGAAAATCCGGGTGAGGCAGTTTGGGTTAATGTTAAAGGAACCAAAACCCTCGCCGATTTATCTATACGGTATAAAACGGAACGGTTTGTTATGGTAAGTACAGACAAAGCCGTGAACCCAACCAATGTTATGGGGGCAAGTAAACGAATTGCCGAAATCTATGTGCAGTCGCTTTCTAATTATCATTTAGAGAAAAAAACGGGTAAAACCAAATTTATAACTACACGATTTGGTAATGTATTAGGCTCAAGCGGATCGGTAATTCCACGTTTCAGAAAACAAATAGAAGAAGGGGGTCCTATAACGGTAACACACCCCGATATTACCCGTTATTTTATGACCATCCCTGAAGCCTGTCAATTGGTACTAGAGGCTGGAAATATGGGCGTAGGCGGCGAAATTTTTATTTTTGACATGGGTAAGTTAACAAAAATTGTTGACTTAGCCCGTAAAATGGTTAAGCTATCAGGGTTAACGCTCGGAAAGGATATTCAGATTATTTATACTGGTTTAAGACCGGGTGAAAAGATCTTTGAAGAATTATTAACCGATAGTGAAAACACCATTGCAACACATCACGAGAAAATTATGATTGGCAAAGTTAGGCAGTATAATTTTGAGGAGGTAAAAAAAGGGGTTGATGAATTAATCCAATCCTATACCTTACAGGATAACATGGTGATGGTTGCCAAGATGAAACATATCGTACCTGAATTCAAAAGCAAAAACTCCATCTTCGAAAGCCTCGATAACGACGTTAAATTGCCTGATAGCAATGAGTTAAAACGGATGTTGTCGAAGTAGGTAATTGAAAATCAATTTCTGTGCAAAACTACAAATTAGGATATTTTTATCCTAAATATTTTTTACTCTTTAAACGTCTGTTTGATAAGCGCAACAAATTCATTTATATTTAATTACGTTTTAATCTCACGCTTACTCATTCTCCAAAGAAACCAAAAAACCAATTTTTTTTATTTACAAATCTTGCAGTTAAAACAAATCTTATTAAATTGCCGCCAATTGGTAAGGGGTAAGGTGATCGAAAGTTTTTGCTAACCCATTACAAATCAGCAACTAATAATAAGAATTAATCATTCCAACTAAATGAAGCTTTATAGAATATTTAACTTAGCAGTCGCACTTCTTCTTACCATTAACATGGCGCTAGCCGATGTTGCTGAAGGAGAAAAACTTTTCAAAGCAAATTGTACTGCCTGTCACGCCATAAACGAAAAAGTGGTTGGCCCGGCTTTAAGAGATGTACATAAACGCAGAGATGCGAAATGGTTGTTGAAATGGATCAAAAATTCTCCGGAATTAATTAAATCGGGTGATCCCATTGCGGTTCAATTACTAAAAGACAATAACAATTTGCCCATGTTGCCTTTTGAGTTTTTAACCGAGCCTCAGATAAAATCAATTATCGAATACATCAAACAGGAAAGTGGAAAACCAATCGTAACTACTCAGGCTGGTGATGAAACTTCAACTACTGAGAAAGGAAGCAGGAAGGGTTTTTATACAGAAACAATCTTTCTGGCTTTGTGCGTAATGGCGGTATTATTAATTGTAATCGTAATTATTTTAATGCGTATCAAACGTATTAATAAAGAAATATTCGCTAAAAAATTTCCTGAAGCAGCTGCTGTTGAACGTTTAGCTAACCTGGGCTGGAGGGGTAATCGCTCCGATTTCCGCTACAAATTATTCAAAAAGCATCCGGTGGTGGGAACACTTTTTGTCCTGTTAATCTTTACCGTTGTTATAGGTTTATATGGATTTGATTATGGCATAAGATATATTGGCGTTCAGAAAGGTTATGCACCTGTTCAGCCAATTGCATACTCCCACGCCCTGCATGCAGGTACCTATAAAATTAATTGTCTTTATTGCCATAGCGGTGCCAATAAAGATAAGCAGGCTTCCATACCTTCGCCCAGTACCTGTATGAATTGCCATATGCATGTTACTGCCAGTGCAAAATACAACGGAAAGGTTTCGCCCGAAATTCAAAAAATATATACTGCGGTAGGGTGGGATGCCGAAAAACGTGCGTACGACTCAACGGTAACCAAGACCCCAATAAAATGGATTCGAGTGCACAATTTGCCCGACCATGCCTATTTTAATCACGCGCAACATGTCAAGATAGGCAAAGTTGAATGCCAGGCTTGCCACGGACCTATTGAAACCATGGCGGTGGTTTCGCAGCAACGCAGTTTGCAAATGGGCTGGTGTATTAATTGCCACCGGAATGCAAAAGTTGATGTGGCCAATAATGTTTACTATGAAAAGCTGCACGCGAATATGAAAATGGAGGGCAAAGAGTTTATTACTGTAGCTCAAAATGGTGGTTTGGAATGTGGTAAATGTCATTACTAGACTCATCTGAACCAAGCGATTTCAACTTTATCAAAAGGGAAAAAATTAATCAATGGAAAATAAAAATCAATACTGGAGAGGATTAGAGGAGTTAAGCAACGATGCGAAGTTCCTGGAAGAAAAGAAACACGAGTTTGCCGAAGGTCTGCCTTTAGAAGACATATTTACTGAAGAAGATGGCTTATTAACTTCAAACCGCAGAGACTTTTTAAAGTATTTTGGCTTTGGCATTTCGGCTGTTGCTTTGGCGGCATGCAACAAAACTCCCATTAAAAATGCGATACCGTATATTATTAAACCTGAAAATATTACGCCGGGAATTCCAAACTTTTATGCTTCAACCTGCAATGCCTGCCCTGCAAATTGCAGTATTTTAGTAAAGACACGCGAAGGCCGCCCGATAAAAATTGAGGGTAACGCCGAGTCTCCCATATTTAAGGGAGGTGCCTGCGCAACCGGACACGCAAGTTTATTAGGTTTATATGATATTGAACGGATCCGTAAGGCAAAATCAAAAGGAAATGAGATTAGCTGGAATACGGTTGATGCGGAAATTAAAACGGCGCTGGCCGGTTCAAAAAATATTCGTTTGATAAGTGGAACTGTTAACAGTCCCGGTACGAAAAAAGCAATAGCTGAATTTATTGCCAAATATCCCCAAACACAACATATCCAATACGAAGCCCATTCAATGGGTTCAATTGCCGAAGCTACCCGGCGTGCATTTGGTAAATTGGTTGTGCCGGGTTATCGTTTTGACAAAGCCAAAGTGATTGTAAGTTTTGGTGCCGATTTCTTAGGAACCTGGATTTCACCGGTAGAATACACGAAACAATGGGTTACCAACCGCAAGGCGGAAAACAAAAACATGAGCCGTCATTTTCAGCTGGAATCCCACTTATCTTTAACCGGTTCTAATGCCGATGTTCGTTACCCCATTAAACCATCGGCTGAGGGCGCTTACCTGGTGAGCCTATACAATAAAATAGCGGTTCTGGCCGGTGCTCCTCAATTGGGTTCGTTGCCTGCAGTTGAACTGCCTTTGGATGGAATCTCAACCATGGCAAAAGAACTTTGGAATGCAAAAGGAGAATCGTTGGTGGTTTCGGGTTCAAATAATATTGACCATCAGCTATTGGTTCACGCCATCAATAATATGTTGGGCAATATCTCTAAAACGGTTGATTTAACAAATTACAGCAACCAGCATTTTAGCGACGATGCTGCATTCGAAACTTTTGTGAATGAATTGGAAAGCCGTTCGGTTGATGCGGTGATTTTCTATAATGTTAATCCGGTTTACAGTCATTATAATGGTGCAAAACTGGGTGAAGCCATAAAGAATGCAAAACTGAGCATTACCAGTAATCCGAATTTAGATGAAACCGCTGAGTTGTGCATGTACCATACACCTGATAGCCATTCTTTGGAATCGTGGAACGACAATGAACCGAAAGCCGGTTATTTTAGTTTTACCCAACCCACTATTTCCCCTGTTTTTGAAACGCGTCAAATGCAGGAAAGTTTATTAAATTGGGCTGGAAACACAAATAGCTATTACGATTTTATTAAAAATAACTGGAAAAGTTCGTTAAATGATGAAGGCTGGATCAAAGCATTGCATGATGGATTTTATATCAGTCCTGCCGCGGATATAAGTGCGCGTTTCGAGGCGGATTTAAACCCGGTAGTTGGTCCGGCTTATGCCTTATATACAATTGCGAAAATAAAATTAGAGCTAAAATTGTACAGCAAAATCGGGATCAAAGATGGCGCACATGGTCATAATCCCTGGTTGCAGGAGTTACCGGATCCGATCAGCAAAGTATGCTGGGATAATTATGCCAACATAAGCCATGCAACTGCAAAAGAACTGGGCTTGAAAGATGGCGATCTGTTAAATCTGAACTTAAAGAATTCAAAAATTGAAGCCGTTCCGGTTTTGGTTCAGCCCGGCCAACCCAATAATGTAATCGCCCTTGCAATTGGTTATGGAAGAACAAGCGGAGGGAAAACAGGCAAAAACGTTGGTAAGAACGCCTATGCAGCCGGCAGTTTTGCGGGTTCCTATACATTTATCAACACAGAGGTAAATGTAGAAAAAGTTACGGGTAGTTACGAATTAGCTCAAACGCAAACCCACCATACCATTGAAGGCAGAGCCCTGGTAAATGAAGTCTCTTTAAATGAGTACAATGCGGATAGCAAAGCCGGTAACCACGAACACCATAAGTCGATCAAAGAAAAAGGGAATTTATTAACGCTTTGGGATGAACGCGATTACAAGGGCCATCGTTGGGCAATGGCCATCGACATGAACAAATGTACAGGTTGCGGGAGTTGTATTGTTGCCTGCAGTGCCGAAAATAATGTTCCGGTGGTGGGTCGTAAGGAGGTGTTGAACCGCCGTGAAATGCACTGGATACGGATTGACCGTTATTACCGTTTTCACAATACCAAAAAGAATAATATCACCAAGGAAGACGAGATAAAAAAGGAATCGAACGATGTTGATTTCGAGAACGTAAGTTTAACTTTTCAACCCATCATGTGTCAGCAATGCGGACATGCACCCTGCGAGACGGTTTGCCCGGTTCTGGCTACTGTTCATAGCAGTGAGGGTCTGAACCAAATGGCCTATAACCGTTGTGTGGGAACCCGTTATTGTGCAAATAACTGTCCGTATAAAGTTCGCCGTTTTAATTGGTTCAAATACAGGGCCAATGATCAATTCGATTTTAACTTCAACAACGATTTAGGTCGCATGGTGATAAACCCGGATGTAACCGTTCGTTCACGTGGTGTGATGGAAAAATGCACTTTCTGTATTCAGAGAATTCAGGCAGGTAAATTAACTGCAAAAATGGAGAACAAAATTATTGCTGACGGAGATATCAAAACAGCTTGCCAGCAAACTTGTCCGGCAGATGCTATTATTTTTGGAGACATCAATGATGAAAAGAGTGAGATTAGACAGTATTTCAAGAACGACCGTACATTCTTTTTATTGGATGAGTACAATATACAACCATCGGTAGGCTTTTTGACCAAAGTAAGGAATGTAGATGCAGAGCTGGGAACGGGGAGATGAGAGATGGGACCCTTCGACATGCTCAGGATGACAAGAGAAATGGGACGAAAAACCCCGAAGGGGTTTAATCGTAATAGCCACGGGTGCAACCCGTGGTATGAAATGATTAACAAGAAAGGCGCGGCACAAAAATGAATAAATAGAAAACAGAATTTAAGCCGCGCAATTTGCACCGATAATAAAAAGTGCAGATAGTAGAATAGGATGAGAAATGTGATAGAGGCGAATCGAATTCGCCCAACAGAATAAAATTAAAAACAAAAACAAAGTATAACACATGTCATACGAATCGCCAATTAGAGATCAATTAGTAACCGGAGGGAAAACGTACAGTGATGTTACCAAAGACATCACGCGACCACTGGAAAATGCGCCAACAAAAGGTTGGTGGTTTGGCTTTAGCCTCTCCTCCTTAATATTAGCCCTTTGGATAGGTGCAACAACCTATACCATGCTGGAAGGTTTGGGAGTATGGGGATTAAATAAAACAGTTGGATGGGCTTTTGATATTACCAACTTCGTGTTTTGGATTGGTATTGGTCATGCCGGTACCCTAATTTCAGCCGTATTATTATTGTTCCGTCAGAAATGGCGTATGTCAATTAACCGCTCTGCTGAGGCAATGACCATTTTTGCTGTAATTTGCGCAGCTTCTTTTATCCTGTCACATATGGGTCGTCCGTGGGTTGCCTATTGGCCTATTCCGTTGCCAAACGCATTTGGTACGCTGTGGGTTAACTTTAACTCACCCTTGGTATGGGATGTTTTTGCAATTTCAACTTATTTCTCTGTGTCCTTAATATTCTGGTATGTTGGTTTGATCCCTGATATTGCCACGGTTCGCGACAGGGCAAAAACAGCAGGAAGGAAATTTTGGTACGGTTTCTTCGCAATGGGTTGGACAGGTTCAGCAAGAACCTGGCACCGGTATGAATTGATCAGCTTAATTTTAGCCGGTATCTCTACCCCTCTTGTACTTTCGGTTCACTCCATTGTATCCATGGACTTTGCTACTTCCCTGATACCGGGATGGCATACCACCATTTTCCCTCCTTACTTTGTGGCGGGTGCTATTTTCTCAGGGTTTGGAATGGTGTTAACCTTATTGGTTGTTGCCCGTGAGGTAATGAATTATAAAGATTATATAACTAAAGAGCACCTGGATGCCATGGCCAAAATAGTAATGGTTACGGGTACCATGGTTGGACTAGCCTATATCACTGAGTTCTTTGTTGCCGCCTATTCCGGAATGGAGTATGAACAATATGCTTTCTATAACCGGGCATTCGGACCTTACTGGTGGGCTTACTGGACCATGATGAGTTGTAATTTGTTAGCGCCTCAGGTGTTTTGGTCGCGATGGGCAAGAACAACCCCTTGGTTCCTGTTCATGATGTCGATTGTAGTGAATATTGGAATGTGGTTTGAGCGTTTTGTAATTATCGTAACCTCCTTGCATAGAGATTTTTTACCTGCAAATTGGGCCATGTATACACCAACCATCATTGAGGTGAGTATCCTGATAGGTTCATTTGGTTTGTTCTTCTTCTGTTTCTTTTTGTTCGTTAAATTTTTACCTTCAATTAATATGGCTGAAATTAAAAGTATCATTGTTACCCATTCAGATGATAATCATTCAAACCACCATAGTTCCGAACCAAGTAAATTAACCGGGAAAGGAGTTGTTCATGGAATCTGATAAATTATTAGTATTGGGCATTTATGATGACCCTGACAAAACCTATTCGGTTACTAAAAAATTAATCAAAAACGGATATGCTGTTTATGATGTGTACTCGCCATTTGCCATACATGGTATCGACAGACTGATGGGAATTAAGCGTTCACGATTATCGGTGGCAGCATTTTTATGCGCCATGACCGGTTTAGGTTTAGCCATCACTTTTCAATTGTATACTTCTGTTTTCGATTGGCAGGTAAATGTGGGCGGTAAGCCATCATTACATATACCAACTTACATTCCAATAACTTTTGAGTTGAGCATCTTATTCACTGCTTTTGGAATGGTTACGTGCTTCTTTATTGTAAACAGAATGTTTTGGGGGAAAAATGCCGATATCATGGATTTGCGAGTAACCGACGATTTATTTGTGGTTGCCATCGATGTTGAGAAAACCAAGGCAGATATTGCCACATTGAACCAATTGTTTATCGACAATGGTGCAATAGAAGTTAGAGAAAGGATTAAAGAAGTATGAGATTGAAATATATATTAAACGCATTATGGATCGGTTGCGTGTTAGCCTTTTTGAACAGTTGCAGTTCAGGGGGAAATAATACCGGTTATGAGTATGCTCCCAACATGTATCACTCATTTGCTTACGAACCTTTTACCCAATTGGCTACTGAGCCTAATACCATCAATCCAAATGGGATGAACGTACGGGAACCTGTTAAAGGAACTGTAGCCAGAGGTCAGATGGATTATGCTATGTTCAGTTTCACAGTTAGCAACGCATCTTATGAAGCCGCTGCCGGTTTAGTTAGCCCTATTAGCGCCACTCCATTAATTATTGCTGAGGGAAATACATTATTCAATATTAATTGTTCCCCTTGTCATGGTGACGCCGGGAAAGGAGATGGAGCCATGGTTGTTGCCGGAAAATTCCCGCCGCCTCCATCCTACGATTCGGATCGGATTAAAACCACCCCCGATGGCAAACTTTTTTACTCCATACGTTATGGAAAAAATTTGATGGGAGCCTATGGCACTTCATTAAGTCCGAACCAAATATGGAAAGTAATTACCTTTATAAGAACAGTTGGCGGACCCTATAGGGCTGCCGTTGCTGCAACCACCGTATCAAAATAATCACTGAGGAAAACTATTACAATGGAACACGAAGAAGTTCATATCAGAGAAGAAAAATATCAAATTACCGATGGCAATAAGAAATGGGCTTTCGGTTTAATGATTGTAGGTTTTATTCTGGCTGCCATCGGCTATTTTACCTACCACCCAAATATTGCAGGTTTGTCGGAAACAGACCTTCACCACCTTACACAAAAACGATTATTAAGCAATTTGCTGGTTAACGGTTATTTCTTTTTTATCGTTTCCATTTGCGCTGCTGTATTTATTGCAATCAGTCAGATTGCCAATGCCGGATGGTATATTGCCATTCGCAGAATACCGGAAGCCATGTCGGAATATTCTTTGATTGGCGGACCTGTTCTGCTGGTGATCAGTTTAATTGGATTACCCGTCTTATACCATTGGGCCCATGAGGGTATCATGATTGAGGGATCAAGTAATTATGATGAATTATTAGCAGGCAAAAGCTGGTATTTAAACAAGCCATTTTTTTATATCAGAATGGTATTGTTTATGTCTTTTTGGATTTATTGCGCCTATATCTTCCGCAAACACTCCCGTAAGGAAGACGAAATTGGTGGCTTAACCATGTTTAATAAACAATATGCCTTATCGGCTGCGTTCATGGTAATTTTTGCCTTCACTTTCTCCATGTTTTCCTGGGATCAGATGATGAGCATTGACGCACATTGGTATTCTACTATTTTTTCGGTTTATAATTTTGCTACAGGTTGGGTTAGCGCTTTAACCGTGATGTATTTATTTACGCATTATTTAAGAGGTAAAGGCTATTTAAATATTGCTACCGATCAGCACCAACATGATTTAGGTAAATTTATGTTTGCCTTTTCCGTATTCTGGACGTACATGTGGGTATCTCAGTTCTTGTTAATGTGGTATGCTAACATACCCGAAGAGATCGCCTATTTTAGGGAACGTTTATTCGGAAGCTACCAATTTTTCTTCTATTTTGTAGTCCTGGTAAATTTTTTGGTACCTTTCTTTTTCTTTATGCGTGCCGATTGGAAGCGTAGCCGGATAGCAGGTTTCTTTGTGGGTGGTGCCATCTTAGTTGGACACTGGTTAGATGTTTATCTGATGGTTATGCCGGGTGCTATGAACCTGGCCACAAATCCTGATGATGCCCATCCATCAGGAATCATTAAAGTTGCCTTTCAGGGTTTTGGGCTGATGGAAATTGGTTTCCTGAGCTTATTTGCCGGTTTATTTATATGGATGACGCTGAAGGCATTAACCAAAGCAAATTTATATCCAACCAAACATCCGTATGTGATTGAAAGTGCTTTGCACGACGTTGGAGCTTAATTAGAGTCTGTCTATAATGTCCTCTGGCTGCGTTATTCTCGTCCCTAAAAATGCTCATGTACACCAGCACACTGCGCTTTTTAGGGACTTCGAATGCCTAACCAGTGAACATTCTAGCTCAGACTCTTGACTATATGGACAGACACTAATTAGCTAGAGATTGGAAATGGGATCCCGAGGAATCGCGGATAGGGGCTCGTAAGGGTGATGAGAAATGAGAAATAAGATATGAACAACTTATTATTTGGCATACTTACATTCGCTTTTTGTACTTTAGGTTATTATTTTTCATGGAAATATTGGGGCAGAGAAAACTATAAAATTGCGATTTTATTTTTGATAGTTTGTGGCCTTGTACTGCGTATTTATACATCTACAGATTTTTTTCTACACAATTGGGATGAACGTTATCATGCGCTTGTTGCCAAAAATCTAATTCAACATCCTTTTATACCAACACTATACGATGATCCACTGTTACCCTATGATTATAAATCATGGGCTGGAAACCATATCTGGGTGCATAAGCAACCATTACCTTTATGGACAATGGCGGCAAGTATGTGGTTATTTGGCATAAATGAAATAGGATTGAGAATTCCATCCATTCTATTAACTACAATTGGAATTTGGCTTACATTTTATATAGGAAGCTATTTTTTTAATAAAAAGACCGGTTACCTGGCAGCATTTTTTTATTCAATTAACGGGTTAATAGTTGAAATGACAGGTGGCAGAGTTGCTACGGATCACATTGATATTTTCTTTTTATTCTTTGTTGAATTGGCGATTTTTTTTACCATTGTTTTCGCACAAAAAAAGAAAACGATATTCAATGTTTTTGCAGGTATTAGCCTTGGTGCGGCAATTCTGAGCAAATGGTTGCCTGCTTTAGTCGTTCTCCCAATCTGGATTTTGATTATCATTGATTCACATAACTTTAAAACAAAAACCATTATTTTTCAGTTTTTGGTTTTTCTCACAACCTGTGTAATAATTTTCCTGCCCTGGCAACTTTACATTTATAAAACATTTCCTGTTGAAACGGCATGGGAAGCCACCTTTAATTATAAACATATAACAGAAGTTCTGGATAAGCAAGGAGGTCCATTTTACTTTTTTATTGAAAAGATAAGAATTAATTACAATGATTTGATTTATCTGCCATTGATTTGGTTTCTATGGAAAACTGCAAAGAATTTGAATAATTTTAGGCATTTGGCGATAACTATTTGGCTCTTAGTTCCTGTTCTTTTTTTCTCATTCGTAGAAACAAAGATGCAAGCATATATTCTTTTTATATCTCCTTCATTATTTATGATTACTGCTGAGTTTTGGGTAATGCTTTCCAGCTACAAAATGAATAATAAACCCAAATGGTTATACAATTTGATTCTATTTTTGATGATTGCCTTACCCATCCGATATACCATTGAGCGAATAAAACCTTTTGAAATAAGCGAACGTAGCCCGCAATGGGTAACTGACCTAAAAGACCTGAATCACAAAAATATTTCGAAAGGCGTATTGATGAATTACGACAGACCCATTGAAGCAATGTTTTATACAAATCTAACCGTTTACGCTAATATACCGGATCGTCATGTAATTATTGATTTAATTGAAAAGGGGTATACGATATTGGTTAATGACAATGGAACTATTCCGGAAGATATTAAATCAATTAAAGGGGTAATCATTGAGCATTTAATTGTGCCTATATAAATTATTCACTGCTCATGGTTACACTTGCACTACCTGATCCAAACTTGCCGGCAGGATTGGGTTTGCTGATTTTGACCTTAATAATTACCTCGCGGTCAATTAGAAGATTTGAAACTCTTTGCAGGATGGTTTTAGCCAAATCCTCAATAAAATCACGCTTTATCAGCATTTCTTCCTGCACAATCTCAAACAGATTCTCGTAGTTAATCAGGTTGTCAATCACCTTTAGATCCTTATCATCTGCTACTTCTTCATCAATCCAGAGATCTACTTTAAAAACTCCACCCCTCTCTTTCTCCTCTGAATACATACCGTGATGGGCGAAAAACTCCAGATTTTCCAAAGCTGTCTGTAACTTCATGATTTATGATTTTAAACTCTGTACAAAATAGCTAAATTCGCAGCGGTTAAAAAAATAATTCCCATTTTATCATAAAAGAAACATATTTAGCATGAACCAATCAAGTGATTTTAAAAAAGCAAGTAAGCAAGATTTATATCAGCATCACGATTATTATCTGATGGATGAGTTATTAACGGAAGAACATAAATTAATTCGTGCCACAGTAAGAGATTTTGTTAAGAAAGAAATCTCACCCATCATTGAAGATGCCGCCCAAAGAGCCGCCTTTCCACATTATTTAATTAAAGGAATGGCCGATGTAGGTTCATTCGGAGCCCAGTTGCCTGCTGAATATGGTTGTGCCGGATTGGATTATATCAGTTATGGTGTGATTATGCAAGAACTGGAACGTTGTGATTCCGGGATACGATCAACCGCCTCCGTTCAGGGCAGTTTGGTGATGTATCCTATTTATAAATTTGGTTCAGAGGAACAAAAGCATAAATACCTGCCTAAACTGGCATCAGGCGAAATAATGGGTTGCTTTGGATTAACAGAACCCGATCATGGCAGTAACCCCGGTGGAATGGTAAGTAATATTAAAGATGCCGGTGATGGCAAAAATGTGATTTTAAATGGAGCCAAAATGTGGATTAGCAATTCGCCTTTTGCAGATATCGCAGTAGTTTGGGCTAAAAATGAAAAAGGTATCATTAAAGGAATGATTGTTGAACGCGGAATGCCAGGTTTTACCACACCCGAAACGCATAACAAATGGAGCTTGCGTGCCAGTGCCACGGGCGAATTGGTGTTTAATGATGTTCTGGTTCCTATAGAAAATATTTTTCCGCATGTGGAAGGATTGAAAGGTCCCTTAACCTGTCTGAATTCGGCCCGTTATGGCATAAGTTGGGGGGTAATTGGAGCAGCACTCGATTGTTATGATACTGCGTTAAGATATGCAAAAGAACGCCATCAGTTTGGAAGACCCATTGCAGGATTTCAGTTACAGCAAAAGAAATTAGCTGAAATGATTACCGAAATTACCAAAGCACAAATGCTTACCTGGCGTTTAGGCGTTTTGATGAATGAAGGCAGAGCAACGCCGGCACAAATCAGCATGGCTAAACGGAATAATGTGGATATGGCCTGCACCATAGCGCGCAATGCCCGTCAAATGTTAGGCGGTATGGGTATTACCGGCGAATATTCAATTATGCGCCATATGATGAATCTGGAATCGGTAATAACTTACGAAGGCACCCATGATATTCATTTGCTGATAACAGGGATGGATATTACGGGTGAAAATGCTTTTAGTTGAGCTAGAGATGAGAGATGAGAAGCGAGATGACAATGCCTAAATTCGGTTGATCGTTTTTACTTTCTTTGCGCCTTCCCGCCTTTGTGGCCATAAAAATTTGTTTCTTAGTTTCTTCGTAGCCAAGAAACTAGTCGCTAATTGAACTTGCTTTAATAAATTGCTTTCGATTTTAAAAATATAACAATATGTATGTAATAAAATTTGGTACCGACGGCTGGAGAGGAATTATTGCCGACGAGTTTACCGTAGAAAATGTAAGGCGTGTTGCCCAGGGAACCGCCACTTATATCACACAAAATTTTGCTTCCAATCTAAGCATCGTAATTGGCCATGATTGCCGTTTTGCCGGCGAATTATTTGCCGAAAATACTGCCAGGATTATGTGTGCAAATGGCATCAAAGTAAAAATGTCAAAGGGTTTTGTATCTACCCCTATGATAAGCTTGGGTGCTGTAAAATATGGCGCTGCGCTGGGTGTAATCATCACAGCTTCACACAATCCACCTGCCTATAATGGATACAAACTTAAAGCGCATTATGGCGGCCCAAGCAACCCGAAGGTTATTGATGCCGTTGAAAATGCAATTCCTGAAACAGTTATGCTGAACCTAAAACCTTTCACTGAATACATTGCCGATGGAATGATTGAATATGTTGATCTGGAAACCTTATATGTGAATGAAATTGAGAGCAAATTTGATTTGAAAACCATTAAATCAAGTGGTTTGGAATTTGCTTATGATGCCATGTATGGCGCAGGTCAAAATGTAATGCGCCGTTTATTTCCTGAAATTACCTTATTGCATTGCGATTATAACCCGGGATTTGATGGTCAGGCTCCGGAACCGATTGATAAAAATTTAGGAGAATTCAGGGACTTAATAAAAGTATGTGAGGATATTGATTGCGGTTTGGTTACCGATGGAGATGCGGATCGGATTGGACTTTATAACAAAGCAGGAAAGTTTGTCGATTCGCACCATATCCTGTTATTATTGGTGCATTATCTGTGTAAATATAAAGGCATGAGTGGTAAAGTGATTACTACTTTTAGTGCAACCTCAAAACTTACCCAATTAGCAAAAGCCTATGGTTTGGATATTGAAATAACCAAAATCGGATTTAAATACATCTGTGAAAAAATGGTTACTGAAAATGTTTTGGTGGGTGGAGAGGAAAGCGGCGGTATTGCCATTAAAGGGTTTATTCCTGAACGCGACGGGATTTGGATAGGTCTTACGCTCTGGGAGTTTATGGCCACAAGCGGAAAGAGTTTAGATGCCTTAATACAGGAAGTATATGATGTAGTAGGAAGTTTTGCCATGGGCCGGATTGATTTACATATCACCGAAGAAATTAAACAAAAAGTTTTGGCAAATTGTGAGGCCGGTAAATACACTTCATTTGGACCTTACAAAATTGAAAAAGTAGAAACCATTGATGGCTATAAATTTCACCTGGGCAACGGCGAATGGGTGATGATTCGTGCCAGTGGTACCGAGCCGGTTTTACGTGTTTACAGCGAAAGCGATACTGATGAAAATGCCGCCAAAATTTTGGAAGCCACTAAAGCTGGTATTCTAAGCTAGAATTGAGAAATGGGAAATGGGAAATGGGATTTCTTTTATTTCCAGTTTTCTGCATTTTTTTGCATGTTTACCAGCATACCTATTATGTTTTCGCAATCAATAAACAATTCTGCAACGGTCTCTTTGTTTGCATATCCACAAGCCTCAGAATACAACAGCCAATTTTGTGTTTCGGATGCTTCTCCTTCAGCACCATTTAGCGAAGAGGAGAATGATTTTGGATATTTCCTTTTTCGATAAGATTCAGCTATTTGACCGGAAACAGATCGAGATGAACGCCTTATTTGATCGGTAAGTGAATAAATTTCGTCTCTGGGAAAAGATTTCGTCAAGTGGAATATTCTCATACTCACCTCAAATGATTTTTGATAAACCCTTAAATCTCTGAAACTATTAATTATTTTTTTGTTTTCCATTAAGCGAATTTAAAAATATTGATCCTTTTAAATCCTTTAACATGGCCTACCAATTTCTAATTTCAACTTTATCCTCAATAAAACCTAACAAAAACAAATCCTGAATCTGGTATTTTTTTTCACAACTACCCATATTTCCGCAACAATCCCATTCTCATTTCCCATATCTAGCTTCCCATCCAATCTCATCTCTCATTTCACATTTCCCCTTTCTAGCTTCCTATTTCTAGTTCCCCTCCAATCATCTCATCTCTCATCTCTCATTTCCCCTTTCTAGCTTCCATCTCATCTCTCATCTCTCATTTCCCATATCTAGCTTCCCCTTTCTAGCTTCCCCTTTCTATCTCCCCTCATCACCCCAATCCTACCCTTCCCTCCTGCAAGAAAAACAGCGTTTCCCCGCTTGGCTTTTTTTACTACATGAAAGGATTCATTGCTGATCGTCATCCAGCCATTTTCAGTTAGAATATCAACTCCTGAAGTCCCACAGGCAAAGGCTTTACAGTGTTTTGATTGTATATTAATCATTTCAATTCCGGAACGATAACCTTTTACGTTAAAGCTCTTTTTTGCCGCTTTCATCATCGGGAAATAAGCCGTATTTGCAGAATCAATTTTATCGTTTATATAATCACCACCTACTACAATAATTTGATTTTTATCCCGGGCAAATGAAAACGCGCCAGCACTCTTCTTATTTAAACAAAACTCGGGAATAGGTCTATAATTCCATTTATTATCTGCTGATTTATGGATAAACCTTGAACTGTTTCCACCACTTACAAATGCAAATTCATTTTTCCCATAACACCTCAAACTGGTTCCACTTGCTGCAAATACCGCTTCGTTATCCAATGCAATTGGCGTATGGCTGGTATCTAAAAATTTCCAGCTTTCACCTCCGTCATGGGTTTCAGCCAAAACAAAATGATGATGAATGGGGTCACCCAAAACAACCCCATGTTTTGAATCCCAAAAATCCAAGGCATCTAAAAACATTTCGGGCAAGGTGTCTTTAAAAACTTCTTTCCAGCTTTCTCCCCCATCGCTCGTTTTTAAAATATAGGCAGGCGAACCACTGCTCATCATAACCGCATTCTGAGCATCAAAGGCTTCGATGTCCCGGAAATCACTATTAGGATATTTTTCAAGTTGCCTGAACTCAAATGATTTTCCGCCATCCCGGCTTCTTGCAAATGTACCTCTGCTTCCGCTTACCCATATCGTATGGTCATCAACAACAGATAATCCTCTGAAGGATGTTTTTGATAAACTTACCCCATTGCCTACAATAAAATGATTGCTATCAATGAGTGCAATACTTACCTGAGCATTGGCATTGATGAACAGGAAATAAAATAAAATGATACACAGTAACGCCAACTTTTTCATCAACCAAATCTATATTAATTTTTTAAGGAACCCAAAGTCATTCAAAGTTTTATCATTTGTCGGGTTCAAAATATTTGTTGAAAATTTCAAAAATAAAAGAGTGAATCAGATATCCGAAAAAAAAATAAACTGTCTTCTTAAGACGTTGGAATTCTCATTCAAATAATTACTTTCGTTAAAAATTTCATTATGAAAACAAGTATTACTCCTTTTTCGATACTTTTTGGATTGACTATGATCCTATTTTCATCGTGCAGTAAAGGCACAGATACGGTTACTCCTTTTGTTAATCCAAATCCGAATGATACAACCAATTCCACTTTAGTGGCAACCTGGCAGACAGGCCACCTAACAACAGACTACACTTTATATATGCCGGCCGCAAAAACCTATAATATTTCGCAAAACGGAGTGAATCTGGAGAATGGCACCTTCAGTTTTAATGATTCGCTTATTACTTTTAATCCGATCAAAAGCACCTCTTTTAGCTGTACCGGCAAATCAGGAACCTATCGTTATAAAATTGTGCTGAAATCATTGACACTTACCAAAAAAACTGACCTTTGCACAAAACGGCTTCCAGTCTTGGCATTGGCCTGGGCCACAGAATAACAAAATCAACCCGGAAATTTTTAACGTTTACCTACCACCAGATTTTATTTTTCACCTATAACGCAATCCATTTTAGGTTCAGGTTTGGTGTTTGCCTGAAAATGGATATTCTACATTTAATTTTCCGGATAAATATCATCGCAGGTGCTCGCGTGTTTTCACAAAATATAACGTTATGAGAAACAATCCTTCGGCAGGCTCAGGATGACAGGTGCTCGCGTCATTAAA
>CAYHCF010000012.1:30501-95638 GCA_964355075.1 uncultured Chitinophaga sp.
AATTATTAGCGTTCATGAAAGACAATCCTTCGACAGGCTCAGGATGACAGGTGCTCGCGTCATTAAAAATTATTAGCGTTCATGAAAGACAATCCTTCGACAGGCTCAGGATGACAGGTGCTTGGGCGTTATGGTGTATTTGAGGAAGCACCAATATATTCAAGTTTTTCGCACTTGTCATGGTGAGCTTGTCGAACCATCCACACCTGGTTCAGAATGCTTGTCATGGTGAGCTTGCCGAACCATTCACAGGTTGTTCAGAATGCTTGGATATAGTAATGCTACATCAAAAATATTTTAATGCAAATATACAAAACCCGAATGTGTATCCCGAAAAATTTACAAGAGGCTGTAGGTTCTCACGTTTGGGGACGAGACTCGCCATTCCGAGATAGTAAAACAAGTGGTTTGAGGGGTTTGCTTTATACCATTTTTTCTTTCAGATGCAATATTGCTGCAATATTAACTGTGGAAAAGGCCTTCATAAAATGCCTGATAAATTGGCTACCTTGCCTGCTTACAAATTCTGATTTCAGAAATTAATCAAGCTAAAAAATGGCCAGAATCAAATTAGTACTTCCTGAAAATTTTCCATTCCTTACCCAGGTCAAAATTCGAATTTCAGATATCAATTATGGAAACCACCTGGCGAATCACGTCTATTTAGAAATGATGCAGGAAGCCCGCATGCAGTTTTTAATGAGTTATGGATATTCTGAAAAAAACCTGGGTGGCAAAGGCTTAATTATGGGGGATACTGCCATTGTATTTAAACAGGAATGCTTCTATGGAGATGTGTTGAACATTGCTGTAACTGCCGTTGATTTTGGAGTTAGAAGCTTCGACTTGCTTTATCAGTTTACCCGCGAGTTAGACGGAGCCCTTGTATGCAAGGCAAAAACCGGTATGGTGTGTTTTGATTATGAAATTAAAAAAACCTGTGGGGTGCCAGAAGAATTCAGAAAATTATTTGAAACTTTACCAGATCAGTTATGAATAAGAAAGAAGATAATAAAAAGCTTAAAAAGCAAATCCAACAGCTATTTGGCGAAGCTGGCAGAAGAATATTGAACTACAGGCAAATCGCAGCAAAGCTTGAAATGAATAGCAGTGAGGGTAAAAATGAAATTTTATCCATATTAAAACGCCTGGTTGCCGAAAAGTTGATCGAAGAAATTGATCCGGGCAGATATGTAACTTTGTTTGTCCATCAATTTATTATTGGCAGGGTTGATATGACCCAACAAGGTGCTGCTTATGTGGTTCCGGAAGATGGCAAAGAAGATATTTATATCTCTTCAGACCACAAAGGAACAGCTTTGAACGGCGATAAAGTTAAAGTTTCACTCTTTGCACATAAGAATCAAGGCAAACAAAGTGGCGAAATTATTGAAGTTATTGAACGCAATAAAACACAATTTGTGGGCATTGTTCAGGTTCATTATAATTACGCTTTTTTAGTGCCAGATGACAAAAAGATGCATACCAATATTTTTATTCCGAAAGAAAAATTAAAAAATGCCAAACAAGGGGATAAGGCCATCGCAAGAATCACAGAATGGACCACCGAAAATGAAAATCCATTTGGTGAAATTGTGGATGTATTAGGAAAACCCGGTGAGCACGAAACCGAAATGAATGCCATTATCATCGAATATGGCTTTGCAGTTAAATTCCCTGCTGAAGTTGAAAAGGAAGCAGATAAAATTCCGGATAAAATAAGTAAGGAGGAAATCAAAAAAAGAAGGGACTTTAGAAAAACACTGACTTTTACCATAGACCCTGAAGATGCCAAGGATTTTGATGATGCCATCTCTTTTAAAGAGCTCGAAAAAGGAATTTATGAGATCGGAGTTCATATTGCCGATGTTTCGCACTATATCCCCATTGGAGGAAAATTAGATGAAGAAGCCCTAAAACGGGGAACTTCTGTTTACCTGGTTGATCGCACCATTCCCATGTTGCCCGAAAAACTTTCAAATGGGGTTTGCTCTTTACGTCCGAATGAAGATAAACTGACTTTTTCGGTTGTCATGAAAATGAATGAGAAGGCTGAGGTTTTAGATACCTGGTATGGGAAAACCGTCATTCACTCGCAACGCCGTTTTACGTATGAAGAAGCTCAGGAAAGGCTGGAAACCAAAAAAGGCGATTTGGCCCCGGAGTTAAACCTTCTTAATGGATTGGCAAAAATTTTGAAAGAAAACCGCTTTAAGAAAGGGGCAATCAGTTTTGAAACGCAAGAAGTGAAATTTAAACTGGATGAGCAATTTAAACCGATTGATTTATACATTAAAATTCGGAAAGATGCACATAAATTAATAGAAGATTTTATGCTCTTAGCCAACAGAAAAGTAGCTGAATTTGGCTTTGCACAAGGGAAAGGGGAAAGCAAGAAAACCTTTGTATACCGGATTCATGAAGAACCCAATGAAGACAAATTGAAACTATTCAATATTTTTGCCAGCAGGTTTGGGTATAAAATTTTACTCCAGTCGCAAAAAAGCATTTCGCAGTCATTCAATTCATTATTAGAGCAAGTGGAAGGAAAGCCTGAACAAAACCTGGTTCAGAGCCAGGCTATTCGTACCATGAGTAAGGCCTATTATGGCACAAAAAAATCGATGCATTACGGATTGGCATTCGAACATTATACGCACTTTACCTCTCCCATTCGCAGATACCCCGATTTGATAGTTCATCGCCTTCTTATGGATTACCTGAACAAAGGAAAATCGGCCGACCAGGTATCTGTTGAAGAAATGTGCAAGCAATCCTCGCTGATGGAAGTGAAGGCAGCTGAAGCCGAACGCGCTTCGGTAAGGTATAAACAAGTTGAGTACATCAGTGCCTTTGTGGGTGATGAATTTGATGGAATTATTTCGGGCGTAACAGAATGGGGAATTTATATCGAGATCAGTAAATACAAGTGTGAAGGGATGTTACGGCTAAACAATATGGGTGATGATTATTATGAATATGACGAAAATAATCAGTGGATAATTGGCCGGAGAACCCGAAGAAAGTTTCAACTGGGTGATCCGATAAAAGTAATGGTAAGTGCAGCAGATATCTTCAAACGACAGATTGATTTGGCACTGGTGGCTGATGGCATAAAAAACGAATTCAGGAAAGGTTGGGAGGAAGAGAAAAAAAGACGTGACAAAAAGGGCAAATCCCATGGTAAACAAAGAGGAAATAGAGGCCGGTAATATAGATTTCTGCTACATAATCATACAACTTTTTGAGCTACTTCTCTTCTAAATCATCATAAAACTGAAACGATAGGTGATTTATAGCACGTATTATTAATATTTTGCCTTGTGCCCTTAGTGGTTTACCCCTTGTGAACTTAGTGGTTAAATACCATTATTTATTAACCACAATAAACAAAGAAAAAACCAAGTTTACAATGAAACAGTTAATAATCATTCGAAAAACTACAATAATCAATAATCCCTTTTGTCTAAAAAATTGGAAGCATCAGAAGATATCCCCCTTTTTGGAGAGGCATAATTAAGGATTGTATTTTACTTTTGAAGCATGACAAGATTGGAAAAGGCCAAAAGCTACATTATAAAAAAGCTTTCTGAGGAGTTAAGCACTGATTTACACTACCATTGCCTGGATCATGTAATTGATGTTTATGATACCTCGCTGATTATAGCCGTAAGCGAGGGAATATCGGCCAATGAAATTGAACTTTTGTCGGCGGCCGCCTTTTATCACGACTCTGGTTTCCTGATCCAAGCTCAAAATCATGAAGAATTGGGCTGCTCCTTGGTAAATGAAGTATTTCCATCTTTCGGTTTCAATCCCCGGGAAATAGAAATAATCTGCGGTATGATTATGGCCACAAAAATTCCACAAAGTCCTAAAAATCTGGCAGAAGAAATATTATGTGATGCCGATTTGGATTATTTAGGAAGAGACGATTTTTGGAAAATTGGCAATACCTTATTTGAAGAATTAAAAATAACAGGTGTTTTAAAGTCGGAGGAGGAATGGAATAAAATTCAAATCCTGTTTTTAGAATCCCATCATTATTTCACCGAAACTTCTATAAATCTGAGAGCAGAAAAGAAAGAAGTACATTTACAAAGGGTTAAGGAAATGATAACCTGACAGCATAAACAATCTGTAATCCTCCTTTAATGTTATTTTAATTATTTAATATTATTTTAATGTTTATCTTTCATTTTCGAGATATTTGCTTTATATTTGTTATAAAATACATAATATATGATATTATAACCTATAAACATGAAAACAATATTAATTTACCCCTTAATTTCTTTGTTTCTTATTTTCGATCTAAAGGCACAAATTCCGAATAATGGATTTGAAAGTTGGGATGGTACAGATGCCATTTTTGGTTATGTAACTACCAACGGATTAACAGCTCTTCCACCCAATGTACAATCGGTTTTCAAAACCACCAATGCACATTCAGGAAATTATGCATGTGAGATGGTTGCAACCAAAGTAGAAAATAAGCCATCGGGATATTTTGTACCAGATTTTGTAGGTTCCATTTTTATTGGAAAACAATATTTTAACAAGGTGACTCCCGGAATTTCTTTTCCTTATAAACCCACCAAATTTGAATTTTGGTTTAAATATAATCCAAAAGGTTTTGATACAGCAAATGCTCAGATTGCACTTACCCGATGGGATTCTATTCTAACAAAACGAGATACGATTGCGATAGGTTTTTTTGAATACAACCAGCTTGATACCCTGAGTTTTATAAAAGCAAGTGTAACATTAACCTATTTAAAACCAGAAACTCCGGATACAGCTATGGTTGGAATTTCAGCCATAAAAATTACTGCAACATCGGCCGGTTCCAGACTAATCATTGATGATTTAGCTTTTACAGGTGGAAATGTTGGTTACCCATTATTTAACAAACCAATTGATTTTGAAGTGTATCCAAACCCGTCTGGAGGAATTGTTCATTTAAAATTCAATAAAAATCACCCTTCAATTTCCCTGAATTTATATAACCTTCAGGGTATGGAAATTTGGCGAACGGATATCTTCCAGTCTTCAGAAACCACAATTACTACCTCGCAATTTGAAACCGGGATTTACCTTTTAAAGGTGAGAAATGAAGAGGGAGAATTCCTGAAGAAAATTGTGGTTGAATAAATTTGAAATGGGCATTTCACTCTTAAATTTAATGAAGAGACTGCTTCAAATTTTTTATCTTTCCTGTGTATCTAAAATTGCATTGACCATTCGTGCTGTTATTTTAATAATAACAATAAATTTTGGCTTTACACTTACGCGTAAAATACCATTACTCCTTTTATTACTATGCATGGTTCAATCTCAAGTAGGTTTGGCTCAGGAATTCCGAAGTAAATCAAAAAAGATGGTTCAGGTGGCAGATTCACTTTTACCACCCGATGGACCTGTTTATGCCCGAATCATTCATGGTATGGTAAGTATGACCAGCAATGGAGAACAGTTACCCCTGGCAACTATTGTTGAATATGGCACCAATAATGGCGTCTTGGCTTCCATTGACGGGACTTTTGCCATAAAAGTAAATTTAACCAGACCCTGTAAACTAATTTGCTCTTACCTGGGTTTTTTCTCTGAAACTTTTGAGCCGAATGAAAATACAGCCTATTTTCATTTCAGAATGAAAGAAAATTTTACAGTAACAAAAGCTGTTGTAATTTCAGCTTCCCGAAAATTAGAAAGAAAGTTTGAAAGTCCGGTAACCATTCAGATGCTGAGTGCAATGGATTTGCGTCAAAATCCTTCTATGAATATGTACGATCGATTGATAAATTTGGCAGAAATTGATGTAATTACAACAAGCGTTACCTTTAAAACTATTAATACCAGGGGGTTTAACTCAAGTTACAATCACCGGTTTATCCAACGTTTTGATAATATGGATTTATCCATGCAGGGATTCAATCTATCACTGAACCAGTTAAATGGGCCGATTGATCTGGATGTAGAAAGGATAGAACTGATACCGGGATCTTCCTCTGCGTTATATGGCCCCAATGCGATAAACGGACTATTAAATACTACTTCTAAAAGTCCATATACCTACAAAGGGTTAAGCGTAAATTATAAATCGGGAGTGAACCATGTGGATGGAATTGACAATAAACCCGCACCCATTTATGATTTTAGTTTGCGTTATGCCAATACTTTTAAAAACGAAAAATGGGCTTATAAAGTTACGATGGGTTATTTAAGTGCGACCGATTGGAAGGCCACCGATTACAGAGATATTGCAAACTATGGGTATAGCAATAACCTAACAACTTATGGACAAAAACTAGGACCGGGCAATTCGGGTTATGAATCTGCAAACATTAGTGGAGATGAAGTTACCAATGTTTTTGATTCAAATACTTTTAAAGTGGATGTGCCCAATATTGGCAAAATACCCCTCGTTAATGAACCCTTAAAAGTATCCAGAACAGGTTATAAAGAAACGCAACTTTTTGAATATAAACCCTATAATGCCAAATCAGACATATCCTTCTATTACAGGCCCGACAAGCATACGGAAATTAGCTGGATATCGAGATTTAGCGTAGGTAGCAGCAGTTTTCAAATTGATAATAGAGCCCAAATAAAGAACTTTTTTCTGAACCAGCATAAATTTGAAATAAAAGGTAAAAACGCAATTTTTAGAACCTATATCATTTTTGAAAATACCGGACAAACTTTTGATGCCACTTTAACCGGCATTAATATCAACCGGGCTGCAAAATCGGATGAAAATTGGATGGCTCAGTATATACTTGCCTTTTCGGGATATTATAACAAATTGAATTCACAACTCGACACTTCCCAAAGAATGGATGCCATTCAAAGTTTTAATGATGCGGCAGCAAGAAAATTTGCCGATGGAAACAATGCTGAGTTTGCAAAAAGAGTACATGCTTATGGTTTAGATACGGCATTAACGAATATTCTGTTGGGAAGAGCTCAGTTTCAACCCGGCACCAAGGAATTTGACTCCGCTTTTAATTATGTTACAAACCATAGTTTCACCGAAAACGGAAGTAAATTAACCAGTACTTCAAAATCGTGGTATACAGAGTATATTTATGATTTTAAAGATTTACGTCTGCCTGTTTCCATTCTGGCAGGAGCCAATTATCGGATCAATGCACCGGCAACACATGGATCAGTCTTCCCGGATAAAACAATTCCCATTTACTCGAGTGAAATCGGCGCTTTTGTTCAGGCTTCTAAAAATTATCATGATGAACGTATAAAGCTACAAGCCTCCGCCCGATTGGATAAAATGCAAAGGTTTGACCCAAAATTCAGTCCAAGAGTCTCTGTGGTTATACTACTTGGAAGGCAAAAACAGCATAGCTTACGTGTATCCGGACAAATAGGCTATAGGATGCCGGCTCTTATAGATCAGTTTAATTTAATTTTTATGCCAAGAGCCATAACATTTGGAGGATTTTATAAAGATGCGGCCAGTTTAAACCTGATTAAAAAACAAAGTGATGGAACAGATTTTGTAAATATGTATGTTCAAAGTTCTGTCAATGCCTTTTTGAAAACAGGAGATTCCACTTTATTAAAGAAAACAACCATTAAAGACATTGTACCTGAAAAATTAAAGTCGCTGGAATTTGGCTGGAGAAGTTTTTTGTTTGAAAAAATTGAAACCGACATGAATTTCTTTATCAGTAATTACAGCAATTTAATAAGTACCCAGCAGTTTATTGGACCGGTGAATGCCACCGATACTATATCGCCGGCCTATGTTAAGAATATTCAAAACACCCAGGTTTACCGAATGGGTGTTAATTCGTCGGTACCGGTTATTGCCGTTGGATATACTTTTGCATTCAGCTACCAGGCTACAAAAAATTATTCGGTTTTTGGAAATTACAATTACAATAAGATGTTTGAAACCGACGCTTTTTTAGCACAGGATTTTATAGGAAATTTTAATACCCCGAAAAATAAAATCAACCTGGGAATAAATGGCATAAAAATTAAAAATAATTTTGGTTTTTCAATGATTTACAGATGGGTAGATTATATTGATTTTAAAGAATACAATAAACAAGGACTGATCAAATCCTACTATAATATCGATCTGATGATAAGTTACAGCCTTCCTAAATACCATACTCTATTTAAAACAGGAGGCACAAACATTACCAACATTAGATATACCCAAGCTTTGGGAG
This sequence comes from uncultured Chitinophaga sp., assembly GCA_964355075.1. GTDB lineage: Bacteria > Bacteroidota > Bacteroidia > UKL13-3 > UKL13-3 > B1. The sequence continues at coordinate 38,703 of CAYHCF010000012.1, forward strand.
CCCCTACGGTTGGAGCAATATTTTACTTCTCCGTTCTGTTTGATAATTTGTTAAACTGATGGCAATTTCTCCAGATGAAAAAAAACATATTTTTCGCTTTCCTCTTTTTGGTTCAGGCCGTCAACCTATTTGCCTGGGAACCTCTATCTCAAAATTATACCAATAAAGAATTTAAGGCGCATCCATTAATCTGGAGTTTTACGCAAGATGCAATGGGTCGGCTTTGGATGGCGAATAACGAAGGTGTTTTGCGCTTTGAAGGAAATAAATGGACTTTATTTCCCACTCCAAAACCAGTTAGAAGCTTATCATTTGATAAGGCAGGGAATTTATTTTTGGCTTGCGAAGGAGATTTAGCGTCTTTCATTTTTGACGAAAAAGGAAAGCCGGCTTATATGAGTTTTAAAGAAAGACTGGGAGTTCCAAAAGGCAAAATCATCGGAGACAAAAAAGTACTTTCAGTAGGAGAAGATATCTTTTTTACAAGTGGGAAATTCCTTTTTAAGGTTGAACAAAAGGATAAAACATTCGACATTAAAATAAATAGCCTAACGGAGATAAGCGGTGCATTCGTCTGGAATGGGAAACTTTTAATCAATGAATTAAACAAGGGTCTTGGCGTATGGAACAAAAATAAAGTGTATCGGTTAAAAGGTGGAGATCTACTAAAAGGAAAAACAATAATAGGAGAGGCCCCATTTGAAAATGGTTTGATATTAGGCACCAATTATGATGGCTTATATCTGTTTGATGGAAATGAAGTTTACCCATATAAAGGCGTAATGAATTCTTTTGCAGCAAAGGGTTTGGCCGGAATTGTTTCTACACAAAAAGGCAAGATTGCCTTAGGAACATTTTATAATGGTGTGCAAATTTATGACGCTCACAAATTGCAGGCTCAAACAATTAAACTTCCGTCTGATGATATTTATAGCTTATTTTTTGATCATGAAGAAAATCTTTGGATAGCTCACCGAAAAGGATTGACACATGTTTATCTAAACTCCCCTATTAAGTATTTCGAAGAATTTGGCTTAAGTGCTTGTGTTAACAATATGAAAAAAATCGGAAATAAACTATTTCTGGCCACCACCAATGGTTTGTATGAAACAAACATCAATAATCCAAAAGAATTAATCCCTGTTAAAAATTTAAATGGAGAATGTTGGGATCTCAGTAGTAACTATGTTGCTACCACTAGTGGATTATTTGGTTTAGATGGCAAAAATTATATCCCCAATGAAACATTTTTGTATTTGCAGCATGACAACCTCAACCATCAAAATACATTTGCTTTTACCGCTAACTCCTGTTACCTGATTCATGAACCTAAAACAGTTCAGATGTTAACTAAAAAAATGCCTGAAATAGATGAAATGTCCAACTCTATTTATGCGAATCTGGATGGAAGTTATTGGGTCGGAACTCAGTTTAATGGATTGTTAAAGATACCATCAAAAGGGTCCAATAAAGAAGAACTCCCTCCTTCGCTTAAAGAATCAGGGGTAATTATCAGAGTTAAAAATGGCAAACCCATTTTTCAGGCTAAAGATGGAGTTTTTTCCTATAACGGAAGATCATTTATGAAAGAGGAAGCATTAAGTTCTGTTTTTATGGGAGCAAAAAACAAGCAGTTTGAGTTTGATAATGACTTTTGGATTTATACCGACAATAACCTGAGACAGATAAAAAACGATAAAATTGTTGAGCAATCACCTGCTTATGCCATTAGTGGAAGGCCCACGGCTATATGTGAGGATGGAGAGAAAATTTGGTTGGCATTTGAAGACAAAGTTTATCTGCTTGAACCAAATTCAGTTACAACTTATTCCAATAAAACTTATATTTATCGGATCACAAATGAATCAGGAGATATTTTGTATAATGCCGGAAATTTATCGGAACAGATTATTCCTCAAATACCCTATAATGAAAATTTCCTTCAAATTGCATTTGGGACAAATTCATGCGTGAACCCTGCAAAAATTTTATACCGATATCAATTAAAAGGTCTAAGTACTATTTGGAGCAATTGGAAGAATGAATCAGAAATCAGTTTTACCAAATTAACGCCCGGGAATTATGAATTGACCATTGAGGCAAAAACCGCTTCCGGTAATCTATCTGAAAAATCAATTTTAAAATTTATCATATTAAGCCCTTGGTATTTAAGTATTTATGCTTATTTGCTTTATGGTATTCTTATCATGGTACTGTTTTGGGTAATTAATAGAATAAACAACAAGGTATTAAAAACAAAGAACCATAAATTAGAGAAAATTGTGACTGATCGAACCAAAGAATTAGAACTGAACAATATAGCGCTCAAGTATGAAAAGAAGAAATCGGATGATCTTCTTTTGAATATTTTGCCGGGTGAAATTGCGGAAGAATTAAAAACAAAAGGCTCTTCGGAAGCAAAATTATATGATCATGTAACGGTTATGTTTACCGATTTTGTTAACTTTACAGGAATCAGCGAAAAATTATCTCCAAAAGAACTGGTAACCGAAATTGATGAATGTTTTAAAGCCTTTGACGCTATCGTTGAAAACAATGGTTTAGAGAAAATAAAGACAATTGGCGATGCCTATCTGGCGGTTTGTGGTATGCCTATTGAGGAGGCTAATCATGCTATTTATTGTGCAAATGCTGCCAGAGATATTGTCTCCTATATACAAAATAGAAAAAAAACCGGAGGATTGTTTGATGTGAGAATTGGGTTAAATAGCGGTCCTGTTGTGGCTGGTATTGTAGGATCAAAAAAGTTTGCTTATGATATTTGGGGTGATACCGTGAATGTTGCAAGTCGTATTGAAAGCAATAGCGAAGCCAATAAAATAAATATCAGCGGAAGTACTTATGAGCTCATTAAACAACAGTTTATCTGTCAATACCGTGGAAAAATAGATGCCAAGAATAAGGGAATGATGGATATGTACTTTTTGTAGGCAGCTATACACAAACCTAAAGAGGAAATAAGTTTTAAGAATTATAGGTTTTATTGAAAAAAAGATTTTAATTCGTTACATGAAATTTGAAGAGGCCGAGAAGTTTATCCATAATAAATTAAAGTGTGAGATTCCTCATTCTTTATTTTACCACAGTTATGGGCATACCATGGACGTTTTGAATGCTGCAAATCAATTGGCCGAAATGGAATCTATTATCGGGGATGATTTATTATTGCTTCGTATAGCTGTTTTGCTTCATGATTCAGGATTTACTGTTCAATCTTCTAATCATGAGGAGATTGGATGCGAAATTGCCAGAAATATTTTACCCCAGTTTGATTTCACTGAAAAGGAAATCGAGACCATTTGCGGGATGATTATGGCAACAAAAATACCTCAAACTCCGCACAACCATTTGGAAGAAATTATTTGTGATGCCGATTTGGATTATTTGGGCAGAGATGATTTTGAACCTATTGCCGACTCTTTATACAAAGAACTCGAAATTTATCATATTATCTCGGATGTAAATGACTGGAACCGACTGCAATTGAAATTTCTGGAAAGTCATCATTACTTTTCCAAAAGCGCGCTATCTTTACGTCATGAAAAAAAACAAAAACACATGCAAAAAATTAAAGACATCGTAAATTCGATTAAATAATACTACTATGAGCCAAAAACCAATAATCCTTGTACCTACTGATTTCACTGCCGTTGGAGATAGTGCAGTACAATATGCTGTCAGACTTTCAAAAATACTGAATGCCCGGATTGAATTGCTTCATGTCGTGGGGAATTCAAAAGACCCTTCCATGGCAAAAGTTGCGCTTTCAGGACTTGCCACTAAGCTTGAAAAAGAGAAAATAGAGGTTATTACCCGGATTGAAAGCGGGAATATTTTTGATGATATTGGCAAAGTTGCCCATGAAATAGAAGCTAGGTTAATAGTGATGGGAACCCATGGTGTGAAAGGCATGCAGCATGTTTTGGGTTCTAAAGCATTAAAGGTAATTACCAATTCGGATGTGCCTTTTATTGTGGTTCAAAAGAAACCTATGAAACCCGAAGGCTTTAAAAATATTGTGATACCGGTTGACTTTAACCAGGAAGTTAAACAGAGTATTAAATATGCATGGGAAATAGGAAAATACTTCCAATCGAAAATTCACATTGTTTACGTAAAGGAAAAGGATCCCTACATAGCCGCTAAAATTGAACGCAATATTCCTTTTGCCAAAGAACTTTTTAAGGAAAACAAGGTTGCCTACGAAATAATTGAATTAGAGAAGAAAGATTTTATTAAGGAAGTAATGAAGTATAGCCAAACTGTTGATGCCGATTTGCTAACCATTATCAATAACCACGAAAATATTATGACTTATTTCGGAGGTTCCTTTGAACAAACCATCATTGGAAATACCGAAGAAATTCCAGTACTGGTTATTAATCAGATCTCTTCCATTATGGCCTATAGCTTTAGCATCTATTTTGGATAAGGTCTGAACCAAAAAAGTATCGGACTTATGCGTGAATCCAATTATTATTTCATTGGAAAAATTGCTAAATATTAATTTCGGGTTATGTATGTTTGAACCGAAATGACAAATTATACCGATCTTCTTAACCTCATCAAGGCTAAAATAGCTTCCACAACCTTTGGTACCAATCCAAAAAATTTGTATGACCCTATTGATTATATGATGCAGCTGGGCGGAAAACGCCTTCGTCCTGTTCTTACTTTGATGGCTTGTGAATTGTTTGACAAGGATGTAAAAAAGGCATTAAATGCCGCTTTAGCGATTGAAGTATTTCATAATTTCACCCTGGTTCATGATGATATTATGGACAATGCACCCTTAAGAAGAGGAAAGGAAACCATTTATAAAAAGTGGGATCTGCCCGTTGCTATCTTAAGTGGGGATCTGATGATGATTAAAGCGGTAGAACTATTGGCCAGAACACAAAATACATCCCTGCTTCCCATTCTTGAAGTATTTAATAAAACTGCTGCCGAAGTTTGCGAGGGACAACAAATTGACATGAATTTTGAAACCACCTTTAACGTGAAACAGGAAGAATACCTGGAGATGATCACTTTAAAAACCGCAGTATTGCTTGGCGGAGCTTTGAAAATAGGTGCTTTAATAGGTGGTGCGCCTATGGAAGATGCAAATCACCTTTACGATTTTGGAAAGAATATTGGTATTGCCTTCCAAATCCAGGACGATATTTTAGATAGCTTTGGGAAGGAAGCTGAAATTGGAAAACGAATTGGGGGTGACATCGCCTCCAACAAAAAAACCTTATTATGGATCGAACTGATTGAGTCGGCACAAAAAGATGATCTATCCATTTTAAATTCTCTTTTAAATGAAACCGATGAAAACAGGAAAATAGCTGAAGTATTGAAACTGTATGAAAAGTATCAGATCAAACAATTTGCCGAACAAAAGAAACAACAATTTTTAGACAAATCTTTTAATCACCTGGCGCTAGTAAATGTTTCGGTTGAACGCAAATTAGTTTTGCAACAAACTGCAAATGAATTGATGAGCCGGATGAGTTGAAGGGATAAAACTCCTGCTATTGAATTATTAAAAATATCATTTGAAATAAATAATTAATTTTTCTGTTGGTTCATGAAATCCTGCCCCATTTGGCCGTTTTTTTATAAAGTGCATAATGTTCGGCCAATGGCTTATTAACCTCTAATTTTAGGTTCGGATCCTGATCCAATATCTCCTGAGCAGCAATCCGGGCCAAAGTTAGAATGTTTGAATCTTTTGCCAGGTCAGCAATTTTTAAATCCAGAATGCCCGATTGCGCCGTTCCTTCTAATTGCCCCGGACCACGTAATTTCAAATCTACTTCAGCAATTTTAAAACCGTCATTGGTTTCGCATAAGGTCTTCAACCTTTGTTTGGCTTCTTTGGTAAGTTTATAATCACTCATTAAAATACAATAGGACTGATCTGCCCCTCGTCCTACTCTTCCCCGCAACTGATGCAATTGCGATAAGCCGAATTTCTGTGCACTTTCAATAACCATAATACTTGCATTGGGAACATCAACTCCTACTTCAATAACCGTAGTTGCCACCATAATCTGAGTTTCTCCTTTTACAAATCGTTTCATTTCCATTGCCTTTTCGGCTGCCTTTAACTTGCCGTGCACCATACTTACATGGTAGTTAGGTTCCCGAAACTCTCTGCATATGCTTTCATATCCTTCAAGCAGGTTCTTAAAACTTAAGGTTTCAGATTCATCAATCAAGGGATAAACAATATAGATCTGTCGTCCTTTAGCCATTTCATTTTTCATAAATCCAAAAACGGCCAATCGGTTCGTATCAAAACGCAAAAGAGTTCGAATAGGTTTCCTGCCTGCCGGCATTTCGTCAATAACAGAAATATCCAAATCACCGTACAATGTCATTGCCAGCGTGCGGGGAATGGGTGTTGCCGTCATGACTAAAACATGTGGAGGAAACTTGTTCTTTTGCCAGAGTTTTGCTCTTTGTTCCACCCCAAAGCGATGTTGTTCATCCACAATGGCCATTCCCAGATTTTTAAACTGAACCTTTGTTTCAATTAAAGCATGTGTACCTATCAAAATATGTAGTTCGCCATTTTCAAGTCCTTCATGTATCAGCTTTCTTTCTTTAGCGCCGGTTGCTCCTCGTAATAATTTTACGTTTACCGGTAAATCTTTTAACAACTTTTTTAAGGTCTCATAATGCTGATTAGCCAGAATTTCAGTTGGAGCCATCATACAAGCCTGATATCCGTTATCAATGGCCATAAGCATGCTCATTAACGCTACAACCGTTTTGCCGCTTCCTACATCACCCTGAACCAAACGATTCATCTGAATACCCCTTTTAACATCTACCCGTATTTCTTTGATAACCCTTTTTTGTGCCTGGGTTAATTCAAAAGGAAGGCAATCTTTATAGAATGTATTAAAGAGTTCTCCGATATGCTCCAGTTTAATTCCATTTACCAATTGATTTCTTTTCATCTTGAACCGAAGCAGGCGCAATTGAATAAAAAAGAACTCCTCAAACTTTAATCTCATTTCGGCCGAAACAAGTGTGCTTAGGTTCTGCGGAAAATGAATCTGCTGCAAGGCTTGTTGCCGTTCTATTAATTTATATTGAACACAGAGCCGTTGCGGGAGGTCTTCTTCCACATAAAACCGGGGATCAAGAATCAGTGTATTTAGCATTTTCATTAACGCCTTTGAATCTAATCCCCTCGCTCTCATTTTTTCGGTAACCGAATACAAAGGCATAATGTGCAGGTATTTTTTTGTTTCCACATCATCAGGATCATCCATATTTGGATGCACCATATTAATTACACCGTTAAACGCTGTGGGTTTTCCAAATACCAGATAAACCTTTTTTGGTTTCAGCACATCCTTTAACCACCTATGTCCCTGAAACCAGACTAACTCAATAACACCCGTTTCATCACGCAATTCAGCCACTAATCTCTGACCTCCTTTTTGACCAATGGTTCTCATATTTGATAATGTGCCTTTGAGCTGAATATAGGGCATATCGTCACTGATCTCTGCTATTTTATAGGTTTTACTTCTATCCACATGCCGGTAAGGAAAATGAAAAAGCAGATCGTTGAAAGTAAAAATTTCCAACTCCTTTTTAAGCAATTCAGCTTTTGCAGGACCAACGCCTTTCAGGTATTCGATAGGTGTACTTAAATAGGAATTCATGCGAACGCAATATAATAAAAAATCCCCTCCTTGGCGGGGCAGGGGTGGGTGCTTGAATGTTGGCGGATCTCAATAGCAAAAAACCAATTTCGCATCCAATTTCGCACAATGTAGAAATCTTTTTACGCCAACCTAAATTGTATTCATACTTTTGCGGCATGAAAAATTTGTTATTTGCAGTTTTATTTCTTTTTGGTTTGCAAGCTTCGGCTCAGCATTTATACCCGATTGCCAAGAAAAAAAAATGGGGCTATATGGATGCGAACGGTAAAATTTCCATAGATTTTAAGTATGACCTGGCACAAAATTTCAATGAAGGTTTTGCCTCAGTAGCCTTAGGGAACATGCCTTGTTTGATTGATGCCAAAGAAAACCGAATCATAGATACGGGATTATATCAGTATATCGGTACTTTTTCAAATGGATTGGTTTCCGTAATGGATTATAAATACCGGCGCTTTTATCTGAATGCAAAAGGAAAAGTAGTATTAACCATGCCCTCCGAAATTTATGATGCCCGCACCTTTTACAAAGGAATAGCCCGGGTTGGCAAAAAAATAGATATTGTTCAAAATAAATTTGGGTTCGACATCAGTAATTTGGGTTATAAATTTGCATATATCAAAAAAGATGGCAGCTATTTAACGGGTTTTGATTTTGATGATGGGGATGATTTTGAAGAAAATCCAGCCAGAATAATGATAGGTCAGCAATTTGGGCTATTAGATTCCTCTGGTAAAGTAATTGCTACCGCCCAATACAGTACCTTAAGTAGTTTTAATGATAGCGTAGCCGCTTTCTCGATTACCGGAAAATTCGGCTATTTGAACAAAGCCGGCGATATAATTATTCCTGCCCAATTTATGTATGCCAAAGAGTTCAATGAAGGTTTGGCAGCTATAGAAGTAGAAGGGAAAATGGGATTTATAAACAAAGCCGGAATTCTGGTTATACCTGCCTTGTATGATAATGTTCGACCGTATTCAGAAGGCCGAGCAGCTGTTCTCCTTAACGGCAAATGGGCATTTGTGGATGCAAATGGAAAATATATTTACCAACCCTTCTTCGACGAAGCCGGATATTATAACGAAGGCCTTTGTCCGGTAAAGTTAAAAGGGAAATGGGGAGCCATCGATTTAGAAGGTCATATTGTGGTTCCATTCGATTTTGAAAATGTTGGTATTTTTGAAGACGGTTTGGCTGAAGTAATATTTAGAGGCATTAACCTATATGTGAATACCCGTGGCGAACTGCTGCCCAAAATGGAATAATGATTGTGTGCCTGAATTAAATATTGCTTAATTCGTGGCTAGCGGATCAAAATTAATGGCTCTATGTGATTTATAGTGAGTAAAATAATTTGGTTTCACAATTTCAATAGATATAGCATTATTATTTTTACCCTTTCTCGCAGATTTTAGAGATTAAATGGTAGATTTACGCAGATAAAATACTTTAATAATCTGCGAAATCTGCTGAAATCAGCGTTATCTGCGAGAACGGGAACCATTTTTAAAATATAACTACTTATGTAACGTAAGCAGAAATTCACCCAAAATATTCCACAAAGAGCCAAATAAATCCGCTAAATCTCATTCTGACTTTTCTGTTTTTGTGCCGCTTTTTCTTTCAATCTTTTCGCTTCTTTTAAACTTTTGTTCAGCATCCATTCTATTTGACCATTAACACTGCGAAATTCATCAGCAGCCCAATTTTCTACCGCTTTCATCGTTTCTGAATCTATCCGCAAGGCAAATGACTTTTTCTCAGACATTCTTCTTTATTGATTTAAAGTACCAGTATTTATCACAGGTTTTGTCTCACTGTCACCACATAAAACAACCATTAAATTACTCACCATGGTTGCTTTCCGGTCTTCATCAAAATGAATGATTTCTTTATCTGCTAATAGTTTTAATGCGCTTTCAACCATACCTACTGCGCCTTCTACAATTTTATGCCGGGCTGCTACCACAGCTGATGCTTGTTGTCTTCTTAACATAGAATGAGCTATTTCGGGGGCATAAGCTAAATAACCAATTCTCGACTCAATTACTTCAATTCCGGCAATTTCTAATCGTTCCGAAACTTCAAGTTCAAGCGCTTTGTTTACATCATCAAAATTTGTACTTAAGGTTACGATTGCCCTTTCATCTTCAAAATGGTCATATGGAAAAGAACCTGCCAGTTTCCTGACTGCTGAATCCGTTTGAATTCTAATGAACTTTTCATAATTGTCAACTTCAAAGGTAGATTTAAAAGTATCGCTTACTTTCCAAACCAGGATCACACTTATCATAATGGGGTTTCCCATTTTGTCGTTCACCTTAATTTTTTCGCTTTCAAAGTTTCTGGCCCGCAATGACAAGGTAATTCTGTTGTAAAATGGATTTATCCAAAACAAACCATTTTGCTTAACACTTCCTTTATAGTCGCCAAAAAGTAAAAGAACAATGGAGTTATTCGGACTTATTACCATCAAACCCTTTAACATTAATATCAGTATGGGAAGCAATGAAATAGCCAATACTTTATTGTTTGAGCTTATGCCATATGCAATGAGTGCCGCCACAATGAGTATGATCAAAACGGCCAAATAACCATTAAAAGGCTTAATAATTTTTTCTGTTTTCATAATGTTTAATATTATATGATATCAATTTGATATCACAAATATATATGAAAATTTAATATTTACATGCGCATTTCATGTTTCTTTCTCTTTCATTTCTATGTCGTAACCCCTATTTTTGCGGACTTTTAATTTGACAATTCTCCTATCCGGTAATTGAATAGTTTCAATCAATTAGCTTGAATATCAAATTAATACCAATGAATTTACCATGACGAAATATACCGAATATAAAAAATTAGATTTCCCGGCATTTGAAGAGGAAATTTTGAAGTTTTGGAGCGAAAACAAAATTTTTGAACAAAGTGTAAGCAGTCGCGAAGGTGCCCCCGCTTTTGTGTTTTATGAAGGCCCGCCCAGTGCAAATGGCTTGCCCGGTATTCATCATGTGATGGCCCGTGCGGTGAAAGATGTCTTTTGCAGATACCATACCTTAAAAGGATTTCAGGTAAAACGTAAAGGGGGCTGGGATACTCATGGTTTGCCCATTGAACTTCAGGTTGAAAAAACTTTGGGAATAACCAAGGAAGATATTGGCAAAAAGATTTCGGTTGCCGAATACAATGATGCCTGTCGCAAGGATGTGATGAAATATACCGATATCTGGGACAAACTCACCAATCGCATGGGTTATTGGGTTGATCTGTCGGATCCCTATATCACTTACGAAAACAACTATATTGAAAGCTTGTGGAATTTGTTGAAAATGTTATACGACAAAGGATATTTGTACAAAGGTTATACCATTCAACCCTATTCACCGGCTGCGGGAACAGGCTTGAGCAGTCATGAGCTGAACCAACCCGGTACCTACAAAGATGTAAAAGACAATACTGTTGTTGCCCAGTTTAAAGTAATCGGTTTACCTTCTGTTTTTGAGAAAAATGATATTAAAATTGAAGGCGAATTATTTTTTATTGCCTGGACAACCACTCCCTGGACTTTGCCCTCTAATACAGCTTTGGCTGTTGGTGAAAAGATTAGCTATGCAGTTGTTAATACCTTTAATCAATATACGCATTTACCCATTACAGTTGTTTTAGCAAAGGAATTATTAGATAAATATTTCCCCTTAGAAAACGCGCAGCTTTCAATGGAAGATTACAAGAAAGATGGCAAAAAAATCCCATTTAAAGTGTTGGGTGAACTCAAAGGGAAAGACCTTGCTGGGATTTGTTACGAACAGTTATTGCCATACGTAAAACCAACGGATGGAGACGCTTTTAAAGTAGTATTGGGCGATTTTGTGACTACTGAGGATGGAACAGGAATTGTTCATATTGCTCCTAGTTTCGGTGCTGATGACTTTAGAGTTGCCAAACTGAATGGATTGGGGTCATTAACCCTTGTTGATAAAAGAGGCAGGTTTGTGGAAGAGATAAAGGATGAAATTTTCCCTTTAGGTGGCAAGCTTGTGAAAGAAGCCTATTTAACAGAAGAGGAAAAGGCCGCTGAGCTTGGCATCCAGCAGATTCGTTTAGCGGGTATCATACCGAAATTGGAAAAATACCTGAGCGTTGATGAACTGATCGCTTTGAAACTTAAAATTGAAAACAAAGCCTTCAAAATTGAGAAATATGAGCATACCTACCCCCATTGCTGGCGAACGGATAAACCCATTCTATATTACCCCTTAGAAAGTTGGTTCATCAAAACAACCGCAGTGAAGGAACGATTGGTTGAACTCAACAAAACCATCAACTGGAAACCTGAACACACGGGTACCGGTCGCTTTGGAAATTGGCTTGATAATCTGGTGGATTGGAATCTTTCTCGTTCCCGTTTTTGGGGAACCCCTCTGCCTATTTGGAGAACAGAAGATGGCAGTGAAGAAAAATGTATAGGTTCCATTGAAGAACTCAAACTCGAAATAAAAAAATCGGTGGAAGCCGGTTTTTTAGCAACAAACTTTGAGATCGATGATTTGCACAAACCCTATGTTGATCAGGTGATTTTGGTTTCATCAAAGGGGGAAAAGATGCTTCGCGAAGCCGATTTAATTGATGTCTGGTTCGATAGTGGTGCAATGCCATACGCCCAATGGCACTGGCCTTTTGAAAACGAGGAAGTGTTCAGAAAAAATTTCCCGGCCGATTTTATCGCAGAAGGAGTTGACCAAACACGTGGATGGTTTTTTACTCTACATGCCTTAAGTGTTTTACTTTTCGACAGTATCAGCTATAAAAATGTAATTGCAAACGGTTTGGTTCTCGACAAAAACGGGAATAAAATGAGTAAGCGGGTGGGTAATGTGGTTGATCCTTTTAAAACCATTGACCAATATGGTGCCGATTCCACACGTTGGTATATGCTCACAAACAGCGACCCATGGGATAATTTAAAATTTGACCTGGAAGGCGTGGCCGAAAGTCAAAGGAAATTTTTCGGCACACTTTATAATATCTATTCCTTTTTTGCATTATACGCCAATATTGATGGCTTTTCCTATAAAGAAGAAGAAATTCCGCTTGAGAAAAGGCCTGAAATTGACAGATGGATTTTGTCTCTGCTCAATACTTTGGTTCTAAAAGTGGGAAAACAAATGGACGCTTATGACCCCACTCCTGCCAATCGAGCCATTCAGGATTTTGTGGGAGAAAACTTAAGTAATTGGTATGTACGCCTTTGTAGAAGGAGATTTTGGAAGGGTGAATATTCAACGGATAAAATTTCAGCATTTCAAACCCTTTATACCTGCTTGAACACAATCAGTAAATTGATTTCACCGGTTGCTCCTTTTTATGCCGATCGCTTATTCCGGGACTTAAATACAGTAACAGGCAAAGAATCAAGTATTTCTGTTCATTTAAGTAATTTCCCTTTAGTTAATTATTCCTGGATCAACCCAGAATTGGAAGAGCAAATGGAGTATGCACAAAAGATTTCCTCTTTGGTGCTTTCTTTACGCAAAAAAGAGAATATTAAAGTCCGTCAACCTCTGCAAAAAATTCTTATTCCACTCATTGACAAAAGAATAAAAGATGAAATTATCCATGTTAAGGACCTGATACTGGCTGAAGTAAATGTGAAGGAATTAGCATTTATCGATGCGATTGATAAGACCATAAAACCGAATTATAAGACTTTAGGGAAAAAAGTTGGCTCCAAAATGAAGGAAGTCGCCGCTAAAATCTTGGAATTTACCCAGGATCAAATCATTCAATTGGAGCAGAATGGCGTATTTGAACTTGAAATTGAGGGAGAAAGACTGGAAATTTTGCACACCGATGTAGAAATATTATCCGCTGAAATTTCGGGTTATAAAGTGGCCAACGAAGGTAAAATTACGGTGGCATTGGATGTCAATCTTACTGATTCTCTGAGAGAAGAAGGAATTGCCAGAGAACTAATCAGTAAATTACAAAACCTAAGAAAAGAGATGAATTTTGACGTAAGCGACAAAATAATGGTTAAAATTGCATCAAACGATTATATAAAAAATTCTATAAATCACTACAAAACATATATTTGCAGCGAAATTTTGGCAACCTCAATAACTGTAGAACCAGAAATTGCTCAGGCTAAGGATATTATGGTTGACGAAGTTAAATTGTATATTGAAATAGTAAAATCATAAACTACTATAATGGCGAAGAAAATCAAAAAAACTGTTGCAAAAAAACCATTGAAAAAGGTTAGTGCAAAAAAAGTTGTTGCTAAAACACCTTTGAAAAAGGTTAGTGCAAAAAAAGTTGTTGCTAAAGCCCCTTTGAAAAAGGTTAGTGCAAAAAAAGTTGTTGCTAAAACCCCTCTGAAAAAGGTTAGTGCAAAAAAAGTTGTTGCTAAAACACCTTTGAAAAAAGTAAGTGCAAAAAAAGTTGTTGCTAAAACCCCTTTGAAAAAGGTAAGTGCAAAAAAAGTTATTACTAAAACACCTTTGAAAAAAGTGCCTGCCAAAAAAATTGCTTCTAAAAAGGTTGTTACTAAAACTCCTCTGAAGAAAGTGCCTGCCAAAAAGGTGATTGCCAAAATTCCTTTGAAAAAAGTGCTTTCCAAAAAAAGGCCTGTCAAAACTCCTTTGAATAAAAAACTTTCGAAAAAGGTGATATCCAAAACCACCTTGAAAAAAGTAGTTGCCAAAAAAGTAGTTGCCAAAACTCCTCTGAAGAAACTTCCTCTGAAAAAAACTGTAATTGCAAAAACTTTGGTAAAGGTTACACCAGCTAAAAATGCAAGGTCTCTTCCAAAGAAAACTTTGAAAACGCTTGTAAAAAATGTCGCTTCTAAAAAGCTTTTAAAGGCTAAACCCCAAAAGAAAATTACAAAGGTTATTTTAAATAAAGCCACAAAAAAGACCGCTCCAAAAAAAGTAAATCAGGTTGTTGCAAAAAAAGTGTTGCCTAAAAAAACAATCAAAGCAGGCACTAAAAAAGTGATTGAAAATCTGACCCTTAATAAGGTTACTAAACTTACTCCAAAAAAATCTATTAAAAGGTATATGCCGGTTTTTAGCAAGAAACTAGCTAAACCAATAACAAAAAACCCGCCTGTCAAAACAACACTGAAACCTGTAATTGGAAAAACACAATCTAAAATAGTTTCTCATAAAGGTGCTAAAGTGAAACTGAAGACCTATGGAAAACCGGGTCAAAAAGTTGAAGTCCTGATTAAGAAACCTGTAATCATTGAACCCGTAAAAGTGATTGATACGCCAAAACCCTTATTCTCGGTCGTTAACAAACAAGCTATTTTTGAAGAGAAAAAAATTGAAATCCAATCAGATACCGCAGATTCATTGCGATATAGTGATAGCGACCTGAAGGAGTTTAAAGAAATTATTATTAAAAAGATTTCACTGGCCAAAGAGGAGTTAAACAATTTGCTAGCCCAGTTACAGAATCCCGGTATTAATGGGGGCGCCGATACGGATAATGCTTATAATAAATTAGATGATGGTGCCTCAACTTCCGAAAAAGAATACTTGAGTCAATTAGCCTCCCGTCAACGTAAGTTTATTGAAAACCTTGAAAATGCCCTGATTCGGATTGAGAACAAAACTTATGGAATTTGTAAAGTTACCGGCAAACTAATTTCGAAAGAACGATTACGTGCTGTACCTCATACTACTTTGAGTATGGAAGCTAAATTGCAGCAATACAAATAAGAAAAAACCGGGTATAATTTGCAGAGAACCGGAAGTAATCTGCTAATATGCAATGTCACTTACCTAATGCCGTGGCACAAATAATTTCATATGAAAATAAAAAGCTTTGCTATTCCTTTTCTAATCCTTGTGCTGGTTTTATTTTTCGACCAATACTTTAAGTTCTATATCAAACAACACTTTTTTCTGGGAGAGGAAGTATCCGTTATAGGCAATTGGTTCAGGTTGCATTTTACTGAAAATTATGGAATGGCTTTTGGACTTGAATTTGGCGGGAAAACAGGTAAAATTATTCTGACCTTATTTCGGATCCTTTTCGTAGTCGCCATCGCCTACTATATTAAAACCCTGATTGATAATAACACAAAACCCATATACGTCTATTCCTGGGTGTTGATTGTTGCCGGAGCCGTTGGTAACATAATTGACAGCGTTTTTTACGGTGTGTATTTCGGTTACGATGCCTGGTTTCATGGAAGGGTGGTTGACATGCTTTATTTTCCACTTATTCGCACTACTATTCCAGAGAACTTTCCATTCTGGGCAGGAGAAGACTTTGAGTTTTTCAGACCTGTTTTCAATATCGCCGATGCCGCCATCAGTATTGGGTTTGTGTTGATTCTTATTTTCCAGAAATCTTCAACTGCCTTAATTGAGAAAACAGAAGCAAACAATACGGCTTCCATGGTTGAGCATGAACCAAAAGGATAAAGAGATTTTTGCTTTAATAATAGTCTGTCCATTTAGTTGAGAGTCTGAGCTAGAATGTTCTCTGTCAAGGCATGCGAAGTTCGTAAAAAGCGCAGTTTACTTGTGTAAATGAGCATTTTTACGAATGAGCATAACGCAGCCAGAGGACATTATAGACAGACTCTAATTGATTAAATCAAACCCGCAATAAGGAACTAAAGCCTTAGGAATTCTGATTCCCTCAGGTGTTTGATTGTTCTCCAATAATGTAGCCAAAATTCTCGGCAATGCCAGTGCGCTGCCATTCAAAGTATGAACCAATTGATTTTTCCCATCCTTATTTTTGAATCTGCATTTTAAGCGATTTGCCTGAAAGCTTTCGAAATTTGAAGTTGAACTCACCTCCAACCATCGTCCCTGAGCAGCACTGTATGTTTCAAAATCGTAAGTTAATGCCGAAGAAAAACTCATGTCGCCACCACACAAACGTAAAATACGATAAGGTAATTCCAATTTTTCTAATATTCCCTGTACATGCTTTACCATTTCCTCCAGGATCTCATATGATTTTTCAGGATGGGCAATCTGAACGATCTCCACTTTATCAAACTGATGAAGTCGGTTCAAGCCACGTACATGAGCTCCCCAAGCTCCGGCTTCTCTCCTGAAACAAGCAGTATACCCTGTGTTTTTGATAGGTAATTCTTCTTCCTTTAAAATTACATCCCGGTACAAATTGGTGATGGGTACCTCAGCTGTTGGAATCAGGTATAAATCATCGACTGTAACGTGATACATCTGACCTTCTTTATCAGGTAATTGGCCGGTTCCAAAACCTGACTCGGCATTTACCAATAAGGGAGGCATTATTTCATGATACCCGGCTTGAATAGCCTGATCCAAAAAGAAATTTATTAAGGCTCGCTGTATTCTGGCACCTTTACCTTTATAAACCGGAAATCCAGCCCCCGTAATTTTTGCTCCCAGTTCAAAATCGATTAAATCGTATTTTTTGATCAGATCCCAATGGGGCACAGAACCCTCAGGCAGATCAGGAATTTCTCCCCACTGCAAAATGTTCTCGTTTTCTTCCGGCGTTTGTCCGAATGGAACTGAATGATGCGGAAGATTTGGGATACTTATCAATACCTCAAATAATTTTTGCTCTAATAATTTGCTTTCCTCTTCCAGTACCTTCACACTTTCCTTCAGGATGAGCGTATTTTCCTTTATTGCTTCGGCACCCAATTTGTCACCGGTTTTCATTAACTCACCTACCTTTTTTGCAAGTGAATTTGCCTCCGCCTGTTTACGTTCCATTTCAGCTTTAGCTTTTCTGGAAGCCTCATCCAAATGCATAACCTCATCAATGGCGGCAACATATTTCGGATGCTTTTTGGCAATTCTTGTTTTTACATCTTCCGTATTTTCGCGGATGTATGGTAATGCTAACATATTTTATTCCTTTCTTAGACCTATAACTTCAGATACAGTTTATTTCAGGAACCGGGTTTCGATTAGCTTTCAATAACCAGAACCTTTTCCATTTTATCTCCTTCACGAATGCCGTCAATCACATCTAAACCCTCAACAACCTTTCCAAAGCAGGTATGATTCATGTCTAAATGGGCTGTATTTGCACGGCTATGGCAGATAAAAAATTGAGAACCACCGGTATTTCTTCCGGCATGAGCCATGGATAAAACACCTCTATCATGGAATTGGTTTCCACCGCCTAATTCGCAATCAATTTTATAACCCGGTCCACCTGCACCTGTACCTGTGGGATCACCACCCTGAACTACAAAATTTGGAATTACCCGATGAAAAATTACGCCATCATAATATCCGCTTTTGGCTAATTTCACAAAATTGGCAACGGTTTTGGGTGCGTCGACATCATAAAATTCAATTTTCATCACACCTTTTGCTGTGTGGATCTCTGCTTTTGTCATACTTTTTCTATTGTTTCTTTTAATTTAAGGGCTGCGAAGATAAAAAAACCAGCGAAATAAACAGAATAGTGAATTTCATTTTTCCAAATTCGCTGGTTATATCCTGCCGCTATGCCCAAAACCTTCCATTCATTCCGTATTTTCTTTTATCTTGCAAGTGTGGAACAAGCAATACCAAATTCACCTGATTCAATCGACGATTTTAACAATAATTTCAAGCGTGCATTTGAGGCGATCGAATATACCAATGAATGCCTTTTTATTACCGGAAAGGCCGGAACCGGGAAATCAACTTTGTTGAGGCATTTTGTAAAAAACACAAAAAAACAAGTGGTCGTTTTGGCTCCAACGGGTATTGCTGCCATAAATGTTGGAGGTGCTACCCTCCATTCATTTTTCTATTTTCCTTTTCGTCCGCTTGTAGCACAAGATGATGAGATAAAAAAGTTCGCAAAATCAAGTGATAAGTTTAAAATAATGCATAAGCTTGATACGCTTATCATTGATGAAGCCTCTATGCTGCGTGCCGATTTAATTGACGCCATTGACTACTCTTTACGAATAAACGGTGGCGATATGAAAAAGCCATTTGGGGGAAAACAAGTAGTTTTTTTTGGCGACCTTTTCCAATTAGAACCTGTGGTTCAAAACAGTGAAATTGAACGGTATTTATTTACTGAGTATTACCGAAGTCATTATTTTTTCGATGCCAAAGTATTCAATGAGGTGCATTTGCTTTGCATAGAACTAAGAAAAGTTTACCGGCAAACCGACCCCGATTTCATTAAATTATTAGACAGTATCCGGCTCAAAAATGCCGATGAATATGATTTGAGCAAATTAAATGTCAGGGTACAAAAAAACTTTGAACCACCCAATAACGAATTTTATGTTAACCTTTGTACCCGAAATTTTACTGCTGCCGGTATTAATGAATTTGAGCTTCGAAAGTTGAAAGGAGCTGAATATATTTATAAAGGAATCATAGAAAATGAATTTAATATCAAGCAATTACCAACCGAATCGGTACTGGTATTAAAAGAAGGTGCCCAAATCATTTTTATAAAAAACAACCCGGAAGGAAAATGGGTAAATGGGACCATTGCCAAAATTAAAAATTTACTGCCCGATAAGATAGAAGTATTGCTGGAAAACGGAACTGTTGAAGAAGTTAAAATGGAAACCTGGGAAAATAAATTGTACCGCTGGGATGCGGATAATCGTAGGGTAAAGAGTGAAACAATTGGAACTTTTAAACAATATCCCATAAAACTTGCCTGGGCCATTACAATTCATAAAAGTCAGGGATTAACTTTTGAAAAAATGATCATTGAATTAGGCGGTGGAACCTTTGCACATGGGCAATTATATGTTGCTCTGAGCCGATGCCGGAATCTGGAAGGAATGGTTTTGCGTGAACCCATTCAATTAAAAGACATGATTATTGACGATAGAGTTATTGATTACGCCCGAAATTTTGCCGCCCTCGAAGATTGTTAGGGGAGAGTAGGTAATCGGTATTCGGTAATAGGTCCCTTCAGCAAGCTCAGGATGACAAATTTTGCTGTCATAGTGAGCCTGTCGAACTACGGTAATCTGTCAATTTGCAATTGTTTCCCTATTCAATGGCTCTGAAGTTGGCAATATTTAAATCGTTGTTGTATAATGCATATCCCAATCGTTCTTTTAAATCATCAGGATTAAATGGTTTGAATATATAATCGTTCATACCCGCTTCATATACCTTATGGCGAAATTGCATTTCATTTTCGGCAGTAATGGCTATAATGGGGATCCGGCGTTTGCGTTCATCCGGTAATTTTCTTATTAATAAGGAGGCTTCAATTCCATTCATTTCTGGCATATGAATATCCATTAAAACTGCATCAAAATTTGAATTCTTTACCCTTTCGTAACCCTCCTTACCATTTAAAGCAATTTCAGTGATGATACCCCATTTTTGCAAAAACTGACGAAGTACCATAACGTTCATCATATTATCATCAACAATTAATACCCGTTTTCCTTTAATAGAATCTTCGAAAGATGCCGTTTTAGAACTTTTTCCAAATGATGCATTCCGGCTTACTTCAAAATTAATCGTAAAGTAAAAAGTGGAACCTTTCCCGGCAATACTTTCCATTTGTAGTTTACTGTTGAGGTTTTCAAGAATCTTTTTACAGATAGATAAGCCAAGACCTGTTCCTCCGTATTTGCGGGTAGTGTCAGAATCCGCTTGAGTAAAACTATCAAAAATCATACTTTGCTTTGACTTTGAAATTCCTATTCCCGTATCAGAAATAGAAAAATGGACTAAAGCGTGATTGATAGTAGCCAACTGCAAACTGATATCAATTTTTACATACCCCGAATCAGTGAATTTTATGGCATTATTTACCAAATTAATCAGGAGTTGGTTTATCCGTAAAGGGTCACCTTTTAACGAATTGGGAATTTTTTCGTCAAACTGAACCAATAATTCAACTTTTTTTTCTAATGCCTTGATGGAAAACAATTCTTTCACATCAAAAATAATACTTCTCAAATTAAAGTCGATGGTTTCGAGTTGCATTTTACCCGATTCCAATTTGCTGAAATCCAGAATATTGTTTACCAACGACAGTAAATTATCAGAACTTATCTTTAAGATATTCAGGTTTTCATATTGCTCGGGTTGAGGAGAATTTTGGTTCAATAAATTGGCAACACCAATAATCGCATTCAACGGTGTTCTGATTTCATGGCTTATGGTGGAAATAAACTGAGATTTAACTTTTGCAGCTTCCTCGGCAGCTTCTTTGGCCTGCATAACTTCGATATTCTTTACCTGCAATATTTTATTCTGTATTTCTATTTTCTTCTGTTTTTCCTGAAGCTGTACATTTGTTCCTTTCACTTTATCTATATAATATAACATAAAGCCAAAAATGATCAGCACTATGATAAGACTCACCAGGTAGAAGATAAATCTAAAGTTATTTTTTTCAGTAATTAAACTCATTTCTAATCCCTGTTTTTCATGAACCAGGTTCAAATAATCACCTTCCATCTGATTCATAGAAACCTGTGATTCAGCTTTCGTCATACTATCATTTAAAAAATCCGACATTTTCAGATAAACAAGAGATTTTGCAAAATCACCTTTTATCTCATACAGGTTTGAATAGTTTTCATATGCATCTTTTAAAGCAGGCAAGGTTCCCTCTTTTTTTGACTGGCTGATTGACTTGTTTAAATAGTACGCCGCCGAATCAAACATTTTTAATTTGGTATATACAATCCCTAAATTATTTAGTGTATTGGATAATCCACCTATTTCATTATAAATTCCTTTTAATTCTGCCGATAACAATAAATAATTTTTAGCAATCGAATAATTACCTAAATCTATATTTACCACACCGAGATTATTATAGCTCAATGCAATATTTTGCAGATTATTTTGACGAACATCAATATCATAAACTTTCTTAAAATACTTAAATGCTAATTGAGGTTTCTGTTCCTCCTGATATACACTAGCAAGATTGCTTAATGCATTCGAATTTATTGTTTCATCACCTAGCTTTTCTCCTATTTTTAAAGCTCTGTTAAAATATAAAATCGCCTGTGGAACCTGTTTTTGAAGTTGAAAAACTAATCCAATATTATTATATTCATTCGCCATTCCGGTTAAATCATTCAACCTTTCATAAATAAACAGTGATTTAAAATAACAGGAGATGGATTGACGATATTTACCCTGTCGCTCATAATTAATACCCAATAAATTTTGAGTAGAAGCAAGCTCCTTCCACGAATTTTCTTTTTCAAAAATCTCAATTGATTCTTTCAGATAATAGGTAGAACTGTCAATTGGCATCCAATCGCTGATCAATATAGCCATTTGTAAACCTGACTTTCCAATGGCCAGATTCTCCTTTGCCGCTTTAGCCTTTTCGTATGCTTTTGTCGCAAATATTAAGGATAATGGCATATTATTATGATTCCTGTGATAACGGGAAAGCGCAAGGCAAGCCTCAATTTTTACCGGCTCACTTTGGTCGCCATTAATTATAGAATATAGGCTGTCAGCCTGCTTTTCATTAGATGCACGGATGCTGAAGAGGGTACTGACAAAAAATAATGCCGGTAAATAAATCCTGCTTATTGTTTTTAATAACTTGTTCAAATCTAACTATGGTAAATCTAATATTGGGACTAACTTCGCTACTTTAATTAACTTAAGCAAATTTAATATGATCCGGCTAAGCGTAAACATTAATAAACTGGCATTAATTCGAAATTCAAGAGTCGGAAATAATCCCGATATTGTTCAATCAGCCATTGATTGCGAGCGTTTTGGCGCTAATGGAATAACGGTTCATCCCCGCCCTGATGAAAGGCACATCCGGTATTCTGATGCTTTTGAACTTAAAAAAGTTCTCAAAACTGAACTAAACATAGAAGGAAATCCAATGGAAAAAAAGTTTGTTGATTTGGTGATGGCAGTTAAACCTGCTCAGGTAACATTGGTTCCTGATTCACAGGATCAATTAACGAGTAATCATGGATGGGATACGGTTCTACACAAACAATTTTTAGCTGAATTGGTTTCGCTTTTTGCTTCGGCACATATTAGAGTCTCTATTTTTGTTGACCCAAACATTAAAATGGTACAGGCAGCCCAGGAAACCGGAGCAGAGAGGATTGAACTCTATACCGAAATGTATGCATCGGCATACTCAACGCATAGGGAGCTGGCAATAAAAGAATATATTGAAGCTGCAAAGGAGGCTTATGTACTTGGACTAGCGGTAAATGCAGGTCACGATTTGAATTTGGAAAATCTCCACTATTTTGTCAAAAATGTGCCTCATATCAAAGAAGTTTCAATTGGGCACGCCTTAATCTGCGATTCAATATTTTATGGATTAGAAAATGCCATTCAGCTTTACAGAAGAAAGCTGAGATAGCTTATCTCAATATGGTTTCTTCCCGGTCGGGACCAACAGAAATTACCTGGATAGGAACCTTAATCTCATCTTCCACAAAATTTATATAATTTTTAAACGTTTCCGGTAATTCATCATAATTCCGCATTGCACCTAAATTGCCATTCCAGCCTGCAAACTTTTTATATTCAGGTTCAAGCATTCCATCGAGCATATTGAATGGAATTTCTTTGGTGAGTTTGCCATTAATCTTGTAGGCGTCACAAACCATCACCTCATTAAAACCGCTAATCACGTCACTTTTGGTACAAATTAAATCGCTAACTCCATTTAGCATTATGGCATATCGTAAAGTAGGCAAATCCAACCAACCCGTTCTTCTCGGACGACCGGTTGTGGCACCGTATTCATTTCCGAGTTTACGCAATAATTCACCTGTTTCGTTATTTTGTTCCGTAGGAAAAGGTCCATTACCAACCCGGGTACAATAGGCTTTAAAAATACCATAAACTTTATTAATTTTCCGGGGGGCGATTCCCAAACCACTGCATACTCCTCCTGTAATGGTATTACTTGAAGTAACAAATGGGTACGAACCAAAATCAATGTCCAGTAAAGTTCCCTGAGCCCCTTCGGCTAACACTTTTTTCCCATCATTTACCAGCTTATTAATAAAGTACTCGGAATTAATAATTTTAAACTGTTTCAGGAATTCAACTGCTTCAAAGAACAAAGTTTCATGGTCAGGCAAATGGTATTCAAAATTAAACGAATCCAATAATTTCTTATGAATGGAAACTGCCCCATTGTATTTGGCAAGAAAATCCGGACTTAACAAATCCCCTATTCTTATGCCGCTTCTTCCAATTTTATCCTGATAGGCAGGGCTTATTCCACGCAAGGTTGAACCCACTTTGTGTTCGCCTTTATGTGCCTCACTGGCAGCGTCCACCAATCGATGAGTCGGCAAAATAACATGCGCTTTCTCCGAGATATAGAGATTCTTTTTGATATCAACTCCGGTAAGTCCCGCCTTTTCAATTTCCTTTTTCAATTGTACGGGATCAACCACAACCCCATTTCCAATGATATTAATACAATGATCATGGAATATCCCGGATGGAATGGTATTCAATACATACTTATTCCCTCCAAATTCAAGAGAATGACCGGCGTTAGGTCCACCCTGAAAACGAGCAACCACATCGTATTTGGGAGTTAATACGTCAACAATCTTTCCTTTTCCTTCATCGCCCCATTGCAGGCCTAATACAACATCAACCATAATAATAATTAAAAAACTTTTTAAACTAATTTTTTACATGTTATACATCTGTGTTCAGCATCAACATTTGGCTTACCAAATAAATAAAGCGAGTGATTGGTAATTTCAAATTGCATTAACTCGCCCATGGTAGTTCTGATTTGTTGAATACGGGGATCACAAAATTCAAATACGTCATGGCATATATTGCAAATCATATGATCATGTTGCCTGAAACCATAAGCGCGTTCATACCTTGAAATATTTTTACCGAACTGATGTTTGATAACTAAACCGCATTCCAACAGTAAATCTAATGTGTTATAAACAGTTGCCCGGCTTACACGGTAATTACGATCCTTCATGTGCTCAAATAAGGTTTCAACATCAAAGTGTTCCTTATTCGAATAAATTTCATCCAAAATCGCAAAACGTTCAGGAGTTTTACGTTGTTGATGAATTTCTAAAAACTCTATGAATCTATCTTTAACCTCTGATTTTAACTGATCTGTATTTGCACTTGCCTTTTGCATTAAATAAATATTACGGTTCAAAGTTAATCTTTTTGTTATGATATGCCTTATTAACTTAAATCCACCCGATTCACGGTAATTAATTCGCTGGCCTCCTTTATCGCATTCATAATATTATCAAGCTGGTGCGTATCATGAACTTCCAAAAAAATGTTCCCTTCAAACATCCCTTCATGACTGGTTATACTGATGGTACGCATATTTATCTGAAGTTGTTTTGAAATGATATCGGTTATAATACTCACAATCCCAACACTATCTATTCCAGCAACTTTAATGGAAGTGAGAAAGGCTTTACGTTGGTTCGGGCCTTCATTAGCCCATTTAGCCTTAATAATCCGGTATCCGTAATTACTCATTAATGCAACAGCATTGGTACAGCTGGTTCTATGAATTTTTACTCCCTCCCCAATGGTAACAAATCCAAAAATTTCATCCCCCGGAATCGGATTACAACATTTCGCAAAAGAATAATCCATCGTTGTATCGTTATCACTCAATAAAATTGAATCATTTGTGACAACCGGAAGTGGTTTCCCTTTACTCTTATTTGGAATTTCAGACGGTTTGTTTCTTTCAGTATGAAGTATTCCTTCAATATCAATTTTGGTCCGGTCTATCTTTTCATTGGCTATTTGGTAATATAGTTCTGTAACCGATTTTAGTTGATAATACTTCATTAAATCATGAAGTGCTGCAGAGGTAAAATGGATCTTGGCACTTTTAAATTTTCGTTCAAGAATCTCTTTTCCCATGGCCGATTCAGATAAGCGCAATTGTTTGAAGTAATCCCTGACTTTGGCTTTTGCCTTAGCCGTTACAACGAAATTTAACCATTCTTCATTTGGTTTTTGCTTGGCACTTGACAATATTTCAACCTGATCACCATTGCTCAAAACATGATTAAGTGGTACCAGTTTATTGTTGAGCTTTGCCCCAATACATTTTGTGCCTAATTCACTGTGGATATCAAATGCAAAATCAAGGACAGTGGAATCGGCCGGCAACTTTTTTATATCTCCTTTGGGTGTAAAGACAAAAATTTCGTCCCTGTACAGAGCAAGCTTAAAATCATCCAAAAACTCAAGTGCACTGGCATCGGGATTTTCCAGAATTTCTCTCACACGAAGCAACCATCCTTCCAAACCACTATCTGCACTCTGAGGGGAATCTTTATATTTCCAATGTGCCGCAAACCCCTTTTCGGCAATATCATCCATCCGTTTCGTCCTGATTTGTATTTCCACCCACCTGCCTTTTGGCCCCATTAAGGTAGTGTGTAAACTTTCATATCCGTTCGCTCTCGGGGTACTCACCCAATCTCTCAATCTATCGGGATTTGGTGTATAATGATCTGTTACAATGGAATAAACTTTCCAACAATCGCTCTTCTCGTTTTCGTATGCACTATCAATGATTATCCGGATGGCAAATAAATCATAAACCTCTTCAAAGGGGATGTTTTGTTTCTTCATTTTGCTCAAAATAGAATGAATGCTTTTAGGCCTTCCTTTTATCTCATAAACAATTCCCATTTTCTTAAAATCCTCCAGTAAAGGTTCAATAAATAATTTAATGTATTTATTGCGTTGAACCTTCGTTTCATTCAGTTTATTTTTAACAAAAATGTAGTTTTCGGCCTGAAGGTATTTTGTTGCCAGATCCTCCAACTCGGTTTTTACGGCATACAATCCCAAACGATGGGCAAGGGGAGCGTATACATAGGCAGTTTCGGAAGCAATCTTTAACTGCGATTTCGGACTCATGGAATCCAGGGTACGCATATTGTGCACCCGGTCACTTAACTTGATTAAAATTACCCGAACGTCATCACTCAGGGTTAGTAGCATTTTCTTGAAATTCTCGGCCTGAATACTTCGGTCTGTCTGATCAAAAACTCCAGATATTTTTGTTAATCCATCAATAATTCTTGCTACTGTATCCCCAAATTTCAACCTGATAAAATCAAGGGTGATATCAGTGTCTTCAACCGTATCATGTAAAAGAGCACAAATAACTGAGGTTACTCCCAAACCCATTTCTTCGGCACATATTTGAGCCACCGCCAAAGGATGCAAAATATAAGGTTCGCCACTTTTCCTACGCATATTTTTATGCGCCTCCAACGATAATTCAAAAGCCTCCCTTATTTTTTTCCGGTCCTCTTTTGTCAGATTCCGTTTGATGCTTTTTAAGAGGGTTCGGTATTCCTTAACAATATCCTTATTTTCCTTTTGAGTGTCAATAACAGCTGAATTCATTTTAAATTAATTCCTATTTTGATTTGAGCCAAAATAAACAATAAAACACTTATTATTTCAACTATTATCGAAAATAAATCAATTAATTATATCTTGTAAATAATCAAAATAAAATTACCTTTGCAGTCCTTTTGAAGAGAATTAATTGAAACTGATCCTTTCAGAATTGCAATGGGTTTGTTTTCAGATTGTTCTGAGCCTGAACCGGGGTCTATAAAGAAAATTCTTTGCGCATGTGGCGTAATTGGTAGCCGTGCCAGACTTAGGATCTGGTGCCGTAAGGCGTGGGGGTTCGAGTCCCTCCATGCGCACAAAGTAATTGAAAAAAAATTAGACTGACATTGTTGGTCTAATTTTTTATAAAGCCATTCTTGAATTAGCAAAAATGATGAATGTAATATTAGAAAAAAAAGATGAATTAAACGGAACCATTTCCGTTAACATCACAACGATTGATTATCTTCCTTCTTACGAGAAGAAATTAAAAGATTATGGCAAAAAAGCCAATATTCCCGGTTTTAGAGCCGGACACGCACCCAAGAGTATGATCGAAAAAATGGTTGGAAACAACCTGCTTCTGGAAGAGGTAAACGAACTGGCCAGTAAAGGTCTTTTTGATTATATTGAAGAAAACAAATTAAATATTTTGGGTCAACCGGTTTTAACCGAAGATACCAAAATTGATGCATTGACGAAAACCGCTGATTATACTTTCAAATTTGATATAGGTCTGTCCCCCGAAATTGAACTTAATATTAGTTCGGCCGACAAATATGAAAAGTATAGCATTCTTATTACCGACAAAATGTTGGATGAGGAAATTGAACGTATGATGAAAAGGTTCAGCCAATTAACTGATGTAGAAACAGTTGGTGAGAACGATATGATTTATGTGGGACTAACTGAACTAAACGAAGATGGCTCAGAATTGGATGGAGGTGTACATCCGGAATCTGTGCCAGTAGCTATTAATACGATCAAAAATGAGGATCTGTCAAAACAATTAATGGGTTTAGAAAAAGGTGCTGAGTTAACTGTGAATATTTTTTCGCTCTTTAATAATGATGAACAGGAAATGAGTCATGCTTTGGGAATTCAAAAACCCGGAATTGCAGATTTGAGCCCTCATTTTAAACTTATATTAAAAGAAATTAAACACACTGAGAATTCAGAATTAAACCAGGAATTTTTCGACAAATTATATGGTAAAGATGTGATTACCTCAGAGGTTGAACTAAGAACGAAAATAAGTGAAGAATTAAAAACTTATTTTGACCAGCAAGCTCAGCATTTAATGGAACATGAGTTATTTGACAGCCTGGTTGCCAAACACAATATAATGCTTCCGGATGCCTTCCTGAAACGCTGGTTAATAGATAGACATACAGATAAATTTAACGCCTCAAACATTGATAAAGCATACATTCCTGAAGCTAATTATCTAAAGAACCATATTTTAGAAGAGAAAATTATGCTTGCAAATGACATCAAGGTTGATGAAACTGAAATTAAAGAAGCAGCCATGGGTCATACCAAAAGCATGTTTGGTTCCTATGGAAATCAGGGAATTAGCGATGAATTATTGTGGAGTATTGTGGAGCCCCAATTAAAAAAAGAAGATTTCAGAAGCAGAATGATTAATGTGGCCGTTCGTCAAAAAGTAAACGCTTATTTGATGGACACCATAACGGTTGAACCTAAAGATATTAGTGCGGAAGATTTTTTTAAAATAATGGAAACGCATAACCACAAACATCATGACCATGAACAGGGTAATTCTGATGAGAACGAACATCACGACCCTGAACATGAAGAAGCGGTAATGGCTTAAAATGATAAAAATATCAAAAAGCACCTATTTCAATTGTCACTCCCATCGTAAACCGGCAATCAGTAACGAGTTTACTATCAGAAATGCCTGTTTGCATGTCCCTAAAAACGCACCACTAAAATATGGATTGAGCGTAGGAATTCATCCCTGGCACTTAAACAAAATAGATTGGAGAATTGCGAAAGAGAAATTAATAAGCCTTATGGCCGAAGCTCAGGTATTTGCTTTAGGCGAGGTGGGTTTAGACAGATTAAAGCCAAACTTTGTTGAACAATTAGATTTATTAAAACAGCAGCTTATTTTGGCCGAACCATTTCAAAAACCGGTTATTATTCATTGCGTGAAAGCCTATTCAGACTTAATTACTTTTCTTAAATCCAGTACGCTAACTTTTATTTTACACGCTTATCAGGGGAATTTATTTCAAACAAATCAACTACTCAAATTTCAAAACACCTATTTTTCCTTTGGTGAGTCCTCTTTGAATTCAAAAGAAAGAATGGATGACATTTTGAAAATTATTCCAATAAACAGAGTTTTACTTGAAACTGACACCTCAAAAAAAAACATAGAAATGGTTTATAGAATGATGCTGGAGCGGCTTGAAATTTCTGAGTACGACCTAAAAATTCAAATTCGTAAGAACTTCGAAAAAGTTTTCTTTAAAACAATCAGTTCCAGCTATAATCCTCCGGCGAATTAGCCAAATAGGCAAAATCCGCACCCATATTTTTAACCACGCTACTCCACATTTTTTCAAGATCGTCTGTGAAAACGATTTCGGGACTTGCATCAGTTGCCCACCATGCTTTTTGAGCCACCTCTTTGTTCAGTTGATCCTCGCCCCAGCCGCTGTAACCCATGAAAAATTTGAAATCCTCAACCTTTACTTTGTTTTCAATTAAAAGTTCATTTATTTCATGAATATTTCCTCCCCAATATATCCCATTCGAAATGGGTATTGCATCTTCTATCAATCTACCATGACTATGAATAAAATGGAGCGTATTTTCCTCAACCGGGCCCCCGTAGAAAATCGGGAAGGCAAAATTTAGCAATCCTGGAATTAGTTCATCTGTTGTTATCTCAAGTAACCGATTTAAAATAAAACCTACACTTCCTTCAGGCTCATGTTCACACAGTAAAACAACAGTTCTTCTAAAATTCGGATCAGCCAGAAAAGGTTCACTGATTAATAACTGCCCCCGTTGAGGATTAAAAGTAAATTTCTGCTTTTTTATTTCCATGCCTGCAAATAATTATTTATGATTCAGGAATTATATACAATTTATGCATAATTATTATCATTATCCTAAAAAGTCGTTCAATGGCAGCAGATTTAAAAACCTGACCATTATCATCAATAAATTAGCAAGGATTGGCTAAATTTGAGTTTTATTACATTCAATATGTTAAACAACAAAGAAATAGCCGCTTTAAGGCGTGAATATACCTTAGAAACATTTGATGAATCAGATGTTTTGGATAATCCTTTAGATCAGTTTAATTTCTGGTTCAAAGAAGCCGTTGAGGCTGAAGTAAACGAGCCGAATGCCATGGCTTTGGCGACCGCTGGTTTAGACGGTAAGCCCAGTGTCAGAACCGTATTACTTAAAGGAATTATTAATAATGGTTTTGTTTTTTATACAAATTACAACAGCAATAAAGGCAAGCAAATAAAATCTAACCCAAATGGTGCTCTGCTTTTTTTCTGGCCTGAATTACAACGTCAAATTAGCATTGAGGGTTCTATTTCGTATGTGTCAGAAAAAGATGCAGATGAGTATTTTCATTCCCGCCCGTTTGAGAGCAGAATTGGGGCATATGCTTCCGCACAGAGCCAACCCCTGGCAAATAGAAAAGTACTGGAGGAAAAATTTGAATTCTATAAAACTTTGTTTGAAAAGGAACCCTTAAAGAGACCCGAAAGTTGGGGTGGTTATATTTTAAATCCCTATAAAATTGAATTTTGGCAGGGAAGAGCTAGCCGATTACATGATCGTTTTTTATTTAGTTTATACAATAACACATGGAAAAGGGAGAGATTGTATCCATAGTATTGCAGTTATTATTCAGGGGAAATAAATAAGATTTTGAATTTTTATTTTGATTTTTAACCGTTTCATGCTAAATTGCATGTTAACATCATTCCTGTTTAATCCCTGTTTCCATGATGATAAATATAATTCTTCTGGTTATTACCTCCTTTCTGGTGATCATATTTGCTATCCCCTCCATTATTACAGTAGCAAAATTAATTGGCTTGTACGACAAACCGGAAGAACGCAAAATTCATACCTTAAAAATTCCCCGTTTAGGTGGTTTGGCCATTTTCATTTCTTTCGCTTTATCTGTTTTGGTATGGGCTGATTTTTCGGAGATAGATGGTATTCAGTATATTGAAGCCGCAATGGTTTTGTTGTTTTTTAGCGGGCTGAAAGATGATATTATTATACTATCTCCCTGGAAAAAATTAATGACTCAGATCGTGGCCGCCGGATTGGTAACTTCTCTTACACAAATCAGAATTACTGATTTTTATGGAATATTCGGAATTCATGAAATTTCATTATGGATTTCTATCCCACTGAGTATTTTTACCATAATTGTTATTACCAATTCTTTTAATTTAATTGATGGCGTGGATGGCCTGGCCGGAAGTTTGGGTTTGGTAATGAGCTTAACCTTTGCTTTTTGTTTTTATGTGAATGGAAACCTGAGTTGGAGTATGATGGCTTTCGCGCTATCCGGTTCCTTAATGGGTTTTCTTTTCTTTAATATTAACCCTGCTAAAATATTTATGGGTGATGCCGGTTCGCTGACGGTAGGATTTCTGCTAGCCATTTTTGCCATCTTCTTCATTGAATCTAATTCGCCATTTTACCCTATTTCCAATCTGAAAATAACCTCAGCTCCCGGAATAGCAATAGCCATTTTAGTGGTTCCTCTATACGATACCTTGCGGGTGTTTATTGTTAGGGCAACAAAGAAAAGATCTCCTTTTAAAGCCGATAAAAACCATTTGCACCATTGGCTTATCAAAATTGGGATGAGTCATAAACAGGTGAGTCTTTGCTTAACGGGTGTAAATATTCTGTTCATCCTAATCGCATTTGCCATAAAAGACAATCCGGCATACCTGGTTTTAGTTATAATCTGTGCTTTGGCGCTGGTAGTTGGTCAGTTACCGGTTTATTTTTATCGTCACAAAATTTCAGATTTAGAAGCGGACGATAATCTACAGGAAGAAATTGAAAATAGCCTTCGTCTGAAGTCGTTTAAAGATTAGCCTTTTCAAGCAAAAAATTTTTCATCGCTAAAAACGCTTTCGCTCTGTGACTGATTTTATTTTTTTCTTCTAAGTTTAATTCAGCTAAGGTTTTTGAAAAACCATCCGGAACAAAAACCGGATCATAACCAAATCCGCTTCTCCCCATTTTCTTTCGATTAATAACACCTGATAATTGCCCTTCAAAATAGTAAATATCTGAATGAAATATTAGGCAAATCAGGGTTATGAACTTTGCCTTTCTGTTTTCCTTTCCCGCTAACTCACGAAGAAGTTTATCCATATTTAAGTTTGAATCCTTTTGATCACCCGCATACCGTGCACTATAAACACCGGGGTCGCCATTTAAAGCTTCCACAAACAATCCTGTATCATCTGCAAAACAATTGCGTTTTGTTAAGTCGTAAATCGTTTTGGCTTTAACAGTTGCGTTTTCTTCAAGTGAAATTCCATTTTCAATAATATCCTCACGATAACCAATTTCATCTAAGCTATAAACGCTTATTTGCCCATCTAAAAGAGCAGAAATTTCCCGTGTTTTATTTGCATTATGGGTAACAAAAATTATTTCCTTCATAGAAAAACCTAATTAAAAAACATCTTTTGTAACGCAAACCATAATTTCTCTTTCATATGGGTATCATTTAAATAGGTATCTAAAGAATTGACTTTTAAGATATCAACGCTTCTAAGCACTATCTGTTGGTGTGGTTCAACCTTTATTTCTTGTCTTTTTAGCCAGGCATCACAACCCCAAACAATGACCTGAAAAGGTTTGAAATATTCAATTAACTCTTGTAAATCAGCCTCTTTACAGGTATTTATGTTTAATAACCAAATATCGGAAAATTGCTTTCTCAAACCTTTTTCAATAATAGATTTCAACAAATTCATTTCAGCATCCATCAGGTAATCAATACCTTCAGTATCAATTATCAATAAAAGTTTTTGAATTCCATCACCTAAAGTGTTGTAATGTATAGAAAAATCTTTTTCTTTGACGTCGAATATTTCGTCAAATAAGGGTGCTAAAAAATTATCAGCAATTTGTAAATCATTATTCATAAGATGGCAATTTCAATAAAAATTAACAAAACAACAAAGTCACAAATACATTTATGTGATTTTGAGAAAATTGAATTTGGGAAAATCTTCTCAGACCACATGTTCCGGGTTGATTATTTTAACGGAGAATGGCAGAATCCGGTCATTGAACCATACGGACCCATTTCGGTTGCTCCTTCCATATCGGCATTACATTATGGTCAATCCATTTTTGAAGGGATGAAAGCCTTTAAAAATGCTGCCAAAGAACCATTGTTGTTCAGGCCTCAGCAAAATGCGATGCGCTTCAATATTTCGGCTGTGAGAATGGGTATGCCGGAGATTCCGGAGGAGTTATTTTTAGAAGGATTAAAACAACTGGTTTTGATGGATCAGGATTGGATTCCAACCAAAGATGGCAGTGCCTTATACCTTCGGCCATTTATGTTTGCTA
The DNA here is from genome assembly GCA_964355075.1 of uncultured Chitinophaga sp. Lineage (GTDB taxonomy): Bacteria > Bacteroidota > Bacteroidia > UKL13-3 > UKL13-3 > B1. Next base: position 72,388 of record CAYHCF010000012.1, read on the forward strand.
CGGATGATTTTGTTGGGGTGAGACCTAGCATCAATTATTCTTTCATTATTTTTTGTTGCCCGGTTAACAGCTATTATCCAAAACCCATTAAAGTTAAGGTTGAACAAAAATATGTGAGAGCGGCCACCGGAATGGCAGGTTTTGCAAAAGCAGCCGGAAATTATGCGATAAGTATGCTGCCAACGATGGAAGCAAAGAAATTGGGCTACGACCAGATAATATGGACCGACAGTAAAACACATAAGAATGTGGAGGAGTCAGGAACCACCAATTTGTTTTTTGTACTCGACGAAAAAATTGTTTTGACTCCTGCTTTGGATGGCAACATTTTAAAAGGAATTACCCGCGATAGTTGTATTCAATTGTTAAAAGCAAAAGGGATGGAAGTTCAGGAAAGGGATATAAACATTGACGAAATAATTGAAGCTGCCAAAAATAACCGGCTTACTGATGTTTTTGGAACCGGTACTGCTGCCATCATCGCAAAAATTGAAAGTATTGGCTTTGAAGGAACTGATTATATTTTGCCGGATCAGGATAAAAGATTGGTTTCAAACTGGCTCTATAAAACCATTTACGGAATTCAAACCGGTAAAGAACCCGATCCGTTTGGTTGGGTAATGAACCTGATAAAACCTTAATAAGAAAATAGCCCCAAGCTTATGATTGGGGCTTTTTTACGCCCGTTTTGCACGTTCCCAATTGGCACTTTGTTTTCCTCGTAAAAAGCGTATAAAGCCAAAATACATGCAAAGATTCATGATAAAAAAATAATAAGGCACAAACAATGCTTTTACTTTTATTTGTTTATTTGCCAGATACCAGCCAAATATGGCCATGGTGTAAAATACCAGCTGACCCGCTAACAAGTAAGTATAAATGCCTCCTGGTTCTATGCAAAGACCAAAATTTATCACTAATAAAATTAACAGAGATAAAGGTGCCAGCGTCCAACGTAAAACCCGGTGCGAAATAAACAAAAAGGAAACCCTGAAATTGGTAAATAAATTAAAAGATTTTGGCAAGCGGCTCATGCTTTGGAATGCTCCCGCCGCAATGCGTATTTTCCTTTTTAATTCCTCCCCCACATTGGCACTCGCGGTTTCTGCCGCCCAGGCATTTTTTTCGTAAATGACCCGATACCCATCATTGGCTATTTGCATACTTTGCATCAGGTCGTCGAGTAAACTGTCTTTGGGCAATTCCTTATAGAGTTCAGTCCGGTAACTCATTAATTCACCTGCTGCCCCCACAATGGTATAAAAATCGGAGTCCAACTGTTTTAAAAAACTTTCATATTTCCAGTATATGCCTTCTCCGGCTCCACTTGCATTTTCTTTGTCTTTGGTAATAATTCTTTTCTCACCGGTTACCGCTCCAACTTTGGGGTTAGCATAATGCTTTACCATTTCGCGAATGGCTTCCGGATTTAAATCAGTATTGGCATCGCAAAACACGACAATAGGTGTTTTAACATAATGCATCGCCCTGTTCATCGCTGCAGCTTTCCCGTTTCGCGCTTCTTCATGCAAAGCTAAAACTTCCGGGTATTTGCGAATCCGGATCGGCGTATCATCATTTGACCCATCGCTGATAAAGATTAATTTCAATTTCTCAGGCGGATATTCGAGTGCCAGACAGTTTCTAATTTTGTCTTCTATGTAATCTGCTTCATTAAAACAAGGAACCACCAAACTCACTGCCGGTTCAAATTTTGGGTCAAAGGATTGTTGTAAAGTGATAAGCTTTTTAATTTTCACAAGCATATACATTATGATGCCATAGCCCAAATAACTATAAACCACAACGGAAATACAAATCCAAAAAAGTAGCTCTAAATTACCCATTTGCTATTTACCAATCTTTGTCCATGATGTATAAAAACCACAAGTAAAATGTCTTGGCAAATAATCAACTAATTTGCAGTCAATTCTTTGCAAAAACTTAATTCTTCTAGTAAACAAAGATATAGGAAAAATTCTTTCCAAAAAGTCAGCATTTTGAGAATCCAATTTCTTAAAACCAACTCCGGAAAGCAGGCGTATAAATCCACCCACACTGAAGTATTGTACATGGGTTAAATCCTCATTTGAACTTTGTAATGTTTTGGAATCATAACCCAGAATTTTCTTGAATGCGATAAAAGGTTTATCAAGTTCCCTTTTTGAAAGCCATTGCATGGGTCGTGTAATAAGCACCTCTCGAGGTCCATAACCATTTGGAACGGTGGCAACGAATACGCCGCCCGGTTTTAAAATGCGGTAAATACTTTCAAGTAATTCATATGGCTTTAATAAATGCTCTAAAACCTCACTACAAACTACAGCATCGAATGAATCATTCATTGAAAATGAATTGGCATCTAATACCTCAAATTTAACATTACTGAAAGTATTTCTACCTGAGGCAGTAAGTATGCTGGTTTCATCTATATCAACCCCCGTTACGCTATAACCAATAGATCCCAGGGCCAAACTGACATTCCCGTTACCACATCCGATATCCAGGATCCTCGCTTCCGGGTTATTAAGCCCCTTTATTGAATTTACAATAAAATTCAATCGCTTTATGTCCTCAATATCTGAGTAATTTGTATATTTTACATGCTCATTTTTCATAGATGTTTGGATTATGTTTTTAAATAATATTTTTGATTTATAATATAGATTAATATAAAAATAATACTCGTTTTATGGATTGAGTGTCTTACGATATAAGTCAACCGTTTGCCGTGCATTCTGGTTCCACGAGAATTTATCAGCCTGCGTCCTGCCATTTTGAACTAATTTTTTTTGCAGGTTCAAATCATGATATAGGCGCGAAATGGCATTTGCAATTTCTTCCGGATTAAAAGGATCCACCAAAAGAGCAGCACTACCGACAATTTCTGGCATACTGGAAGTATTTGAGGTGATAACCGGAACTTCACATTTCATAGCTTCTAATAATGGAATGCCGAAACTTTCACGCAAACTCGGGTATAAAAACAAGGTGGCCTGACTATAAATAGCAGGCAAATCCATATTGGGAACATATCCTGTAAAGATGATGTCGTTCAATATAGATAAATCTCCAATTTGACTTGCAATTTGTGAAAGATATTCCCTGTTTATGTCAAGCATCAATAATTTACATGGCAGTGCACCTTTAGCTTTTAACATACTTATTGCTTTTAATACACCCACCACATTCTTCTTTGGATCTGTATTGCCCAAAAAGAAAATAAACTGATCAGGCAAATTGTATTTTATTTTGGTCTGATCCAACAAAGTATTGTCATTAATTTTCTGAAAATGTTCAGTTACCCCGTTATAAACCGTGTGAATAACGGATTCAGGCATATTAAAAAAATTTAAGATACGATTCCTTTCAAATTCCGACACCGTTAAAATCGCCTTTGCGTTTCCAACAATTTTTGGAACATTCCACCTGCGGTAAAGGTTGCCAAATTTCTGATAAGCCGTTCCCTGCCTCAAAATTAGCTTTTCCAAATAAATTATATCATGTAGTGTAAGTACTAATGGAACACTAAGAAATAAGGGTGCGGTATTGCTGGTACAGTGAAGTAAATCTACCTTGTGCTTCTTGACGGCCAAAGGCAAGAGCACCTGTTCCCATATAGGGTATGGTGCTGCGTTTACCTCTACAATTTTTGTGTTTTTGCTTTCACGTAAACAAGCAGAATCTTCATCCGGTTTTACAAAAACAACAAACTCATCTTTAGATTCAATTTGCTGTAAATGCTTAATTAGTTCGAGGGCAACCATATCCATGCCATGCTTTTTCCTTCTAAATATACGTTGTGCCTCAATCCCGATTCTCATGGTCTTTGTTTACGAATTATGAATAGTTGAATTGGAAGGATGGTTTAGCGTAGAAGTATGATCGGTATGAATAAATTTTTTGGTTGCTCCTCTGCTTTTTGCCATAGCATAAAGCATCAGTAAAAATGCCTGAGGTATTCTCATAGCTGCTTTTAAAGTATTGTAATTAAAGTAACTGGATGGGATAGCTATCAAATAACTTAAACAACACAAAAAAAACAAGCCTAAAAAAAACACGCCAAAAACAGAGAAAGGAACCCATATCAAAAAAGAAGTAAAAAAGGTTAAACCCAATAATAAAATTCGAGGTAATATTATTCTCTGAATCGCCTTGTCAAAAAAATCAATATTTCCTTTAAGTATCAAACTAGCCAAACCATCCAATAAGATGGCATTAAAATCAAAAAACTGAGAGGCCACCCATCTTCTTCTTTGATTTGAAAAAACTTTTGCATCCTGTACTTTCTCATCAAAAACCAGTGCATCATTTTCGTAAATGACTTTCACCTGATTGCGTACCAAAAATAATTCCAGTTCCTTATCTTCAACCGGCGAATGAATATCCATCATGGCCTGTTTAAAAAAACTGAACTTCATTGCTTGTCCCGAGCCTGACAATGCTGAGGTGATTCCAAGGGCAATATGTCCTTTTCTAAAAATATGGTTGTTTATTTCCTCACTGATTCCATCTAAAATGGCAAAGGGAGTATCCAGATTTTTTGCAGTACGATGAGCCTGTAAGATCACTTCATCATTTTGAAGCCGGAGATTTATTTTCTTTAAGAAATCCTGCTCCATGATATTGTCAACATCCAAAACCAGGCAATAATCATAAATATCATCGGGCAAAATTGCTAAAGCAGTATTTAAGGATTTTGCTTTTGTACTCACATCAAACTGAACCGGAATTAATTTAATGGGCATCACCAATAACTCAGCGATTGTGAGTTGTTTTAATGAATCCGCAATAATAACCACATCAAATTTTTCAGTCGGATAATTTTGATGTAAACAATGACCTACTGTATTTAAGATTACTTCATCATGTTTATAGGCCGGAATCAGAATGGCGAACTTGTTAAATTTATTCGGTTCAATATTTGCAAAATTTGTTTTCTTATAAAAAATCCCGGAAATGCTGAAAATAGCGATGTAGCATACATTAAATGTAATGTAAAAAAGAAGGACTGACTCAAAAATGTAGAAAAAGATACTAAACATAACTATTTCCCGCAATTTAATTTATTTTTTTTCTATTTATCAACTTTAGTTAAGTGATGAGGTGTGTGAATAAATTTTTTATTGACTCCCTTATATGCCGGTATAAAAACAGCAAATCGATTATATTTCAAAATTGGCCTTTGTACAACTTTAGCATTAAATAATCCCGCGATGGAAAAGAAAAGAATATAAACAACATTAATTGCCAGAATAACAAAAACAATCTCATAAATAAGACAGGCAATTAATTCCATAATCAATCAGTTATTTAATGATCAGACCTGAATTGTGGTAAATGTTATAATGGAACAAATTCCATAATGCACCGCTGATGAAACTGTGCAGCAATTTAAATTCTTTTTTTACCAAATACTTAACAATTCCTTTTGGGAAAGATAATAAATAAAAAAACAGAACTGCTCCAGCTTTTTGAAATCCAGATGTGTTTCTTCGTGTGAATATCAACCTGTTACGTGTTAAATAATAGGTTTTCATCGGACTCTCCTTCCCAACCGACATAGATTCTTTGTGATAAACCTTTGATAACCCACAATACCATATTTCGAAACCAGCTCGTTTTACACGTTCGCAAAAGTCAGTTTCCTCATAGTATAAAAAATACAAATCTGCCATTAACCCAATATTTTCAATAACAGCTCTGCTAATCATCATTGCGGCGCCATGGGCTAATTCAGTTTTATATTCTGCATCAAATTTTGACGAATCCCTTTCATGATGACCAATTGCAAAACCTCTTCCGGTGTACATATTTATTCCTGTACTTCCGGCATACTGTAGCAAATCGGGTTGATTAAAATAAACTAATTTTGAAGACGCTAAACCAATATGCGAATTCGATTCCATTAAGGCTACAACTGGTTCAAGAAAATGGGCATCAAGTTCCGTATCGTTATTTATCAAAAAAAAGTATTTCCCTTTTGCCTCTCTGATGGCAAGATTGTTTCCCCCGGCAAACCCCAGGTTTTCTTTGCTTTCAATTAAATTGATATAGGGGAAATCACTTTTTAGTGAGCCGATACCCTGAGGAGAGGCATTGTCAACAACAAAAATTTCAATATTGGGATACGTAATTTTTTGTAAGGATTTTAAAAATGCCTCTGTATGGATAAGACCATTATAATTTACGGTGATAATACTTACTAGTGGGAAATCAGGCATTGGATATAGCATTTGACGGCAAAGCCTCATCATATGTTTCTGCATTGGTAAGCATAGTCATTGAGATATACATTAATGCTCCAAGTGGTGCTTGTCCAAATACCGGATTACCAAAACTTGCCGTTATAATTCCGAGCAATCCTCCATATAAAGCAATCATTTTTTGCCGGGTATCGGGGTTTTTTAATAATCTTATTTTTACCAATCCATATACAATGGCAATTGCCAGAGAAAATGCGTAAATAATTAACCCAACCAAACCATTTTCCACCCAGATTTTTACAAACCAACTATCTGTGGGTAAATTGGATAAATCACTACCGGGATAAAAACGGGTAGCCCAACTGTCGGTGGTTCCAATTCCCGAACCAAAAGGTCTGTTTTCCAGGTATTTGTGTAATTTCTCCTGATTGGACAAACGTACCAGCAGGGAGGCTTCTTTCGGATCAAGTGCAGTTCGGATTCTAAAAATCTGATAACTTGTATTTCCTATAAAGGTGAATTTTAAAAAAATAAAAACAAATAACAGTAAGGTAATTCCGGGAATTAATAAACGGTAATTCCTGACCATAAGCAAATAAGTAATACCTCCAAAAAAGATAACAAAAATGGGTCCGCGACTTCCGGAAGCTCCCATTCCAATCAGGCATACAACAAAAACCACAAAATACCAAAAACGTGTGCTCCCTTTATAAGGACCGATACCTAAAATCAGCGCCAGAAAAGCAATATAGGCCATGGTTACACCAAACTGGCCTGCATCCGAGAAAAAGGAAAATGCTCTTAACACCCCAAATAATACATGGGTTGTTTTTCCTCCGGCTTCTAACCAACCATCTTCAAATGGATCGGTACCTATATTTATTTGCTTCCATCCCCAAAAAGCAGAAATTACACCCCATATTAGGATGATTCTAATAAACCGGTCTAAATGTTCTTTCTTGTCAAATAACAATAAAGTTAACGGTATGGTTTGAATCGCATAAAATGAAATTCCACGAACGGCATAAATCCAGGCTGTAATACTTGTGGCTTCCGGGTTAATCAACTCAAGCAATGTATAAATAAACCACAAGGCTGATGCAAACAAAAATCCATTATTTAGCTTCCTGATATTATGGGAGTTTAAGCGAAATATCATGGATAAAGTGGTAAGGAAAAGAACCGCATCAATGGATAATCCAAGGGGTATTCCTAAAATATATCTATTTAAACCAATAAAGAAAAAGGAATAGTGAATATAGAACATCAACCCGTAATAAGGGTTGGAAATAATTAACGCAATCAAACCTACCAAAACCGGTAAAAATACAACCAGACTTCCGACCCCTAAATCACCCTCAACCGCCAAAACCCCGGCCATGGATACTCCTGTCATTACCAATAATCCGGCAATGATAAAATTATTTGACTGACTATTTACAGCTGTTGAATTTGGCCTACCCATCCTATTTATTAAATACCAATTTTACCGTTAATACAAATTCATACCATCCTGATATAATAACATTTTTGAAACTTACCCCTAAGTGTTTTTTTAACTGACTATAACCAAACAGCATCCCGGCAATAAAGGTTACTGTAGAGACAAAGGCAACCGATTCCAGATTTCCGAAAATTAGAATTCCCAGATAATCGCCTACCACATTTACTGCCAGTTGAATCATAACCTTATAAAAATTCAAATTTGGTTTATTGATCGTATCCAACAAAACACCGCTAAATTTATCTAATGGAAGAATCGCCATATAACTCGCAAATATCCGTAACAGAATAACCGATTCTGAATAACCTTTACCCCCAATGATCCAAACCACATAATCGGCAAAAATAAAGCTGCCAAGTGAAATGGGTAAAAGCATAAAAAAAACCAAACCGGCTTTTCTTTCAAATTCCACCCTCAACTTTTCCCGTTCATTATCTGAATATAACTTGGCAAACCTAGGCAAGGCCGTAATAGCAAAGCTTCTTAAAGGCATCTCAATTATTTCAATGATCCGGGTTGGAACATTGTAAAGAGCGACACCTGTTGAACCTAACATAAGACTGCTAATGATAAAGGTATCTGAACTTCTTAACAGGTTAGAACCTATAAGCGTACCCATGCTGTACTTACCAAAGTGAAAGATATCTATTACATATTTTTTTGTGTATTTAAACAAATGCTGCAATCCGCTCCAACCTGCTACCAGACATAATATGCTTGCAATCAAATGTGATAAGGCATAGCCTGTCAATACTTCATATATACTTGGATTCTTTTGAATCACTATCCATATAAATGCTATAAAAACGAGCTGATTAATAATACGGATGGTACTCATAGAGACAATCTGCAGTTTTGCATTCAGGTACCAGGTAGCATAATTATTCGGTGTAGTAAATAATGCTATTACAATTAACCATTTGAAAAAAAACAGATATTCTTCAAACAAATGAAAAGCTCCAAAAATGAAATAAAGAACTCCTATTACCACAACATACAGGAAAGTCAGAATCAGTGTCATCATAACGGATGATCCAATTACCAATTCTTCTTCTTTGATGGATTTTGCCTGAGCCAAATTTCTAACCAGGGCATTCATGACCATCCCGATGCGTAACGTTTCAAATATTCCGTAAATAGCTAAGAATACAATCCAGGCACTAAATACATTCTTAGGAAGGAATCTGGCAAGCAGAGCAAATGTTAAAACCCCCAGTAAAGCGCCTAAACCATTACCAACTAATGACGAAAAGCTCTTACTTTTAAAAATTTTTTGAATGCCACGCATTTAATTTCAAACCCCATTAACCTGTTTCTTCAACACCCTGTAACAAAGCAGTACGGGATTTGGTTCTTCTATGTCTCGGAAATGCGCCCACCATGTTTTCAAGGTTCTCTGGTTCCACATGATTTAACCAAACCATTATCTTACTTTCTTCAGTTGATGCTTTCCTGAATAATTTCAAAATATTATCGTCCGCAACTGTCCAGCTTCTTCTGGCATCCAGTACCAATAAAGTTAACCTGGAGCTCTTTATTAGTTGATTTGGAATTGCATTCACACTGATAGCCGGAATCTCTACAATTATAAAATTATATGCATTTTTATTGACTCTGGAAAACTCAGGCAACAAATTTTCTTCCGTTTTAGCTGTAAAGAATTTGCTGGTAATGTCGTAACGCAGAATTCTGAATTTTCGATCTTCGGTCTCTGCATCATCTATCGAATCATCATTTGAAATAAACAAGACCGAATAATCCAGACTGTATAACTTTTCAGCCAATTTCTGAGCCGCATAGGTTTTACCTTCCATTTCCCTTGAACTGATTACAGTTATCAGGTAATTAGATCCTGTTTCCGGATTATTCTCTAACTCAATTTTTAAATTTGATACCGCGTAATCCAATAAAGTATTCTCGATCCTGCCAATATTTAGAGAATTTCCAATCACCAGGCGGTTTGGCAATGCACTAAATGTTCTCAATCCGGTGAACTCTTCTGCTCTTGTTGTATTTTTAATTGAACTATCCAGCAGTTCTACCGCGATAAAATAAACCAAAAGAAAAAAGAATGCGGCAACAAATGATAGAATGATTAACAACCAACGACGGGAAGGAAGCTCCTTAGTAGGGAAAACAGGATTATCCATCACCTGAAGGTTATTTGACATCTCAATATTCTGCTGACGCAATTTGGCCAGATGTAATCCATGTAAAATTTCAAGATATTGCTTTTCAAAAACACCGATTTCACGTTCTAACCTACTCACCTGCATATTCAAAGGAGAAAATTCATCATATTTGCGATCAAACACTTTTCTACGATCAATATATACCTGCAATCTGGCATCAGAAGCATCCTGTCCTAAAATTTCTTTTAACCATTGATCCAATACCGTTGCCTGCGGAACGGATTCAATGGTATTATTCAAACTATAATATTGCAATACCCAAATTCTGATTTCCTGTTTAAGTTTGTCAACTTTTGTAGCCAACTGAGCTACCTTTTCGGGAGGATTGGTGTAAATTTTTGATCGCTCATATTCCTGGTTGGCCACTCCAAGTTCTTTTCGCAATCTGTTTAATTCATTGTTATTCCTAAGTAATATTTCTCTGCTCTCCAGTTGATCCTCAAGTCTGGCAACAGCACGCTTATGTGCTTCATAGGACATTAATTCCTTATAGTATTCCGTTTCATTGGTTTCATTTTCAATGGCAAGTGCTTTAGCCTGTTCATAGTAGTTGATAATCTTATTGCGAATACCAAAATCTTTTAATTTGTTTTCAGAATTATTCAATTCAGCGGCGGCATCCTTCAACCGGGCTTCAAACCACCGCACAACATTTACAGTTTCGGCTCCCTTTAATGACTTGTATTTAAATATAAAACCCTCGGTAATAAATTTTAAGGTATTTAAACACACCCCGGGATCATCTGATTTAAAAGAGAGTTCAACAAAATCGGAGGTAGATTTCCGCGATGCAGTAAGGTTCTTAAAAATTTGAGCCAAACTATAGTGGCCTTTTGGATCAGATAATAATTTAATGACTATATTATCGGTAGATGAATTTTTGTATTTTGTAATTTTATCAACTGTAGCAACAAAATTTCCGGGAACAACCATTAATGCCCTTTCATCTGTTATCGTATTTTTTAACTCTGCAAAACTCTTTTCGCTTAATATCAAAGGATCAGGCATTTCAAGTAACAGATGCTGGGCCAACAGTTTTATGGCAACATCTTCGAGCGTCTGGCGTGCTGTAATGGTGGCTAACAAATTATCAAACGCATTATTTATGGTGAAGTAGTCTGATCTGGCTGCACTTTCGTCGCCACTTGTAATCCCATAACCTGATGCAATACCTGTGTATACAGTGGTTCCAGCCTGATATTCTTTTGGCATTTTAGAAGTAAGAAAATATACCAAAACAGCAACCAATAAAGGAAATATGATTAACCATTTCAGGTTCTTACTTAATACGCGTAAAAATTGTAAAAATGTCATTGACTTACTATTTATTTTTTGGGTCTGATCATTATCGTTTCTAAAGGAACACCTATTAGTGCTTCTAATTGCAGCAATGAACCCAAATAGAACCTAAAAGATTCATCAAAGGCAGCCTGTGCATCGGCCATTACATTTTTCTGTCTGGAATATTCAGACATATGAATCGTTCCTTCCCGGAATTCCTTTTCGGCAACCTGACAGGCCACAGTTTGGGTTAACAAATCCTCATTTCTACCTTTATATAATCTATTGTAACCGACGCAATCAGCGTAAAACTGACCTAACTTTCTTGTGAGTTCCATGGCCTCGGCATCTCTTTTATATTTTTGTAAAATCACTTTTTCCTTTACCTCATTAACCCTTCCCCTGTGTCCCATTACATCAAAAACAGAAAGCTGTAAATTAACCCCTGCCCGGTAACCCTCTCTAACCTGGGTAAGTTCGGTGGCTCCCAGACTGGTGTATGCAAAAAACGGAAGACTACCAAACGAATAATTGTAAAAGACACTTAAATTCTGCGCCCAAAGCCACCGGGTGTATCGCTCAGTCCACTGATAGGAACGCATACCGGCGGCTTCCTGTTTCAGAGTCGGATTCACTTTAATTGCAATTTTGCACAAAGAATCAAAAGATGGCAGCAACATTTCTATATCCTTCAAAGGATCAAGCAGCGTGGTGTCTACCTGCGCCTTTATGGGTTTTATCAGCATCAATAAGCCGCAAAAAATCACTACAATTTGCTTAAAGTTTTTCATACAGTTAAGAGAGTCGGATGCTTCTTCATTTCGATACTTCAAAGTAAAGACTCTTATTAATGTGAGATGGAGACAGTTATTAACTCCGGGCACGTCGCTGTCCATTTTTACGACATAGGTATATATTGGATAATTTATCTTTATTTTGAACACTGAACATGGAATGAAAAATGAAAAATCGCGACATTATAGTTACCGGGTTACAACCCTTTGATAGTGTTATTGGAAGCAATAGTATAAACATCGCTACCGAATTTTCGAAAAACAATAGGGTCTTGTATGTGAATTATGCATTTGACAGAGCTTCCCTGAAGAGAGAAAAACACCTGCCAAATGTGAAAAAGCGGATTGAAATGATGAAAGGTAAAAAAGAAAATCTGATTAAAATTAATTCCAATCTATGGAACCTTTATCCCGATACCCTGCTTGAACCCATAAACTGGATCCCATTTACTTTTTTATTCAGGGTTTTAAACTTTATCAACAATAAGCGATTCGCCCGTCAGATAAAAATTGCCCTAAAAAAACTCGATTTCAAAGATTATATTTTGTTCACCGATAGCGATATGTTTCGGAGTTTCCATCTTAAAGAAATGCTTAAACCGGTATGTTCTGTTTATTATACCCGTGATAATATGATGAGCGTAAAATACTGGTTCAAACATGGCCATATAATGGAACCTTTAATGATAAAAAAAAGCGACCTGGTATGTGCCAATTCAACCTACCTTTCCGAAATTGCATCAAACTACAATCCCAATAGTTTTTACGTGGGTCAGGGATGTGATGTTTCTGCTTTTGATATGACAAAAATAAGATCCGTTCCGGCTGATATTTCCGGTATTAAAAAACCTGTTATCGGATATATAGGAGCCTTATTTACACTCAGGCTGGATATTGAAATTATTTCAACCATTGCCCGTGAAAAACCGGATTGGCAAATTGTATTGATTGGACCCGAAGATGAAGGTTTTAAGAATTCAATTTTACACCAATTCCCTAATGTTCATTTTTTAGGTTTAAAAGACGGCTCTGTTTTGCCTCAATACCTAGCTTCATTTGACGTGGCCATCAACCCTCAGATCCTGAACGAGGTTACAATCGGAAATTATCCAAGAAAAATTGACGAATATCTTGCTATGGGTAAACCAACAGTTGCTACAGAAACAAAAGCAATGAGTATATTTAGAGATCATACCTACCTTGCAAAAAATAAAGGCGAATATGTTCCTTTGATTGAAAAATCCCTGGCTGAAAATAATTCCGAAAAACAAAATGAACGAATTAAATTCGCTAAATCACATACCTGGGTAAACAGTGTAAACGAAATCTATAAAGCTATACAAAAAGTTAAACCCGAATTAATCTAAATTATGTCGCTTGTAAATACCATAAAATCCAATAAAAAACTAAAAAAATTAGTTCATTGGATGCTTATTCCAAGAGGACAGGCAAGGCCCCGCTTATGGGTATCCTGGTTTGTAAATCCATTTTTTCATAAAGTTGCTAAAGGCAGCACCATTCGTCGTAAAACACGCATGGATGTATTGCCATTTAACCAATTCGAATTGGGTTCAAATAGTACCATAGAAGATTTTTGCACCATCAATAACGGTGTGGGTAACGTAATTATCGGCCATGATACACGAATTGGTATTAGCAATGTGATTATTGGACCGGTAACGGTAGGAAACCATGTCATACTCGCACAAAATATAGTGATGAGTGGCTTAAATCATGGCTATGAAGATGTCACTATTCCTATTCATAATCAAGCGGTAACTACCGCCCCGATTGTAATTGAAGATGAATGTTGGCTGGGCGCAAATGTAGTAGTTACAGCAGGTGTTACCATCGGCAAACACAGTGTAATTGCTGCCGGTGCTATTGTTACAAAAAATGTTCCACCTTTTAGCATTGCAGTGGGTAACCCTGCCCGGATCATCAAGCAATACGATTTTGAAAAAAAAGAATGGGTGCGGGTTTAGCGGATATTCGGCAGATCAAAACTATTCTTTTATAAATCTTCCGGTATATTTCCTCTCCTCTTGCTGAACCAAAAGATAGTATTTCCCGGAACTCAAATCAGAGATGTCAATTTCATGTTTTGCAGAAATCTTTCCTCCTTTAATTCTATTCCCTGTTTCAGAATAAATTTCATATTTCAGGGGTAAACCTATATCCGGCATTTCAAGATATATCACTTTTGTGGCTGGGTTTGGATATATTTTCAGCTGATTGTCCGTAACAAATTGCGAAATTCCTGTGTGCTCATTCAGGGAGGTGATTTTTGTGGTAAACATACCGGCCCCATAAGTTGCAACAGCCAGCAATCCATCTGTGACTCTATAATCCATCATCGTTACAATATTGTTTTTTATTTGTCCATAGGCTTGCCAACTCCATTGAGTTTGTGTACCATCGAGTAGCTTGGTTGCATACAATCCTGTACTGGTACCCAAAAAATAAATGATACTATCCTGAACCGGAACTAAGGTAATCCATCTGCATGACGGGCCGTTGCCAGTTCCATTTACAGCCTGCTCCAGATTTCCCGAAATGGGCGACCAGTTATTGCCACCATCCGATGTATAAAAAACGCTCAAAATACCATAATTCGTAAAAACAACATATAATTTATTGCTATCAAAAGGATGTTGTGCAATACAATTGATATAAGCTCCGGGGAAATTTGATCCAGCAATGTTTTCAGGAATTGAACTGGTGTCGGAAGCATTTTTCAGCCTGAATAGTTTACCTCCGGAACTTGCATAATACAAAACATCTTTCTCCAATTTTGAGCTTAAAATAGCCGAAATTTCATCGCCGGCATTGGGCAAAATAGTATGAACCAAGCTTTGCCAGTTTGTTGAATAACTGGTACTGTCAGGCTGATTCTGTAATGGGATTGCAGTAACATCTTTGTTTCTCCAAATTATATTTCCTGCCGGGATATATACTATTTTCCAGTCATTTGCATCCGGTGTAAACGGATTAATAAATTGATATACATTCTTATCTACACCCTTTGGATCAACCCGTGCAAACTGCTGAATAGCCCCATTGGCATCTAATTTCAACCGCATAACCCTTCCCTGCTGTATCGACATATAATACTCACTTGAATTGGGAGCTATATAACAGAAAGAACCATCATAACTTAAAGGCAGGCTCCAGTTGGCTTGTGTATTTGGAGAGTTTGTGAACAAAGTACCATTGTCCTGTAAACCTCCAATAATAACGTTACTTGTGCTTTGATGATCAATCGCAACACTATAAAACTGAGTCGTTAAATAACCATTATTCAAGCTAATCCATTCCGGTTGTGAAGCCATATTATTACGGGTAAATGAGATTCCTCCATCATGTATAGAAATCATTTTTTTTGAATTGGAGGGAAAGAAAATAACACCATGCTGATCAGGATGATGTTGTGGAACTAATTTAAAATCGGGTAAAAAAGTTCCGGGTAAATAACCACCCATCCAGGTAATTTCTGAAGAGGTAGCAAAAGCATCTGTTGACCGGTATAAATTGGTACCTCCTAAAAATACGGTATTCGCATCATCCGGTTTAACAGAAATGGCCATACAGTAACTACTCTGAGAAATGAAATCTCCAAATGCCCCACCCAGCTTTGGCAGGTTTACACTTCTATCCTCCCAAACACCTCCCGTACCCGACCCATCTCCACTTACAAAAGTATATTTCCATAAACTATTCCATTCTTCCTTACCTTCAAAATTGAATGACTTGCTCCCCTTTCCAGGAGTATTGGCTACAAAATAAATCTGATTTTCGTCTGAAGACGCAATGCCAATTACAATCCGATTGGTAATGATTAAATCGGCAAATGTAGGAGTAATGTTAACCCAAGTATTCCCGTTATCCGTACTGCGCCATATTCCGGCATGACTTCCCCCTTTAGATAAGGTAGCATAAATGATTCCAGTTTTGGTAATCTTTACATCTGACCAATAACTATAACCACTCAAAGTTCCGCCTCTTCTTCTATTCCAGGTCTGACCACCATTCATGCTTCTGAAAATACCATCAAAATTGGCAACAAAAACAACATCAGCAGTATCAATGGCAGGGTTCACCACAACTGAATGAACAGCCGACCAACTATTACTGATTCCTCCTAACGGTATGGAATAGGTCCCCACTTTTGCCCAGGTTATTCCCCCATCAGTGGATTTATACATACCATTCCCGGCATAATAGGCGCCCGGTATATTGCCTCCATACATTTCACCTGTTCCGGCATACCAAATATTTTTTTTATTCGCTCGCGGATCCTGTGTAATGTAGGAAATATTAAAAATCTCAGGACTCATTTCACATTTTTTCCAGTTATTCCCTGAATTGATCGTGCGCCAGATCCCTCCCATTGCCGAACCTGCTACAAATGTATTTTCGTTGTTGATATCAATTGCAAAAGCCCTTGTTCTTCCCCCCACATTAAAGGGTCCTTGTTGAACCCATTGACCAAAT
Organism: uncultured Chitinophaga sp.; assembly: GCA_964355075.1. Classification (GTDB taxonomy): domain Bacteria; phylum Bacteroidota; class Bacteroidia; order UKL13-3; family UKL13-3; genus B1. The sequence goes on from CAYHCF010000012.1 coordinate 88,859, forward strand.
GATTTATAGGACGCTTTTTCGTAAGGTATCGACGCTGCAAATAATAATTCTTTCTGACGAATATCTTCAGGAATAATTCCCGTAAGCGGATCAGACAAAGTCTTTTGCATCCATTTCATTCTTGCTGTAATATCTTCTTCCATACCTTCTTTTACAGACTCCACATCTGTACTATTTTTTTTGAACCAGGTGAAAAAAATCAGAAATATTGATATCATTACCAGCGCACATAAAGGAATACTAATGGTATATTTTTTGTTTTCCATACAAACTCAATTAATTGCTAAAAATAGGTATTGACATTCATAAAAAAAACAAAAATGCACCTCTTTAACGCCCCTATCACATTCTTTTCCATCATGCTCCGTTTTCATTGATTATAAACTCTTTAATCAAATTCTAAATTTTTATTTTTGCTAACCCAAGTCCTGCAATTATCTTTGAGTCCAATGTTTAAGGATATTCGAATAGCAATTATTTTCTTCCTGCTTCTTTGTGTTTTTTTTAGTAAGGCCCAAACTTATACAGTTATGGACGGTGATACTATAAATGTAACGCTGGCTAATGAAAAAAAAATAGGTTTCTGGCGGTACTTCTGGCCGAATGGTGATCTAAAATACGAAGTTTATTATGAAAATGGGGAAAAGGAAGGACTCGAAATAAAATACTTCGACCAACAGGATTGCATAGAGTTTAGCAATACCTATGATAATGGAGTTTTGGATGGCCCCAGGATTATTTTTTACCCAAACTGCAGTACAAAAGTTGAGGAGGTATATAAAGAAGGACTTAAAAGTGGTTATGAGCGCAATTACGATCAGAACGGTTTTCTACAGACAGAGGCACAGTTTGAAAAAGGAGAATTGCTTGGAAGTTATGCTCATTTTGACAAAAAGGGATACGTAACCTATGAAAGTCCGACTAAAGAAACAACGCTTAAATTTGATAAATTTCTGAGTGGGGAATACAAAATCAGGGATTCTACCATTTTTAATGTTTTTAAAAGAAATAAGGAATGGAGAAAAGTGTTATTGGTGGTGGATATGACAGGCAGCATGTTTCCATATATAGGCCAGCTTTTGGTCTGGTATAAGAGAAATTATGAGGATGGTAGAATTAAATATTACGTGCTCTTTAATGATGGAGATAATCTAAGCGATGATAAAAAGGTAATTGGTCGCACAGGAGGAGTCCACCCCTTTGAGGCTAAAGATTACCGAAAGTTGAAGAAGGACATTGAAGATGTTCGAAAAATGGGCGAAGGTGGCGATGATGTTGAAAATGACATAGAAGCTATCAATGCATCCATTATCAATTTCCGCGACTATTCCGATATTGTTCTTCTGGCTGATGACAGTCCTGTAAGGGATATGGCCCTTTTAAAAAGAATCCGTAAACCCATCCATGTTGTAGTATGTGGAACAAAAAAAGGTATCAATGAACAATACCTGCGCATTGCTTTGCAAACCAAAGGTTCAATTCACACACTACAAAACGATGTAGTGATGAAAAAGCTGAAAGAGGGAGATGAATTCACCTTAGAAAAAGACATATTTAGATTTAGTGCCGGTCAGTTTATTTGGGTGGATGCACTCGATTAATTATTTACAAACATGAGAATTATTTTGGCTTCTAAATCTCCAAGGAGACAGGAATTGATAAAAGGCCTCGAATTAGATTTCCGCATCGTAACCTATGAGGTAGAAGAAAGCTTTCCTGTTGAATTAAAAGCAGGAAAAATTGTTGAATTCCTTGCTCATAAAAAAGCGGAAGCTTTTCGTGAAACTATTGCGGATGATGAGGTATTTCTATCTGCAGATACCATAGTATGGATAAATGGAAAGGTCCTGAACAAACCCAAAAATGAAATGGATTCATATCATATGCTGAAACTCATTTGCGGAAGAACCCATGAAGTATTTACCGGAGTTTGTTTAAGAAATAACTTTAAAGAATTTATTTTTTCGGAGCGAAGTGAAGTTACTTGCAAACGATTAAACGATGATGAAATATGGCATTATATCAAAAACTATCAACCCTTTGATAAGGCAGGCAGTTATGGTATTCAGGATTGGTTTGGCTATACTGCGGTAAAAAAAATAAAGGGTTGCTTCTACAATGTAATGGGCTTACCTATAAGTAGAATTTATGAAGAACTTAAAAGATTTAAGCAAAAATAAATAAATTCATCGCCTATTTTTACAAAATGAAAAAATGGTTTTTTACTATAGCAATCTGCCTGACATTTTGGTTCTCAAATAAGGCTGAAAATTTGATTATCAGCGGTCAATTGCCATCCATGGCCAATAAAACAGTGCGTTTCCATTATTTTGAAACCCCTTTTCAGACTGAAATCAATGAGAAAGATATTCAGGTTAATGAAAATGGATACTTCAAGGGAAGTCTGGATATGATGGAGGGTCAACTTATTTCTTTGTTGATGGGGGAAAAAGCTATCCGGCTTTATGCTGAACCGGATGACAGTTTGTTTTTGAAAATAAATACCGATAAGGGAATTGATAAATATATATTTTTTGGTAAAGGATCAGTAGAAGCTAACTTTATTCTGAACCAAACGGAGTATTTCTCCTATTCGATTGAAAGTCCGGATTTCTCTCAGAAATTAATCATCGAAATGACCTCCCGTAATGCCGAAAATTTTAAGTTGTTTTGTGATAGTATTTCTTCTGTCAGGTTAAATTTTTTGAAAAAATATCCCCTAAAATTAACCACAAAATTCACAAATTGGCAAACGGCTGAAGACATCTATGAATTTGAAAATTTAAAGATCAATTATCCGGTTTGGTATTACAGTATGCGGGGTATAAATGACAAACAACTTACAGTGGATTCATCTTATTATTCTTTTCTCAAAAAGACTATCATCAACAACGAATACTATTTAAGTTCCAGTCAATACCGAGCCTTTCTAAAATACTTTTTAATGTACAAATTCATTTCTCAGAAAATCCCGTTAAATGCGATTGATGCTTTTAAATATAGCAGCAAGTATTACAAAGGAAAAACGCTGTTTACTTTTCAATTGGATTTATGGAATGAGATCCTGCAATATGGGAATTTTAATGATGCTACTACTTTGTACCTCATCTTAAAAAAAGACAGGGCTAATGATTTTGGATTTAAATTGATTGAAGAGAAATACATTGAAAAGCTACCGCTCCAGGTTGGCACGCCAGCCCCTGACTTTACGCTACCTAAACTGGAGGGTGGCAAAGCTTCTTTATCTGATTTCAAAGGGAAAGTCGTTTACATAGATTTCTGGGCAAGCTGGTGCGGTCCATGCCGGGCCGAGATTCCTGCCAGTGAAGAACTCAAAAAATACTTTGAAGGAAAGGATATTGTATTTATTAATATTTCAATTGATGACAATGCCGAAAACTGGGCTAAGAGTATAAATATCAATCATATATCCGGCATTAATCTGCTGGCAAGAGGAGCCGACCGTGCACAGATAAAATCATATAAGGCAGCCACCATTCCCATGTATTTTATCATAGATAAAAAAGGAAATTTATTGTTTGCTCCGGCGATGAGGCCAAGCAACAAAGCTATTTACCAACTATTAGAAGATGCCATAAAATAGATTTAGCCTATTTATTTTCGAGTTATATAGGTCATTCAAAACAATAATAATTGTCAAAAATAGATTATAAGCCACTCCTTTCTGCTTTCCCAAATTTTGGCGGAATAATTGTATTGAATGGACAGGAGGCATTTTTTAGTTATCCTGAATTAAGTAAACCTACCGGAAAACATGTGTCAAGGGTAATTATCAGTATCCTAAACATTTTTATGAAAAAACAGTTTTTCCGATTTATTGGGAATTCCTGCACACCGGGCATTGTGATGTCGGAAATTGATAAAGATACCGGTATCAAACAATTTTTCTTGCAATTCTTTCATCTTTGCATTCAATTGAAAAAATCAATCATCAGGGTTTTCCTATTTGGGTGAATTTATCACTATAATAATCAGAGTTATGCCTCCAATCATTAAAGACTCCTATCTGTCACTTTCTCCCCCAAACTTCTCCATTTGAGTAATAATATCCAATAAGTTTATTTATGGGCGTATAATAGATTCCAATCGGGAATATTTTACCCGGTTCCATTTTTGATGAATCCAGATAAGATAATAACACATATTGATAGCTAATACCATTTACGACTATTGAGTCAATATTTTTGAATTTGCCGCCATTTCCGCAATAAGGCAGGTTGAATACCTGATCGCCTGACGAACAGCTTATGGTAATAGATATTAACTCATCTGCCGTAATATTAAAAATATGAGTGGAATCTCAATCGAAAATAAATTATACCCTTTTCTTTCGGTAAGAACTGCTAAATAACATTCAACTTCATTAAAAATAAATACCCTGATATCTCTTCTATTAGATTCCTTGTAAAAGAACTCTATCGTGGAAGGCAATTAATTTATTCTCTGAAATCGTATTAAACAAGGAAAATGCTCCCAATTGCGGCTTTCAAATCCTGTAATTTAGAATTCTCCACCTTCAATAAATCTGTAATCAATCTTAAATAGGATTTATCGCTAGAAATGAAGCTCTTTTTGAGATATTTCCCTAAAATCTTCGGATCATTTTTTACCGGAAAATAATCATTTATGTTAATATTTGTTTCCTCGCAACAATCAATTAAGAACTTTTCAAGTGCAGGCTTTAAAATAAAATAATGTTTATTATCTTGTTTCCGGTGCTCAAATAAACCGTAATCCTTTTCACTGATTAATTGGCTGAAAAAGTCTTGTTCTTTTTTATCATTATCCATCACACCAATAGCCACAGGATACTTCAGGGCTAAGGAATCCATCGTTGTTATAACTTTTTTAATCCCTTTTTGGTGTTTTGGGCTTTTACCACCAAATATTATTTTAATTAAAACTGTATCTCCATAGCATTCGGGAACAATACACTCCAAATTGATCATGCAGATACCTCCTCCAATAATTGGTCTAAATTGAAGAAAATATCATAATTAAAAGTCTGAAGATTTCTTAACAATTGGTGTGGAATCAGTTTCACCTTGGTTTCGTGATTTTCGTAATAAGTAAGCCAAATGCTCAAATCCTCTTCATTTGCCTTTTCCATCAAGGCTTCCAACATATAAGGACTATGGGTTGCAATAAAAAACTGATTTTGATCTGCATTTACAATTCTTTCTGCCAAATTCCGGGTATATGGAGGAAATGAATGCACTTCCGGTTCTTCCAAAATCAAAACAGAATTGGCATTGCTGTCAATGGCTGCAAAATAAAAAATCAATCTTTGCAATGTATCGGCCATGCTGGAATAAGGAGTAGTAAAATCACTCAATCCTTTTTCTTTCACAATTGTAAAATTCGATTTCTTTTCATCAAATCTAAACTTCAAACCATAACTCTCAAAAATATATTTGATTTCCAAACTGAGGTCCTGATCTCTTTTAACAATTTGAAATAGATTGGGACCATAAGGAGGAATTAAAAATGAAGGAAACTTATTTGAAATATCATTGATTTTTTTAAAATCATATCGTTTAAAAGGAGAATTATTTCTAAATTGAAGGAATTGATTTTGATTAGTCGAATACGATGCCGGAATAGAATACACCAAAGGATAAAAGTCAGCCACAATTTTCTTATTGGAAAAATTATCTAAGGCAGCTGATACAAGGTTAATACAATCGTTTGAATTGTTGCTCTCTTTAATTGCATCATAAATATCCGGGAATTGAGGAGTATAGGGGAATGTAGAGAAAATAAATGGATTTCCCTGGTGCAAAAACAATTTACCCATTGCCATAACCTGATTGGTGATAATTTCAAATTCAGTTTCCGTTTTATCATCATAAAAAAGATTTGATGGCTCTTCATACCGCACATACCTTTTAAGTACATCATCGTTAATCCCTTCTAGGCCATAGGCAAAGCCTAACAGTCCAATAGCTTCAAGGATATTTGATTTACCCACATTGGGTTCACCAATAAATACATTGATTCGACTTGGATGGATGTCCAAATTTTCAATGGATTTAAAATGCCTGATTCTTAACTGATCAACCTGATTTTTCATTTAGGCGAAGGTATAATATAAAAGGTAGAACACAAACAAAGAGAAAAAGATGATGATTTGGCAAGTGTAATATTTTGAACTTAAACATGAAGAAATATTCAATTGAAGATATAAGTTATCATTCATTTTGCTTGAATACATTTTTTGGCTTAAAAGCAATAACCAGGTCAATTTCGTATGCAAATCGTATGCAAATAAAAAAAGGGTTTAAAGCGGACTTGCTTTAAACCCTTTTTCTCATCAAACTCGCTCTCCGCTCTCCAAACTCACTCTGTCTAAGCTCCCTCTCTTGGACTTGAACCAACCCCGATAGCTATCGGGGCCATGATTAACTGTCATGAATACCGATCAATTAATTTATTAATCATTTCAGGATAGTTAATAAGATTATTGATGTACTTAGTGCTTTTCATACCTTTAATATGTGCTTCAATTTTTCTTGCAATTCCTTCATCCTTGCACTCAATTGAAAAAATCAATAACCAGGGTTTACCTTTTTGTGTGAATTTATCGATGTAATAATCAGAGTTATGCCTCTCCACTCTGATATCAGTGGATTCTGTCGTGAACCCAATATAATGTTTGCTTATGCTTTTGGAATACAATACATATACAGATGCAGTTGCCATAAAATAAATAAGGCCGCGATAGCGGCCCCACTGCTCCCTCTCTTGGACTTGAACCAA
>CAYHCF010000013.1:0-51438 GCA_964355075.1 uncultured Chitinophaga sp.
AAATTCCGGTCAGAAATTGGTTAAGCAGGTTCAAAACAATTCTCCCGGATGCATTTGTATGAATTGTTGCCAGCTAATGCCTTTTGGTGAGATTTGGTAAAACTTCTGAGGTTTGAATTTTGCCACGAATTTATCCATACCTTTTCCTGTTTGTCCGGATGTTTTTATTTCGATGGCAATGGTTTTTCCGGCATACGTCAGGATGTAATCAACTTCATCTGCTCCTTCACGATAATAGCTTAATGCATATCCTTCCTCCCGATAGCTCAAAAGATATGCACCCACGCATGATTCAACCACCCTTCCCCATAATTTTGGATTTTCCTGGGCTGACTTTAGATTCTCAACTTTGTATGTATTCATTAATGCATTGTTAAATACTTGAAATCTAGGACTTGAATTCCTCATTCTGGCTCTATCTCCGGCATATTTTGGTATTCCTGTTAATAAGCCTGCCCCATCTAATAATCGGAGGTAATGCGCCAGAGTAGTTGTGTTTCCGGCATCCTGCAGTTGTCCCATCACTTTTGTATAGGAAAGAATTTGCCCTGAATATTGGGCACCTAATTCAAATAGACTTCTTAATAAAGCAGGCTTATCTATTCGGGTAAGCATCAACACATCCTTTGAAATGGCTGTTTCAATCAACGATTCCCGAATGTATTGTTTCCAGCGTTGTTCGTCCTGAACCAAATCTGCCGCTCCGGGGTATGCGCCAAACCAGGCATAAGCTTCCGGACTAAAGTCAAAAGCTTCCTGCATTTCTGAAAAGCGCCAATGGGGTATATGAGTCATTTCGAACCTTCCGGCCAGAGATTCGGTTAATCCCTGTTGAAGAAGTAAGCGTGAAGACCCTAATAAAATAAGATGAATGGGTTGTTTGTTGATGCGGTCTTCATCCCAAAGTTGCTTTACCTTTTCGCTCCACTGATGGATTTTTTGAATTTCGTCAATTGCCAAAACAAAAGGCGTTTCAGCTTTCTTTTGCAGCAGACGTGCCTCATTCCATTGTAATTCCAACCAGACATGTCCTAAAGTTGTGAAAGCGTCTGCACTAATATACTTATTTGGAAGATTGATTTGCCCTAAAACCTGCTTCACCAAGGTAGTTTTACCTACTTGTCGTGGACCGGCAAGCACCTGTATGCGGTTTACCGGCTCATTTAACCGATTCGTAAGTACCTTGTAATAAACTCTTTGAATCATATGTTATAATTTACTCAATGTATTGAGCAAAATTACTCAATATCTTGAGTAAAGCAATATTTTTTTTAATTTCGAAATAAGCTCAAGCAAATTTTTATAAGAAATATGAAATTAATAGGGTTGTTTTTTCAATTACTTTGCTATTAATCATTCATCAATTGAAATTTACCGGCGAATATTCTTCCAACGGTACACCGGATTGCGATTGTTACAAGATTCTGGAAGGAACAATATGACTATTTTCGACTTTCTTTCCAATTTCTCCTTTATCGCTTTTTCGGCCAGGCAACCCTGTTTGATAATCTGCATGAATGAAATTTGTGAATGTTGCGCGGCATAAAATTCTTGATCTAGTTTTGATTTATGGCGCCGCACTTTTTTGGTTGTGCATCCATTAACCCCGGGCTAAAGCCCAGGGCTATTAATATTGAACCCATTCCGGGTTAATACATCCTTTAAAATTCAATTTTCAATTTTGAGGCCATTTCGCAAACCGACAAATTCAATCTCCACATCATCCATCAGAATTGTTTTTTTTGCGTTGTTCCAGAGATAGATTTTCATGATATCGTTGGGGCTTTTTATGGGTGGAAGCACTACCTGAGCTTGCTTTTGCAACCAAACTCCTCTTTCGCTTTGCTTTGCCGAATGGAGTCTTTTTAATGCATGCCAGTAATAGGATTTTCCTGTAAATGTTTCGAGCGAAACAACAAATACGGCCTCTGAATTTACTGCTATGTTTTTTTCCCAAAAAGAAATATTCAGTCCTATTGAATCCCGGTTAAACAGTGAATCTAATTTTGATAAAGCCAAACCGGAACTGAATTCTTGTATGCTGTCAACATACGTAATCCATTCTCCTGAATGGGCAATATTGCTACCCGCTTTTATTCTAGGTTCACCCCAACCTGCTTGTGGCGATTCAAAATCATTTGTCAATGTAAGCAGGATTTTTCCTTTGAGCGGCTTGTAAATTTTTTCTTCCGGTAGCAGTTTGAAAACGCTAACTAATTTTGCGTTCTCAACTTTTACCGAAAATATTTCTTTTTGGTAAGGATAATCTTTTGGGTGACCCCGGTAATCACCGATAAAATAATCGGCATCCTCCAAATCATCTGTAAAATATAATCTTTTCCGCTGCTCAAAGGGTAAAATTTGTTGGTTCAGTACACCGGGTAGATGGTCGGATTTAACGTTGATTATTTCTGAGAAATCAACTTTAAGAATTTCCTCCAAAGCTTTTCGAGAGGATAAACCCCAATAATCCATTTCGAAATTCTGCTTTATTTTTTGATAATCGGTTCCCGCTAAATAATTAAAATATACATTTTGAAAAGGATGTAATTGAATCATGGTAAAGGAAGTTCTGGCAAATGATCCCAATAACAAAAGTGTTAATGCAAGGTTCCCGAATTTTATTTTGGAAGCCAATTGAAATAAGTATTGAATGCCCATAACAGCTATCAATATAAAGGCAGCATAAATGAAAAAGACATGTCGCCAGGCATCATATACTACGCTGTTTAAAACTATGATTGAAAGTATGGGTGTGAAAAAACAAATGATGATCAGGATTGTGTTTTTCTTGTTTTTTATTGTTTGAATAGGTTCACCCAAAAGAGTTGTAAAAAATTTTATCAGACCTATACCAAATAGAAAGAGATAAAAGACGGGAGTTGTGATAGCGATCCAAACGGGTAAATAATGCCAGGGAATTTTTCTTGAATCAATATTTTCACCCAGGTATAATACGTTGCTATCCCATTGGTAAAGACTCATTTCTTTAAAAGCATTTTTGAAATGATAGATGGGATCCTCCCACAAAACAGGCCAGAACAGGTAAATAAAGGCAATCAGGGAAATGAAGAATACAACAAAACTTCCATAAACAATTTTGGGCTTTCTTTTGGAATAGATTGACTCCCCGATTTCCAGAAAAAGAAATACAATACTCAGCATGGGAAGAACAATAGCTATGATGCGAATATCTATTGCAAAACCGCAAATAAACGCATGAACCAAAGCCATTAAATAAGTTTGCTTTTGATGAAAAAGGAACAATGAATATAACCCGATTACAAAGAAGGACAAGAGAATAATATCCTTTGAATTATAAAAGGATTCGGCAAAAATTCTCGGACTCAACACATACATCAAACAGCCTGCCAGGGCAAGTTTCCAGTCTTTGAATAGGTGAATCAATAATAGGTAGAGAAAAACCAGGGATACGAAAAAGACCAGAAAATTTACCAGGTGGCGCATCAGATATACCTCGCGTGTATCCTTAAGTTTTAATAGTTTTTCAATCATTACGAGTCCGAGTTCAAATGCGGGGCCATGGTATTTATCTCCGGAAGCCAAAAGACTTTCTTTATCTCCGTGAATCACATAATTATAATTGGTGAGTCCGATACTTTTCCACTGCATGCCTTCATCCCAGGACAAGCCATAGTCTTTATAAATGCTAAAGCCGCTTATAAAAAAAAGCACAAAGAATGCCAGAACAACTTTTTTGGAATGATGGTTCAGAAATGTAATTGTTTTATTGAGCATGAAAAGAAATTTCAGGAAATTATCTGATGAGCAATTTTAACTTTAATTCCGTTCACAACCAATAGCTATAGAATTTTAGGGGCTTCGGGATTGATGCCAGGTCAATAATTTCAAATCAAAGTTTTGTTCCCTGATTCATTTGAATAAATAATTCAAAATAATGACCTATCTTTGAAGTCCTTAACTATTTCAAAAGCTAAATCTTCCTGAAAGCCTTAGCACTGATAATATTAAGAAACTAATATAAAAACCAATTAACAATAAATAATGGCTAAATCGCAGGAAACATTCAGTAAGAAAGAAAAAGAAAAATTAAAACTTAAAAAGAGAAAAGAAAAAGAGGAAAGGAGAGAGGAGCGCAAAGCCAATTCGGTAAAAGGCCTTGGTTTGGAAGATATGTTGGCATACGTTGACGAAAACGGAAACCTGTCATCTACTCCACCGGATCCTAAAAAAAGAAGGGTAGTCAATCAGGAGGATATGTTGATTGGAGTTGCCAGACAGGCTCCTGCCGGTCCCGAAGACTTGATACACAAGGGTATTATTACTTTTTTCAATGATTCAAAGGGATATGGATTTATTAAAGATTTAAAAAATCAGGAAAGTGTTTTTGTTCACGTCAATGGTTTGATGGATCAGGTAAAAGAGAATGATAAAGTTATATTTGAAATAGAAAAGACCCATAAGGGGGCAAATGCCATCCGGGTAAAATTGGATAAGCCCGAAAAGGTAAAACCTATCCCTGCACCGGTTGAAGCCGTAAATATTGAATCACCGGTTCCGGATGAGACGGTGTCTGAAGAAAAAGTCGACTAGATATTTCAATCATATTATAAAACAAAAACCCCTGCTAAGTTTGATACTTAACAGGGGTTTTTAATTTTTTGGGAGATCCAATACGCTAATAATCTACTTCGATCAGATACACATTCTTGCTCAAAATTTTAACTTTCTCAGCAAGGGGTTTTGCCGCAATTAGATTTTTGGCAGGCATCTTTACTTTATAGGGTAATACATCCAAAAAGCTCTTTAAATAGACTGCTTTTATGCAATAGCTTGCATTTTCATCCTTGTCGTGCTTATAGTTAATAATTCCAATCAAAGCGCCCTTTTTATCAAATACAGGTCCGCCCACATTCCCATTGGTAACTTGTGCACTAACCTGATAGGAAGTGGCATCACCTTTGTAACCTAATTTAGAACTTACTATGCCGCTGCCGAGTCTAACTTCCTCCCCGGTTGTGGCTGTTAAGGGATATCCTAAAACATATACATCATTACCTGCTTCAAGCGGCATGCTATTGATGGTAAGCTGACTGTATGCCTTAACAGTAGTATCTTCAAGGCTGAGAAGCGCCAGGTCATTGATTTGATCGGTATGCCTAATATAGGCATAATAAGACCTTGAAAAATCACCCCTTAATCCTTTTATTTTTATTGATTTTGCTTTTTCAACAACATGAAGGTTGGTAACGATTAGGTTTTTATTGATTAAAAATCCGGTGCATTTGGCAAATTTAGGGTTCTCGGCTTCTATTCTGGCCCTTTCCGTTTCAACATCTTCTACGGTAGGGTATATTTTTTCGAAGTAATAAATATTGCTTTCCGTAACACTTTCATCCGTTTTGCTCTTGGTTTTTTCTTTATGAACCCTGAAACTGGTTTCACTCATAAATTCTACTTCCTTTGGAATCCCATCATAAAAGGTTGCTTCAAGGGTTTTAATATAATCTCTTTTCTTAATTTGCATAAATGATTTTTGATTAATCATCCTGCTGCCATTGGTAATCCAATAGGCATTAAAAGCATCGCCACTGGCAATGATCGCAACATTTATCGGGGCTATTGGAACACGAACGGGCTCATCATTATTTTTTTGGGTATAGGATGCGTATTTATAGATTCCTTCCAGGTTATCAATGGTAAGAATATTGCTTTTCAGGTAGGCGTAAGCACCTTCTTCACTTTTAATAGTTTGACCAAAAAGATTACCAAAACCTATTGCCGTTGCAATGAGCAAGATTACATTTTTCATATGCTGTTTCCTTTTAATTTTTAATTTTTTGAGTTTGCTAATTTACTATTTCTTGCAAATAATAAAAGGAGATATTTATCTTTATCGCCAACAAACTTGATATTATGAAAAAAACAGTTTCATCCATCTTCCTTATAACAGGAATTTTATTTTCGATGAATACACTTGCTCAGAAAAAAGCAGGGAATACACCAACTACTGACAATCAGTGGAAAACTGAAACTTTTAATGGCCTGAGTTTTAGAAGCATTGGCCCCGCAATCACTTCCGGGCGTATTGCTGACTTTGCCGTGAATCCATCCAACCATCGCGAGTATTTTGTGGCTTCTGCATCGGGTGGTGTTTGGAAAACAGATAACAGGGGAATTACCTATAATCCGGTATTCGATAATGAGGGTGCTTTCTCAATAGGCTGTGTGCGTATTGATCCGAACAATACCCATACCGTTTGGGTAGGATCAGGTGAAAACAATAACCAGCGCAGCGTAGCATACGGCGACGGTGTTTATAAATCTTTGGATGGAGGAAAATCATGGAAAAACATGGGATTAAAAAATTCGGAACATACCGGAATGATTGCCATTGATCCTAAAAATTCTGACATCGTTTATGTTGCAGCGTATGGTCCGCTTTGGAAAGCAGGGGGCGACAGGGGTATTTATAAAACTACCGATGGAGGCAAAACCTGGAAGCAGATTTTGTTTGTAAGTGAAAATACAGGTTTTAACGAAATACACATTGACCCGCGCAACAGCAATGTTTTGTATGCCTGTGCCCACCAGCGCAGGAGGCAACTCTTTTCCTACATAAGTGGAGGCCCTGAATCTAATCTTTACAAAAGCAATGATGGGGGTATAACCTGGGATACCCTATCAAATGGTCTTCCCGACGGAGATAAAGGAAGGATTGGAATATCCGTTTCTCCTGCAAATCCAGATTATTTATATGCAATCATCGAAGCATCTGACAAAAAAGGGGGCGTATTTCGCTCGGTAAATCGGGGAGCAAATTGGGAAAAGATGAGCGATCATTCAACAGCCGGAAATTATTATGGAGAAATTTTTTGTGATCCCAAAGATGTTAACAAGGTTTTTTATGTTGATTTCTGGATTATGGTTTCTACAGACGGAGGCCGGACTTTTAATAAAATTGGTGAAAAATACAAGCATGTAGATAATCATGCGCTTTGGATTGATCCGAATGAAACGCAGCATCTTTTGGTGGGGTGTGACGGGGGCATTTACGAAACCTATGATTTTGGTGCGAACTGGCAATTTAAAGCTAATTTGCCGGTTACCCAGTTTTACAAAGTTGCGGTCGACAATGCATTTCCATTTTACAATGTATATGGAGGAACCCAGGATAACAACTCATTGGGCGGGCCTTCGCGAACCATCAGCGCCAACGGTATTAGCAATGCAGATTGGTTTTTTACGCAGGAAGGTGATGGCTTTGAATCTCAAATTGATCCGGATGACCCTAACATTGTTTATTGCCAATCACAGTATGGTGGCTTAGGTCGTTTTGATAAGAAAACCGGAGAGATCGTGGACATTAAGCCTACCGAAGGAGAAAAAGATGCTGCTTTCAGGTGGAACTGGGATGCACCGCTGATCATTTCTTCGCACAAGCATTCGCGTATTTATTACGGTGCAAATAAATTGTTTCGCAGTGATGACCGTGGCAATTCGTGGACTACAATAAGCGGTGATCTTTCACGCCAATTAGACCGGAATAAATTACCCATGATGGGAAAAATCTGGAGCATGGATGCGGTAGCAAAAAACCAATCCACGGATTATTACGGACAACTCGTTTCCATTGCAGAAAGTAATTTTGATGAAAACCATCTGGTGCTTGGTACCGATGACGGTTTGATTCAGGTAACCACGGATGCCGGAAAAAACTGGACGAAGATTGACAATATTCCGGGTGTGCCCGAAAGAACTTATGTGAATCAGATTATTGCTTCCCAACACAACAAGGATGTTTTTTACGCAACCTTTAACCATCACCGTTATGGTGATTTTAAACCTTATGTATTTAGAAGCAATGATGGAGGAAGAACATGGGCAGCAATACAAGGCGATCTTCCGGTAAGAGGTAGTGTTTATTCAATTGCCGAAGACCATTTGAATGCAAATTTGCTATTTGCCGGTACCGAGTTTGGCGTTTTTTTTACCATAAATGGGGGAAAGAACTGGGCTCAGCTTAAAGGGGGTTTACCCACCATAGCCGTTCGTGATATTACGATTCAAAAAAGAGAGAATGATCTTGTTATTGCCACTTTTGGGAGAGGATTTTATATACTTGATAATTATGCTCCACTGAGAAATCTAAAGCCGGATGATCTGAATAAAGAAGCACTCCTGCTGCCCATAAAAGATTCCTGGATGTTTAATGAATGGAGGAAGTGGGGTTCACCGTTAAAAGGATTTCAGGGAGAAAGTTTTTACGCGGTACCTAATCCTCCGGTTGGCGCAGTTTTTACTTATTATTTAAAAGAAGATATCAAAACCCTAAAAGAAAAAAGGCAGGCTCTTGAAAAGGAGAAAATAAAGAATGGGGAGCCGGTTTATTATCCTACGGCTGATGCACTACATTTAGAAGATGAGCAGCCTGATCCTTATTTATTATTTACCCTAACAGATGAGAGCGGTTCCATTGTGAGAAAAATGAAAACGTCTGCAAAAAAAGGACTGAACCGGATTGTCTGGAATTTCCGTTACGCCTCATCAGGCCCGGTTGGCTTTTATACGCCCGATCCATCAAACCCATACGATCAGGCCGAAGTGGGCTATTTAGCAATGCCGGGTAATTATAAAGTTTCCCTGAGCAAATTTGAAGATGGAAAAATTACAGAGTTAGTGCCGGCCATTTCTTTCTTCACCAAATCGCTTCATGCCGATTCGTTGAATAAAACCGATAAAAAAGTGCTGGATGTATTTTGCAAAAAAGTGAGTGAGTTAAGAAGGTCAACCGGTGCAGCAGATAATTATAGAGGGGAGCTAGTCAATAAAATAAAATATATTAAACAGGCAATTCTTGAAACACCCAAAGAATTTAATAATTTAACAGAACAGGTATATACCATTGAAAAAAGGTTGAATGCAGTCAGTACCCAGTTGAACGGAGACGGAACTTTGGCAAGGCGTGAATTTGAGACACCACCTTCTATTAATGGTCGCATTGGCACCATTGAATACACTTTATGGAATGCATCGACTGTACCAACGCAATCTTTCATACAGTCCTATGATATTGCATTAAAACAATACGCAACCGTCATTACTGAAATCAAATCACTGGATGCAGAAATAAAAAAGCTTGAAGCCATCTTAGAGCAAAACAAAGCACCTTATACGCCCGGAAGAATTCCGGAATAAGGAATGTTGAAATCCACCTGGCATTTATTACACATTTACATTGGAGTTATTAGACCGTCCGACGGGTTCGTAACAGGCCGCAGTTTGGAGCATCTAAGACATGCGCGCATGCCGTAAATTAGCGTTTTAATAAGCGGAAAATTCGGCTTATTGTGTGTCACCTGCCGGGCGATTATCATTCTTTAATATGAACGAATTCATAATTTGTGCTTCGACCTCCAGCTAAATCTTTTTGAACTACTTGTTTATTTATTAAATCATTAATATCCCGTAATGCCGTATCTGCAGAACATTTAGTAATTTTTGCCCATTTTGCAGATGTTAGTTTTCCGGTAAAACCATCCAACATTATATTTATTATTATAATTTGCCTGTCATTAAATATTTGTGTTGCATATTTATTCCAAAACTTATGCTTATAAAGTACATTTGCCAGAATTTGTTCGGATTCTTTTAATGCATTTGCCAGACATTTTAAAAACCATTTCATCCATTCTGTCACATCAAGCGAACCCTTTTGTGTTTTTTCTAATATGTTATAATATTCTTTTCTTTCAACTCCAATTTGTGCTGACATACTATAAAATCGTTGAGTAAGTCCATCAGATTTTGCCAATAGCATATCAGTTATCGCTCTTGCTATTCTTCCATTTCCGTCCTCAAATGGATGTAATGTTATAAACCACAAATGGGCAAGTCCGGCTTTTATTACAAAATCTGTAGGATCATTTTTGTTAAACCATTTTAAAAATAAATCCAGTTCAGATTTTAAAAACTTTGCATCCGGAGCTTGATAATGCACTTTTCCCTTTCCCATTGCTCCTGAGACAACTTGCATCGGGCCTGATGAATCATCTCTTAATTTAGCAACAAGAATTTTATACATACCACTCCGTCCTGTTGGAAATAAAGCTGCATGCCAATCAAATAATCTTTTTGCCGATAATGGTTTCGTATAATTTTGTGTTGCATCCAACATCATTTCAACAATTCCATCAACATGTCTGTCTGAAGCAATTAAACCGGATATATCCATTCCTAATCGTCTTGCAATGGAAGAGCGTACTTGTTCCGCATTTAAAATCTGTCCTTCAATTTCTGATGTTTTTATGATATCTAAAGTTAAAGTTTCCAGTACAGCTTCATTTCTTAATTCAAATCCTATGGATTCCATTTTCCCTATCATTTTCCCTTGCAAATGCCTTACTTGAGAAAGTAATGATAGAATAACTTCATGATCATATTTGAAATCAGGCCAATTATTTTGTTGGTATATGTATAGGTTCATAATCTGCATTTTTTGCGGTAAATATATAGATTATTCTCCGCAATTCCAAATATTCTCATTATTTTTTGCGGTAAATATATAGATTATTCTCCGCAGAATTTTTTTTAGTGTTGCAAGTAATCGGGTAGCGTAATGGAGTTTCGCACTCACGTTCCCACAGTCTCGTCTCAGGACGAGAGAGATGAAATTCAAGCATAATGTTATTTAACAACTGAAGTTTCGGGGGTAATAATATTGTGACAATCAACACATTATGTGTATGAGTAAAGTTGCATAATGGAACGTAAGTTCTTATGCTTGCGTCAGTTACAACAATAAATACAAAAACTGTCCAACCATGCTACAATTCAAATCTAATAATCGGATTAAATATACTTACTAAAAAATAAATTAAAGCATGCCAACCGGCGAAAAGACAAAAATGTATTACGACCCCCGCGGTCAAGTCATCAGGACAGTGAATCCAGATGGCAGTGAACAGCGTGTAGTATAGAAAGGCTGAAAGTTATCAGAACTGGCGAGGCCGTCTAATCGATTGGCAGTATACCGACTTTAATTTATTTGTCAAAGAGCGGAAATGCAACCTGCCTAACTAACTTGTCGTAATGAAACCGCTTGTTTGTATAAACCATCAAAACGGTCAATTTGTTTTGTCCAAGTTACAATGTCCGAATTTATCCAGTCCAAAACCTGCAAAATGTTTTTGTGATTTATCGCTAAAATGTCAAGATCGTTACAAATGGGTTCGTAATGAAAAATACGGTTTCTGAATTTTCGTATTTGGTTCAGTTTGAATGCGATTTTGTCCCGTTGTTTATCTTGCTTATCAAGTAACGGAAAAGCATACATTAATGGCTTCCAGTAGTCCCGCGCATATTGTTTGTTAAGCAGTGAAGTCCAAAAGCCTAATGTTAATTCTGCAACTAATTTGTTCGTTGTAATAGATTTGTGAGATGCCTTGATTTTGCCTTTGGCAACATTAATTTGGTCTTCCAGGTCGCGGTATTTTATTTTTGAGTACCAGTCCTCAGTATTAAAATGAATTTTAAATGAGTTATGGACAGCATTACGCAAAATCACCTCGAAATTTGAAAGCAGTGGATAAAGGGATTCGGAAATCTGTGTGTTTAGCTGATAATAAGTCACTGCTTTCTCTTTGTCAGAAGGGAAAATCATGTAATAGGAACCTATGCGCTTCTCCGATAAAAGCCGTTCTAAATTGGGTAAATCCATTAATTTTCTTTCAGTTTTTTTGCGTATGTAAGAAAATGTTATACATTTGTGATGCGATGCCCGGTAAATCCTCTCTCCCGTATGGGATGATGAAACCGGGTTTTTGTTTTTTATTTAATATCCAAATTTGTGGACGAGTGTTAAAAATATAATAGAAACTTCTTTCTTTGTTGACTCAAAAGCCGTCAACACGGTACAGATTGCTGATTTATGTTCTTTTGCCTTGAGGCGTTATGTGGAGAATAGGGAAGAAGTTTTATTCATGAATATTTTTCAAATCGCAGATAAAAAGAATGGAAAAACGGTAGGTGTCCGCCATTTTACTACCCAACCTTGTAACTGTCTAATTTGTACGTCCTACAAGTAATAATATGCACAATTGTCGAAGCATCGCTTATAGCGTCGGCTTATGTGTTTTTTAAGAGTGTATTTTTTTGTCAAAATCGGCAACTAGCCATACTGCCAACTATTTGTCTTAAGCTATGGAAAAGTGCTAACTTTGAACCGACGAACATTAAACGAGCTTAAAAAAAACATACTATGAATTTTATCGCAATTGACTTTGAAACAGCAAACAGTAACCGAAGTAGTATTTGTTCGGTTGGTATCGCAATAGTTGAAAACGGAAAACTGTTAGGCACTGAACATATTTATGTAAAGCCGACACCTAACTATTATGATGCATTTAACACCGTTCTTCATGGAATCAGCCACAAGGGCACTAAAAATGAAAAGACCTTTAAACAACAATGGAAAGATTTGAAAAAATATTTTCATAACAAAACCATTGTTGCTCATAACGCTTCGTTTGATTGTAGCGTTCTTCGTTTCACGCTTGACGATGCTAAGTTAGCTTACCCTGACTTAGATTATCACTGCACCTTAATGCTTGCAAAAGAAACTCTTCCGTTATCAAACCACACGTTGGCTGATGTTTCAAAGCACTTTAAAATAAAACTGAAACATCACAACGCTGAAAGTGATGCACAAGCAGCCGCTTTAATTGCATTAAAGTTGTGCGACAAATTCAAAGTAGCTTCGCTTGAACAACTTTCAACAAGTTTAGGATTTAAGGTTGGCAAAATTGTTAGTCAAACAAAAACTTACAGACCATTTTCTAAAAAAATAAGATGACTGAGCAAATAAAACTTTCTGAACTCCTTGACCAAATTCAAGATACTATTCAAACACGATTTGACGGGGAAGTGTTTTGGGTTGATGCTCAAATTACAAATGTAAAAAAGTATGAATCAACAAGACGATGTTACCTGACTTTAGAAGAATATGAAAACGGAACAAAGACAGCAGAAGCCCGGGGAGTATTTTGGGCAAACTATTACAGTCAAATAGAAAATTTCGAAAAAGTTACCAAGCAAATTTTTAAGGATGGAATAAAAATTATCTGCCAGGTAAAAGTTAGGTATCATAAAGTCTACGGACTTAACCTTGATGTAATGAAGATTGATGTGGCACACTCAATTGGAACATTAGAATTAGAAAGACAGCAGACACTTGAACGATTAGTAAAAGAAAATCCTAAAACAATCCAGTTGTTTGACGGAGTATATAAAACATTTAATAACCGTTTACCAATTCCATTTGTCATAAAAAAAATCGCGTTGGTAACAGCGCCAAACTCTGACGGACAAAGAGATTTTCAACAAGAAACAAAACATAACAAACATAAATACACTTTTTCAATAAGTGAGTTTCTCACAACCATTCAAGGCGACACTGCACACAAACTTATTTTGGACCAACTCAAACTTATTGAGAAAAGTAAAGAGAGTTTTGATGTAGTTGCTATTGTTCGTGGGGGTGGTTCGCAAACAGATTTTAAACCTTTTGACGATTACGAACTTGCAAAGTGTGTTGCTAATTTTCCAATTCCTATTTTCACAGGCATCGGACACGACAGAAACCAAAGTTTAGTTGACTTAATGGCAAGAGAACAAAAAACGCCAACAAAAGTTGCTTCACTTTTTGTTGACAGAAACTTTGAATTTGAGAACAAACTCATTGAATTAAAAACAAACCTTTTTGATTTAGTAAAGAAACAAATTGAGAACGCAAAAGAAGAATTAGGCAATGCGAAACGCATTGTTAAACTCTCCAGTCCTCAAGCAATCCTTGACAGGGGTTTTGCAATTATCACCATCAACAACAAAATAGTAACTGACCCAAAAGACATAAAAGACAAATCAGAGTTGCAGACACTATTAAGAAACGAGAGAATCTTTAGCACAGTAACCAAAAAGACAAAAAATGAAAAACGAATTGACATATATTGAAGCATTTTCGAAACTTGCAAACATTCTTGAACAGCTTGAATTCGGCAACATTCAACTTGACAAACTTTCAGCGAAAGTGAAACAAGCAAACGAACTAATTGCCATTTGCGAAACCAGGTTGCGTAACATTGAAACAGAAATTAAAGAAGCTACTAAGACCGAAACGAAACGAATAAGTAAGAAATAAACCAATAAAACGACAGCAAAACCGTATCGCTTTCGATGGTCAAGTAATGGGACAGCCTGTATTTATAAGACTAGAATATAGGTTGGAAGCAATATTTATCGTATTTTCTCTTGCACTGACAAAACCTGGTAGTGTTGTTTAATGCATTTCGGAAGAAAACACAAAAAATACCTAAACAGGAAATTGAATTAGCAAAACGGGTTCCATAAAAATGTTTACTTTTGTTGCGAAACCTGAGTAAATAAAAAATGGCTAAATTACAAAAAAATACGGTACCCGACCGGAAATCACAAATTCTGTTTTCGGCAAGCAAAGTGTTTGCAAAAAAGGGTTATCATGATGCAAGCATCTCTGATATTATTGATCATGCAGGTATTGCCAGGGGTACATTTTATTTGTATTTTGAACACAAACGGGATGTATTTGATCATTTGCTGAAAGAATTTCTGAACCAACTGGATCAACTGATAAAACCGGTAGATATTCTCCCCGGAGCTGCGGATCCTTTGCAACAATTGAGGGATAATATCCTGAGTATTTTAAACCAGATTAAAAAATACCCTGATATAGCAAAAATTCTGCTTCACCAATCTACCGGTCTCGATAAACGTTCATCAGAAGCTGTGGAATTCTTTTATAACCGGGTACTGGATATGATTGAAAACGCACTGAAAGTTGGCATTGGTTTAGGTATCATAAGAAAATGCAATACCCGGATTTCGGCCATCATTGCATTGGGAACGGTGAAAGAGGTAGCCAATTATTTGTTGTCATCCTCAAAAAATACCATACCCCTTCAGAAAATTTCTGAGGAAATCATTCAATATGGGATGATGGGTATTTTTAAGTCAAAATAATTTTACACAAATCATTTTTTATTATCCTTTCGATTTCATTACTTGCACAATGAACTGATATGTCAGTTTAGTGTATTACCCCAATTCCTATTTTTAATTTTATTATTCCGGTCCTATGAAACATTTTAACAACATCAACGAATTTACTATGCAATTAATGTACTGACACGTCAGTATAGTAATAATTGTATTAACCTCGTTTTGAATCACAATCAAACCCTAAACCCTATAAACCTATGGAGAATGTTACCCATTACACGGCTTATAAGCCCAAACCTTTTACCAAAGAGCAAAGAAAAGATACTACCCTGCTTTTTGGAGGATTAACCTGGAAACATGAAAGACTGATTCAGGGAGCGTTTCACAATCTAAATTACAAAGCGGAGCCATTACCCAATATTTCGCGTGCAGATTTGGACACCGGAAAGGAATTGATTGATGTGGGGGCTTGTTGCCCAACTATTTTTACTACGGGAAACCTCATGAATTTCCTGAAACAAAAAGAGGTTGAAAACGGGAAGAATTCGACTGTAAACGACTATGCATATTTTACCATGGGCGCATGCGGCCCCTGTCGTTTTGGGCAATATCGGGAGTCTTATTCAATGGCGCTGGATGGCCTTGGTTTACGCGATTTCAGGATGTTTTTTCTATCTCAAACCGAATTGGATCAGGGCGGACAGGAAGGCGGAGGTTTGGAAGTTAACATGCCACTTACAACAGGTATCATTTGGGCGATACTCATCGGTGATTTGCTGACCGATATGGAATTTCAGACCCGACCCTATGAAGTGATTCCGGGTCAGACCAATAAGGTATTGAAAGAATGTATTGAACTCCTATATGAATCATTCAAAAACAGGCCTATTCAAAAATTCAAAGACAACAAATGGTTGACCCTTAGCTGGCATGTACTTTCAAATTATTTTACCAATGCACTGAAGGAAGTAACGCAGAAATGGAAAACGATAGAAGTGAATCGTGCTCAGGCAAAACCTAAAGTGAAAATAACGGGAGAATTTTGGTTACAAACTCATGAAGGCGATGGAAATTATAATATTAAAGACTGGTTGGAAAAAGAGGGTGCCGAAGTAATTCCACCACCCATAGCGGTTTGGCTGGATTACCTGATGCATTTTCCTTTGCACGCCATGCGCGAGCGGAAAAATATTGATAAAGGCAGCGCCAAAAAAATTGCTATGCTTAAAAGTGTGATAAAAATCTATCAATGGTCGTATAACCGGATGCGCAAAGCTTTAAATGAACTGCCTTATGAAATGCCTTCTCAGGCTAAATTGGCTGAATTGGCTGCTCCTTATTATAATTATCGCCTTGATGGGGGCGAAGGGCATATGCTTATTGGAAAGGCACTCTATACTTATCTGAATAAAAAAGCCCATATGATTTGTGAATTGACTCCGTATTCCTGTATGCCTAATACCATGTCGGTAGGAGCGATGGCCAATGTTCAGGGAAAATATCCTGAATTACTTTATGCTCCGATTGAAGTAAAAGGAGATTCGGAAGTACACGCCCTTTCGCGCTGTCAGATGATTTTAACCGAAGCCAAAAAACGTGCGTTTGCAGAGTATGAGGAGGCATTGGAAAAATATGCGATGACTGCAGAAAAGCTGAGTTTGATAGGTTTAAATAAACCGGAATACGTGAGGGCATCTTTTAAAATTCCACATAACGGTTATGCCGGTACGGGGGCAAATTATGTTCATCTGCTTTCAAAATATAAAGGAAAGTTAAGCGCAGCAAAGAAAATGGCAGCAGCAGAAATTGAAGTTGAAAACGTACCCGAACTTAGCTTAGCTTAATAATTATGTCAGATACCCATAAACAAACACGAACTCCGCTGATTTGCGGAATGGATGTGGGCAGTACCACCTGCAAATACGTCCTGGCTACTGAGGATGGAGATATAATATCGCAGTTTTACGACCGGCATAATACCAAACAGGCAGAAAAGGTACTTGACTTTTTAGGCCGGCTTGAAAAAGAATTTGGGTTTAAACCTCAGCATGACCGTATATTTTTTACTGGAACCGGTTCAGGGATTATCGCACCTTTGGTTGGAGGAAAGATCATACAGGAAGTAGTGGCGGTGGCTGCTGCGGTAGAAAAAATGCACCCAAAAGTTCGCTTTGTAAGTGAAATTGGCGGAGAAGATATGAAGACCATCTTTTTTAGCGGGGAAGGTGAAACAAAAAATAAACAAGTGTTGATGCAGGCCGCCTGTTCGGGTGGAACAGGAACCTTTGTAGAAAAAACAGCAAAAAAATTACAGCTTTCACCAGAAGAATTAGGTCAGATGCATTATGAAGGATATACCCTTCACAAGATTAGCAGTAAGTGCGGAATATTTGCCGAAACCGATGCGAACACCCTTTTAAAAGCAGGCGTGTCGGTGGAGGAAATCATAGCTTCACTTTTTGAAGCGGTGGTCTATCAGAATCTTGCCACCCTTACCAGGGGAAACACGCCTCTTCCTCAAATCCTTCTTTTGGGTGGACCCAATTTATTTTTCAAAGGACTGCAGGAAGCATGGAGGATTCACCTGATGAGAATCTGGAAAGAGCGCAATATTGAATTGCCCGAAGGATTATCGCCTGAAGAGTTAATTATTGTACCACCTGAAGCACTTTATTACGGTGCATTGGGTTGTATTGAAGCAGGTAAGCATGAAATTTCAAAAATTGGAATTTATGAAGGAGCAGGTAAATTAAAATGGTGGATTGAAGAAGGTCAACACATCGAAAAAAAGAAAACGGGAAAACAAGGCTTATGGAATACCGAGGAAGAACTGCAAAATTTCATGGGTGAATATTCTTCTGAAAATGATCGGAAACCCCATGAGGAAAAAGCAAATGAAGAAACTTGTTCTACCATAAAAGAATATGAAATTGTAAACGAAGCGCTGATAGAAAAAACCGGCATCGCTTCCATCAATGAAAAGGGAGAATTAGCCGGTTTGGAGTTTGATTGGGTTCAGCCTGCTATTGGCAATGAGGTTTCTTCCACAAACAAATTGGCGAGAGTAATTATCGGGGCTGATTTTGGATCCACAACGGCAAAGGCAGTTTGTATTTCTCCCGAAACCCGCGAAATCGTATTTTCCTGTTATGCACTTAGCAGAGGAAACCCGATAGAAGATGCCCGATTGCTTTTCAGGCAAGTGAAGGCAGCTTTAAATGGTGGGGAAATTCTTGGAATTGGAATTACAGGTTATGGAAAAGATTTACTAAAAAACATTATTGGTGCCGATTGCGCGGTGGTAGAAACCATAGCACATGCAACAGCAGGTCTGTATTTCTTCCCTGATGCAGATTGCATCTGTGATGTAGGCGGAGTAGACGTAAAAATAATGATTCTCAAAAATGGAACGGTCTCTGATTTTCGTTTGAACTCACAATGCTCATCCGGAAACGGAGCCTTTTTACAGGGAGTTGCCGAGCGTTTTAATATCCCACTTGAAACCATTGCTGAGGAAGCGTTCAAGGCAAATTCGATGCCAACACTTTCTATGGGATGCGGCGTGTTTTTACAAAGTGATATTGTAAATCAGCAGCGCAAAGGCTGGCAGGCACAGGAAATTCTTGCTTCCTTATGTGCCATTCTTCCTTTGAACGTTTGGGTTTATGCAGGGGGATTAAACAATCTTCAATCGGTCGGGAAAAAATACATTCTTCAGGGGGGCACGCACAAAAATATTGCTGTTGTAAAAGCTCAGGTCGATTTTATCAAAACGAAAGTGCCGGATGCTGAAGTTGTGGTTCATCCCTATTCAGGTGAAGCCGGTGCCATTGGTGCAGCTTTTGTTGCCGCTGACTGGTTCATGGAGGAAGGAGAAAAAACACAATTTAAGGGCTTTGATATCATTGAGAAACTCACCTATAAAACCAGCACTTCGCCCGATACGGTTTGTAAATGGTGCTCGGTAAACTGCCAGCGTACTTTTATAGATGTGGAGCTGCCGGGAAGCAAGGGGAGGCCCTGGAGCAAAGTTCCGGCACCCGAAGGTTGGGAACGTGTGATTGTAAATAACTCTTGCCCGAAAGGATTGATTGAAGATGCAAGTGAAGTAAAAGAAGTAAAAACAGAAATAGAAAGAATAAAAAATGAATTTCCAAACATTGCTGACACCGTTCGTGCGGAAGCGTTCGGCCGAATTGCCGTCTAAAGACCGATCCCGCATTCGTGTGGGCGTTCCCAAAGTTTTAAATATCTGGAACACCAGCCAGTTTTGGATTGGCTTTTTGACCGGTATCGGTATCCGGCATACCAATATAGTGTTCAGTTCAAACACCTCAGAAGAGCAGGCACGTGAATTCGGGAAGGGTAGAGGCACGGTTGATTGCTGCTATCCGGTTAAAGCCATGAGTGGTCATTATGGAGAACTGGTATTCGGACAAAAGAAGAAAATCAATGTGCTTCTAAGCCCCTTGATTTACTCATTGCCCTCCGTTCTGAACGGTCATGTGGCTGCCTCAAATACCTGTACGCGGGTGATGGCAGGTGCCGAAAATATCAAATCGGGATTTATGAAGGAACAGGATGTATTTGAAGAAAATGAAATCAAATACGCATCGCCTTATGTAACGCTCGACGACCGTGAAATTGTTCCGCAGCAGATGTATAATGGACTTAAAGATATATTTGACCTGGGCTATGAAGAAACAGTGACAGCGGTAAAAATGGGATTTAAAGCCTTAGATGAATTTAATACCCGATTACAGAAACAAAGTTTAGACATACTGAAACAATGTGCAAAGGATAATAAACCTTGTGTACTGGTGCTTGCCCGTCCGTACCACATGGATACCGGCATTGGTCATGAGATTGAAACCGATTTACAGGCCTATGGTTATCCCGTAATCTGGATGCAGTATTTCCCGATTGATGAGGAGCTTTTAAATTGGGTATTTGAAGATGATTTGAAAGCAGGACTTATTAAAACGCCGTTTGATATATCTGATGTTTGGCCGTCGTCGTACAGCAGCAATACCAATGAGATTATGTGGGCGGCAAAAATTGCAGCGAGATTGCCCTGGATCACCTGTGTAATCCGTTTGTCGAGTTACGAATGCGGGATGGATCAGCCAACCTTCACGCCCACACAAAAGATCATTGAAAACTCCGGAACTTTATTTTTCCGCTTTGGCGATCTGGATTCAACCAAACCTTCAGGTAGTGTTCGCATCAGGGTAGAAACGATTGTACATTATGTAAAAAAGAACTCCGACAGTATCATAGAAAAGAAATTGAAAAGAATGAAAACGGAAGGACCACTTGTAAAAGCAAATGATGTTCTGGTAAAATCTCTGGTTGCCTGAAAAATGGCTCAAAGGGAATCTAATAGGGTATATATTTCAAAAAATAAATCACATTTCCCTTGTTTTCAAGATATTATCTATATCTTTGATTGAACAAATTAATCATAAAATGAAAACTTTGAAAGTCATTTTCGGCCTGTGCTGCCTGTCTATCTTTTTCTTTTTTTCTAATTGTAAGAGTAAAAGTAAGGAACTGCAATTAGATGAAAAAATAAAACAGTTCAATGATGATGCCGGCTCTTACAAGGCGGAGTTGGATCAGGCCGACAATGATATAAACTCGGTTTTTGACAATACCAGCTTGGGGAAAAAAGGCGGAGGTTGGCAAGGTAGCCCATTATGCGGAGTTACTATTGACACAACACAGATAAAAAGCAAAACGATTACGCTAAATTTCGACGGCGTTACTCCCTGCTTTAGTCCATCACGCACCCGTTCGGGTCAGATAAAAATTCAACTCACCAAAGGAAACAGGTGGGGAGATGTAGGTTCAGAACTAACCGAAACCTTTATCAATTATAAAGTTACCCGCTTATATGATTCCAAATCAATTGAATTAAATGGCGTGAAGACTTTCACCAATGTAAATGGCAATGACTGGATTGGATTTTTATTGGGAATAAAAGTATTGAAATACAAAGAACGTGCACTGGGAATAGCTGTAAAATATAGCAATAACCTTAGCGCTACCTGGAACAGTACGCGAAATATTGAATGGAAATTTATCGGGAAAACGGTTAACCCTTCCATTCCTTATGACCATATTCAGTTTACCGGTCATGGTGATACAGCCGTACAAAGCTTTAGCAATGTAGATTCATGGGGTATCAACCGGTATGGAAAGAATTTTATTACTTATTACAACCAATCGCTTGTATCCAATAACTATTGTGGTTTAGGCAGGTTTACCTCCGGTGAATTTGTACACAATGTGGATAATGCAAACTTTATTTTTACACTGGGTTTAGATCAGAGTGGGAAACCAACACCTTATGCCTGTGCTTATGGTTTTAAAGTTACGTGGAGTGCCAATGGTTCAAATGGGTCGGTAATATTATCTTACTAAGGTTAAAAAGTACGTATGGCACGCACATAGCCTGCAAAATCCTTATCGTTGTTGTTTTGAGCACCGTTATCGAAATCTTGTCGCCATGCGCGGTTGCTGTTGTACTCGCTTGAACTCCAATAAAAGTTGATTGCAAAACCGCCAATCGCTGCTTTATTGAGGTAAACTTTATTTAACTCATCTTTACTGGGTAAGTACCAATCGGTATGATTATCCTGAGCCAAATCCTGACACAATTTTGCGGCATAGGTGCCAACTCCCTGGCTGTTCACAATGGTATTTGTGTTTGTATTTCCTGTTCCAAGGGCTATTCCGGTTCCACCAGTTGCGGTGAAGCTGCCGTTATACCATTGCATAGATACACTTTGATCGTAAAAAGCAACAATTATCCCATGTTTTTGCCCTTCAACATAACCGGGATCGCCCGGTTGAAAAAAATAAGCAATTTTTCCCCCATCATAAGTATCGCCAATTTTTGTTTCTGCCGGAGGAGCTACTGTTTTATCCTTATTACAAGATGAGAAAAACAGGAAACAGGAAGCTAATACAATAAAATAATTTCGTAAATTTTTCATAAGTAGATTTTTTTTTGGACAAATTTTATAAATAAATAATCAAAAATGCAACTTTTCTATTGGTAACCTTGATAACTGGCTGGGATTTGGTTCAGAGGCAGTACGATAAAAACCAATCCGGCTTATACAATTTCAAAAGAACTTAATACTATTTTTTTTTATATTTAAAATGACCGAATAGCGCGTACACTGGCTATCCCTTCTTTACCATCGTAACTTTGATCCCCATTAGAAAAACTCTGGTTCCATACGTATAGGTTATTGCCTTCGCTTGAACTCCAATAGTAATCAACAGAAAAACCACCAATCGCCTTTTTATTTAAATACAATTTATTTAATTCATCCTTACTGGGTAAAAACCAATCACCATAAGTATCAATCACTAAATCCTGACAAATTTTTGCAGCATAATTTCCGGGTCCCTGATTCAGAACAATGGAATCGGTATTCGCAAAACCCGTTCCGATGGCGGTTCCGCTTGCACCCGTAGTAGTGATGGTTCCGTTGAACCATTTTATTCCCGTACTTTGGTCGCTGGGGGCAGCTATTAGCCCATGTGTTTGCCCCACAATGTAACCGGGATCGCCGGGTTGAAGAATATAAGCAAGAATGCCTCCTTTATAGACGCTGCCAATTGGCAAATTTACCGTTGGGGTTTCCGTTTTTTCTTTCTTACAGGAAATGACTAATAAGAAACCTGAAATCAATACCATGAAGTAAAAGTGTATATTTCTCATCTGTAAATTTTATCGAACAAATATTATAAATAAATTTTCACAAATACAAATATTCCCGTGCATTTTTTAAAACTTTTCCCCAATATATAAATAGGTAAAAGCCGGAATGATTACTGTTGTTTAACGATTTCAAAAGAGCCTCGTTTCCAACCATCAGAAAGACCGGATTGCACGAACATAGAAAGTATTATTTTTAGTGGCTTTTACCTGCGTACCATTTCCGAAGTTCTGTATCCATGCGCTGCCGTTATTGGAAATATCTTCACTGGAGCTCCAATAGATATTGGTACCAAAGCCGCCAATAGACGCATTATAAACGTAAAGTTTGTATAACTCATCTTTACTGGGTAAAAACCAATCGCTATATTCCCCTAAAACCAGGCTGTCGCACAGTCTTGCCGCATAGCTTCCAACTCCCTGGTTGGCAATAATGGTACTCGTATTTGTTTTGCCTGATCCAATACCAGTGGCAGTTGCTGCTGTTGTGGTATTGATTCCATTATACCATTTTATACCTGAAACACATTGGTCGCTGGTGGCTGAAATGAATCCATGTACCTCGCCTGCAACATAGCCCTGGTCGCCGGTTTTTAGAATGTAAGCAACTTTACCACCCTGAAAGTTGTTACCAATTTCCAAAGGAGGTGGGGGTACCACTTTGGCCTTCTTACAGGAACTAAAAAAAATGAAACTTGAAAATAAAATGCATAATAAAAGGTGTAATTTTTTCATGGGTTAAATTATTTATCGAACAAATTTTACAAATAAATTGTAATAATGACAAACAATGATACGCTTATAATCACTAATTACTTGTTTTTCTATGTATTAATTTCTATTAATTTTGAATGGGTACCTGGCGCACAGGCACTCATTCAGGAGAACCAAAACAAAAAAAGCCTGCGTTGACTTTTCGTTTTTAGGTTCAAAAAACATTTCGGCGCGTATGAAAAACAAAAATAACCTGCAGGTTATTTTATTATCTTTTTTTATTTGTAGTACTTTGCCGGAAATTACATCCCATGAAAAAGATACTTCTTTTAGCCGCTGTTGCATTTTCAATGTTTGGCTACGCCCAGGATATACCTGACATGAAGGGTAAAAGCCTCAGTGAGGTTTGCACCTATTTTGATAAGAACCTCAAAGAATATTATAAGGACACCAGCATAAGCGAAAATGCTACCATTATTAAAGCGATCGTTGAAAAAAAGTATTCAAAAGATGGCAAAATAACAAAAGCCAAAGTACTCAAGTTGAAATTTAATCCGCTTCAGGAATGTACTTTTTCAAAGATTGAATATGTAACGCTAAGCAATGGGCCAAGCCTAATTGTAAAACCTAAAATGACACCTGGAAGCACACTTCAGAAAGCAGGAACAATTGGAATAATTGCAAGTACATTGAGCTTACTTGGAGTGGCAATATTTGCAAGCGGAGTTCAGGGTGAGCAAGGAAATCGGGCATCGGTTATAGTAGGAGGAACGCTTTCTCTTGTTGGTATCATTTTAAATTTTGCTTCGTGGAATGAGGTGAGAAACGCAGGGGTTTTAATGAGTAAGAAGTAAATGCGTGAATAATGCAAATGAATATCTGATTCCGGAACTATTAGCGGTCACATGATTTTAAATCTGGTTTTAATGAATTGCAGAATGCGTCTACGCTTTTGGTTCTAAAAGATTTAATCAATTTATCCTTAAAAATGATATCAAAATTTACTCCCCTATAATAGCATCAACGAATCTGAGAATGCTGTTTTAAAACTCTCAAATCAAATCACTTAAACGAAAAGAAATATTATTTGAGGTTGGGATTGGTGCAATGGTAATTGTTATTATTTACGTGTTGGTTAAAAAAAAGGGGATTCGAAAATATTCTTGATTTATTGGCAAAAGTGCTAAGTTTGTTTGGCTCTAGTGTTGACTAGTTACAAGCAATGCCAGACCTCTATCTATATTGACGAAATTTGTTACATTTGCAAATAACTTTAATCATTATGACCAGACAAATCATTATTGAGCGGACACTTAATGCAATAAATCAACTTCCGGAAGAGAAGGCAGAAGAGATTTCTGACTTTGCTGACTTTGTTTATAAACGGTATGAAGAAAATACATTAACAAAAGGAATTCAAAAAATTACTACTGAAAGCAAGGCATTTGAATTTTTGAATAATGAAGAGGAAATTTATTCTATTGCAGACTTAAAAGAAGTTTACAATGGCTAAGGGAGACATTGTCCTTATTACTTTCCCATTCACAGACTTGAGCGGTAGTAAATTAAGGCCCGCAGTTATAATTGCAGAGACAGTGCACGACCTTACTGTTTGTTTTATTACAACGCAAATACAATGGCAAGAATCTACGGACTTACAAATTTTGCCAACACCTATCAATGGACTTAAAAAGCCATCGCTAATACGGACAAGTAAAATTGCAACATTGGAGAAAACTTTGGCAAAGGGACTTTTGGGACAACTTAGCGCATTTGAGGTTGAAGAGTTAAATATAAAGCTAAGAATAATGTTCCAGATACTTTGACAAAATGCATACGAAGGAATTATGCCAACCATGTTTGTTCCCACAAATTTATAAATATTATATACGATTATGAAAATTCAAATTGCAAAATGCTGTATATGCTTTATTTCAAACAAGGCATCAATTTGAAAACGATTTTCAGGTATTTGATGAATTGCGGATTATGACTGACTAAGAAATAATACACAGCCAGTGCAACATTCAGGAACCGGACAAAATATTCAACAAAATAAAGCAGGGTTGAATTTTTCATGTTTCAGATATTAACCTAATTCATCAGGATTGAAAGTGAAGGCACAAAACTAAACCCCAGAAATAGGATTTAATTATACAGAAAATTGCAAAATGTGTATAAATGCAAAAGCAGCCAGATAGCTGCCTTTAGTATGCTTTGCACCACGCTTTTGCACCACTCATTTTATAAACTATTCAAAATCAGTTTATTATGATGCTATGAGTACCCGGAGCCGGGGTCGAACCGGCACAACCGTGAAGTTACTGGTGTTTGAGACCAGCGCGTCTACCAATTCCGCCATCCGGGCATAATCGGGTGGCAAAGATAAAATTTAAGAGCGGGGTTGCAAATAAATATTTTTAATTTTTTATATCCGATTTCCTCGCATAATTTTAAAGACATTTTATGGTATTTCAGAGATTCCATATGATCCCCTTTATGATGGAAGACAGCTCCATAACAAGTATAAGCGTTTGCTATTCCTATTTGGTAACTTGTTTTTTTGGAGACTGATAAGCACTGCTCAGCATAATTCAGAGCCTTTTCCGGGTCTGATCCCCAATGTGCCCGTGAAAATTTATATAAAATATTGGCTTCAAGCGTATCATTCTTAGCGGCCTTTAAACGCGTCAATTGATTCTCTAGCTTGTCAATATCACGCTGGTTCTGAGCCAGAATAAGCTACTGAAACCATATAAAAATCAAAAAACAAAGCAAACATTTTTTCATTGCGTTTTTCAGTTTGGCCTTAGACCAAAAGCAAATAAAAAAAATTACAATAAATTAATGATAAATATTTAATATCGCAGTCAGTAAAGCGCAGGTGGCGAAATTGGTAGACGCGCTGGTCTCAGAAGCCAGAGGGTAACACTGTGGGAGTTCGAGTCTCCTCTTGCGCACAAATGTCGAAACAGAGCAGAGAAACAGTATGGTCTTATCGCACTGTTTCTGTTTCTAAGGCTGTTTCGGTTCTGCATTTAACTAATCTATTGCTTCACTCTTTGAATAAATCAAATTAATTTCGTTATTTTTGATAAATG
The DNA here is from genome assembly GCA_964355075.1 of uncultured Chitinophaga sp. Taxonomy (GTDB): domain Bacteria; phylum Bacteroidota; class Bacteroidia; order UKL13-3; family UKL13-3; genus B1. The sequence goes on from CAYHCF010000013.1 coordinate 26,566, forward strand.
AATTCAAATTATTTGCAAAGAATTACAATAGATCCTGAAATCTGCCATGGTAAGGCTTGCATTCGAGGGATGCGTTGGCCTGTGGAGGTTATCATGGATATGCTTGGTTCAGAAATGAGTATTTCAGAAATTACCAACGAACACCCTGAACTTGTTAAAGAAGATATACTTGCCGCCCTTCAATATGCTAAAATTTTAACTTCCGGTAAATCCATTAAAGAAGTAGCCTGATGAAGGTTTTATGTGATGTTCATATTTCCTATAAAGTAGTTCGGTTTTTTAAACAACAAAATATTGTAGCTTTTCATGTGAATGAATTGCCGGATAAATGGTTCAGCAAGGATTCTTTTATTGCAAATTATGCAGACAGTAATAATCTTGTTTTGATTACCAAGGATGAGGATTTCAAGAACTCACATTTTTTGCAAAGTACGCCCAAACATATTGTTCGTATTACTCTTGGAAATATCAGTAATGAAAAGCTAATTATTATTTTTTCAAAAAACCTTGAAATGATTACAAATTCTATGCTTTCGGAAAAATGTTATTTGGAAATTAATGAACAATTTCTTGAATTGAACCTGTCATAACCACATTAATAACTGAATATCAGTAATAAAGAGTTCGAATATTGTCCTCTTGCGCACATAAGAAAATAAATCCCAAATACCGGATTTGATTTGACTCCATTTCTTGGTTCCTTCCAAATGGAATGATAGCTTGCCTGCGTTTAAAATTGCTGCTATGAAGGGAAAAATTCCAAACCGATTTATTTTAATGATACTATTCTTTGGGTTCAGCATCAACGGCTTTTCCTGGGGATTTTTTGCCCATCAGCAGATTAATAAAATGGCGGTTTTTTGCCTCCCACCTGAGCTTTTTGGCTTTTACAAAACACATATTGATTATATCACGCAACATGCCGTTGACCCCGACAAACGCAGGTATATGGTGAAGGAAGAAGCGGCTAAACATTTTATTGATATGGATTATTACGAGAAAATTCTTCCTTTTGATACCCTTCCAAGGTCGTTTGCAAAAGCCGCTGAGAAATATTCGAAGGATACTTTGTTTATGTATGGAGTGGTAACCTGGAATGTTACCTGGGTTTTGAAAGATTTAACCGAAGCTTTCAGGGTTAAGGATGTTGACCGCATTTTAAAAATATCAGCAGAAATAGGTCATTATATCGCCGATGCCCATGTCCCTCTGCATTCCACTTCAAATTATAATGGCCAGCAAACCCAACAACAGGGTATTCATGGATTTCTTGAAAGCCGTCTGCCTGAATTGTTCTCGTCTGATTATGACTTTTTTGTGGGTCAGGCTTCTTATGTGGATAATCCTTTAGCGGCAGTGTGGATTGCAGTGGAGGGAAGTTTTGCCTGTTTAGATTCGATATTTGGCTTTGAAAAATCTTTGCAACACCAGTTTAAAGAAAATCAACGCTATAGTTTTGAACACAAAGGAAGAAATCTAATAAAAGTTTATTCGCCTGAATATGCAAAGGCTTATCATCATAAATTACAGGGGATGGTGGAACGCAGAATGCAGGTAGCTATGCTTTGTGTAGCCTCCTTTTGGTACACTGCATGGGTTAATGCAGGTCAGCCCGAATTGGGTAGCTTTGGGTCACCCAAAAATTCAATTGAGGAAAAACTGCCTGATCTGGAGCTTTTGTTTGATCAAAAAATGTTGGGAAGAGAGGAGTATTAGCGGGTTTTTCGGCTTGTTTTCCGTTTTAGAAGGAGGCTATGTGCATAACTTGTTTTTGCTACTAGGGGCACTCCCTTTATTTTTGTTTGCAACAGCAGAAGCTATCTGAGATAATCATGATAATATTTTCTTTTTTTAGCAATGTTGTTTTGTTCGTTCTGTGTGCCATTAAAAAACAAATTATATACAAATGAAATTTATCGTAAATAGCAGTGTACTTTTAAGACATTTATCATTTATTGATGGAGTGGTTGTTGCAAAACCCATCATACCCATATTGAATAACTTTTTATTTGATATCACCGATGGGATACTGACCATTCATTCAACCGATTTGGAAACAACCATGAACACAACCATTAAGGTTGATGCCAAAGAGAATGTTTCCATTGCTATTCCTTCAAAAACAACTCTGGAGTTATTGAGGTCTTTACCGGATCAACCCCTGGCTTTTTCTATAGATATGGAGAAATCCTCTGTGGAGATTAAATATGAATCGGGTAGATTTAAATTAACTGCGCAACGGGGTGATGAATTTCCGAAAATTCCGGAAGTGGAAGATGCAAGTACTTTTGAAATTGGCGCTAAAATCCTACAAAAAGCAATCAATAAATCGGTATTTGCCACCAGTAGCGATGAATTGCGCCTGAACCTAACCGGTGTTTATGTTCAGTTGTTTGAAAAAAATATAACATTCGTTGCAACCGATGCCAACCGTCTGGTTCGTTTTTCGCGTAATGATGTGAATCCGGGAACTGAAAATGCCTTGATATTGCCCAAAAAGGCACTCAACCTGCTTAAATCATCACTGCCTAATGATGATACCGTTGTAAAGGTTCATTTCAACAGGCAAAATGCATTTTTTCAGTTCGGAGATGTGAATTTAATTTGCCGATTAATTGATGAAAAATATCCCGATTACCGGGCCGTTATACCTACCGAAAATCCAAATAAGCTTACCGTAGAAAGGGCAGATTTTTTAATGGCCGTAAAACGTGTTTCCATAACTTCCAATAAAACAACCCATCAAATAAGGCTCAAAATTACCGGAAGCGAGTTAACCATTAGTGCTGAGGATATAGATTTTGAAAACGAATCTCAGGAAAAAATGACTTGTAGTTATGAGGGTGAAGACATGGAAATGGGATTTAACTCCAAGTATCTGTTGGAAATGTTAACCACCATGGATGCCCCTCAAATTGTGCTTGAATTATCTCAGCCAAACAGAGCTGGGGTAATCGTTCCGGCTAATCAGGAAGCAGAGGAAGACCTGTTGATGCTGATTATGCCAATGATGCTGAATAATTACTAAAAAGCTTTTCGGTAATCTGCATTTCGTATGTCAGAGGTTTCCGTTTGTGAACTTTGTATTTTCCTTTGTTTTCCTGTTGTTTCAATGTAATTTCTTTTTACCACAAAGGCCACAAAGAAGGCACAAAGGGCACTATTTATGACTAAACTGTAGCTACCCTGCTTGAAATCTTTATAAATTGAGATAATACTGACAATTTATTTTTGTTATATTTGAATAGTGAGAAAACTTGCAATAAATTATCTTGACTTTGAAGTGGACAAGCTAACGCGTTCTATAGAAAACGTAATTACCGGAGACAGTTTTCCAACAGAAGTTTTAAATTTGACAAATTCAGACGTAAAATCCCTGACCAAGAATAATGGATGGAAATTTGACTGGGCAAAAGAATTAAATTATCCTGACAGGGAAGTTTATAAACTCACTATTCAAAACAACCCAACTGTTATTCAAGCAGTAATGAGCTTAAGAATCGAAGACACTCATATTTATATGCCATTGATTGAAAGTGCATCTTTCAATAGAGGTAAAGACAAAATCTATTTGGGTGCTCCTGGTAACTTAGTTGCATTTGCTTGTCGACTCGCATTTCAAAAGGGATTTGATGGTTTCGTTTCCTTTCACGCCAAGACCAAACTTATTCACCATTATGAAAAAACTTTAGGTGCTTATCATTTTGGCGGACTTCTGATGATAATTAATACTGATGCAGCAAAACATTTGGTTGACAAATACTTTAAATCGTAAAAATATGGGACTAATAAGGGAACCTTTTGATGTGGACTTTGAATTTGATCCACGACCATTAACTGAAAAGGAAAAAGAACAAATTAGCAATTATATCAAAGCTTATAAAGCAAAGAATTCTGCAAAACCGACAACTGAGAAGAAGAGTCGGAAACCTGCAAAAAGCAGAAAAAAAGCAATTGCTTAAACCTGATAATTGACCCTATTTACCCGGAACGCACTGGTAGAAAGAGCGTACATAAAATATTTTGGCATTGTGGTTCCGGATAATGTTTCAACTTTTATTATCTGTTTCTATGGGATTGATTCGTGACGTCAAATCCAAAATATCTCATGTACTTAAATCGTTATCTCTGTTATTCGATAACCGGCCCTAAATCAGGCTCAGGGACATTAAATTTGTGTTATGTAATTTGTATTCTTTATCCTGATAATCTGTATTCAGTTTGAATTATTATGGAACGCGGATCACGCGGATAAAAAATCAACGCGGATTGAAACGGATTAAAATCCGCGGTTGAAAATCTGCGGCATCAGCGTTCCATATTAAAGGAGTAGGGAATGTTAATTTGTCAGGTAACCTCTAATTGGTAATCTGTCAATCAAATTAGGTTATTTCTGAATCCTGGAATTCATGAGGCGGTCGTTGAACTTTTTAATGATGCGTCCGAAGTCATCAGGTGTATAATTGGAGGTTTTAATTCGCCGGAAATAGTTCATCGGGTCTCCTCCAACAAAAATATTCATATAGTTTGAACCGGTATTATAAGGTTTCCCCAATTGTTTAAAATGCCGGTCATATAAGTATAATCCATAAGCCGGTTTGTTGCTGTAGTCTGACACATCTTCACAAAAAGAACCGATAAAATAATTAGAAGTATCGAAGCTTACAGATTCTATCGGCTTTAGGTTTTCGTCAACAAAGAGGTCATTAAAAAGGCCTTGATTCACCTTATGTGCATTGCTGTCTGTGAAGAACAGAACCCGGCAAAAATTGAATTGTTTTCTAAACTGGCTGATGATAAATCTATTGGTTTGAAGTTGCGTACCCGTAACATAATCGGCATCCTCAATTTTATTTTCCTGAATCAGTTGTTGAATAAATTTTCTATTGGGTGATTCAAGCATGATCAGTAATGTACCTGCACTTCTTTTATTTAATTCCTGACTTAAAGTTTTTTCGTTTGCAACCAATTTGTCACGTAATTTAATGGCACTAAGCCGTAATCCAAACTCAAAAACACTGGGTCGGCCTTTTATGATCGAAGCTGTATTTTGATCGGTAAAGCTTTTTATATATTTCAATTCAACACTGGCTACCTTACCCAGGCTTAAACTAATTCCAACCACTCCGCAAAAATCAATTCTTCCTTTGACATTTAAATTATTTGGGTCGTTATTAATGGTTCTATAGGTTCCATAATCCAGGTTTTGAGAATTAGAAAATAGAAGGACGGAAGGTCTTGCTCCGAACATAAGTCTTAAATCTTCCGACATGCGGTCGGGAACAAAATTTAGATATCCGGTAAAATCTAAAAAAGTGCTGTTATACCTTTTGTCGGATTGTACATCTCTGAAACTTAAATAGCTTATTGCTGGCTCAAGCATAAAATCGAACCGGTTAAATACCCTGTTTGAATGGTAGGGACTAATTGGCTTTTGATAGAACATGCCAAAGCTATACATACCTCTGCCCGCGTAATTAGTAAGGTTATTACCTAATGTTGGGTAATTTAAATGAAATGAAATGCCATAATTTGGTTCAAAACCTTGTGATTCACCAAGGAAGGGAATGAGCATGAGAAAAATGGATATAATTTTTTTGGGCATGTCAGGTATTTATGATAAAGTCAATATTTCTTTTCAAACCGTTGTATTTGGTTCTTTTTAGAGGTGAATTATTAAATAAGTGGTCAAAAACATCCTTGGTGAGCTCAATCCAATCCGATTTAGTCATTTCTGAAAGTTGATCCGTGGGTTCAAATAACGGTTCTTTATGCGGTTTTGCAAATCTATTCCAAGGACAAACATCCATACACACATCACAACCAAAGATCCAATTTTCAAATTTCCCTTTCATTTCTACCGGAATAGCCTCCTTTAATTCGATGGTAAAATAACTTATGCATTTGCTTCCATCAACCTGATACGGTGCAATAATTGCCTGAGTAGGGCAAGCATCCAGGCAGGCTGTACAGGTGCCACAATGATCGGTAACCGGGTACTCATAGTCTAATTCAAGATCGAGTACCAGCTCACTTAAAAAATAGTAGCTGCCATTACCTTTGTGAATCAGGTTTGTGTTTTTTCCCATCCAGCCTAAACCACTTTTAACTGCCCACACTTTTTCCAAAATGGGTGCTGAGTCAACAAATGCACGTCCGTTAATATCGCCAATGGTATCTTTTATGAATCGCAATAATGATTTCAATTTATCCTTAATTACCGAATGATAATCGTGGCCATAGGCATAGCTTGATATTTTTAAGTTATTGGAGTCAAACAAGCTTTTGGGTTGATGATAATTATACAATAAACTGATTACTGACTTTGCCCCTTCAACCAGTTTCCTTGGGTCGAGCCGCATATCGAAATAATTTTCCATATACTGCATTTTGCCGTTTTTCTGTTCCTTAAGCCAGGTTTCCAATCGAGTAGCTTCAAGCTCCAGAAAATCTGCTTTAGCCATTCCACAAAAAGAAAAGCCAAGGCGACTCGCTTCCTCCTTAATCGATTGAGAATACTGGGCTTTTGGCAACATGGGGTAAAGAAAATGAAAAATTCTGAGAGTAACAAAGGAAAGAAAAGTTGACTTTTTTTATATTTCCCTTACCTTTGCAGTCCGAAATTTTAGGTTATATAGCCTGAAATGTGTACCTACTTAACTATTTACCAAATAATGAAATTATCTCAATTCAAATTTCCATTTAACGAGGAACTTATTGCAAAAACGCCCACAGACGCACGCGATCAGTCAAAATTAATGGTGATAAACCGTGCAAAAGGAAAGATTGAGCACAAAAAATTCTCTGATATTTTAGGGATGTTCAGCGACCGTGACGTGATGGTTTTGAACAATACCAAGGTCTTTCCTGCCCGTTTATATGGTAGCAAAGAAAAAACAGGAGCAAAAATTGAGGTTTTTTTATTGCGTGAGTTGAACAAAGAAATGAAGCTTTGGGATGTCTTGGTTGACCCGGCTAGAAAAATCAGGGTAGGCAATAAATTATATTTCGGGAACGATGATTTGGTTGCGGAGGTAGTTGACAATACCACCAGCAGAGGAAGAACAATCCGGTTTTTATTTGATGGAACCGATGAAGAATTACGAAAAATAATTGACAAATTGGGTGAAATGCCTTTGCCAAAATACATGGACAGGCCTGTTGACAAATCCGATAAGGAGAGATTCAACACCATTTTTGCGAAAAATGTGGGAGCTGTTATTCCTCCAATGGCAGGCTTGCACTTTAGTCGTGAATTAATGATGCGACTTGAAATTAAAGGTATAAAATTCCCTGAATTGACTTTGCACAATGGTTTGGGTTCATTCAGAGCTGTTGAGGTTGAAGATTTAACCAAGCATAAAATGGACTCAGAATTTTATAAAATTCCACTTGAAACCACTCAGGTGGTTAATCAGGCTATTGATGAGAAGAGGAAGATTGTGGCTGTTGGGAATTCGGTAATGCGCGCATTGGAATCGGCCATTTCCTCAGCAGATCGCTTAAATCCTTTATCAGGTTGGACCGATAAGTTTTTATTTCCACCACACGATTTTAAAATAGCCAATGTATTGATCAGCAATTTTCATCCGCCTGAATCTACCTTATTGATGGCTACAGCAGCTTTTGCAGGTTTTGATTTGATGCAGGAAGCCTATAAAGAGGCCATCAAGAAAAAATACCGTTGGCTGGCCTACGGGGATGCAATGATTATCTTTTAGTTTCAAATTCAGCTAATCGTTGTAAATTTCAGGCGATCTTCCTCATGGAAAAATACGCAATCATAGTAGCAGGAGGCATGGGATTACGCATGAAAAGCGATATCCCTAAACAGTTTATCCCGATTGCCGGTTTACCCGTGCTGATGCATACCCTCAACGCTTTTTCAACTGTTGGCGGTATTCAGATTATACTTGTATTGCCAAAAAACCAGCTTGACTATTGGATAGGCCTGTGCATTCAATATCATTTTGTGGTTCAGCATAAATTGGTAGTGGGTGGAGAAACGAGATTTCATTCAGTTCGTAATGGATTGGATGCAATTGATAACCAGCAGTCTTTAGTTGCCATTCATGATGGGGTGAGACCCCTTATTGAACCTGAGCTCATTGAAAAAAGTTTTGAAATGGCAGCTGAAAGTGGGAATTCAATAATGGTAATTCCATTAAAGGATTCCATTCGCCAGGTTGACTTACTAAGCAATAAAAGCGTAAACCGAAACAATTATTATTTGGTTCAAACCCCTCAGACTTTCAAAACAAACCTGATCGTGGAAGCATACTCGTTGGCCGATCATTTTAATTTTACGGATGATGCGGGTGTTTTGGAAGAATCAGGACATTCAATTCATCTGCTGGAAGGGGATGCAAAAAATATAAAAATAACGAATGCGGAAGATGTATGGGTAGCTGAATTGTTTATAAAATCAAAAGGTCAAAAAGAGAAATAGGAAGATATAGTTAATCAAGCCCATTGCAATTAGATAAGGGATAATTAGCCACAACAAACCTTTGATCAGAAAAAAGAAAAATCCGAACCATCCCAAGCGCTTCAACCAGGGTGTAAATCTATTTTGACCTTTATAAAACATTCAATAATAACCTTCTAATTCTTGGCCTTTAACTGATAAATAGTCACCTGATTTTTTTTGCCGTCTTTAATAATTACCAATTCATTTCCCTGACCATCCACGCTGATATCCAAAGCTTCGCACTGACTTTGTTCACAGGCAGTTTTTAGGATGGCAGCCATTTGCAGTTTTTTAATCCGGCTGTAAAGATTGTTATTATCTACACAATAGGCATCGAGGTTAAGCATTTCAAATGCCCCCATCTGTATGGCATTGAAGGTATTATTTCCCTGTCCGTCGAAAGAAACCAATTGGTTGATCGCTTCTTCATTCACACTGATTCTGTTTTTCATCACACTTACGTCAATCAGGCTCCCACGGTTTGAGATAACAGGTGGTGGTGGAACCGACATGCCATCGTTTTCAATAAATTTATGTTTGTTGTTATCAATTAATTCAAACTCTTTGTGCCAGAATAAACTCATCACACCTGAGTTTGGATCCATACCATAATTGGCAACCAATAATGCCAGTTTCGGACCATGCGAAATCAAACAACTTACCGCAAAACTTTGTAGGGTACTATTTAAACTTAATGCAGCATCTTTTCCAATCATTTGCTCTCCGGGCAATAAGAAGTTATCGAGCAATAATTCCCTGAATAATGAAAAATCCTCATCATAAAATGCAATATGATAGGCAATGGCATTTGGGTCAAATTCAGTATTTGCACCTTTTCTGCTAAGAATATAATATCCGGTTGTCTCTCCCAGAAATACCCATTTACCGGTATAACTCATGCTTTGTAAAGGGTTGGCAGTGGGGTAGGGTATATCAATTTCACTTAAGTAAGGTTGATCGGCATATAATAAATTGTTAGTGAACAAATGCAATTCCTGCAGGCCATCATATACCTCAAAAATTACTTTTCCATTGGCAGTAAAATGTAATTTGCTAATTAAATCCTGACTTAATCCAGCAGAAGAAATGTCTATTTTTTTATTAATGATTTCTTTACCAATGCGGTCGAATACCCTGAAATTATATACCGTTGAAAGCCTGTCGAGGGCAAACAAATAGTTTTTACTTGCAAACACACTTACTTCTCCTATCGCATTGAACCTAAAACTGGCCCGTCGGGTCATATCCCGGCTGTAATAAATAACAATGTTTTGGTTACTTGCTGTTTTTCCGTAACCTTCATCCACATCTTTTTCTTTATTGAAAACAAATGCAAATCCGTTTTCTTTCAGGTCGAAATACTTATTGCAATAACCACCCACAATCTTTGTATCCAGGATCGTTTTTGTTTGAGCCAAAGATTGCTTAAGACCCAGCAATAGTACAACTATTGAAAGGATTACCTGTTTTTTCATAATTGAATATTTTTGCTTAACATATATAGGAAAAGATATTTTTTACCGACATTTTAGATATGGGTTCAAATCTATAAATCAATATCAAATTTGAGCTTTTTAAACTAAAAATGCCCAATAAAAAATCGGGCATTTTACACAGCTATCTGCTGATTGTATGGAAATGCAAACGATTTAACTCATTTTCCTTTTTAGTTGCCAGTTACTGCCAGGGTTATCAGTGGCCACCGAATCCTGTTTGCCTTCGTGTTGATAAAACAATTCGCCGGCACTAAATGCAACGGCCTCCTCTAAATTGGATTTTTCCTTTTTCAACAGGTCAGGTTCAAAATATTTTTCGATAAACTTTGTGTCAAATTCACCTTTAATAAATGCCGGATGATGCATTACAAAATTTCCGAATGATAGTGTGGTTTCAATACCACTGATCCGGTAATCGGAAATTGCCCTGATCATTCTTTTGATGGCTTCCTCACGGCTTGCACCGAAAGTAATTAATTTGGCAATCATCGGGTCGTATTGAATGGGTATTTCCATGCCTGCTTCAAAGCTGTCATCCACTCTTACGCCATAGCCCTGTGGCGTTTTATAGGTAAGTAATTTCCCAATATCCGGTAAAAAATTATTCATAGGGTCTTCGGCACATACCCGTAATTCAATGGCATGACCGTGAATTTTTAAATCACTTTGCATGTATCCTAATTTTTCTCCTCTTGCAATTCTAATTTGTTCTTTCACCAGATCCATACCCACAATTTGCTCGGTTACCGGGTGTTCAACCTGCAGCCGGGTATTCATTTCCAGAAAATAAAAGTTCAACTGGTCATCCACTAAAAACTCCACCGTTCCTGCACTGAAATAATTAGAAGCTTTTGCAACATTTACGGCTGCCTCTCCCATTGCTTTCCGGATTTCGGGTGTGAGGCAACTGGATGGCGCCTCTTCAATGAGTTTTTGATGCCGGCGCTGAATGCTGCATTCACGTTCAAACAAATAAACCACATTCCCGTGTTGGTCGCCCAAAATCTGAATTTCGATGTGTTTAGGGGAACCCACATATTTCTCAATAAAAACGGAATCATCACCAAAAGAAGCCAATGCTTCCGATTGCGCCATGCGGATGGATTCTTCAAACTCGCTCTCTTTCATTACCACCCGCATTCCTTTACCCCCTCCGCCGGCAGAAGCTTTTACCAAAACAGGATAACCTATGGTTGCGGCTATTTTTTTGGCTTCATTTATATCACTCATGGCCTCCTGAGTGCCCGGTACCAGGGGAACATTGAATTTGGAAACTGCTTGTTTGGCTCCAATTTTACTTCCCATTATTTCCATGCTTTCGGCACTTGGACCAATAAAAATCAATCCTGCCTCTTTTACTTTTCTGGCAAAGTTTGCGTTTTCGCTTAAAAATCCATAACCGGGATGTATGGCATCGGCACCACATGATTTGGCCACTTCAATAATTTTATCTCCCAATAAATAGCTTTGGTTACTGGGTGGCGGACCTATACAAACCGCTTCATCGGCATATCTCACATGGAGTGCTTTGCGATCGGCTTCACTATAAACAGCAACCGTTTTTATCCCCATTTCTTTGGCGGTGCGCATCACACGTAAGGCTATCTCGCCTCTGTTTGCAATAAGAATTTTCTTCATGTTTTTACTATTTTGCTATTTCAATTTTAATTTTACGGTTTTTTATTTTTTCGTCTCTGATTAATTCTAATACATGAGCAATTTTAGATTTCCGGATGGCAACATACGAGGTAAAATCTTTTACTTCTATCAGGCCAATTTCTTCTTTTTTAAGTTGTGCTTTTTGCGTTAAAAAACCAACGATATCAACCTTATTGATTTTGTCCTTTTTACCCGCTGCAATAAACAAAGTGATCCATTTTGGTTTTGCAGGTATTTCTATTTCTGTTCTTAAATGAATGGCTTCAACCGTTTCCGATATAAAAGCAGGAATCCGGTCGCGTGATCCCAACATCAAAACACCAGTTCCGCTGGCTTCCATCCTGGCTGTTCTGCCATTTCGGTGGGTAAAGGAATCTTGGGTAAGGGGTAAATTAAAATGGATGATATACCGGATATGCGGAATATCCAATCCTCTTGAAGCCAGATCGGTGGTAATGAGAATATCTACAGAGCCATTTCTGAATTTACATAAAGCCATGTCACGTTCTTTTTGCTCGAGGGCACCATGGTAAAATTCATTCAGGATGCCTTTTTTCGACAAATAATTACTTAAGGTTTCAACGGTTTCGCGCTGGTTGCAAAATACAATACTGGATTGGCCGCCTAAATGGCAAATCAACCTAAAAAGCATTTCGGGTTTATCTATTTCATCGCTTTGAACCGATTTGATTGCAAGCGCTATATCATCTGCATCCTGTTTCGAAATAAAATTTAGTTTTACCGGCTTGCTGAGCCCGATAAAGGAAGGGATCTCAACCGCTTCAGTGGCAGAGGTCAGGATACGTTTGTTTAGCGCAGGCAGAGAACCCACAATAAACGACATTTCCTCCTTAAAACCCATTTCAAGCGACTTGTCAAACTCATCCAATACAAGCGTTTGTATGGAACCCACGGTAATATTCCCTCTTCTGATATGATCACATAATCTTCCGGGAGTTCCAATAAGCAGGGCAGGGGGCTGAACCAAATTTTTTTCTTCAACCTCACGTTTATGTCCGCCATAGCAGCAGCTAACCTTAAATTCAGTTCCCATGGATTTAAACACTTTTTCAATTTGAATGGCCAGTTCTCTGGAGGGAACAATGATGATGGCCTGTGTTAAGGAAATATCCTTCTTTAAATGGTGCAGTATAGGCAACAAAAAAGCGAAGGTTTTACCTGAACCGGTTTTTGAAAGGAGGATGGTATTCGCATTTTTTTCTATCGTTTCAATGGATATAAGCTGCATGGCATTCAGCGCTTCTATTTTCAATTTAGCGAGGGTTGTATCCGTAAGAATTTTTTTATGAGGCATATTTGAAATTATTATTAACCGCTAAAGGAAAATTCAGGTCATTTATTTTTTCCCTTATTTGCGGGTAAAGGTAAGGAATATCAAGATAAATAGATGCCTGGCATTTAGAGAAAAGCTACAATACCCGAAGTTTGAACTGCTGCTTTTCCTGTTCTTTTCTGAAAAATATCAAGCCGATAAAAAACAAATCCACACTCACCGTTACCTGTGGGTGATTTTTAATTTCTTCCCAGGCTCTTGTCATGCCTTTGCTCCAGTAAATATCATCGAAAATAAAAACACTGTTGTTATTGGCTTTCGGTAAACATTGTTGAAAGTAATGGAGTGTGGCTTCGTAACTGTGGTTTCCATCAACAAAGAGAAAATCTAAGACAGAAATTTGTGCCAGGATATCCGGTAATACCTCATCAAATTTTCCTTCATGACTCATAATTTTCGAGTTCAGACTGAGCTTGGAAAAGGTTGACAGGGCCACCTCACGAACATCCTGGCAGCCTTCGATGGTGTGGATAGTTGCATCGGTGGGAGATGCACCGGAAGCTAAATAACTGGTAGTAATACCCAAAGAAGTGCCCAATTCCAGCAGGTTTTGATAATGGTATTTATGGATGATATAATAAAGAATTTGTGCGATGCGGGCAGGTTTTAAGTGCCTTTTTGCCAGAGCTGCAATTTCGACTTTCTCCACTGAATCCAAGGTTTTTGCAGAAGCCCCAAAATCGGTATAGCTTAGGGTTTGATGGTTATTTTTTAACCCCTTTCTTATCTTTTCAATTTCATTAAATACCTGAGGTTTGTTTTTTTGTCTACGAATACACTGCTGATACAAATCGAATACAAACGGCGAATGCAATACATCAATGAATGTTGCACTCAGGTAGTGTCGTATGAAGTTAATCAGATAATGCATATGGACATTGAGAAACGAGAAGCGAAGGAAAATCTCATTTTCAATTCTTAATTCTAAATTCTCAGTTAAGTAACCGGTTCTGCTGGCTTGTTTCGTAATGCTTTCAACGCTTTCAGCTTGTCTTCCAAACCCACAATATGCTTTTTGGCAATTTCTATTTTGCTGTTGATTTGTTCGGCTAAAGGATTTTTATTATTACCCATTTTAAAGAAACCCAAATTATTATCCCAGGTTTCAATATCCTTCTTCAAACCTTTAATTCTCTCTTGCAATATCTTTTCTTCCCGAAGCAATTTTTGTGCACCATTAGGTGAATTAGCAAGGTATTCAAGGTTTTGTTTCTCCCGGTCGTCACGCATTTCTTTGCTCAGTTGCTTGTTTTTGCCATATAACTTATCAAGCAAATCATTGTATTTATTATTGATGGCATCTTTTTGTGCTGCAGGCACATAACCGGTATTATTCCAATCGGCCTGAATGTTTTTCAAATCAGCAAATACAGATTTGGACCCGTCGACAATTAACATTTCTTCCAGTTTAGCGATAAGCGCATTTTTGGTTTCTAGATTCTGCAATTGTTCTTGCTGCAATATAGCATAGCGCTCCGATTTTTTGGTAAAGAAGGAATCACATGCGGTTCTGAATCTTCTCCAGATTGCGTCATTCACTTTATCAGGAGCCTGACCAATTTTTTTCCAGTCTTCCTGTAATTTTTTTAATTCATCCGTTTGTTTGTTCCAATCGATCGGATTGGCTGCGATAGTTTCGGCCTTCTCACAAAAGGCTTCTTTCAATTTAAGGTTTGCGTTGCGTTCAACCTGTAAAACTTTAAAATAAGCGTTTTTGTTAGTATAAAAAGTGTTACGGGCATCCCTGAATTCATTCCAAATCTGATCGCGCATGGCCAAGGGAACATGGCCGATTTTTTTCCATGCTTCCATCAATTCATTGGTTGCATTGCTTCGGTCCATCCACTCCTTAATGCGGGTGGTTTTTGTTTCAGCTATTTCTTTTGCTTTGGAAAGGAGTTCCAATTTCATCGCCAGATTTTGTTGGCGGATGATTTCCATTTCCTCCGTTTTAGCTTTAATAAAAGTATATACTTTATCGGACTCAGCCTTAAATCTGGCCCATAAATCTTCGGATGCTTCTTTGGGAACCGGTCCGATATTGCGCCATTCTTCCTGTATTTTTTTAATATTGATGAGGGCTTTCTTTACGTTGGTTTCACCCACTAACTCGCTTACCCTACTGATTAATTCGATTTTATGATCCAGGTTTTTGCTACGGTCAAGTTCTTTTAATTCATAGTAAATCGAAAGACGGTCGTAAAAAATTTCATTTAATACACGGTAACTTTCCCATAAATTTTCGAGTTGATCCTTCGGAACATTTTTGATTTTTTTCCACTCACCCTGTAATTCCTTTAATCGTTTCAGGCTGTGTTCGGTTTCTTCCAATTCGGTTAATTTTTTGATATCTTCCAGAATCGCTTCTTTCTTTTTCAGGTTTTCTAATTTCTCTTCTTCCTGACGCTTACGGGCTTCTTCTTTTCTGTGCTTTAATTCATTATACGCCTGATTGAATTGCTCTTTACTGCCATCCCCTTTAAATTCAAATCCATCCTTATCTCCACCTTCTTCAATAAACTTGCTTAAAGCCTGTTCTTTTTCAAGCGCAATATGATGATCGAAATAGGGTTTAATGATTTTGAAAATATGAAGTGCCTCTAATATTTCTTTGTCAGCATTGGCTTTTAACGCAACTTTTAATAACTCTTCTTTACTTAAGTTAGCAAAATCAGGGAGGTCTTCCACCGCTTCCAATTCCAAATCTTCAACCCCAAAATGTAAATTATCCGAAAGTTCTACCGGTATCACTTCTTCTGATTGTATTTCGATATGCTCAGGAACTATTTCATCAACAGAAGCTTCCACATTCGCAGAAACCACTTCTTCAGATAGTATTTCGATAGGCTCAGGAACTATTTCATCAACAGAAGCTTCCACATTCGCAGGAACCACTTCTTCGGATTGCATTTCGATATTTTCAGAAATTATTTCATCAACAGAAGCTTCCACATTCACAGGAACCACTTCTTCGGAATGTATTTCGATATGCACAGGAACCATTTCGTCAGCTTGTGCTTCAATAACAGTTGATGTCACTTCATCAAAAGGATTTACCTCAGGAGTAACTATCTCCTCAGCACTTTCTGAAACCACTTCTTCTACCGGCTTCAATTCTTCTATAATTTGCACTTCAGAAACTTTCAATAAAGGTTGTTCTGAATTTTCTTGTTCAACGTTTTCCAACTCTTGGCTCATAATAGTTTAACTAACATTTCTTAAAATGACGCCAAAAATAAACATTAAACCGATATTTTTGCACTTGATATTCTTGAAAATTATCCTTTTATGCAATTAAAACTAATCGAATGCCCCAGAGACGCCATGCAAGGCCTGCATGATTTTATTCCCACAGAAACCAAAATTTCCTATATCAACGCACTTCTTCGGGTAGGATTTGATACAATTGATTTCGGTAGTTTTGTTTCTCCCAAGGCAATTCCTCAATTAAAAGATACCGTAGAAGTCTTGGCAAATTTGGACTTGAGTGCCTCAAAAACCAGGTTATTGGCAATTGTAGCCAATTTAAGAGGAGCCCGGGAAGCTTGTTTACATCCCGAAATTAAGTATTTAGGTTTTCCTTTTTCCGTATCACCCACTTTCTTAAACTTAAATATCCGCTCCAACAGTCAACAAGCACTTCAAACGATAGAAATAATTCAAAATCTTTGTGTAAAAAGTAATCAGGAGTTGGTGGTATATCTTTCCATGGCTTTTGGAAATCCATACGGGGATGATAGTTCCATTTCATCGCTGATCCATGCAGTTGAGAAGTTAAAAACGATTGGAATTAAGATAATTAGTTTTGCGGATACGGTTGGAGTGGGAGAGCCTGAAACCATTGAAGCGGTTTTTAAAAATCTTTTGCCGGCCTTTCCTGATATTGAATTTGGCATGCACCTTCATACCACTTCAGATTCATATTATAAAAAAATTGATGCCGCCTATAGAAATGGTTGCCGAAGGTTTGATTCGGTAATACTGGGTTTGGGTGGTTGCCCCATGTCGGCCCGCGATCTCGTTGGAAATCTTGATACAGAGAGTCTTGTCGGTTATTTTACCAGTAAGGGTATTGAAATCCCGCTTAATAAAGATTTATACCAGGAAGCGCTAATGAAAGCACGTCGAATATTTCCAATTGTTTTGTAACTTTGTAAAACCTTGACTGATAAACCCAAAACTTAACACTTATAACCTAAAACATATGGAATATCCAAAAAAGGTCACCTTGGGTGACATTACCGTCAGAGATGGTTTTCAGCACGAAGAAAAATATATTCCTTTAGATGCAAAGATCTGGCTTACGGAACATTTGATCTTGGCGGGCTTCAAACACCTTGAATTAACCAACCTTGGAAATCCTGTGGGAATGCCTCAGTTTAAGGATGCTGATCTTTTGCTGAAAGCGATCCGGAAAAGCAAAAAAGTTGCTCACTTGATCAAGGATGTTTCCCTAACAGCTGTTACTATCCGGGAGAAAGCTGTTGAACGCGCCATTGAATTGCGAAAAGAAGGCGTTGGACCGGACCGGATTTTATTTATGGTTTCTACCAGTGAATCACATCATATTAAAAATTCGGGATTAAGTTTGAATGATTATTGGAAAATGTGTGAAAAGCAGATAAAACTTGCGCATGATGCCGGAATAAAAGTGAATGGAACCGTGAGTACGATTTGGGGCTGCCCCATTGAAGGTCCCACCGATTTAAAAAAAGCGGTAGAATTCACAAAACGCTGGTTTGATATAGGTGCCAACGATGTGGAGCATGCCGACCATGATGGCTCAGCTTCGCCTGACAGAATCTATAAATATTTTTCGATGTTGATGGATCATTTTCAGAATCCTCAGAAACACATTGTTCATTTGCATACCACACGGGGTTGGGGAATGGCAAATGTACTGGCGGCTTTGCAGGCAGGAATGACCAATTACGAATCTACCTTAGGCGGAATAGGCGGACAACCGGCTAACTTTGTAAGTGGGGTACCGGTAAGTGGCACAGGTGATTATTATTATAGTGATCCAAGTCTGGTTGGTTTGGTTTCCACCGAAGATATGGTGGTAATGATGGATGAAATGGGTATTGAAACCAACCTGGATATTGATAAAGTTTTGGAATTAGGAATCATGAATGAGAAGATTGTAGGAAGAAGACTTCGGTCGGAGGCAATTAAAACAGGCAGGATTCCAAAATCATTAACCGGACGGGGTCAAGTGGTAAAAGAAGTACCTATGCAGGTTGAGGAAAAGTAAGATTCATTTTTTTTTATCGAATAATTTAAGTAAAATTTGTTATTCCTAAAAATCAATAATCTTATGAAAACCATCTTACTTTTTATAGCATTGTTAAGTGTTCACCTTACACAGGCTCAAACTATTTTATATGAATCATTCGGATATGGTGGAACAGCAGGCCCATTTTGTGGTACAGGTGGTGTAACTTCAGTTTGGACACCACATCTGAATTCGGGTTCTACGCCTGTTTTATATACCTCAACCAGCCTTACTTATGTCGGCTACGGACCCGGATCTTCCATCGGAAATGGCGCGGTAACTTTCGTAAATGGTGCAACTCCCCGTGAGAATATTAACCGCACTTTACCTCTGGCAAATTCCGGAACGGTTTATATTTCGTTTCTGTTAAAAGTTGCCGGCGCTTCCAGTACAACCGTTACCTCAGACTATGTGCTTCATTTCAATGATACTTTTGGTTCAAGCTTAACAAGCAATGCAGTTGGAAGGATTTTTGTTAAAAACCAGATGCTGTTACCCTATTATAATCTTGGTTTATCAAAGGGGAGTTTAGCGGCAGCGGCAGTATATTCACCTATTAATTATTCGGTTAACTCAACTGTGCTGGTTGTAATGAAATATGTTTTCAATACCGCTTCCGGAACCGATGATAATGTTTATGCCTGGATATTTACCAGTGGGGTTCCTGTTACAGAACCAGTTCCGCAACTTACTGCAACCGATATGACCGTGAATGACCTGACACAAATCAGATCGGTTTGTATCCGGCAGGGAACCGTGGGAACCTCAAACGGAACGATAGACATGATAAAAGTTGGGCTTACCTGGCCCACAACCGTGCTTCCGGTTAAGTGGTTAGATTTTTCGGCGCAACTTTTAAATGAAGGTCTGGTTTCAATAAACTGGAAAACGGCCTCAGAAATAAACAATGACTATTTTGAAGTGGAAAGAGCAATTGAAACTCAGCGAGAGGAAGAAAATAGTTGGATAGCTATTGGAAAAGTGAAAGGAAATGGAAATACAAATTCGGTATGTAAGTACACATTTTCAGACAATATAAGAAGTCTTCCTTTTTATGGTTCAAACATCAAATACCGCATCAAACAGGTTGATTTTGACGGGAATGTGCAATATTCGAAGATTGTGAGTGTGGATTTGGAAAAGGAAATGGAGGCAAATGTCGGTATCTATCCCAATCCATTTAAAGATGAACTCATAATCAGAAGAAATTCAAATATACCAGCTGAAACAAAAGTTGAGATTTTTGATCTGTTTGGGAAGAAAATTTATGGGGAGAATTTAACAATGACCACATTTGAGTCCCAGATAAAAATCAATCTAAATGCCATTCCGGCTAAGTCAGTTTATACCCTAAAGATTGATGATAAAATCTATAGATTGGTGAAAGAATAATAGAGAAAAAATAATATTTAGTATCGGTTTCAATTAAATATTCCACTATTTTCCCGTCTCATAGGTTTGCACTTCCTCATGGAAAAATTCCAGTTGTACACCGGCTTTTTTTAACATTTCCTCACTTTCACCACCCGCGTGATATTTGCGTTCACAAACCACCCTTTTAATACCACAGTTAATAATCAGCATAGCGCAAACCCGGCAGGGAGTCATTCTGCAATAAAGGGTTGCCCCATCAAGCGCTACGCCGTTTTTAGCCGCCTGGCAGATGGCATTTTGTTCGGCATGTACGGTGCGAACGCAATGTTCGGTGATGCTGTCATCTTCGTGAATCATTTTCTTCATTTGATGACCAACCTCATCACAATGGGGTAAGCCAATGGGTGAACCAACGTAGCCGGTAACCAGCAATTGATTATCTTTAGCAATCACACAACCGCTTCGTCCACGGTTGCAGGTAGCACGTTTACTGATGGCTTCCATCACCTCCATAAAGTATTCATCCCAGGTTGGGCGTACATATTTATCTTCAGTTTTTATGTTCATTGTGTTCGTGTTTAATTTTATTCAATTATCAATCCTTCCTCATTCCAATAGTTAGGCTGTAGGTGTTTAGGCTGTAGGCTGTAGGTTTGTCAACTGTCAACATATTATTTCCCATTTGTCACCCTGAACTTGTCGAAGTGCCCCATTTCTCATTTCCCATTTCCCATCTCTCATTTCTCATCTCTCATTTCCCATCTCTCATTTCTCATTTCCCATCTCTCATTTCCCATCTCTAGTTCCCATTCCAATAACATGATCAACTTGTTTATACAATTCTTCTAAATTACCATTGTTCGTAAAATGGTAATCCGCCAGTTTCATACAGGCACTTAAGTTTTGCTTATTAGGGTCGTTTGAATTCATTTCCCTATCTTCATTTTCACAAAATGTTTCAAATGAAATCCGGTCTGTTTCGGAGGCACGTATCAAAATGCGTTCATAACGGATGCGCCGCTCGCTATCTACCGAAAATAAATTGAAATTGCCTTTTGCTTTGAGGGCATTTATTTCTCCGGGCGTTCTGATACTTTCTATGATACAATGGGTGCCGCTTTCCAGGGCATCTTTATACAGTTCTTCAATAATATAACTCGGACTAAATTGGGCTCTGAGTGCATTAGCGGTAAGCACAAATGAATCGCGATTTACTTCTTTACCCTGAGCTGTGATGACCTTTGTTAAATACCCACGTACCGAAAAATGTTTAAAGCCATGGTGGGTGGTCAAATAGTCAACGATGGTTCCTTTTCCGGCACCTAAAGTTCCGGTTATGCCTATAATTTTCAATGGAATATTTTTTTGTGAAAGTAATTAGTTGAAATGAATTACACAAACCTGTGAATAAATTTGGGGGATGGGATGAGCCCCAGGTTGAGGTTAAACAACAAATTTAATTTATGGTGTAAACGAAATTTAACATGGCTGAATAAACAATAAAAGCGCGAAATTTCTTTCGCGCTTTTATTTTGTACACAAGGAATTGTGTTACTGGCGGAGCGGACGGGACTGCAACGCCTTTGCTTTACCGCTGATTACCAGCTTATTAAAATTTATAAAATTTCAAAGGGCCAACATTAGGCCAACATTTAATAAACATGGGGAAAAACCTAAAATGGCAGAATCCAACATTGAGTTATTTGGCAGGTATTTCTTCTTATGGAATTGGCCTATATTTTTTACCTTCCTAATTATTAAAAAAACAAAGAATAGTAGGCCTGAGTCGGTGGTTGTTTAAAACATAGTTTCCACCTATATTTGTTCATTATAAAATTAAAATGGAAACTGTACTTGTTCAAATAAATGATATCAAGGCTTATAAACTCCTTGAAGATTTGGAAGAGCTCCATATTCTTAAAGTATTGAAAAAAAGCATTCAGCCACAGCAAAAGTTATCTGAGAAATATGCCGGAAAGCTACCTCCTGATATTACAGATGAACTACAGAAATATGTAACTCAAAGCCGCAACGAGTGGAACAACACCAATATTTAATCGATACAAATTCTGTAATTGATTTTCTCGGAAAAAAATTTCCGGGTTCCGGAATGGATTTTATGAGCAAGGTTATAAATGAGGTACCGGTTGTTTCCGTAATTACTAAAATCGAAGTATTGGGATTTAATGCCAAAGATGAATATCAACTACTCCTTGCAAATTTCATGTATGATGCAACCGTTTTGGATTTGACGAACAATGTGGTAGAAGTTTGTATTGAACTCAGAAAAAAGTATAAAACGAAACTTCCTGATGCCATTATAGCCGCTACTGCAATTGTTTACGACCTTACATTAATTACCCGAAATTTGTCTGATTTTAAGAAAATCACAGAAATTAAAACGGTTAATCCGTACGAATTATAATTCAGAATTTTCCGGTAAAGAGTATCCTACACTACCACACACTCAAATGCGATTTAATATTTGAATATGAAATGAATACAAGTGATTTACTTGAGCTTTCATGTCACAAATTTAGTATAAATTCCTGACAAAATTCATTTGTTTATAAGTGGTTGTAATATTACTCTTATCCATTCAGGAGCTAAGCGGATATCGTTTTTCAAATAAGCTGGCTTTTCATTTTTGAGGACAAAGCGTATTTTCTCAATTTCATTAGAAGTTACTTTGTCTTTGCCAATGGTTCTGAGTGCCTGAATACAGGGTTATTCACAAAAAATGATTTGATTAATCATGTAAATAAAATAATAAATTGAATTTTTGACCCAACAAGACCCGCCCATGCCTCTTTACAATGCACAAATTGGGTGGGTTAATTTTTTTTGGCCAATTAACTCATTTTTGCCCAACAATCTGTTATAGAATCTTTCTAATTTTGATTGATTGTTGGATAGGCTTGTTTAAATAATTATTATAAATTATCTTGCGGCACAATGTATTATGGATGATGGATTGGTTTTCAACATTCTGTGCATTATTTGTTTATAATAAACCGGTTTGATTTTTTATTTTTGACATCTAAGAAGACTCGCCCACGCCTCTGAATATGCGCACCCGGGCGGGTTTATTTTTTTTATACCAATCATGCGAATTTTTGAAAAACCCCACCTAAATATTGAGGAACAAATTAAGCTTCTTTCAGAAAGAGGCCTTATTGTTGATGACAAGGATAGAGCTAAAGAGTTTTTGTCAAGTATAAGTTATTACAGGCTCGGTTACTATTTTCGGGATTTTTATTCCGATCTTGGTAAAACCCAATTCAGGGATGGAATTACCTTTGAACATGTACTTAGACATTATTTTTTTGATAGGGAGCTAAGATTATTGGTTTTTGACGCGATTGAAAGATTGGAAATTGCTTTTAGAACTCAGATTAGTTACCATTACTCCCTAAATAAAAACGACGAAAAATGGTGGTACACAAATCCAAAAAACTTCAAAAACCCAGAGCGTCTGAAATTAGATTTAAGTGGCATACAAAGGGAAATTAACAGATCTAAGGAACCTTTTATTAAGGCTTATTTGAAAAACTATGATTATCCTGAATTACCACCATCCTGGATTACTTTTGAAGTTGTAACCATGACCTCAATTTCTAAGATTTTCGATAACATGAAATTATCACAAGAGAAAAAGGATATCACCAGGCATTTTCATTTGACTCTTCCTGATATTTTAGAAAGTTGGATGCGAAGTATCAGCTATGTAAGAAATCTTTGTGCACATCATAGTAAATTATGGAATAGAACATTAATTCTCCGACCCATGATTCCTCGAAATCCAGTTGGACAATGGCTTAAAGTTAACCCACTTATTAACAAAATGGACGGTGAAAAGCAAATTGAATTGGAAAGGATTTATGTTTTTTTAAGTTGTTGTATTTATTTGCTAAAAATAATAAATCCTGATACTCATTTTATTTTAAAATTCAAAAATCTTTTAAAACAGTACCCTGAAATTGAAATGATAGAAATGGGGTTTCCCGCACTTTGGGAAGATGAGCCACTTTGGAATTCCTAATTTTCATCCTAGAAGAATGCATTACAACAATCAGTTTATAACCTTCATAAGTACTTTTGCAATAAATTTTCTTGATTACAAATTTAGGGACTTGTGCATTCCCAAGAATAGGAATGGAGCTTATCATTAGTAGTAAAATGATAGTTCTCTTGAAAAAGTGTTTAATCATATTAACTAGTCTTTTGTTCCATCGATTGGCTTTTTATCAACGTTGGCTCCTTCATTTTTTGCGTTCCAATTTTCTAATTTCAATTTTAGACTTCAGGTTTTGAACCTCTTACCTATCATGCATTTCAAGTCGAAATGCAGGATAATATTATGGAAAGAGCCAATTTCGCTTTCGGATTTTCTGCTTTTCCGAAGGCAAAGTCCCATCATTGGGACCCGGAATTGGTTTTTGCGGCTTAAATTATTTTATAGCTTCGCCCCGTAACTCACATGAAATTTGAGAACAAGCGGTGTTTATTGCTTTTAACCAAGAGCAAATTAGTTTTTTTATTTAAATAATTGCACCTTATTGGAATTTATCTTATAATTTTTTTTCACTGATAAAATTTTCAAGTTCTTGTTGGGTCATTTATGAATAAGTTTGTGCGTTGTGAAATGCGGAGCGGACGGGACTCGAACCCGTCTCGGCCTTAAAGACGAGATGACAGGCACGTTCATGCAGCAATCTTGGTTATTCAGCAATTAAATTTTCAATCGATTTGCGATTCAGCTTTTTTAGCCTTTTTTCTTCTTTTAGGGCTTCGGCTTTTGTTGGAAAGGATTTTGTATAAACTAAATCCCAGTGTCCTTTTCCTTCGGTGTATCTGGATTGGCCGGAATTGTGTTCAAATAATCTATTTTGGGGATTAAGGGAATATCCTTTGTAATAAATATCAGAGGATACAGAATAAATGATATAAGTATAATGCACTTACTTAATAAATGAAAAAGCCACCCAAAGGTGGCTTTTTGCGGAGCGGACGGGACTCGAACCCGTCTCGTCCTTAAAGACGAGATGACAGGCACGTTCATGCAGCAATCTTGGTTATTCAACAATTAACATTTCAATCGATTTGCGATTCAGCTTTTTTAGCCTTTTTTCTTCTTTTAGGGCATCTGCCTTTGTTGGAAAGGATTTTGTATAAACTAAATCCCAGGGGCCTTTTCCTTCGGTGTATCTGGATTGGCCGGAATTGTGTTCAAATAATCTATTTT
>CAYHCF010000013.1:51538-87441 GCA_964355075.1 uncultured Chitinophaga sp.
AATGAAAAAGCCACCCAAAGGTGGCTTTTTGCGGAGCGGACGGGACTCGAACCCGCGACCCCGTGCGTGACAGGCACGTATTCTAACCAGCTGAACTACCGCTCCAATATTCTTTCATCGTTCCGCAAACTTTCAGATTTCTCTTTCCGTTTGGGGAGGGCAAATATAGTATTTCTATGTATTTTGACAAGATAGATTTAATTTTTTAAAAAAATACTTAAGTTTACTTAAAATTGCACCCTCGGTATTGCTCTAAAACAATCATAAAATATGGCAAGTTTTGATTTTGAAAAACCTATACAGGATCTGATCGACCAGCTGGATGAGATTTCAAAGGTTCATGAAAAAGGTAAAGTTGACATGAGCACAAAAATAACTGAATTGAAAGAGAAAATTCAGGAAACGAAAATACTGGTATATGGCAATCTAAATGGCTGGCAACGAGTTCAGATAAGCAGACACCCTGATAGACCCTATACCCTGGATTATGTTGAAAACTGTTTTGATAACTTCATTGAACTTCATGGCGACCGAACGGTAAAGGATGATAAAGCAATGGTGGGGGGCCTAGCCAGCATTAACGGTATTAGCGTTATGGTGATTGGTCAGCAGAAAGGACGAAATACCAAGCAGCGCCAATTCAGAAATTTCGGAATGCCAAATCCTGAAGGTTACCGTAAAGCCCTTCGTTTAATGAAAATGGCTGAACGATTCCAGATTCCCATTGTATGTTTAATTGATACGCCCGGCGCCTCGCCCGGGCTAGAGGCTGAGGAACGTGGGCAGGGGGAAGCAATTGCCAGAAATCTGTACGAAATGAGCATTTTTAAAGTGCCTATTGTCTGCATTGTTATCGGTGAGGGTGCCTCCGGTGGGGCATTGGGAATAGCGGTTGGAGATCGAGTATTAATGATGGAAAATACTTGGTATTCAGTTATTTCACCTGAATCCTGTTCTTCAATCCTTTGGAGAAGCTGGGATCATAAAGAAAAAGCAGCTGAAGCCTTAAAACTGACTGCCATCGATATGCTTGCAAATAAATTGATTGATGGAATTATTCCTGAACCTTTAGGTGGAGCGCACCAAAATACAGCAGAAACGTATGTTGTCTTTAAATCAACTTTAATCAAAGAGTTAAAGGCTCTTATAAAGATTAGACCGACAAAATTAGTTCAAACCAGAATCGAAAAGTTTTCCAAAATGGGGGATTTCATTGAGCTATAAAAATTTAGGATCAGTTTCCATGATCGTTCCGCATTTTTTACAGGTCCTTAATTCCTCTGATTCATAGTACTCCTTAAACCTGGGCTGAAAATCTGTTTCAATATTATTCTGAGTAAAATAGGTTTCATGCAATTTGTTATTGCATTTTTCACAAAACCATAAAAGCCCATCCTTCATGGTGGTGCCTTTTCTTACCCGCTCAATTACCAAACCTATGGAACCTGCTGTACGCCCCGGGGAGTGAGGAATTTTTGCAGGGCATAAAAACAGCTCTCCGGGTCCCAATTGGATCGGAACTGCTTTTCCATCTTCCTGAATATTTATGGTAATATTCCCTTCTAACTGAAAGAACAATTCCTCCGTTTCATTGTAATGGTAGTCTTTTCGCGCATTTGGACCCCCAACAATCATCACGATATAATCAGTTCCTTCGGGGTATAGATTTTTGTTGGCAACCGGTGGTTTTAGCAGGTGACGATTTTCATCGATCCATTTTTGAAGATTGAACGCTTTACGTATGCTCATTTATTTTTGTTTTCAATTTGGGGTTTAAAAGCTTCTCACTGCTCTCACATAGTTGGTTGCATTCTTGGAGTTAACACTCTGAGAACCATTATTGAAATAAGATGCCCATGCAAAAGCTGCATCCGATTCGCTCGATGACCAATAAGGATTTTGTGTGAATCCACCGATAGCTGCCTTATTCAAATAAAGTTTGTTTAGCTCCTCTTTACTGGGTAAATACCAGTCGGTATAAGTACCTATAATCAGGTTTGAACATAATCTTGCTGCAATTCCAAGTGTGGCGCATCCCGCCAGAATATCCAGTGTATTTTGGTTTCCACTGCCTAAAGCAGTTCTGTCGGCACCATTAATAGCTGTTAAATCGCATCCCCATGCAGAGCCTGCACTCTGGTCGGTTGGGGCGGCTATCAACCCGTGAAATCCTCCTGCTACGTAACCAGAGTCACCGGCTTGCAAAATATAAGCTATAATGCCCCCCTGATATTCATCACCGGGTACATATCCGCTGGTTGTAAAAGTTAGCTCATTGCCATAAACAGTTCCGAGGCTATAAACTGCGTAGGCCCTCACATAATAGCTTGTATTGGAAGTTAATCCGGTTATTTTACTCGTAAAGCTACCAATACCTGAACTATCCGTGGTTTTGCTATTTCCTGTGGTCGGATTTTTAGCGGTACCCCAGCATACCCCCCGGCTACTAATACCGGTACCACCGGGAAAGCTTACCGTTCCTCCACTTTTTGCACCAGATCCGGTTATGGAGCTTATGGCAGTAGTTACCACAATCGGAGTGGGATCAGGTGCCCTGTTTGGAGCGTCTTTTTTACAAGCAGGGAAGAACAAAAAAGATATTCCGGCTAAAATTAAGGAGGAATGAGAAAATGTATTTTTCATATGGTTTGCTATTAAATGATTAACAGAAATGAATACTTCGAATTAACAGAAAATTATTTATGAATGAAAATGATTTTCGAAAACTGCCCTGAATATGCCACTCCATATTCAATAATTTATAATCCTTCAATGCGTGTCTCTATGAAGCGATTTCAGAATTCAACTACTAAAAATACATTAAAGAAGGCTGTGGTTTTCTATTGTCTTTTTAGTTTAAAAATACTTGTTTTTTAGGTTGGTTTTTTCGGCTTATTGGGCATCATAATAGAAAATAGTCCAAAAATGGGATGGTTTTTTTAATTGATTACAATTGTTTATTTTTGTTTTGAACAAATGGAAAGATTATTTTCTGAATAATTTCTTCCAAAATTTATGAATTGAAAAAAAAATTGTTAATAGATTTAATAAAATGAAACTGCAGATAATTCAGGATAGCAAGGGCAAAGCAACCGGTGTATATATTCCGATAAATGACTGGAACACACTTAAAAAACAATATAGTGAATTGGAAGTTTTGGAATTCGAAGAACCTTCAAAAGAACAAATTTTGTTTGAGTTTAAGGAGGCTGTAAACGAACTGAAATTAATTGATCAGGGAAAACTCAAATCACGACCATTAAAAGCCTTATTGGATGAGTTATAAAATTGATTCCTTAAAGACCTTAGCGGGTGATTAAGCGCTACAATGGCAAAACCCTGGAAGTTTTCATATACCTGCGTGTAAAATAATCGGCATCCAATCGGTCGATACGAACGCCATTGCTGGTACTGGAATGAATGAATCGAACGGGTTCACCTCTTTCTGAAATAACAATACCTACATGACCAATGCCTCTCCGGCGGCTGTTCCGGCCTCTGAAAAAGATTAAATCTCCTTTTTTTATTTGTCTTTTGCTGACTTCTATACCTACCAAACTCTGACCGGATGAAGTATGTGGCAGTTTGATCCCAAAGTGCTTGAAAACCATCATGGTATATCCACTGCAATCAAATCCTTTGCTTGTAGTTCCACCCCGGCGGTATCTATCACCTAAGAACTTATAAGCATAACCAATGATGCTATCGGGATAAAGAATTCTTTTTGGACTACTTATGCGAGATTTAGGAAGAGAATCCGTAGCTGTTTGTAACAAATAGAGTTGTACCAGCGTATCATTTGTTTTAGGATTTTGGGCAATAGATGGATAAGCAATTATTAAAATGCTATGAATGAGGCAAATAATGATGGCTATTGTTTTCAATTAGGTGTAAAATTATTTAAATTTAATAAAATTAAAAGTGTATAATTGCAGTTTGCTAAGTATGAGGTATTTCAGTTTCCTGTTTCTGATAGGTTTGTTGTTTCTTTCGGGCTGTGCCAATAAGTATCAGAAAGCGTTAAAAAGCCCTGATATCCGTTTGAAGCTTGAAATGGCAGATTCCTATTATAAAAAGAAGGATTTTGTGCGGGCCGGGAATTTATACGAACAAATTGAAGATGCTTTTAGCGGTACGCCTACAGCAGAAAAGGTTCTGTATAATAGTGCTCAATGTAATTTCGGATTGAAAATGTACGCCTTGGCGGGATTTCAGTTTAAAACCTATTTTGAGGACTATCCATCCGGTGAATTTGCCGAAGAAGCTTTATATATGAATGCTTATTGCGCCTATTTGGAGTCTCAGGAACCCGAATTGGATCAAACCGATACGTATAAAGCAATTGAAACATTCAGGATTTTTATCAATGTTTATCCTGAAAGTAAATATGTTAGCGAATGCAATAATTTTTTGGATCAGTTGCGCGCTAAGTTGAGTTATAAAGCGTACCGGACTGCAAAATTGTATTATAACCTCAGTGAATACAAAAGTGCAATCGTGGCTTTAAAAAATGTGTCGCGTGATTTCCCTGAACTGGCACAAAAAGAAGAAGTTGATTTCCTGATTGTTAAATCACATTTTTTGTTGGCCAGTAATAGCATTCCGGAGAAACAAAAAGAGCGGTACGAAAGTACTTTGAAGGCTTATCAGGAATATTCGGAACTGTATACCGAAGGAAGTAAGTTCAGTAATGACGCCAAAGAATTGGAACAAAAGACCATTTTGGCAATCAAAAAAATAGAAACAAAAAAAAGTTAATAAATATATGGCAAACAACAATTATCAAAATGTACCGGCAACAACCATTGCCCGCGACTTCAGAAAACTTGAAAAAGGTACCGACAATATTTATGAGTCGATCGCTATCATTACGAAGCGTGCCAATCAGATTTCTGCGCAAATGAAAGAAGAATTACATGCAAAATTGGATGAATTTAATAATGATAGTGATACTTTGGAAGAAGTATTTGAAAATCGTGAGCAAATTGAAATCAGCATGTATTATGAGCGCTTACCTAAGCCAACCCTCATTGCAACCGAGGAGTTTTTAGACGATAAAATCTATTTCAGAAACCCGGAAAAAGAGAAGCGTTTAGCAGAAGAAGAAAACTAATTACTTATTTTGTCTTCATCATGCTTGAAGGAAAGAAAATAATATTGGGAATAAGCGGGAGCATTGCAGCCTATAAATCGGCCGCATTGACCCGCTTATTTGTTAAAGCCGGGGCACTGGTTAAAATTGTTATGACGCCTGCTGCTTTAGAGTTTATTACACCGCTTACTTTAGCTACTTTAAGTAAGAATAAGGTATTAACAAATTTTGTTAATAATGAGGCTGGCGAGTGGAATAACCATATTGATATAGGTTTGTGGGGTGATTGTATGCTGATAGCACCTGCAAGTGCAAATACCCTGGCAAAATTTGCTAACGGAATTTGTGATAATCTATTGGTTGCAACTTATCTGTCGGCCAGATGTCCTGTTTTTATTGCTCCTTCCATGGATTTGGATATGTTTGCCCACGGTTCAACACAACAAAATTTAAAGATTTTGAAATCGTATGGGAACAACATTATTGAACCCAATCATGGCGAATTGGCCAGCGGTTTAAGTGGTATTGGACGAATGGCTGAACCTGAAGAAATATTTCAATTGATTGCAACCTTCTTTAGCTCAACCAATCTCCTAAAAAACAAAAAAGTTCTGGTAACAGCAGGGCCAACTTACGAACCAATTGACCCCGTTAGGTTTATTGGAAATAATAGCAGTGGTAAAATGGGATTTGCCATTGCCGAAGCCTTTGCTATGCATGGAGCAAGCGTAACTTTGATATGCGGACCCACACATCAACAATTGCATAACCGCCTTATAAAAAGAATAGATGTAACCACGGCCGCCGAAATGTTTGAGGCAACGATGAAACAATTTTCAAAAAACCAGATTACCATCATGAGTGCCGCAGTTGCCGATTATACACCTGAAAATATAAGTCGTAGCAAAATCAAAAAAACTGGGGATGTTTTAAACCTAAAGCTAAAAAAAACCAAAGATATCCTGAAGGAATTGGGAAGCATAAAAACGAAAAAACAAACTTTGATTGGCTTTGCCCTTGAAACGGATAATGAAGATGCAAACGCATTAAAAAAGTTGAAAGAAAAAAATCTGGATATGATTATTCTGAATTCACTGAATAATAAAGGCGCAGGATTCGGGTTTGATACTAACCAGGTTAGCATAATGCACAAAAGCGGTAAAAAATTATCCTATGGTTTGAAGCCGAAGCACGAAGTTGCAAAAGATATCGTTGATGAAGTTATAAAATTATTACATGTTTAAAAGAGCTTTTTTTTTGTTGATGCTTTTGTTTGGGTCGTATCACACATTTGCTCAGGAATTTTTGTGCAAAGTACATATTACTGATGCTCAGGTTCAAATTACAGACAAATCTATATTCAGAAACCTGGAACAACGATTAACTGAGTTTGTCAATAATACTAAGTGGTCGACCGAACAATTTCAGTACCACGAAAAAATAGAACTAAATATTGAAATAATTCTTTCAGGATACGATCAGGCATCTTATGAATACAGAGCTTCAGCAATTATTCAAAGCAGGAGGCCTGTTTATGGAACAAATTATTATGCTACTGTATTTACTTTTAATGACGAAAACTGGGACTTTAAATATCAGGAGCAGGACAGGATGGATTTTCAGGAAGGACAGTTTTTAAATGATTTGAATTCCCTGATGAGTTTTTATGCCTATTATACGCTCGCTTTAGATTTTGACAGTTTTGGTCAGGAAGGAGGGACCATTTATTTTTCAAAAGCCTTTCAGGTTGCCAATATTGCCCAACAAACAAGTACAAAAAATGGTTGGAAACCTTTCGAAAAAACCATTAGAACGCGTTATAATTTAATTGATAATATATTAAATGATCGCTTCAAACCGCTGCGAAATGCCTACTATATTTACCATAGAAAAGGTTTGGATCAGTTTGCTAAAGACCCTTTGCAGGCACGAAAGCAAATATTGAATGCCTTGTTGGAAGTGAAAAAAGTTTATAAAATTTCGCCCAATACCGTCATGTTAATGGTATTTTTTGATTCCAAGAGTGATGAACTCGTTAATATTTACAAAGGTGCCGATGAAATTGAAAAACCAAAAATCATTGAATTGCTGAATGAAATTAATATTTCAAATATTAATAAATACGAGAAAATTAAAAGTTAAATGGATGCTTAGTAATTGGTATTTCTAATATTTTCATTTGTGATCTTCGTGTATTTTTCATTGTGGCCTTTGTGTTAAACAGTCAATTCCCTTTAACCACAAGGATCACAAAGGAAACCACAAAGTTCACAAGGTAATCGGAATAAATAATCTGTAATCTGTAATCTGTAATCTGTAATGTCAACACATACACATCAACACAACGAAGAACATTTTAGCGGTGGCGCAATGGTCAGAGACATTGTAATAGGCATGAGCGACGGACTCACCGTTCCATTTGCTCTGGCTGCCGGATTAACCGGTGCTTCACTCGGAAATGCTGTGATTGTAACGGCAGGCCTGGCCGAGATTGTTGCCGGGAGTATAGCCATGGGATTGGGTGGATACCTTGCAGGTAAAACCGAAATAGACCACTACAAAAGTGAATTGAAACGCGAATATTATGAAGTGGATCATTTTCCGGAAAAAGAAAAGCAGGAGATCAGAGATGTTTTTGCTGAATATGGTTTAAGTGAACAGTCAACGGAAACCATCGTTGAAGAGTTGGCTAAAGACAAGGATAAATGGGTTAATTTTATGATGCGCTACGAATTGGGTTTGGATCAGCCCGATATAAATAGGGCCCGCCAAAGTGCATTAACAATAGGTATTTCCTATATCATTGGAGGAATTGTACCCTTAAGTACTTACTTCCCTGTGTTTAGCAGCAATGCCCATGATGGGTTTGTTTATTCATGCATCATTACCGCTATTTGCTTATTTGTTTTTGGCTTTTTTAAGACAAAAATTATTGGTCAGCCACCCTTAATGGGAGCAATTAAGACCTTATTCATTGGCGCATTGGCAGCGGGTTCAGCCTATTTGATCGCAAATTTGATTGCGGGTTAATACCATATAAATAGTTAGCGCTACCCGGATAGTTATGATGGATTCATACCTGCATTGAATTAAGTACTAAACAACCTGCTTATTTAAGAACATTGTCATTTTCAGATCATTCCTGACAATGAATCCATTATTTAATGGAATAGGTTCACTTCAAATGTCCTCTCGCCATATTTGGGCTATCGGGGTTTACGCTTAGTTTTAAAAATTTAGGCTGAACCACCAAATCCATGTCTTCCATAGGAACTGCTCCTAATAACACTTCATCACCTAAAACAAGGGTACCTGCAAAACAATTGCGATTCTCAAAACTGATTTTTATTGGTCCTGCATAAGGAACACTCTGGCTTGATCCGTCAGCCAGTGTGGCTTCTCTGGTTTCTAAGGTTTCAATCTGTAATTGAATGGCTAAGTGCTGCGGGATACAAAGAAATGTCGAACCTGTATCAACTAAGCATCTAACTTCAATTGGCTTCAAGTCAGGTTTTACCGGATTTGATAGTAATATACTGGAGTAAACGAGTCCCATATTATTTTGAAATTACCTATCAAATATACCTATTTTTTGAAATTTGCTTTTATTTTTATGATTTGATCAATCTTGTAATCAAGTAATTTTGTAATCTTGCAATCAGTATGCCGGATATGTTCAATTTTGGTCTTTCTGTATTCCCTTGTGGACATTGTGTTTGATTGAAATTTCTTTTTTAACACAAAGGCCACCAAGAATACACTAAGATCACAAAGTTAAATGCCCATTTTATTTCAGCTATGTTAAAATCACTTCTGTTTGTTTTTCTGATCACCTTTCATTTCTCGATAAAAGGCCAAAACAATTCCGTTGAAATTGGAGAAATAAACAATGGTGTATTTGAAATAAAAGGGCTTCAAACGCAATTGACAAAAGCTTTTGAATGGACATTTAAAGACGGGACCAAAATAACGGAGCTAAAAATTGAAAATCTGGCCAACCATTATTATTTAGTGGCTTCCTGCCTATATCAGGGACATAAGCGATTAGCGGCAATTGATTTAGAAGTTTCAGGCACGAAATTTATATTAAATAATAATGCAGGTTTCAAAATGTGTTCTGCCGCTGCCTGCATGAATTGTAGGTTTTTTATTGAGAAGGGTAAGATATTAGCTTGTAAATGTGAGGAAACAGGAACGATTAGCAACCATTGCCATTATAAATCAGGGACTGCAAAAATGTTTTTTGCCAACTTACAGAGAGCAATCAAAATGACTGAAAAAGGAGATTAATTCTATTTGAAGGATTAAACCTAATACGCATATTCTATCTAACAGAAAGGTCTTTTTGATTAGATACTGTAATAAATCAGTTTTTTTTATTTTTCTTATTTTTTTAAGAAGCCAATCTTAATTAATATCGCCTAATCAAGTGTAAACACAATTTAATATGAAACTTAATTCAAACATTGCCATCAGCGATTCCGGTTTTATTTTCAATCCGGGTACAGGTGATTCCTTTTCTACCAATCAAATTGGATTAGAAATTATCCGTTTGTTAAAAGAGGATTGCAAAAAAGAGGATATCGTAAAAAGCATTCAGGAAAAATTTTCGATTGATGAGGCTTCTGTGGATAAAGATCTGGTTGATTTTTTAATGATGCTGGATAGTTTTCAATTATTAAAAGACAATGAGTAAACGAAAAATAACCGTTGCGGTTACCGGATTAAATAACATTGATAGTCCCGGACCGGGAATACCGGTAATACGGGCATTGAAAGAAAGTAAATTGTTCGAGTGCCGGATTATCGGATTAAGTTATGAGTCGCTGGAACCGGGTTTATACCTGCATGACCTGGTTGATAAAAGCTATTCCATACCCTTGCCTTCATCAGGTGTTGCAAGCATGCTTGAGCGTTTGGCATACATTCATGAGCAAGAGAAAATTCAGGTAATTATTCCGAATTTTGATGCGGAATTACAAAATTTCATCAAATTGGAGAGGCAGTTAAAAGAAGAATTTGATATTGCCACCTGGCTGCCAACTCTGGAGCAATTCGAATCAAGGCATAAATCTGTTTTGTCGGAATTTGGAGAAAAGAATGGCGTGAAAGTTCCAAAAAGTAAAATGATTTTCAGCCCTTCGGAGATTTCAAAATTACAGACCGAATTTACGTATCCCATCG
Source organism: uncultured Chitinophaga sp. (assembly GCA_964355075.1). Classification (GTDB taxonomy): domain Bacteria; phylum Bacteroidota; class Bacteroidia; order UKL13-3; family UKL13-3; genus B1. Next base: position 61,815 of record CAYHCF010000013.1, read on the forward strand.
TAGTGAAAGGGAAATTTTACGATGCGTTTATTGCCGCTACACCCGAGCAGGCAATTACCTATTTCCATAAAATAAGCAACAAATGGGGCCTGCCAATAATTATCCAGCAATTTGTAACCGGAAATGAGGTAAATGTTACTGCCCTGGGCGATGGAAAAGGCAATTGCATTGGAGCCATACCGATGCGTAAACTCTATATTACGGATAAAGGAAAAGCCTGGGCAGGTATTACGCTTGAAGATGAAAAACTGCTCGAAATTACAAATCGGGTGATTTCAAATTCCAAATGGCGTGGCGGCTGTGAACTTGAGTTTATTAAATCGGGCGACGGAACATATTACCTGCTCGAGATGAATCCCCGCTTTCCTGCATGGGTTTATTTAGCCGTGGGTTGCGGTCAGAACCATCCCGAAGCACTTGTTAGGATGGCCTTGGGAGAAGATGTAAAACCTTTTAAAACTTACGATTCACGCAAAATGTTTGTACGGTACTCGTATGATCAGATCGTGGATTTATCTGAATTTGAAAAAATTTCGACGCTTGGAGAATTATAAAATAATAAAACTATAAATGACAAAATTAGCATACGAAAGGCCATTCATTCAAAAGCTGAATGTGAGCGCCATGAATAAGTTTGGAACCCGTACCGAATATGCCCCCGTTACGCAAATAGAAGGGGTTCCTGTTAAAAAAATTATTGCTGAATATGGTTCCCCCGTATTTGTAATTTCCGAAAAACAGATCAGAAGAAATCTTAAAGATGCCAACAGAGCCTTTAAAACAAGGTATCCAAAAATTCAATTTGCCTGGAGTTATAAAACCAATTACCTGAGTGCAGTGTGTAATGTATTTCATCAGGAAGGTTCATGGGCAGAGGTGGTTTCAATTTTTGAATACAGTAAAGCCATCGCAAACGGGGTGCCGGGTAATAAGATCATTTTCAACGGACCTGATAAAACCAATGATGATTTAATGACTGCGGTTAAAAATAATTCGCTCATCCATATTGATCATTTTGACGAATTATATGCACTTGCCGAAATGCTGGAAGAGCATAAGTTGAAAGCCAGGGTTGCTATCCGTGTGAATATGGATACCGGCGTTTATCCGATGTGGGATCGTTTTGGATTTAACTACGAAAATGGTCAGGCCTGGAATGCCATCAACAAGATCATGTCGCATGATAGCATGGTAATGGAAGGGTTGCATTGCCATATTGGTACCTATATGCTTTCAACAAATGCCTATTCCACCGCAGCCTGGAAGCTTTGTGACCTTGCATCCAATATTAAAATTAAATGGGACAAAGTTCTTAAATACATTGATCTGGGAGGAGGTTTCGCTTCTGCCAATACCTTAAAAGGATCCTATTTGCAGGGCACAGATATCATCCCTTCTATTGATGATTATGCAGAGGCAATAACTTCATGCGTATTAAACTTTGGGTTCAAACAGGAAGACCTGCCAACCATTATGCTGGAATCGGGCCGTTTACTAATTGATGATGCAGCCTGGCTTTTGGGTAGCGTGGTAGCAACAAAGCGTTTGAGCGATGGAAGAAGGGCAACCATCATGGATTTTGGAGTGAACCTCTTGTTTACCGCTTTTTGGTATGATCACAAAATTTCGCCGGCGCAGGAATTCTCACACCACACGGAAGACATGGTGATTTACGGACCTTTATGCATGAATATTGATTGTATCCGTGAAAATGTGAATCTGCCTTTATTGACCAAGGGAGATCAGGTGGTGGTTCATAAGGTAGGAGCCTATAATATGACGCAATGGATGCAGTTTATTCAAATGCGGCCAAAAATTGTACTGATTGATATGCAGGGAAAAACACATGTGTTGCGTGAAAATGAATCGCTGGAAACGATGATGCACTTGGAAAGAATGCCCAAACACCTGGAGACATTTAAGTTGTAAATGCTATCTTTGAATTTCGTTTTTTGCTAAAATGGATGCAGATTTATAATAGATAAATTACTCCACTAAATACAATTGCTTTGAATACTATGTTGAGGAAAATTCGTTTGCTATATTGGGTACAAAGTATTTTGAACAGTTATAGTATCATCTTTTTTTCTCTGAATAATGTATTTGCCTCCGTAATTTTATTGGTTACTTTTTTTAATCCCGGCATTGGTTTGGCGGGGTTTGCAGCTGTTGTTCTCACCAATATACTTGCCTCCATTTCGGGTTTTAACAAAGATGAAATTGGAAAAGGACTCTATGGTTTTAATGCCTTGTTTTTGGGATTGGCATTAGGATACGAATATAAGTTCAACGGTACTTTCCTGTTATTTTTTATTACCGGTATTGTTTTGCTGATCATGATTATATCCTGGTTGAATGGCTTTTTTTCAAAACATCATTTGCCATTTCTATCTTTTCCTTTTATGATTACCTACTGGGTTCTTTCCATTGCATCCGGAAGTTTAGGGAATCTTATGCCCGATGAACAACATGTTTTTATAATAAATGATATCGCATTGCAACAAGGTTCTTATATATACAGGATAGCACATTGTATGGATCCGGTTTCAATGCCCGAAATTCTGAGTCATTATTTTAGAACACTGGCCGGAACTTTTTTCCAAAACAGTATTTTCGGAGGCGTACTGATCAGTTTGGGATTATTGTATTATTCCAGAATTGCTTTTTCACTCAGTCTGATCGGTTTTGCATTTGCCTACCTCTTTTATTTGCTTTATGGGGCAGATACCAACGATTTGAATTACCATTTGCTGGGTTCCAACTTTATTTTTATTGCAATTGCCATTGGTTGTTTCTTTTTTATCCCAAATATTTTCAGCTACCTGGCTGTAATACTACTGGTTCCGGTTTTGATGATTCTCCTGATATTCTTTTTTGATGTATTGGCCGTGTTTCATTTAAAGGCTTATACTTTTCCTTTCAGTGTTCTGTGTACTTCATTTTTGTTCTCCCTGAACCAAAGAATGGTTCAAAAGTACCTGCATCTCGTCACTTACCAATATTTCTCACCCGAGAAAACCATTTATAAATACCTCAATTCTATCAATCGGTTCAAAAATATTCACTATCAGAAACTTGCTTTGCCCTTTTTTGGTGAATGGTACGTAAGTCAGGGCTATCATGGAAAAATAACCCATTTGGGAGATTGGAACAGTGCGCTGGATTTTGTCATTGAGGACGGGCAGCATCATACTTACAAAGACCCCGGTATAAAAAGAGAAGATTATTATTGTTTTAATAAACCAGTTTTGGCTCCTTTAAATGGCTATGTATATGATATTATTAATACCATTGATGACAACCTGATTACCGAGGTAGATACAGAAAATAATTGGGGAAATTCCATCATTCTGAATCACCTGAACGGTTTATATTCTCAAATAAGTCATCTTAAAAAAGACTCTATTGTGGTTTCGGTTGGGGCCTTTGTTTTAAAGGGAGATATGCTGGCAAGTTGCGGTAATTCGGGTCGTTCTCCCGAGCCGCATATACATTTTCAAATGCAGCTTGAACCTACATTGGGTGCTAAAACACTGGCTTATCCGATAGCATATTATATTGAACGCAAAGAAAACGAACATCAACTAAAAGTTTTTGAAGTTCCTACAGAAGGTTCCCATATCAGCAATGTACAAATAGCCAATTTATTGAAAGAGAGTTTTCATTTAATACCTGGAAAAAAAATCAAATTCTGTAAACTAAATACCCATGAAATGATTGAATGGGAGGTGTTTACCGATGCCTATAATCTGAGTTATTTATACTGCAGGGAAAGTAAATCGCTTGCCTATTTTGTGAACGACGGTACCGTATTTTATTTTACTGATTTTGAAGGCGATAGCGATTCTCTATTGTTTAAATTTTACCTGGGAGCTTACAAAATTCTGTTGGGTTATTATGATCAGGTCGAGCTCGACGACCAGGTGCCTTTGATACATTTTAACAGCAAATGGATTCAGTGGGTTCAGGATTTTTTGGCTCCGTTTTATTTATTTACCTCAGCAAAATATCACGCTGCTTTTGTAGAGACAGACAATACCTTTGACCCCGACAGAATTAAAATAAAATCGATGGTTGAGAATAAACTGTTAAACCGTTCTCTGGAGAAGATTGAATTCGAAATTGTGCTTCAAAACAAGTCTATTTATTCAATTTCTATACGACAAAATCAAACTACTAGTACCTATCTATGCGTTTCCTGATCCTTGTTTTCCTTCTTTTTTCCATACCAACTTTTGGTCAAAAACTTGATTATGGCAGCGTCGACAGACTTACTTATCTTCAATTTACCAATCTACAATATGATGAATTAAAGGAAACCGGTATATTAGCTTTAAAACAGAAAATTGACTTTTTTTACCTGCGTATGCGCCTGGGAATTGCCTTCTATGAAGGAAAAAATTATGAGGCAGCCTTAGCTCATTTTAAAAAAGCAATCGAGATGAATCCGATGGATACCATTGCTCAGGAATACTTATATTATACTTACTTATTTTCAGGCCGACCGGAAGATGCGGCAGATTATGCAGCCCATTTGCCAGCTAACATGCAGCAAAAAATGGGGTATAGCCAAAAATCGCTTGAATTGGTTTCGATCAGTGGTGGCCTGTCTTTTACCAATAATATTTCGCAAAACGGACATGCTTCACTCATCAAAATTCCGCAACAATATGGCGAAGCAACTTATAATGACCAGTTAATGTTTGCAAGTATTTTTATGCAGCATTCTTTGAGTTCAAGATTGAAATTTTCATGGGGAGCTTCCCTCTTTAATTCTGCAGCCAGGTCAGTGGTTCAGACTTTCAAAAATTCCGGAACCTCTGAATTTGCCAATAATCAATACCAATATAATGCAGGTTTATCCTACAAGTCAGGGAAGGGATGGAATCTGGGTTTGGGTGCAGGTTTTTTTCAACAGACGATATCCTCATTTTACGGAATTCCAAATCCGGCTCCACCCGCCCTGCCTTCCACTTTTAATATGATAAAAAGTGATACTTCTGAAAATGCTTTTGCTGTGAATGTGAATATACATAAACGAATGGGTAAAATTCAACCGGGTATGGGATATTCTTATAGTAATTTTGGGAAATTAAGCCATCATCAATTTGATTTTTCCATGCTATATTTCCCTTTAGGTAATCTAAATTTATACAGTCTGAGTGCTTATTCAATTTTACAGAATTCAATTTCTTCTTCCGATGTAATTTCAGAAAAAATAGGAATGAAGCTGTTTCCCCGGTTATTTTGTGAGGGAATGATTTCTTATGGAAAACAAAGTAATTATATAAACGAGGGTACGTTTTTAACTTATAATACACCGGATCCCATTCAATTGATTTCCGGTGTTGATTTTAAAATATTTTTAAAACAGCTTCAACTTATTGTTGGATACCGCTTAAACCAGCGACAAGGAAAAAGAATAGTTGTTTCTGATATGAACAAACCGGATCAAATAACCATTTCAAATTTCGATTATAACATTCACTTAATAACAACCACATTACTATGGAAATTTTAAAAAAATCAATCGCCTTTTTCCTGCTGTTAATTAGCCTTCAGTCGCAGGCCCAGGAGAGTAAAATAATGGCAGCTTTTAACAAAAGTTACGAGCTGGAATATGGAAAAAAATATGATGAAGCGGTTTCCTCTTTTTATTCCATTTATGATCCTGCCTCCTATGAAATTAACTTACGCCTGGCGTATTTGTATTATTTGGCAAAGAAAAATACCGAATCCATTATCTATTATAAAAAAGCGGCTGCTATTATGCCGGTTGCCATTGAGCCTTTGTGGGCAATAATTAATCCGCTAACTGCGCAGGAGCAATGGACCGAAGTTGAAAAAACCTATTATGCCATTTTAAAGCTTGATCCCAAAAATGTTACCGCGAATTACAACCTGGGTAATATCTTTTATTACCGGAAGGATTATGTAACCGCAAAAAAATATTTCGATATCAGTTTGAACCAATATCCTTTCACCTATAATTATTTACTCATGAGTGGCTGGACGAATTATTTCTTAGGTAATAAAAAGGATGCACAGGTTTTGTTTACAAAAGCTTTATTGTATAAACCCAATGATGCTTCGGCGCTGGAAGGTTTGGCAATGCTAAAGAAATAGTTTTGAGACCGTGTTAAAATATTTTTGCCACTAAGGCGCGAAGACGCAAAGGGTTTACAATTTTGTTTCCGGGTAACCCGGGTATATTAATTGCTACAACGCAACAAAGAAACAATCTGTCATTTCTCATCTCTCCTGGCAACAATATCGTTTCGGTAGGCAAAGCATCTCCCTCCCGATAGCTATCAGGATCTCGCTTCCCATTTCCCCTCCCTAAGTTCAGTAATCACTGCTTCTTTTTGAAAGTCCGGATATAATTTATGACATCCCACCTTTGATCATCTGTTAAAGTTCTTTTGGCCAGGGGCATCGGTTTTCTTCCTTCCGAAATCTTCCAGTAGAGTTCACCATCAGTTTGGTTTTGGACATTATCTGAAGTAAGATCTGCCACCGGCCTGTCCAAAAGGTCGGCACTATTACCATCGCCTTTGCCTTCCTTGCCATGGCAGCGAAAACAATCCAATTTATAGGTTTTCTTCCCCCTTGTTTTTGAGTCTTCATTATTTGAGTAAGGGTTTTTTTTCGCCTTATCCGCTTCAGGAATATTCCATGGGGTCCGGTGTTGTGCAAAGGCCGTCGAGGTACAGAAGATGGCAATTCCTGTAAGCAAAGGCTTCACAATCATTCTTTTTTCTAAATTTATTTTCATTTATTTTTTGTTATTAAACTTCTGTGCCAAATAAACAATTTTTCAGCATACGAATCAAACATTATTCCGGAACTATTTCTTTGAGGCGAGAAACCTGATATAATTAACCAGGTTCCATCGGTCTTCTTCATCCGGTAGATCTTTTTTTGCTTTTGGCATTTCGCCTTTTCCTTCCGAAATTTTATAAAACAATTCACCATCTGATTGTTTTTGGGATAGCGGAGAGGTAAGGTCTGGTGGTTGAGTTTTCAGATCCGGAACTTTAGATCCGTCACCTATTCCCTTCTTTCCATGGCATTCTTCACAATTCATGATATATAATTTTTTACCAGAGCTGATTGATTTTGGGTCTGATTTTACCGGATTCGACATTTTAACATATTTGTCGGGAACCAACCAGGGTTCTTTCCCTACCGGGTGGAAAGCAAAAGTTACCATACTAATAACAAAAAGTGCTGCGATTAAGGTTTTTCTATTTTTCATAATTTTTATATTTTTAAACTTTATAAATGAAACTTACGGGTTACATTAAATCCAATCAGGTACCTGTTTTTAAGGTAGTCGTTTTGGTTATTGAAGTTATTATATTGAGGAACAATGCTCTGAAAGTTTCCCAAAAACAACTGAAATGCATGTCCTGATGTGGCATATTCTAAACCGAAACTAATGTTCGGATGCGGATTATTCATGGTATGTTGTGTGAGCGGCTGATCATAATTTGCGATCAATCCGATCCTTTCAGTTAAGCTAAACTTACCGGAGAAAGCTATGGCAAAATGTTCATTATACATTTTAGGACTAATGGTACTGTCGGCATTATAATAACCTTCCACATTATTTAAATAAGAAATACTTGGGGAAATCTGAACAGATAGCTTTTCGAAAATTTTACATGCAATTAACAGTTGGTGAAAGTATGAATACCGGTCTTTTTTACTCACAAAATTTTCGGCTTTGCGGGTATCCGCGGCAAAGTTACCGTAGTAAGTAATACTTACGGGAATACTCCAGTTTTCAGTTTGTTGCAATAAGACTAATTTCAAATTTCCATCCCATAGCATTCTTTCTTTACAAAAACCAAATCCTGCTTGGATATTATTAATCGGAACATAATTAAATCCAAGCCTGATATTTGCAGGAGCATATATTCCATAGAAATCCTCATAACCGTTATTAATAACTCCAAAGCGGTGTTGAATAGAAAACTCCAGAGATCGTATCACCGGAATCATTACGGATTGATTGTCAATAAGCACGGTTCCGTTAAATGTTCCCTTAACAGGTTTTCTTACAACCTTGCTTATCTCTGATGTCGTCTCCTGTGCAAATAAACCCAATGCACTGAGCCAAAATATAAATCCGGAAGTCAAAACAATCCTGATTAATTTAGATTTTGCTTTACTATTTATTTTCATTTTTTTGGTATTACTGTTTGTTGCTAATTATTTTTTGCGCCTTGCTTGATCCAAGTTAAAACATATGCTTCTATGTTTGATGGATTAGGCGTTTTTCCCATTGGCATTCTGGGAGCAAGTCGGCCGGTGAGTTTTTGATAAAATTCACTCTCCTCAGGCTTTTTGACCTTTATATATAACGGGTCACCCATTAAAGATTTATAAGCTTTACCAGCCGCAAGAATTGGTTTGGTTCCACCCTCAGCATGACAACCTGATAACGCACAATTGGCAGTAAACAGTGGAATCAGATCAATAGAAAAGCTAACCGTTTTACTTATCGTTTTTGATAAGGGTATTATTACAGTTGTATCTTTTGTACAGGAAGAATAGATGGCTACAAATGAAACACCCAGTACCGCAAATATCATTTTTAGATGTGTTGACATTTTCTTATATATTGAATAAAATCAATTTAACAATCCATGAAAATTTGCCGAAATTATTTTTGAAATTTCAGCATTAATCCTGAAACAATTGCATGTTGATTATCCGCTCCATTAAACATTGCGCCAATACCAAATGGCTGATCACTGAGTGAGGAGAAATCAACGTCTTGTTTAACGGCATCATTGGTTTTCAATGCACGCTTTAATAATAATCTCCAGCCGTTTCCTGTCCAATACGCATTTGCTGTTACATCTCCGCGGTTTCCTGAGTATGGCGCAACGAGGCTGCCAGGAATACACAATGGACCATCATCTTTTCCTACTTGTTGAAATGCATTGCCATTTGCTGAAGTACGCGGGTCAATATTACCAATCGATGCTCCTCCTCTGGCTGTTGCATAAGAAAGTACACCAAGTGAATCTACTGCAGTAATGAAAACACAATTGTTTGTATCGCTTGACAAGATGGCGCTATTGGAATAACTGCCATTAATTTTCATCCAGATTGGAAGATTTACAGAGGTGTTGGTTCCGCTAATTTTTATAGATTGTCTATTGTTACCACCGCCATCGGCTGTATTTACCTGCACATCGTTATGGACCTGATTTGCATTATTAAGTCCTCCGCCCCAATCAATATAAGTATCGTTAGCCTGATTAATATTCATAACCTGAAGCATACGAGCTCTCCAACAATCTAATTTTTCAGTCGGACCATTTGTGTACATGACAGCTCCTGCACCGGCTGCTGACATTACATGACAAGCACCAAAGCAAGAGTTGCTGTTAAAGGAAGCACATGAATTATCAATATTAAACATGATTACAAATTGATCTTGAATAAAAGGAGGTCTTGTTATTATACCATTGTTATCAATAACCGGAGTACCTAACTCCTGCGCCCAACGTTTTGTTACGGGATTATAATACCACTGTGCGCTTCTCACATTTTTTTGTGAGCAGTTCCATTCAATGAGGAAGTATATATTGCTTGCATCATATAAAGATCGCATAGATATATCTGTACGGGTACCAATAAACCCTCCGGGGAAAGCCCCATTTCCGGGATCGGGAACTTCGGCATGAGCTGTAATTTTTGGTGCATTATTCCATATTGCATCAATTTTTCCATCCCAGGCAGAGCTTCCTATCGGTTGAAGAACCGGCCCGGTAATTACCTTGGTTGAAATTAATGTAGATGTGTTCAGTACTGCCGGATTAGCCGGATTAGGATTTAAAACCTGATCATTCTTGGTGCAATTCGATAATCCTGCAAAAATGATTATCAGCAGACAAGTTACTGACATAGAATAATTTTTTCCTGTAAATGAATTTTTCATGTTATTTATTTATAATTTATTTATATAATTTTTAGAGAAATAAGGTCTGAACCCAAATGAGGTTGCATTAATTTTTGTCAGTAACTGCTTTTCGATATCAGAATTCTGGTGATTGACTGACTTAGAGGATGTATAAAAATATCTGTATTTAGCCGATATTTTTCCGATAGAAGAATATTCCGTTTTATTTGATAAGAATCCTTTTTCATCATATTGATAGGTAGCCATATATTGTATGTTTTCCTTGAAATAACTGGTTTGTTTGATCAACCTGTTATCTTTGTCGTATTCATAGGTTATCTTACTGGTGATAATAAGACTGTCGGGTTGAAATTGAATAGCTTCAATTACATTATCTTTCTTATCATGTTTGTAAATCCATTTAAAAAAAAACTTCCCATTTAAATCGGTATTCACATATTCAACCATTTTGTTCCCTTCGTACAAATATTTACCAACGGCTTTAAGACCTGTTGGCCAAAACCAGGTACTCTCCACCAACTGCTTATCATCATTATAGAAATAAGTGCTGCCGTACAGGTATGGACCTTCGGGATCCTCGTAGCGGAATAGCTCTTTCAGATTATTTTGATCATCATACCGTCTCACTATTTTTGATATGAAACTATTGTCAGCCTTGACGGATTTAGTCTGAATTACATTGAAATATTTATCATATTCGTAAAAAGATATGAACTCAATTTTACGATCATTTGAAAATCCGGCTTCTTTAAACATAAAACCCTGGTAATTGAACAATTTAACTGATTTCAAATATTCCTTTTCCGGTACGCCCAGGTTCACGGGTGTCACATACTCCTTAATGGTTGAAACTTTATTGTTTAGAATGAGTTCTCTTTCCTTCTCTTCATTGCTTTTATTTTCTTTTAAACAACCAAGTGTAAATAAAAGAAGAATCAATATATAATGACTTTTCATATAGGTGCTGTCAAATTTTTTACCACTGAAATAAATTCATTTTTATCCACCCAGGTAAATTCACCATGAACAGATAGCATAGTTGTATCAACCGGGCTCAAGTCAACCTTTGTTGCATGAAGAATCATGGGTAATCCGTATTTGGTATCCTGATACTCCATCAACAAATAATTAAAATCTTTGTAAGGGCTATTTCCAAGATAAACTTTTACATTTTTGTAATAATAAATGTCAAACTGTCTATTGTTGGTCAGATCAGAAACGACCGCTTTATTACATTCTAATCCTGCTATCGTTTTTGTTTCCTTACAGGTTACAATATTATATTCTGGTTGGTTCTCCTGAGCTTTTACATCTTCGGGTTTATCGATGAATGCATAATTTTCGCCCACGGTGTTTAACAAGAGTGAGGTAAATTCCTTCTTATCATTATCAAGCAGGTTCACCATTTGGACCATACCCATAGAAGTGGTGATAAAACTCGCTTTTGCGTCTTTAAAAAAGAAAGTTGTTTCTCCGGGAAGCACTGAAATATTCCCAAATGAATTGCCGGCAGGATAACTAATTTTATATTGAATCATACCCTCATTGTTTGAGGAGGCATGCCTGAATGCATCAATGCATGCCCCTGACGTGAGAATCATCGTAAATACAAAAATTAGATCCGTTTTTTTCATGCTATTCTTTGCTTTCAAATCCGCAATAATCTTACCGGTAATTCATTGGAAGGAACCAGGAAAAGTACCCCAAAATCCCGGAGTACTTTTCCTGATTGTTCCTAATAATCTTTGTTGTTTAATCCTTTTAACTGGATATGCGGATTTACGGTAACGATATCACCCAATCCATGCTTCATATAAAATGACGACCTGCTAAATGTCAATTTTCCTTCAAATTCAAAGTACCAATTAAAGACGGTACCTGCCGCATTATACACTTTCTTTCCACCCTGAAATTCAAAATACATATCCGCAGGACGTTCAATCCTTTTGTTCCATCCTAACTGACCGCTATATCCCATTACCGTATCGGGGGCACATTGCGTAACTTTAGGTGGAACAATTTCTCCTCCCTGATGTTTCCATACAGGAGCTAGCGTGCCGTGAGCCAAAAAGCCTGAACCGTATTTTACAATCTGGCCGGCATTTGCCCAATAGTAGGCAGTATCTGTCTGAGCCAGCACAGTTGCCCTATTATAGATAGGATCCAATATGTTTCCAATGGTATCATGGCCGAAAAAATTATCTACACAACCGCCCCGTTCTTTGTCTCTTCCGTCGTTACCACTGTAGCAGGATGAGGTGATCACATATCCCTTAAAATAGGAATTTGAAGGATTGGCCTGATCAAAAACAAATGAAACGAGTTTAAATCCGGGACTAGGAAAACCGCCCACAAGAGATAATCCGGTACTGTTGGCGTCCAAATGCGCAACCGACCAGGTTACCGCAGTATGTGATTCAACCGTAATATACTTGCGTGTTGGGTTGGCTACTGTGTCTGAAGCAACAATTGTAAATTTATAATTACCGGTAGAGGCAATATTTGTCAGGGTTAAATTCTGGGTTAAATCAGCTGTACCTAAGGTAACAATACTACCTGGATTTGTTTCAAAATCAATACCGTCAATGGTAAATGAGTTTTGATTATCCGTATTAAACTTTGAATAGATAAAGTAGGTGCCGGGTATCAAATAAGGAAATTTGTAATCTCCTGTCGCATTTGCAAAGATCATGGCAACTATTTTTGTGGGATCAACTGTTGAACCAAAATAAAGTTTAACAATTGCTCCATGGGCAGCTATTGGTGTTCCACTTTCGTCAGGATATGTAATATTCCCCATTATCGATTTACCCTTAAGTGTGTCGTGTACCGTTACATACAAGGTTTTATTTACCGTATCGTGTACCGTTACAATTGTGGTGTCATGGACAGTAACAGTCTGTTTTTCTACTTCCTTCTTGCAGTAAGAAAGACTGAAAATCAACCCAACTATTGCCGGGATTACCATTAATTTGAAAAATTTTGGAGTTTTCATAATTTGTTTTTTTTAGATGTGTTTTTTTAGATGTTTTTTGTGAAATTGTTTTGTTTTTTTATATGTTATATTTTTTATTTCATCTCGATTTTTTCTTTACTTTAACTTTTTCTTTGTTTTAACTGACAGTTATTGATGCTCTGACCTGAATTTTAATTTTCAATAAATACGGGAAGGCCAATGATACCTTTTTCAGTATTAACCTTCAAAATGTACAGGCCGTTTGGAAAAGCACTCCAATTCATATGATAACTATTTATACCCTGTCCTGATTCTAAGGTTTGATTGAATAAAATTTGTCCGGAGGCATTCATTAATTCTATTGCATATATTTCATTCTTGGACGCACTTATTTCGATTGAGAATTCACCATTACCGGGATTAGGAAAAACGCTTATTAGTTTTCTGAGATCCTCTTTCCACGCGAAACCAGTTGTCTCTACAACCACTGATTTTGTGGCAGTACATCCGTTGTGATCAGTAACTGTTACGGTATATGTACCCGGGCTTAATCCTTTTGCAGTATCCGAATTACCACCAGTGGGTGACCAAGAGAATGAATAGGGGGGAGTTCCGCCAGAGGCATTTACTACAGCCATTCCGGAGAAGGTAGTTGTTGACAGGGTCAGGCTTGAAGCGGGTTGTGTAATCACTAAATTCACGGAAGTTGAACAATTATTTTCATCTGTAACCGCGATAACATAATTTCCTGCTGCAAGCCCTGTCGTACTTGAAGAACTTGCACCTCCCGGAGTCCAGAGAAACGATTTAATTCCGGTACCCCCGTTCGCATTAATGCTTGCTGTACCCGTACTTTCACCCCGACAAAGCACATTGGTCTGAGAACCAGTTGAAGCAGTTAATTGTATTGGATTTTCAAGAATGATGGTTTTGATACACGTATTGGGCGTAGGGATATGTGAATCGGTTATTGTACAGGTATAAGTATCCGGGGAGCGACCACTTATGGATGGTCCTATTGCTCCCGTTATGATACCTTGAGAATTAGACCATTTATAGGTATATGGGGATGTTCCACCTAATGGAGTCACCGAGGCAGATCCATTATTTAGGTTATAACAACCATTATTTTGTGTTGTTGTTGCAGCGAAACTCACTGGCATTGTGGCATCGTTTACAACAAGGGTAGAAAGATAAATATTATCACCTTCATCGGTATTATCCCCATCAGCGGCGTTAAAGGCTCCATAAAAAGTTAGGGTTCCCTTTCCTGTCGACGGGGCTTTCCAGGTAAAAGTCCAGGATCTCGAATTGGTACCCGAATTACCGCCAATTGTGTGAGTGATGTATCTTCCACTGGTATCAATTTGCATGTCTGATCCACCAATGGTCATAGTACCCATTTTACCACCATTTGAATCCTGTGGCGAAATTTCAAATCCAAATTTGCTCAAACCTACATAAGAAATTGTGGCGGTAATCGTATAGGTACTATCAGGCAAATAACCCGATAAAGGAATATTGGATGTTATCATTCCAGCCTGGTATGTTTCGAGGTTATCATTATGACAGAAAGTGCAATTCTGATAACCACTAGCTTTGTCTCCACTGAATCCGGGATCTGCTCCGGTTTTGTGTCCCTGAAGTACAGAACTCAAAAAACAAAAACTGATTAGAACAAGTAAGGTGAGATAAGTATTTTTCATGAGATTTATTTGAAAATGTTGACTGTTAATTTTGTTTAATCCATGCACCAACTTCTTTTTCAAAAGGATTTTTATCGTTCTTAATTTTATGAAGATGATAAAAAATATAGGAATAGGTAATCCATACTCCACCAAATAATACACAAAGAACTATTATAAGGGAAGGAGGAGCATAGGGCTCCCACAGTGCACGCGGAAAAGGATTTTTTTCAGAAGGAATAGTGAATCCCCAATTCACAGTTGAATTTGATTCCAGGGTTCCAAACTGTTCGTTATCTTCAATTCTGGCAACGATGGTAAGCTCCCCATTTCCCCCTCCTGGAATTTCTTTGGGGTAATTAAAAGACGCATTCCCTGCTTCATCTGTAGTACTACTGTTATCTTCAGTGGCCGCCATTTGGCCAAATAACCTTTGGATATAAAATTTTACAGTAATGTCTTTCACCGGGATTTTTTTTCCGTCCATATCTGTTGTCACAACATTGGCAATAACCTGTCTGCTATCGTCTTTTGGATCTAATTTTATGGAAAGATCTGCCTCCTGAAAATGAATGGACTCTTCAGCGTTTTCAAGCTTTTCATTGTTTTCAATCTTTACCACTAAACTATAATTCCTCTCCTTATCCGGAGTAATTTTATCACTTAATACGAGTTCGGCATTTCCTTCATTATCCGTAATACAATTATCTGTTTTATCCAGCACTTCTAAATTCTGTATATACAAATTCAGTTTGACATTTGGGGCAGGTTCGCGCTTCCCTTCCGCATTTTTGGCTGTTACTTTTAAAAGGATATGCCTGGTTTTATCGGCATGTTTTTTAACAGATATCTGGATGGATGAACTCATTTTTTCTAATGGAGAAGTAGGTTGTTGAGCTATTGAATATCCAAAACCGATTACAAGCAACAGGATTGTAATGGCTATTTTTTTAATTATTTTCATTTTTCTGATCAGCTTATGATTTTTTTTTATATTCATATTTATGCAACAGGCACTTCAGAACTTAATATTCTTTCAGCTTCCCTTTTATTTTTCAGATCGTTTAATATTGTTTTATCGTGTTCAATTATTACTCCTTCTTCAACTTCCCAAACCGCCATCATTGGGAACAATTTTGAGAATAATGTGATCACCAGAAAAATACCGGACAGACATCCCATCGTTACCGACCATTCTACCCAGTTTGGAAAATAGGATGACCAATCGGCAGGTACTTCCTGAATAGGCATATATGGGTGCAACAGGGTGGGAACCACGATTATGTAACGTTTGATCCAGGCACCGACAACAATTATTATACAGGTAATGGAAAGGGAAAGTGGTCTTCTTCCCATGGGAAAACACATGATAATAATGGGAAGCAAAACGGTTCCGAATTGTAATATCCAGAAAATACTTGAAAAATTTCCGTAAAAAAGATCTCTCAATAATAATCCTTCATGAGTAGCCATTTTGTAAGCAGGAATCCAGTATTCGTTTAAATTCAAATAGGCATAGATTAGCGTTAAAGCCAATACAATCCTTCCCATTAAATCAAAGTGGCGTGGAGTAATATATTTTTCAAGGCAATATAATTTCCGGAATGCAGCCATTCCTAGTATTACACCAGCCGAACCCGAATACAGGGCTCCTGCTACAAAATAAGGACCGAACACCGTACTATCCCATCCCGGACGTAAAGTCATGGCGAAAATGTAACTTACCACGGTATGAACGGAAACAGCAACGGGAATAATGATTATGGTCATAATGGTCATTACCTTTTCAAGTATATGCCATTGGTTTTTTGATCCCGTCCATCCGATGGCCATTTTTGTATAAAGCCATTTTCTGAATTTTTTAAATTTGGTATCACAAATAATAAGGCGATCCCGGCAAAGAGCCATGTCGGGTATCATGGGCAGGTATAAAAAAACTGTGCTACCCACAAAATAAGTACATATAGAAATTACATCCCAAAGGAGAGGAGATTGAACTCTGCCAAAAATAACCAAGTTAGCTACACGGTCAGGCCTTCCCAAATCTATTATGGGCATGATTCCTCCAAACAAAAGTGATACAAAAGTGAGAAGTTCAGCAGAACGTGTTATCGGTCTTCTCCATTCCTGTTTGGTGATACGTAGGATAGCTGAAACAAGCGTTCCTGAATGGCTGATTCCAATAAAGAATACAAAAGTAGAAATATACAATCCCCAGGAAACATAATTTCGCATTGCGGTAACGCCCAATCCATTTCTCAACTGAAAAATAAAAGCGAATAAACCCCAGGAGGCGACGGCTATTAATATGCCAAGCCAAATTTTAGTGCTGTTACCCCATTTATAGGTTGGGCGAAGACAATTTTCTCTGACCTCCTCCAGTTCCACGCTTAAATTGAAGTTTCCATTTTTCATTTTTCTGCAGTTTTGGTTTTAATTTTATTTAATATTATAAGATCATATGATCCATATCCATCTTTTTGTTTTTATGACCGTTGGCATCTTCATTATCCATAGGATTTATTTCAGGAGTTGGATATTTCCGGTTTTTCGGTGGCAGATAATAAACTCTTGGCTCTGTTCCCAGGTCGTCCAATAACCGGTATCCGGCATTATCTTCGAGAAGTTGCGATAGTTTTAAAGTTGTGCCTGAAGAATTTGTTACTGCATTTTCATTCTGGTCGCCAAAATATACTACATTCATGGGGCATCCTGTAACACAGGCAGGCATTTCACCCTTCCGAATCATATCCGGGCAGAAATCACATTTCTCAACTGTTCCCATTCTTCTTGGGTATCCTTTTTCAGCCGAATAGGGTTCATTTGTAATGGATGCATTTTGAACCGGATGTGACCAATTGAAGAATCGTGTTGAATATGGGCAGGCAGCCATACACATTCTACAACCGATACAGCGTTCATTGTCTATTAATACAATTCCGTCCTGGCGTTTAAAAGTTGCATTCACCGGACAAACTTTTGTGCAGGGTGGATTATCGCAATGGAAACAGGGTTTTGGTAAAAAATACGGTGAGGTAGTTTCAGAGTCTTTCATTTTGAATACCTTTATCCATTCACGATCAGGCTCTGTTAGGTGCATTGACTGACAAGCATCCGTACACTTTTTACAACCATCGCATTTTGCAAGGTCAATTACCATCACAAATTTTCTGCCTTCAATGCCTTTTCTTGCTTCTTCATTTGAAATGGGTTCCTGTGTATATTCCTTCAGGTTTTTGGAATCGGTTTTGTACACTTTACCCTGGCATATCACTACTTTGCTGGTACCAGTATTTTCCTCCTTTGATATAACCCGATCAATCCCAATTATCCCTGCCGCCAATGTTCCACCTGCCATTAAACTTTTCTTTAAAAAATTTCTCCGGTTTTCTTTTCCTGATTCATTTTTCTCTTTTTTCATCTTGATTACCTTTGTTTATGTTGTTTCATGCTTTTAATTCAATAATGTTCAAATGTTGAATTATCATAGGGTTCATGTTTTTGAATTCTGAAATAAGTGATAAGACTTTTTATCAAAATTTCCAATAAGGACAAGTCTTCATAACGCAATTCAAAGGTAAAGGGATGAGGAAGGGGCGTACAATACCAGCAAACCTGTAATTTGTCTACTGATTTTTTGGTATACTCAAATACCAGAAACTACGTAGTTTTAGAAAAGAAAAATAAGAAATAGTACTATAACTGGTAATAGGTTAGAGAAAGATATTTTTCCCGACAGGGTTGATGTGGTATTCCGGATCAAAGATGGAGCAATGATCTTTTTTGCTTTTGAATACAATTAATTAACCTTGATTATTCCCTCATGAATAGCGTATTTTATCAAAGCTACCGTTGAATCAAGATTTAGTTTCTGCATCATATTTTTCCGGTGAGTTTCAACTGTTCTGACACTGATAAACAATTTTTCGGCAATATCATTATTTGATACTTCTTCGGCAATCAGCTTAAGAATTTGTTTTTCCCGCGAAGTGAGATAGGAGCTTTTATCCTTTTGATTTTCATTGCCTGAATTTTCCTTCATGGTACAGTAATCTTTTAATATAAAATTTGAAAATCCTCTGCAATAATAATTTTCACCACTTCCTATGGTACGAATGGCAAGCTCAAATTCACTTTTACCGGCGTTTTTGTACAAACAACCCGTTGCCCCCGATTTAATGATCTGTTCAATGTATTCTTCTTCCGAATGAATCGTTAATATTAAAGTCTTAACATCCGGGAATTCCTTCTTAATGATTTGAATGGCCTCAATACCCGACATTTCAGGCATTGAGATGTCCGTAATTAATATATCAGGTGATAATTTGGAGATAAGTTCAATTGCCTCATTGCCGTTTTCGGCCTCTCCAACAATTTCAAAACCATCAATTTCTTTCAGCATATTTTTAATACCTTCTCTTACTATTGAATGATCATCCGCAATAAGAATTCTGAAATTTTTCATATTATTAAGTATTAATTATCGGTATTTCCACCATGATTTCTGTCCCCTGGGCAAGTGAGGAATTTATAGATGATGTTCCACCAAATGCTTTTGTTCTTTCTTCAATATTCAAGAGCCCCAAACCCTTCAACGACGGCATCAGGTTAAGATCAAATCCGATACCGTCATCCTCTATAATCAGGGTTATGGAGGAGGGGTGACGAATCAACTGGATCAGAACATTTTTTGCATCCGCATATTTGATCACATTATTTATCGCTTCCTGTGTAATCCGGTAAAGGTTTAATTCCAACCTTTCTTCCAGACGTTCTGATAATTCATATACTTGTAAAACGACATGAATTTTCAATTGCGATTTCATTTCTTCACACAAAGCATTGATAGTGGGCACAAGTCCGAATTCCCTGAGCATAGGTGGAATGATGCTATAGGCAATATTATGGGTTTCACCAATTGCTTTATCTACCATAGAACTGATTTCATTTAAATTATTCCCGGAACCATATTCCGGAACTTTGTCAATTTCATTTTTTATTTTATAGGAGATGGTCGTCAGGGATTGAATTAATCCATCGTGTAAATCGTTGGCAATTCTTTGCCTCTCTCTGTCCTGCACATCAATGATTGTGGAAATTTGTTTATTATTTATAGTATCTATTTCATTTTCTTTTTTACTGATCTCTACCAAATTATTGTTAATTCGTTTAGTCATAGGATCAAAATAAAAAACAAAAATGATGATGTAAAACAGAATGGAAAACAGGAGATAATAGGTACGGCTATATCTGAAATCATTTACTGATTCCAAATTTTCAACCTCATATTGTGAGGTAATCAGATTTAAATCAGAAAGCAGCATAGCAGAAGAATTTATTAAATAGATATAATGAGGATTCGAAGTGGAGATTTCCTCATCCTTTGAATCTAACAAAAGATATGCCTCGTTTAAGAATTTACGAACTCTGTCACTCAAATAAAAAGGAGCACTATTATATATTGAATCAATTCTTTTGGAATGAAATTTAGCCATAACAGCAGTATTATCATCTTCCAGAAATTGATGAATGGACCACATTTCATCTATTGACATTAAGAATTTGTCTTTTATTTTTTCATGTTCGGGAGTATGAACTGTCTGGACAAATCTTGTGGCCAAAAAAGAAATTGATTGAGACAGGAATCGCTGTTTTCCACTTTGATTAATCATAAAACCATCCATATCAATATCTCCGATAGATTTCATGAAAAATAGATGTGAAACAATAGCCATTAATGAAAAAACTATAAGCAGGCTCATGTTTTTTATCTTCAGGCTATTTACCAGCTTTATTCTGAATTGGTCAATATTTTCAATCATTTATTCTTATGTGTAAGGGTAAGCATAAACAAAACGAAACTAATAAAAATTTTGTTAATAGCTAAAAGTCAGGGTTTTTAGTACTGTCATTTTTTATCTTATCCATCAACCGATAATTGCCGGAAATCTTATTACAGCGGTCTTTTTTATTATTCTGCCATCGCATTTATGACTGGTTTAACCGGCACTTTTTTCTAACACAGTAGCCAGAGATGGAAATACACACAGAGCTCATTTCTCTCCCGATTGCTATCGGGATTCGTATTAAGAGAATTCCTATTTCCCGATATATTTCTCCTCGATTATATTGCGGTGATGAATTTCATGTCCGCAAATAATATAGGGCAGTGCGCCAACCCTAACGATATTATTATTTGCTGACCCTATCTGACTCAGCATTTCCTCGTCAAAACTTCCGAATAACTCGATGGTGCTTGCTCTCAGCAAAGAAAATTCTTTAACAACATTCAATATCTTTTTAGTATTGGATTTGCTGTTTTTTACAAAATAATCATGATCAAAGCCTATCAATGGCGTGAGGTCTTTTCGGGCAAATCTTAATGCCCGGTAACAAAATATCCTTTCACAATCTATTAAATGACAAACAATCTCCATAATGGTCCACTTGCCTGACGCATAACTGCTTTGTAGGGTGTTGTCGTCCAAAGAAGTTAATAATTCAATGGTCTCCATATGTTGTTTTAACAGTTCGCCAAGGATATTATCTGTTTCAGGAACCAGTGCAATATATGGCGCATAATAGGGTGCATAATCCCCTTCTTTTGGTTTGATGATCATATTGCAACTTTAAGGGAAAAATTTTATAAATAAAATGACTTGAAAATAAAAAGATTCAATCTATCAATAAAACCTTAACAAATAAAAATCTTTGCCATTTAACTCAGGCTGGTTATTTTTGGAGCTATATGAGAAAGCTATTCCTGATCTTTTTACTCCTGCCTTTTCTGGCTATTCAAGCCCAGAACTTTGAATACCGCAGTGCCGAAAACCCCTATTACTGGAAGAACCGGAAACCTGATGCCGCATACTGGCAACAGGATGTACACTATAAAATTGATGCCATATTAGACGATTCACTGGATGTAGTCAGTGGGCGCGAACAATTAACCTATTATAATAATTCGCCAGATACTTTGTATGATGTTTATTTTCATCTGTATCAAAATTCCTTTATCAGAGGAAGCTATATGGAGCGTTTAAATGTTGCAAATCACTTCAAACAGAAATTTGGCAAATATGAAGAAGCAGGCAAAGGCACCGAGCTTAGCTCGTTCATGATTAACGGAATGCCAATTACTCCTGTAATTGATTATTCTATCATGAAGGTGAAATTGCTATTCCCAATCTTACCCAATTCTTCGGCTCAAATTAATATGGAGTTCAAAACCTATTTTGAGATTGGTGGAAACCAACGGCGCAGAATGAAAATATTTACGGATGGTTTTGGAAATAAACAATACGATGGCGTGCACTGGTATCCGCGTATATGTGTATATGATAGAAAGTTTGGCTGGGCCACCGACCAGCACTTGGGAAAGGAATTCTACGGAGATTTTGGTCAGTTTGAAGTGTCGCTTTCTCTTCCAAACCAGTATATCCTTGATGCCACCGGTGAATTGCAAAATGAGTTGGAAGTATTACCTGTAGCACTTCGCGAGAAGTTAGCGATTAAAAACTTTGTCAAAAAGCCATGGGAAGAAAAACCATCCATAATTGTTGAACCCAACGGAACATATAAAACCTGGAAATTCAGGGCAGTAAATACACATGATTTTGCATGGGTGGCTGATCCAACTTTTAGAATAGGTGAGGTGGTTTTGGATTTACCGGATAACCCCAATAAAAAAGTAAGATGCATTGCTTTGGCTCAGGAACAACATGCCGCGCGCTGGCAGGATGCGGCATTGTTTTGTTCAAAGATTATCCAAATGTATAGCCGCGATTTTGGGACCTATGCCTACCCAAAAATGATTTGTGCCGATGCCCGAGACGGAATGGAATATCCGATGCTCACACTCGATGGAGGCGGTAGTCCGGGTTATTATTTTTTGATCGCTCATGAAGTTGGTCACAATTGGTTCTTTGGTATGGTGGGCAACAACGAAACCTATCGCGCCTGTCTGGATGAAGGCTTTACCCAATTTCTCAGTCATTGGAGCATGAGCCGGCTAACCGAAGAACAAAAAAGGAGTACAGGAAAATCGAAATACTTTAACGGGTATTACAGACCCATGTCTCAGATGGATCAGGTAGTAATGAATGGCTATTTGCGGGATGCAGTTAACCAGAATGATATGACTTTAAATACGCACAGCGATGATTTTAACGGAGCTTTGAATCATGGTGGCGGATATGGACATGTTTATTATAAAACGGCAACGATGCTGTATAATCTTCAATATGTGTTAGGTGATGATTTGTTTATAAAAGCCATGCAGCATTATTTTAATCAATACAAAATGTGTCATCCCTATGTTGAAGATTTCAGAAACAGCATCATCCAATATACGCATGTTGATTTAAATTGGTTCTTCGACCAGTGGATGGAAACGACAAAAAGCATTGATTATGGAATTGACGGTGTGAAACGAATGGATAAGGATCAGGTTCAGATTCGGTTCAGCCGGAAGGGCAGTATGCAGATGCCCATAGATTTTTCGGTTATTGGCAAGGATTCGAGTGTGCAGCGGTTTATTATTCCCAATACCTATTTTGCAAAAAAAGATGGAGCTACCGTACTTCCAACCTGGCGGGGTTGGGGTATGCTGAACCAACAATATACAACAACGATTAACTATTCAAAAGATATTAAATACGTTGTGATCGACCCTTCGCACCGATTGGCCGATATTAATCAGTTAAACAATAGCACTAAATGTCCGGTACTTTTTAGTTTCGACCACCAAATAAATAACCCTCCCGATCGCTTACATTATATTTTTAAATGGAGACCCGCCATATGGTTCAATAATTATGATGGTTTAAAAGCAGGATTGCATGTTAATGGCAATTACCTGAACCAAAAGCATGTATTTAAGTTGAGTGTTTGGTACAATACCGGAGCAGGTGCCAATTATGATGCAACAACGTATAGTAAAAGCAGTAAAATTGATCACATACATTATTCGGCTTCCTACGCAAATCGTATAGGTAAATTTATGGATTTCAGTTTTCAGTCACGCTCCTTAGATGGGATATATGTGAACCAAATTGGAATTAACAAAACCATTGAAAACACTACTTACAGAATTTTCGCAAAAAGCATGCATCGGGTACAGCTTTATTATTTGCCTGCCTACCAACAAATAGTTATTCCGGGAGCCGGTTTTTATCCCGAAATTTCATCTTATAAGCAATGGAATAATATATTGAACTTAGAGGTGGAGAAAAATTACAATGCACTAAAAGGTAATGGAAGCTTATTATTTGGTTTGCGAAGCTCTGCTTTGTTTTCTGATTTTGATTATGCAACAGTTTATCTCAATATCGTTCAGAACAATAACTTGAGCAAGTTCGAAATCAGAACCCGTTTATTTGCACAATATATGACGGGAACCCTTGTGGCGCCTGAATCTCAACTGTATCTGGCAGGAGCTAACCCGGAAGAAATGATTGAAAACAAATACACACGTTCTGCAGGTACCTTGCCTGCTGATGGGTTTAAGTATGGAACGGTAAGCAATCATTTACAAACCGGAGGTGGATTAAACATTAGGGGATATACCGGGTATTTAATGCCTGTAAATGTAAAATGGGATCAATATTATTTATACAAAGGGAACTCGGGAGCGGCGGTGAATTTAGAAATTGATTATGATAAATTTATTCCTTTGAAGCTGGGTTGGCTGTCAAAATACTTTCATATTGACAGTTATTTATTTATGGATGCAGGCTTGTTGAAATTGAATAATCCAACTATACTGGATTCAAAGATAGCCGGTTCGTTAAGCAGTATAACCACACCGGTTTTAGCAAGTGGGGGTGCGGGTTTTGCACTAACCATAAAAAAGTTTGGCATATTGGATGAGCCCAAACCGCTTGTAATCAGGTTCGACATGCCCGTTTATCTTAGCAATGCCCCATTTGAGGAGGAAACTAATTTTAAATTCAGGTGGTTAATCGGAATTCAAAGATGCTTTTAGTGTTTTAATGGATATCTAAAAACTTATAAATGATATAATAATTGATTGTTAATAGCATGAGAATGAATTATGATCTGTTTTTCTATTATTTGCTTAAGAAATTAGAAAAACAAGAAAAAATAAATCCTTACGGTTGGCATTGCCAGTCAAATGCCAAAAATCGGGATGATGAGCCTCACTTACAATATTTGTCGATGTACTCAATTAAAATTGGTGTGTGCTATGGGATAAGTATGTCAGTCGTGAACGACATTGCTTCATATAGTATTGATATTCAGTTATATATAAAATAGGGGGGGGGTAAAGTTAGGTTTTTAGAAAACCATATTATAATATTTGTGTCGAAACTGGCATCGCAAAAAGTAGTTTTTAGAGGTACCCTTTAATCAGATTAATAGTAAAAAATATCAATAAAGTACTTTATAGGTTTACATTTCAATAATTTATGAAATTGGATTCAACCAAGTTAAGGAAATTACGTTATCAAAATAAACTATCTCAATTGGAGCTGGCAGAATCCGTTGGTATGTCCCAATCAACAATAGCGAAATATGAAAAGGATGATTCTAATGTTAAATTTGATGTATTGATTGATTTATGCACCTGCCTAAACGTTGAACCAAATGATATAATGATGACAAAAAATGGAGAGAGTATTATTGTAACTCGCTTAAAAGGCAGTAAAAATGGAGAGATTCTAAATGATAGAATAAAATCCGATGAGGATGATTTCAAAATGAAAATTAAACTTTTAGAGAGGGTTATCAATATAATTGAAAGAATAGTATAAATATAATTTTTTTTATCATTTGATGATTTTTTTTATCAAATATGGAATAGATTAATAAAGTTTTGTTGTGGAATTTTGATCCGATTCATAACCGCGGACAAGGAATCAAAAAAATTAACCACAATTTAACAATTAAAATCATGAAAAACTTTTTAAAAAACACAATTCATCGCTTAACTGTTCTAATATCATTTATCTTAATGGTATTTCCAACCTATTGTAGTCGGGAAGTAATAATGCACGATTTTTGGCAATTAGGAATGCAGAGTTT